>CAWVXH010000001.1:0-249563 GCA_963934165.1 uncultured Candidatus Poseidoniales archaeon
TTCGCTCACGCTACTTGTCAACTATCGGTCTCGAGTAGTATTCAGGATTGGAAGTTCCTGCCTCCCATCTTCACGCGCGATATCCAACGCACGCTACTCTGGACTCGTCACTTGGTCATATTATGTACATATACGGGACTTTCACCCACTATGGTGCGCCGTTCCAGGCGACTTCTATTTCCATAACTTAGACAATAGACGGTCCAAACCCCACATCTCCCCATGGTTTCCCATGGGGATTCGGTTTGTCCTATTCCGTTTTCATTCGCCACTACTCACGGAATCTCATTTGATTTCTTTTCCTCTCCCTACTGAGATGCTTCAGTTCAGGAGGTTCCCTTTCCATTTAGGAATGGCACATTGTGCCAGGAGGTCCCATTCAGCAATTTGTGGATCCAAGAGATTCATGCCTCTCCCCACAACTTATCGCAGCTTGTCACGACCTTCTTCGGCTCTCGAGCCGAGCCATCCCCCAGTCGGGTTGTAGCATCTTTTGATTTCTACATACCCACTTCTGGAATAATTTAATATTATTCTTTTTCTAAACACAGGGACTCTTTGTGAGTCCTCTGGTGTCCAGGCATATCAATTCCTGGTGTCTCAGACCACTCCGTCTCCCCGCAGGGCGGAGCGGTCTCAACCACTAACCCTGATACGTTACAGTACCAAGGCGCACTAAATGCAAGTCGCCGACCGACCTTTGGTATATGAATTAGAGGGTTTGAGCCGCCCGGAGACAAAGGTGAATGGTGAGCAAAAATATAACTAAAAACAGTGCACTAAGACGTTGTTTGTCAAATAAATTTTTATCCGATTTTGTTAATCGCCGAAGCGTTTCGAAGACCTCAGCGGTTAGCGGGTTTCCTTTAGAATCAGCACTCGATATGATTACACCATTTGTGCTGAAATCTCTAGAAGAGTCTTTAAATTTCACTCGGAAAATTATGATGTAATTGCACCATTAAACATGAGTAGAGCATCCTAAACAGAACTGTAAATCATCCCGTGGAAAATAATCATGAAAATGGTGGCCACAACACAAGTGATAATCATCACAGGGAAGCCCACACGCATCCATTCCTTGGTGCTTATTGGGTTCGGCCCACGTTCGCTGATGGATACAGTCATGACATTGGCACTCGAACCGATCGGAGTTGCGTTCCCACCGAATCCAGCACCCATTGCAAGTGCCCAGAAGAGTGGGGCTAAATCGATAGAAGGGTCAGCCTCGCCAATTCCGATGATGACTGGAATCATGGCCGCAGTGAAGGGAATATTGTCTACAACCGCACTGGCAATGGCAGAGACCCAAATGACGGCAACTGCCAACATGACTTCATTGGATCCGAAATTACTGAAAATCCAATTTGCGAGCATTTCAAGATAACCGACGTTGCCCATGGCACCAACCAAAATGAACAGGCCAGCAAAGAACAGTAATGCATGCCATTCTACCTTTTCCATCACTGAATGCATCAAACCGTGCCGCATCTCGTGATCTTCGGGGCGTGCTGCAACCAGAGCGAAGCCTGCACCTGCAAGAGCGATGGAATGAATCTCGACATGAAGATGCAGGACCTCAGTGAGCGAGAACATCGCCACTGTTGCTCCAAGAATTACAAGTGTATTCCTCATCAACCTCATATCTTCAATGGCATCCCACTCATCTTCCTCAAGAATCGCTTCAACATATGCTGGTTTAGATTCCCGCCATTCACGGTAGTACCAACGCATATATCCCAGAGTTGCAATCCATGCAATGAAGGTAAGGAAACCCAACCGAAACAAGAAACCATTGAAACCAAACAAGTAACCGATATCCATACTATTTGTTGCACTTGCAATCATGACATTTGGCGGGTCGCCAACCATAGATGCCACACCACCTGTATTGGAAAGTAACGCTACGGTCAATAATGGAGGGACGGGGTTAATTTCCAACTTTTGACACATTCGCAATGTGACCGGAGCAATGATAATAATCGCGGTTACATTGTCGATGATAAGTGAAATCAAAGTTGTGAATGTGCCAAGATAAACCAGCAATTTCCAAGGATCTCCCCCCGACAATTTGGCTGCCTTAACGGAGACATACTCAAAGAATCCCGACATTTCAAGAAGAGCTGCGAAAATCATCATTCCGAGTAACAAACCAATGACGTCAAAATGAATCCAACTGAGCATTAACGATTCTAGCGACTCGTGGCAAATGTCAACAGTACCATCTCCACCGAAAAGTGCGAAAACGTGCCCACCTTCCCCGTTAGCAACAGATTCACACAAGTTGAATACACTCATTGTCATCCCCAAGATGAGCAAGCAAACACAGCCAAACCATGCAGCGATAGTGCGATGAACAGATTCGGATAAAATAAACACAAAAGACAAGGTGAATACTATCAAAACTGTATGCGGGCCTGTAATCATAGCACGGCCAGCAACATTCTGTCTAAATATGTGTTCACGTATAGATAGTTAGAATTAAGAAAAAAATCTCAATTATTACCAATCCAATATGTTGCAACGTTGCCACGGGAATACACTAAAATCGAATCGGAATTTTTTGCGAGATAGTCAAACAGGTTTTTTCTTTCTTCGGAACCTTGAACAATACCACGATTTAACTTCACCTTCACCAATTTCCGATTTGCTAATTGACTACAAAGTTCTTCGATAATCGCCTCATTTAGACCACTCCGGCCAACCCTGACTGTCACCTCAAGATCACGATTACTAGCAGCACGTTTGATTGAAAGTGGCACATCTGTCATTATCATTTCAACTCCTTATGGAACATCGGCCCACGCTTTTTGATATTAGCGCAGCGGTTACAAGTTGAAATTATGGACTTATCTCTTATCCTTATTTTCATATTTTCGCCGGGAATTAATATCGATTTACACATTCGACAAATATTTGAATTTGTTTCGGAATTTCCTCTTGTACCGTGTTTCTTTCCTAACTTAAGTAAATCTCTTGCCGCAATATCACGAATTCTGTTACGAAATACTTTTGGAGAATTGATAATATTGGAAAGTTGAACAACAGATGTATTCGCTTTATCTTTGCGATTTTCATTCCTCCTCCCACTTCGTTTCCTTACCATAATATCTCCTCAAGTTGATAATTTGGAGGCGATGTCACTACCTACATCTGTGATGGAACGAGTACCATCGACTCGACTCAATAACCCTCGCTCATCATACCAGTCTGCTAATGGAGCAGTCTGAACATGGTATGCAGCCAAACGATTTCGGATAGTTGACTCATTGTCATCTTTTCTTTGAATTAATCGGGATCGAATTTCATCAGAAGCTGGTTTGAATTTAATATGGTAAATGTCTCCTGTTTTTGGATCCATCCTGCGACCGACAATTCTCTCAACGATTTCATCGTCAGGAACTTCGATAGATATTACATTTGATACCTTTGCAACATTTTCTAAAGATTCGGCTTGAGCAATAGTTCGAGGATAACCATCAAAAAGAACGCCTCTCACTGCATCATCTGCTTCTAATCGTTCGGCAATTAAACCTATGATTACTTCATCAGGGACTAATTCACCAGCATCCATGAACCCCTTTGCAGACATACCTAAATCAGTACCAGCCACAACTGCTGCTCGAAGAATATCACCGGTTGACACAGCAGGTTTACCAGTGAGTTCTACAATTCTTCCTGCCTGTGTTCCTTTCCCGGCCCCAGGAGGGCCGAACAATACAATTGACCCTTCGATAGAACCATCCATCAATCGGCACGATTAAGGCTTTACTGATAAGTCAAACCCAAAAGGCCTAGAGTTGGTTTTGTTCCCACCAAAGATGTCCATAAGCAACCCATTGCTCCATAGTCCATCCTTCAGGCAATCCACTCAATGGAAGTGGAGCTATTCCCTCTTGAGTTATTGGGACACCACTACCTGGTAAAGAAGATGACAATGCGGCTTTTACTTCAGAGTCACTCACACCGCCTGTAACAACATCGCCGGAACGAGAAGTATCTAGAGCAGCAGCACGCCTTTCTAAGGTTGAACCGGATATAAGAGCTGAGCCTTTTGGAATTAATTCTTCGTCTGAAGAAATAAAATCATTCGAAGATCGACGCAGGTTAATACCGCCAATAATCAACCCGACTAGAACGAAAACAAATATTAGAGCAGATGTCCACCTAGGAAGGCCGAGACTGATAAATATACAGCTGAGGCCACTGCACTGCTCGTCTCTTGAACGGCTCACCTTTAGTTCGAGGTTTGCGTCTGTAGTCCACTCACTTAATTCACCATCTGTTGAGTTAGTAAAAATTGTAACAGAAGTCAATCCCAATGCGGCTTTTGAATCAGGGCGAATAGTTATTGTAACCATAACTGATTCGCCTGCTGCAAGGTGATCTAAATTGGAATTTTCTAACACTATATCCCATCCCTCTGGTGTAATATATCCTAATTCCAAAGAGGTTGGGGCATTTCCTATATTTGACACATTTATGTCAAATTCTTTAGTCGTGCCAAGATGAATATCTTCCAAATCAATATTATCAACACTCAAACTCAACCATATCGAAGGTATGACATTTACACCCATTTCAATAGTGTAAATTTCTATGTCCCCGGAAGGAGTTTGTGCTTCGATAATCACAGAAACCTCTTCATCAAGCATGCCAACAGGCAGGTTTCCAGGGAGATTTAGTCCAACTGATATCGTTGCATGGCGATTCATATCCATTTCAAAATTTTTACCGGAGAGGAATCCCCCCGACCACCCTGTAGCTAAACTTCCCATCGTCAGAGATATCGACAATGGCACATTCCCAATGTTCTGTAAATTTATTTCTGACACACTTGATAATCCCAGTGCAACATCTAAGACATCTGGGTTATCAATGTCCAACAGTGCTAATTCTTGAACGATTAATTTTGTACCATTAGTTATAGTTGGTCCATCTTCAAGAGTAGTTCGGATAGTAATGACATTCGACACCCCCATTGTCGCACTAAGGGGGACAATGGTATTGATGAATATGGATTTCGAACCTCCTGCAGGAATACTAATCGTGAGGTCTTCTCCAATTACCTCAGTAGAATCTTGAACGAGTTGTATCGGCCAGTTATTTTGCGAAGATGCCGCAGACACTGTAAATTGGAGAGGCACGTTACCTAGATTTGATACAAATAATTCGGTTGAAACAACCTCATCGTTCAACACTGGCCGAGGGGCAGCTAAAGCCATCGCACCTAGTGCAACACCTCCATCGTAAAGATCGGTGATAAAATCATGATTTTCGAAAACTACGACGATTGCATTCTCGACGGTAGTTAAGGTTGGATCGTTTACCGATTCCGTTGTACAAGTAACCAATTCAGTGAAGCCAGCCAATGGTTGGCCAACGACATTATTTGGCACTTTAATTTTAATTGGAAGAGGTAAGAATTGAAGTCTAGCTAATGGCTCAATTGTCAGCACAGGTGATTGACTGCTTCCCAAAAAACTTATCCAATGATTTTCTGTTTCACATGAAACCGTATATTGTGTTGGACCATTTCCGGTATTCCGAATCGACAAGGAAAATATTGCAAAATCACCCGGTTCAGCGCCGAGATTATCTGTGCCCGCAACCACTGTAAATAGGCCTTCCACCCTCTCAACTTCAGTAGTTAACTCAATAGAATGCGAGATGCTAGGGGCGTTTTTATCCCAGAGATTTAATTGTGAAACAAATGTCCCGGGTAACGCATACTGAGGGCCAGCAGGATTACTGAAATCAGCGTCGATATCAGAAAAATTCAGAGAGATGATTACACGGTCGCCTACATCCCCTAATGGAGCAAGTGTCCATGGCCCCGACTCATTGAAAACTTTCCACCATTCGTCTTGCGGTTGGTGTAATAATCCTCCATCACCGACCAATTGAATTGGGGACGCTGAAATATCAACGGTTACTTCAGATGTCCCCTCATTCTTCAATTCTAATTCAAAAATCACATGGCTTGCAGAACTTGGATTTAATGTTCGGTGTTTTGCTAAAGTCAATTCTGCTGCATTAGATGGCATATTGCCGTTTTCCATCAGTGGAGTTAATCTGACACCAATTTGGGAAACATATACATCAAGTTGAATAATATTATTGTTGATTCCGTTCAACTCATCATTAAGTTCAGTAACCTCAAAGTTTGAATCTAATCTAAATTCAAGTGTATGAACTCCGGTGGTTGAAAATGAATGAGGGAATGATAGTGAATCTAGAGAACCACCCCCTAAAGATGATTTTTGCTGAGTTAGCAAGATTAATCCTGTCGTCAAATCTTCAACCTCTATTGAATATGTACCAGTTGCTCCCGCCGCTTGGTTCCTCCATGCTGTTTCTATGAGGAAAGTATCACCTTGAAGAGGGCTTAGAACCGAAGTCGATAATGATCCTGTGGAAGTCGACAAATCTGCTGAAACAGTCTCTGTAATCATCCCACTCAAAACGAGAGCAAATCCTTGTTGAGAACCGCCAGCATGACCTATTTCAACCGACCAAGTTCCGATAACTCCATTTTCAATTTGAACTCGTTCAACATTGTTCAACCTGTCTGCACTGCCAGAAGTTATGCTAAATCCATTGATGAAAGAATTGCCATAGTAAACAGAACCATCAGGTGCTGTAACAATAAGATCCAAATCGTTAACCAATCGAGTACTGCTTTGATTCCCAGTCGCTGAACCCTCAGGATCATTCCAAACTATAGTAAAGTCAAGAGGATTGGTACCGTCGCCTGAATTCTCAATTGTGTAAATGAAACTATGACCCGGTAATAATTCCCTTGAATCATCGAAAATAATATCTAAATTTAGGCCACTATATTGTGGATAAAGAGAATTAGACAAGTCGATTTGCCCCCACCCTTCCATAGCATTGGGAATATTTTCAGATCCAATATCTTCCGCGCCATTGATTAAAATCGCCTTTACTAAATCTGAACGAGGCTCACTAATTGATTCAACATCTCGAAGATATTGGCGAACCATCGTGGCACCACCTGCAACCACTGCCGTAGCCATCGATGAACCATTCATGGTTGTATAAAGTGGCGTGACACCATTCAAGTGAGTCTCTCCAGTACAATTTAGTCCGGAGATAAATTGAGCCTCTTCAGCTCTCGCGGAACATATCATCACCCCTGGTGCGACTAAATCTGGTTTGATACGCCCATCTAATGTAGTCCCTTTAGAGGAGAAAGCTGCTACCACCCCAATCGCTTCTGTACCATATGATCCAGTAGTCGATGCGCCAACTGTAATCACATTTTTTGCAGTCCCCGGTGGTGTGATACTCTGGTATCCATTTTCTCCCAATTCACCAGCGGAGAATAAAACAATGAATCTGGGGTAATCTACTAAGAAAGAGTCTGCTGAACGAGAATCAGAACTATATTCACCCACCAGATTCTCGTTACCCCAACTATTTGTTTGGATGCGCGCATTCTGTTGCCAAGAATGAGAAAACATTTCGTAAAGAGAACCCCATCGAGCAAGAATTCCAGATGAATCTGCCTCCAATTGATAGAAATGGAAAGATGCTGCAGGGACAACCCCTGTAGTTAGAGCAGCCCCTGAGCCATCCCCAAGCAAGGTTGCTGTAACGTGAGTCCCATGGCCACTATTTCGATCTTGATGAGAATTATCAGGGCCGAATTGATTGTATATCGCTCGAACTCTGCCAGTAAAATCTCCATGATCTGCATCTAATCCAGTATCTGAAATAGCTAATACCTCACCACTTCCATTTAATGTCATATCAGACAAACTTAGTGCGGAATCAATTCCTGCGATAGAGCGTGCATTATTATTGTGAATTACTAATACCGAAGCAGAATCTATGGAAAGAATTCTCCCGTCCATTGCAAGAATAGGAAGCCAAGCGGCATCCACCGAATTAATCTGACATAAATGGAAATCACAAACGCTTCTGTGCACAGTGCTGTCTGCAACCATTTTCAGGTCTGCTTCAAGTTCACTTATTTCGATTACAGATAAATCTGAAGCAGGAGTGATATCCAAATCAATGATTATACCCGAACGACCGGCTAATCCACTAAGCTCATTTGATACTCGCCAAGCGATTGGTAACTCACCAGCCCATCTAACCGAATTCGATTCCTGTAAAATCTTCATAGAAGAGTCGAGATGCTCAACTGGTAATCGCACCACTAGAGCTGAATCGGGGATTATATCTAATACACTGAATCCATTCAAATCTAATAAATCATACAAATCAGTCATATCAGCATCATTCGATTGAACGACAACCATTCCAGTTCGTAGGATTGCTGAGGGATCGAATAAATTTTCAGGACCTAATGGTATCGGGTCGGAAAGTGGATCAAAAGATCCAAATGGTGAATGAATCAATCTTGAGATCTCCCGTAGATCATATGTCGAGGCGACAACATCGGTAAATTGACTCATTTGAGAAGTAGGAGGAAGCGTTTGAGGGTTTGTGTCAATATTCAATTCTGAATCAGAAACCGAAGCTGCAGAAAGGACGCTACCCCAAGTCGAGAATAGGAGAATAAACAGAATTGGTAGTACTGACCTTCCTCCGAACATGACCTAGCCCACCATCAGGAGTTTTTGACTATTGATACTAGATGGTTGGTAGAGTATCACAATTCAAAGAGGTGTTTAAAGGCCATAATACGCATCAATTGCTGCATCTGTCTTAGCCACACTAGCCCGCCAATCGGTTTCGGTTCCCATCAGAGCACGGATGCAATCGACGTTCTCAGGTATCACATCACTTTCTTGGTGGATAGCTTGGAAATAATACAATCTATCGCCGACTAATTTCACTCCATCTTCCCAAACGAAAATTTCATGTAAATCACCCCATTTCCTACCTATATCTCTGGCCATTTCCATAACTTCAGCAGTGGTTGGTATACGATCGTCTTTTCCACCCATAACAATCACACGTGGAGTGTTTTTCCACATTTCGATTATCCCGTCAGTAGTCAGACCGTGCCCCTCTGGTAAATCAACAATAATGGAGTGAACATGCATCAGCGTAGTTGGTACAGCTACTGCTAGAGAATTTATTTCAATTTCTGGCTTAACTGTCTTTAGATCAGGACCATGATGGCTAGGGATTTTGAGTACTGGTTTAATTGCATTAATAGGACCCTTTGTGGAGTCTCCCGGGTCTGCGGCTCGGCGAATCATCGTGCATTCAACCGTGAGAGAGCCGCAGTAATCATACAACGGAACGAGTGTGCGAGATAGTCCAGTAGTATTGCACGAAACAACTCTGGTACCGGTAGCGTTCAGATTAGCACTATGGTTTGCACACGAGGTATATGATAGCCCAGTAAGGGCGTGTTTTTCACCACCTTGGAACATATATTTAACTCCGGCATTTTGGTATTTTTGCAGATTTTCAGCACCCATTTTTCCAGGAGAGCAATCGACGACGACATCGGTTACAGCGAGCATATCTGAAATACCACCAGAACAATCGTACCCTTGAGTAGCGAATGCGGCGATTTTTTCTTGATCATCGAAGGTACAGAATAATGGAAAACCCTTCTTAACAGCTAAATCGCAGCCGAAAGAAGGACCCGTTTTTGTCACTCCGATAATTTCCATATCATCCTGTGCATCGACTACATCAGCAACACGCTTTCCAATCGTTCCAAATCCATTGATTGCAACTTTAATTTTCCCCATGACCACACCACTCGCCTAACGGTAATCCATTGTCCTAAGCGAACCTCTATCAATATACCCTTCAGGTTATTTTACAACCTAACAAACTCGCTATGACGGAGTGCTCCCACCCGTCAGAATCAAGACTACTAGCATTATGTACGCATGAGGATAACCATGCGCGAGGTCACTGGTAAGAGCATGAAATTGAATCGTGACCTCGAAAAAATGCTTACTGAAGCGCTACAACGTGACCTCTTAGTAAGAATCGGTTGGGGTCGCGGAGGTGATGAAAAACCAAAAAATGGTGAAATTGGAGTCATCACCCACCTTCCCCCAAAATCAAGAGTATTATTGTTAGGAGATTTGGGTGAATGCGCAGGCGCCATGAATAGAGGTGGGACATTAACGCTGCAGGGTGGCTGTACATCGATGGCTGGTGCTTTCCAAGCCGAGGGGAGATTAATCATCGAGAAGGATGCTGGAAATCGAATTGGAGCAAATATGAGCGGCGGGACCATCAATGTCAACGGTTCTGTTGGAAAAGAATCCGGGTCTTCAATGAAAGGAGGATTGATTCTAGTTAGAGGTCATGCTGGCGACAGAGTTGGAGCGGGTATGCATGATGGAACAATCATTGTCCTCGGATCAGTTGGATCTGAGCCGGGCGTTGGGATGAGAGGGGGACGAATCATCGTCGCGGGCTCTTGCCCACCTCCCGGTGATGGAGCAACAATGCGAGGCATTGAACCGGAAGAAATAATAGATATTTCAGAATATTTAGAACCGCTTGGCCTTTCCATCAATGAAGACGCATTGGTTTTGTTTTCCGATGTTAATTCTCCACCGATTGGGGAACAGCCGGAATGCTCCATCATAGAAGGCTTCGAAGGCATTGCAGTTGTTCCAACGACTCAAGACAGACTTGCTTCACATTCACCATTAGATCCATACACACTGATATTACCCCCAGGAGAAGATAAAAAGGGACTTTTATTCCCTGTCCCCTGGCTTATAGAAGGAAGTGGCACTGAAATTTCAGGTCCTAAATCAGCTGCTCAACCATCATTGGTTTCAGAAAATCCCCGGGAAATCGATTTATTGTTAATCGATGAGGATAATTTAGTAGGTTCCGTAGATTCGTTGAGAGATTGTGCAGGCATCGTCCTAAATCTTGCAAATTTACCAGTGATGAACGATGCTGAAATAGAAGGATTATTAGTTTCTTTATCAAGCAAAATTCAAAATTCAGCTCTAGTAATGTTAAGAGATCGTGTCGATCGTGTCGATCACCTTTTCAGATTGGTCGTCGAATTAGATCTTGATGGAGCAATAATCGACGCATCAAGTCCGGGAGGAGGTAGAGCAGCTGCAGCATTACCAAAGATTGGTTTAGCTGCAAGAGCGATGGATTTGATTAACCAGGAAAGACAATTAATGATTGAACTGGATGAGCCTCCAAGCGCAGAAGATTGTCTAATCGCACGTGGAGCCGGCTGTTCGATTGTCGTAGCACCAGCTCCAGACGAAAATTTAGAGGAATACTGTACTTGGTTGGATTCTACAATCAGAGGTTGGATGAGAGAATTGGGAATTGACGGTATTGAGGCGATTACCAGAAAAAATCTGCGTGCAATGGATTATGACACGGCAGCAATAACAGGATTACGATTGATCGGATTCGATCGACCTCTTCCGATTTGGCTTGGAAATTGAGGTTTTTCTATGCCGACATTAACATTTCAACATTCTATATTATCTCAATTACAACGCCGTTCGGGCATCGAATATGATGCTGAAGAATGGGAGAATCGACTTCCAGGAATTGGATGTGTCGTCGAAGTTAATGATGAAAATGGAATAGAAATAGAAATTTTTCCAGACAGACCTGATTTGCTAAGCCATGAAAACATTGCACGTGCTGCTCGTTCATTCCTTCACTCAATAGATATTACCCCTGATCTGGAAATTCGTCACGGTGAAGTTGAGATGAAGGTTGAATCATCATTAGCCGAAGTTAGACCAGTTATACTTGGCGCTATTGTGCGCGGTGTAGAGAATGGTTCGACACCCGAAGAAAAGGATGAGTTTATTCAATCACTCATGGATCATCAAGAAAAATTGCATATGACACTTGGAAGGAGAAGAAAATTTTCATCCATCGGAGTTCATGATTTAGCAAAAATAACACCCCCATTTAGAGTAACAACAGTCGATGGTGGATACGAATTTATTCCTTTGGCAATGGAGAAGAAAATAAGTATCGAAAAAATCCTGACGACCCATCCTAAGGGTATTGATTATGCCCACCTAGTGGAAGGATACTCGAAATATCCAATGATTATTGATTCGAATGAAAAGGTGTTATCGTTTCCACCAATAATAAATGGAAACCATGCCGCTGTTAGCTCTTCTACTACTGATTTTTTCATTGATGTAACGGGTTGGGATAAACGATCTTGTGAAGCTTGCTTATTGCTAACTTGCCTCTCTCTTTCTGAACGAGGAGGAGTCATTGAATCAATTGAGTTAACGGGTTGGGATAATGAAATCTCAAATTGCCCTCGAGGAGACTCAAAACTTCACAACCTACCTCATAGTTTGATTCAAAGAATCCTTGGCATCGAATTGTCAAATGAAGAAATTGACTTAGCGATTAAGAAGATGGGAGGTGTTTTACTCGAATCAAGAACCGTTACCGATGGTGCTGAGAAATCTGAGAAATGGGCAGATTGCGCCGTCGGAGAAAAAGAGCATGTGATTGCAATGCCAAGATGGCGCTCAGACATAATGCACCCAGTCGATATCGTTGAGGACATTGCTATTGGTTATGGCTACGACAATTTACCCGATACACTATCGACTGTTCATATAGATGCAATTCCGTTAAAATCATCACAATTAAGGCGCAGGGTGAGTTTGAGTTTGTGCGCACTTGGTTTACAAGAAACACAGAGCCTTACCCTTTCAAATAATTTAGACCAGTTCAATAACTTGAGATGGGAAGCAAAGGGTGAGATAACTGTAATTGCAAATCCCATTACCAAAGAACACACAATTTTAAGGCAACATATATTACCATCTCTACTGAATTTACTCGCAGCCAATCGCCATCATGAACTTCCACAGAGAATTCATGAATTAGGCACTGTAGTTATGGATTCAAAGAATCAACTGAAAGCCGCGTGGGCGTGTGCAGAGGTAGGGGGAGGATTTGCGGCAGCAAAAGGTATTTCTCAGGCTCTATTGCGCGACCTTGGTGCTGAAATTAATCTTATTACTTACCAAGCAACTACCCCTCATTGTGGTCCGTGGATTGAGGGCAGAGGGGCGAAAGTATTCTACGATGGAGTTGAGGTAGGAGTATTTGGAGAAATTGATCCAATCGTAAGCCGAAAATTTGGGATAAAATCTCCCATTCAAGCTGGTGAATTTGACATCAATGCCATCGGCCAATCGATACCTGATCCAGTTCTATGAAATGATATCAATCTTCTTTTTTGTCTTCGCCAAAAAATTCCATCGCATCAAGAAAATCTTTGTCTTTAAGATGCAATCTGCTCGACACCAACTCATCTTGGCCATCAGTAGTTTTTCTTTCATATTCAATAACTTCGGGAATTTTGACTTTAATAGTCTTCACAGGCTCGGGTTGTTTTTTTCTAAATGGCCATATTGGCACCATAATGGATGAGCGGGACCTAACACCATAGACCCTTCGTCGACTGAATCAACATAGAGGGGTAGGAATGAAAGAGTGAGAACGATGAGCCGAACTATGAAAGAGCGGCTGATCTCGGTAATTCTCATTTTTTTACTATTAACTCCACTCTCAGCGCCGGCGGGTCTAAAAGACACGATGGAGCCTTCCAAATCTATTGAAAAAGGAGTTTCTAACGATATATTATTTCTAGGGAATTCCTATACGAATCAGAATAATCTTGCATCAAAACTCAATGATTTAATGGATTCAGGAGGAGAAGAGGTCTCAGTGAGTGCATTGACTGGGGGTGGACTTAATTTAAAAGATCATGAAGAAAAAGCTAGGGAGACTGAAGATTCATGGAACTTAGCATTGAACGAAGCAAATGACTACGTTATTCTTCAAGACCAAAGTCAAATTCCATCATTTCCAACCAGTTCGACATCTTGGAGAGAGAGTAAGGCCGGAGCAATTTATCTTAACGAACGCATCGTTAATTCGAATGGGAATACAATTCTTTTCATGACTTGGGGATACAAGGATGGTGATAGCAATAATCAATGGAGGAATCCAGATTATCTGACTATGCAATTACACCTTCGACAAGGATATGAAATGTATCTTGAAAACATCACTACTGATTCACAACCTGCTTTTATTGCACCTGTCGGCCTCGCGTTTGAATATATTTACAATAATGTTGCAGATACAGGTGTCAACCCGTCGGTGGGCTCCACTTCGTTCTCAAATCTATACTCAAGTGATGGGTCACACCCATCGATAGATGGAACCTACTTGGCCGCATGTGTTTTCCATTCAATTCTGACAGGTAATTCAACAATCGGTCTCGATTATCCTAACCAAATTTCACCCTCTCGCGCTTTAGAATTACAACAGGCTGCTTCAGCGACAGTATTCAATAATACTCCAAATTATCTCTACCCATTCCACATCGAACCCCCTGGCATCAATTTCGGACCAGATTCGGGATCAGTATTTTCAATCGACCCAGGAATACAGATGAATTTGAATGTGAATTTTACGAATTATGCAGATCAAACAGATATTGCCGAGATTATAATCACTGGCGCAGAAGAATGGAATATTTGGTGGGGTTACAATAATGATACTACCCTTGGACATGAATTCAATGCACCATCGAGCGCCACCGGATGGGTGCAATTTTCAATCACGGCGCCAACGACTCAAAATGGACTTCCGTTAGCAAATTCAATCCACGAATTTAGCATGGAATTGATTACAGGTTCAGACGGGCGTCAAGATTGGTACAATTTTTCGATGAAATATGGATACCATCATGAAGCAGAAATTGTCGAGGGTGGGGGGATATTCTCAATATCTCCTTTTGATGTCGCTACGATTTCAATGATTGCAAGAAATTTAGGCAATACTCAACGCGATTTGGAAATCGGCATTAGGCCAGTCGATGAAAATGGAATACCACTGGAAGATTTCGGTCAAGCATTCGCATTGGACGATTGGAATATCTTTGTTCTCGATAGGCATGAATTGAATGAGTTATATCCGAATCAAACTGCAAATATTAGGTTTCAAGTTGAATCCCCGTTCCTTACTTCAGGATCCATGTTCTTTGAGGTAAAAATTTGGAATTTAGCTGCACCAGAGGACGCGGTCTACACGATTCAACGGGTGAACATTGTTCCAAGGTCAGGAGGTACATTAGAATTGAATAATATTGATTGTAATTTCGACATATCTCCTGGTGAAAGCTGTAGGACAGAATTAATCATAGAAAATACTGGAGATATACCATATGAATTTGAACTCAAACTCCTCTCTACTCCGGAATGGTTAGATGTTGATTTGAATACTAAACACATCGAGCTTAATCCTTCTGAAGTAGCTAACGGAATAAATTTGAATGCCAGTGTGAGACCAGGTACCAGTTCGAATTTACAGGCCACGATAATTGTTGAATTATGGGTGGATAATTGGAATCCATCGACGGTGGAATTAATGATTACTTCAGGCGATTATTTTGAATGGGAGCTGGAAATTCTTTCCACCGAAACGACAGATGAAAATAATTTAACATCGACTTGGAAATTAACAAATTTAGGAAATATCGAAGATGGATTAGTTGTCAATCTCGACGTTAATGTTTTCACTCAATTTGGGTTAATTCCTCCCGAAGGAGCGACGTTTAGCAGTTCAGGGAATCCGCGATCCTTCGAAATATTAAACATTCAAATTGGGGAATCCGTTACATTTACCGCTTGGATGATAGTACCTGATGAAGCACCTGTCGACACGAGTGCGACATTAACCATCGAAGCTCATTCGATGAGAGATCCACGAATTAGTTTCACTGCGACCGATTCTGCAACAATAGGTGGAGTAGGCAGTGGAGATGGCCATTCAGATGTTGAAGAATCAAAAATATTGAAATGGCTACAGTCTTGGCATACCGTTATCCTAAGTATTTTGGTTATTATTGTAGGAAGTATCGGTGTTGCAATGGCGATTAAATACCGATTGAAAGAAGATCGTAAAAGGCTCGGATTACCTTCTGAAGACGATGGAAATATTGAAAATTGGATGGAAAAATACTCAAAGAAAGAAAGAATAATGAAAGTTTCAATCGAATCACCCCAACAGGATGCGAGCGAGTTCGCCACCAAGTTTATCGAAAAATCAGGTGGATTAACAGAAAAAATTCGCTCCGCACCAGCTCCTCAAATAGTCGACGAGGCCGGTCATACCCTCGACCGAGCAATGACTGAAGATGCTCTCGACGATATCGTAGAAATTGCTGATGATTTAAATGAGGGTGAACTCATTCACCCAGACAATGTAATGCTAGACTTAGAAGATGATTTTGAATCAAGAATTTCCAGACTGTCCAAAAAGAACGATGCGGAGAAATGAAAATGAACAGCATCGGTGTCGATGAAGCTGGACGTGGCCCTGTAATCGGCCCATTGGTAGTATGTGCATTGAAGATCCCTGACCTGAATCGAGATGTGCTTGAATGGATTGGTGCAAGAGATTCAAAAGAATTGACCGCAAAGGCACGTAAAATTATCGCTGGACAAATCGAGAAGGCAGCAGAAAAATATAACTGGGGGATAGGCCTAGTGATTTGCCCACCGAGTAGAATTGATTTGAATAAATCTGTTTCAGATTTGAATAGCCTTGAAATTGAATTATTTGCCGAAGCGATTCGATTATCGAGCAATTCAAATGAGAATGGAATAATTTTAGCTGATGCTTGTGATAGTAATGCTGAGCGCTTTGGTAAAAGGTTGGGAAATGCGCTAGGCGAAAATTGGGAAAATTGGGAAATAGATTCCCGGCATGGCATGGATTCAATAGATCGAGTTGCGGGTGCTGCTAGTATACTCGCAAAAGTACGACGCGACTCGGAAATTGAGAAAATTGCATTGGAATATGATTTCGAAATCGGAAGCGGCTATCCTTCAGATCCAAAAACTCGAATCGCGATCAATAAAATGCTCGAAGGTGAACTTCCAGCAAATTGTCTTCGATGGACTTGGTCGACGATATCGGATTTATGGTCCGAGATTCATTCAACTCCGGTTCCCGTAAGGACTGAAGATGGTGGTGGCATCATTCAATCCTCACTTGATGACTGGTGATTTAGACAAGCGTCAAATGCCGAAAGTAGACGGAAGAGAATGATAGCATGGTGGATTCTGACATTTGGGATTCTGAAATCATCGCTACAGTGAGGAAATATGCCCTTCAAAATGCCGTCGAATATGATGGCGCTGGCCAATCTGGATCAGTTCTTGGTCGACTTCTTGGTGAGCGTGCAGATCTTCGAAAGATGGCTCGCGAGCTAAAAACACTTGTCGAAAAAGAGGTAGCTTCGGCAAATCAACTAGCCTCCAGCCAAGGCATTCAGGTAGCACGTGACGTGTTGGCTGCAACGAACCCAGAGGCTCTTCAACGAGAGAAACAAAAAAAGCGTGTTGGGCTCAAAGATTTGCCTAATGCTCAACAAGGTAAGGTCGTTCTCCGATTTGCTCCAAATCCAAATGGCCCCCTTACTCTCGGTCATGCTAGAGGTGTTTCAATAAATTCGGAATATGCGAAAATGTATCACGGAAAAGTTGTACTGCGTTTTGATGATACCGATTCAAAGGTAAAACCACCAATGCCAGCAGCATATGATTGGATTGAATCAGATTACGAATGGTTAACCGGAACCAAAGCAGACATCATCATTCGTGCATCAGATAGGATACCGCTATATCTTGATCATGCTGAACAAATGCTCACAGGCGGCTTCGGATACGTATGCCGTTGTTCAGCCGCCGCCTTCAAACAATTACGCGATGGAAAAGAGGCCTGCCCCTGCAGACCTCGTTCCGTCGAAGACAATCTAATAGATTGGGAATCAATGAAAGAAGGGAATATCGCAGAAGGTGAGGCGGTTGTTCGTGTGAAAACGGAAATGAATTTGCCTAATCCTGCATTGAGAGATTGGCCTGCTTTGCGTATTCAGCATTCCACTCATCCAATGGTTGGGAATCGCTACAAAGTGTGGCCTCTGCTAGATTTCCAAAGTGCAATCGAAGACCATCTGCAAGGAGTAACTCACATCATTCGTGGAAAAGATTTGATGGACTCTACAAGAAAACAAACTATGCTCTATTCTCACTTTGGTTGGACTTACCCCGAAACGCTTTACTGGGGGCGTGTAAAGGTGTATGAATTCGGTGGATTTTCTACTTCAGGTATGCGAGCTGAAATTGAAAATGGAGTTTATTCGGGCTGGGATGATGCTCGCCTACCTACACTTCGCGCACTTCGCCGCCGCGGCTTCGATGCAACCGCATTACGCGCATTTTGGATTGACCTTGGATTAACTCAGAAAGATATCTCAGTTTCTTTGCAAACTATCGAGGCTTTCAATGCAAAAGAAATCGATGGAAATTGTGAGCGACGTGCGTTTGTCAGAAATCCAGTAAGTTTGGAACTGAGAACTGAAATGGATAAAAGTAATCCTGTGGACATGATTTCGGTTCCGAAACATCCAGATGGAACGATTGAGGGGGCGAGAATTTGGAACCTTGCAAGTCAAAGAATTCTCATTGAGAAGCAAGATGCTGAAATTGAAACAATTCGCTTGAAAGATTATGCAGATATTTCCAACATTAATGGGCGAGCAACTGTGCAATCTTGGGATCGCTCAGATAGGCGTCCAATCGTTCACTGGATTCCAGAGAATATGGCACGACAGGCTGAATTATCCATCCCGGACGGTATGGAATTGCGTTCAGTCAAAGGGATGATTGAAGATTTTGAATTGAATACCGGGCAAGTCATACAACTAGAAAGAGTTGGATTCGCCAGAATTGAATCATTAGCAGATGATTTACCGGTCAAATTAATTTGGCTCCATAATTGAATCTTGCCAACAAGGGTTCCTCGTCTATTCTTTGTACTCTCTAAATCTAATACCACGGGCCCCTGAAGGCGGCGCATTGAAGTCTTGAAGGTCAACCACAGACCCATATGACAGGTAATAGAGTGGCTTCGGCAATTTTCCTTACCACGATGCTAGTCATGACCAGCTTTGCCTTATCGCCGGCGAGTGCCGAAGCACCGGTAGAGTGTTGCACATCAACGGATTTTGATTTGTTCCTAATTGGAGAATCCACAGATGGCTCGTTAACTCCCTTTCAAGGTGACCTCGATCAAGAATACTCAGTTCTAGTTACGCCTTCTATCGGAGGCGAGGTAAATATCGGTTCTTGGGAGGTCATATGGGGAATTGATGGTAGTTATCCAGAGCATGGTTGGATATTCAATATGCCTTACAAAGTCGAGGGGGCAGTCGGTGTGACCATTAATTCAACCCTCGACATCAAAATCGGCGGCTCAATTTATTCAGGGGATGCAGGAATTGCACCGTATCTTACTGGAGAAGGAGATTTACAAATAACTGTAAATGTTGATGCCGGAGAAATTCGAGATGGAGATTTAGTTGAATTGTCCTTATCGGTTCGAAGTCTATTATTCTCAAGCCCAGGTGAAGATGCTGGACTAAGATTCCTCTGGGGGTCCGAGGATTATACCTCAAAAATTTCTACAAGATTTCCATTGCTAGAAATAACCGCAAAAGATGCAAGTGTGAAAGGAAGGCTAATCTACTTTCCAATCATCATCAATTCAGGATTTGATGACCGCATGTGGTCATCATCGAGCGGAGGCATTTCAGTTCAAAATACTGAACTGAATGAAAAACCAATCGCAACAAGATTAGATTCAGGAGTTGAAGTCACATTTGTCTGGGAAGCGCCAGAAGATGCTCAGAGTGGAACCTATTCGATTCGATTCCATCTCGAACCGCAATCCGGGCTAGAGGTTAGTATGAGTCGTACACATGAAATCACGATTGGTGAAGATACTGGGTCAACGGGCTGGTATCCTGCCTCGGAGCCACTACAATCTGGTGGTTCAGATTTAGAAATCGATTTAGATGTAAAATTCGATGGAGATTCAATGAATCGTGTCGTATCAATTACCTTTGATGGAGCCATGTCACAATGGATGCGATGGGGACTGGATAATATTGGCAATGATAGTTTGAATTCGAATAGTTGGTGGAGAAATCTGCAAACATATTCAGATTCGGTACCTAGTGTTGAGAAAAATAATGGTAGAGTTGATGATTCAGAGCTCCTCGCTTTAACAGCTCACCTTACAGGTTCAGGATCAGATTTACGTTCATTCATTTCAGATGGCTTATCTCTCGAGATTGAGTCATTAGTAGGAGTTAATCCAGTCGATCTAGGGCCAACGGAAATCACATTAGACATGGGAGGTACTCGTGCATTTAATGCTGAAACAATTATCATTACAATCGATACGTCTAGTAGTGTCGAATTAGGTTCTAGGCAACTTTTAGTAGAAAATTTCATTAGAAATCCAGGTAATGATTATTGGCAAAATATCGACTTAGATATAGAAATTAAGACAACGATGCTCGCAGGATTAGGAGCGATTTCTGCAGAAGAGATAGATTATAGCCATCGAAGATGGATATTCATGGAAATGATTACCGTAGATGCTAACGAGTTAGACCCAGAACTAGTATACAGAATCGAGTTTTTACCGACCGCAAATATGGCATTTAGCCCACTTATTTCTGCAATGATTTCGGTATTCGCACTTTGTGCTGCTATCGGCATGGGACTATTGATGACTCGAAAACGAGTGAGTGTTCCGTCTTTACTAACGGTTGTAACACTTGGTGGTCTGGCTTTCATTGTTTATATTCTAGGCATGCCAATGCAAATCGTTCTTGGAATCGTTGGTTCAAGCATCTTGTTAGTTTTCCCCGTCGCATTGGTTTCACCACGTTTGGACCCATCGAATAATCCTCGAAAAGGTCGTGGGCCAACAATTCAATGCCCGGCCTGCAATACAATCAATTCAGTAGAATCAAACGTTCGGCCATTACGATTCGAATGTAATGGCTGTGATGTAATCCTGCGAATCGAAGAATAGTCAAATTTTTCCATCTCGTAATAATTTATCGACTAATTTTGCTGCTGCGACCGGCGCAGCATATTCTTTCCACAATTGAGCACCGGTGGTAATTTGACCTGCTAAGTCAGTCGACCATCCAGGGGATAGAATACAATGCCAAATAATTTCTTCCAATCGAGCAGTTGAAGGTGTCGAACGGGCCAATGAAGGTTTCACAAGGTGTGATAGGGCGCGGGCTCTTCCTTCTACATCCAAAGTTGGCCAACGAGAAGTGATCGCATCAAGGGCAGTTGGATCAATCCAATTGTGGATGGAAACATTCGGCTCGGGCACCTCAGGTAAACATACGACTCGGATGATTCCCTCTTGTACCAATTGATCACGAATCGCTGTGAACACTGGATCATATGTCGTATCAAGAGAAGAATGTAGCCAGTTACCAGATAACACCCAAGGCTTCATTCGCCGCGTTCTAAGCCCTTGTGGTGAAATTAATTGTCCGAGAACATTGGATTGAGCAATAGCGGTTAGCAGCCCTTTTCTCTCATCACCACGATGACCAGTCAATCCTTTCACAATTGTCCCTGCTATCGTTAATCGAAATGGATTCGTCTCTATTCTCGGCCCAGTTTCATCTCCACTTCCTAAAATATGAATCCAAGATCCTTCACTCGGCGCTTCCAATTTAAACCGCCGCTGATAAGGAATTCCACTGTCGACTAAAGCGGCTTCGATCGGTGACAAAGAGAGAGAACCTTCAATCGAAGGAGCCGCCAATAAGAGAATTGGAACTTTTGTCCGGTGAATTTCATTAGCTGCAGCGATAAGAATATCAGAAACAGGAGCGAATGGAGCCGTCTCCAGAAGCGCGGACATAACGAGGTCTGAGCGGACGTGGTTCAAATCTTCTGCGCTACTAAAGCCACAATTGTTGCGATTTAATCTTTGATTGCTAAACAAATCACTCGACCATCAAGCGTAATTGATCACGCTTGTAAGCCCAAGTCGCAGGTAAGCGGCCATTACCCTTGTAATATCGCGCTAACCTACGAATTCGAGATTCGCAAAGTTCGAGTTGTCGGCGATTATGGAGATCCTTGCGGTTAGCACCCAGATGGTCGATTAAGCTCAAAGCACGGCGCATGAGGTTCATCATGTCCTCTGGATATGATGATGTGATTTCATTTCGAGTCAAAATTTGTCCAATCCTTTCTCCAGTGACGAGGCGCACATCGGGAATTGCGTGTTGGTCACGAAGAATTGTACCAATCATTGCTGTTGAGTGACCTTCATTGAAATACTTGAGAACTAATTCTTCGACTTCCTTTTTACTGGTCTCCGACCATACAGGAGCCTTGCTTGCATCTGGCTTTGATGAGCCACTTGTGCCTTTTCCTTTACTGTGCATTCGAGCCATTTTGATACCTCAGGCGTGCGGGCGACCTGCTGCCCCTCTTTAATCGCTACGCATACATACCCATTGAGTGAGTCTCACAATCGATGTTGTGCCTTCGCCAACCTACCAGGTCCTTCAGGCCATTCCCAACCTGCTGCTTCGGCTCTTGCCGAGCCGATTAGTGTACCATTTTGATAGACTAAAACCTCATCACCAACGCGAATTTCACCATTTTTTGATTTAATATTGGTCGAAAACAGATCTCCTTTCCAATCGAAATTACCGACTAAATTTACAATCGGAAATTTACCGCTCTCGTGTAAAAGTGGTAAGCATGCTTTAGAAAATGAGAATCGACCAAGTCTTGGGTTCCACCTAGCTAATTGAGTTCTATCTTTTTTAATTGTATATATTGGTGGTCGGCCCTCGACTTTACAACCGGACAGCCATTCGTCTGTACCATGTTGAAACAGTGATAATGCACATAATTTATTGAGACGATGTATGCTTTCTTTTGGGCTTGAAAGCTTGTATTCTTGAGCGGCTCGGCCAACCTCATTTTCTAATCGGGTGAGAGATTCTGAATTGCCTGCACTCTCGCCTTGGCGTGTATCAATTATGTCAATTCCTTCAACTTCAAGATGAATTCCAGAATGATTGATGATTCTTGAATATCCATTGCGAATTGCAAATTTATTAATCATCTCCCTAATAGTAGTTAATTCATCTAAATCCCATTCCCCTGTAACTGGAATATCATAATTCCCAGCAGGCCATATATCTTCGAGTTCACGAGGAACAAGTCCCAATGGAGCTGTCACCATCACCTCATGAACTCGATTAGATGTAATCGAGTTCCTAAATCTGCGATGTGAGGCTGATAATCGATAGGGCTTTTTTGCCGAACAAGGGAGAAGTAGTAATATTTCTGTTTGATGTTCTGGTGGAGAATGTGATTCGGCAATGCGCCTCTGCCAATCGACAATCAAAGCATCATTACGACTAGTATACGAATGGCAACGGAGTGGGAAATCTTGACCTTTTATTCTACTAAGTCCTGATTCTCCACCACTCAAACTACTCATTTTAGCATCGTGACGACGTAAACGCTCGACTGAACGAGGGCTGGACAAACTCTGACGCTCTGCTAATTCACGAAGTGAACCTTCGCGAATTGCTGAGCGTGTTTCGGCCAACGCGGCTTTCCAAGCCGCAAGTTGAGAAATCATCGTACAATCTTCATCGAGAGAATCCTCTACCGGCCTAGGGCCATCTTCAGTCAGAAGAACTTCAAGAGATGAAGCATGTCTCGATCTCGAGAGGTCGAACAAATCTACCCCCATCCAAGCCAAAAGAGCACAATTATCCGGTCCACCAATACCCACAGTCCAAAGTAATGACGTTGGGAAGCGCGTACGTAGTGTATAGATCGCATCAACGAGCATTCCGGGGCGCTGAGCAAGTTGCGGTGCATCGGTCAAAATAATTACCGATGGTTCAACTGTTTCATCTAATAATGAAATATCATGAAGAAGTGATTGCCAAGAAACAGGTAATATTTGATCACCTGTTCCAAATTCTCCGGAATTAGATTCAGAAAGACTTGGGGGGAGAACCAAACCCTCACTTGCATGCCATTCATCGGTTGAATCGAATGGTAAACAAAGGTTACCTCTAGTGCTCATTTGTATCTTCGCAGGTAATGACTTTCCATCTCTTGAATAAGATAGAGGTGCGAGAGAAATTGGTAATTCATTATCTTCTGATCCGATTACTAATGCCGGGGACCAAGAAATTGGAGATTTGCGGTCACCGAGTGCGAAAAGGCGCGAAAAACGCTGCCTTGCGACGACACTCCGCGCCATCGCCCTCTCACTCATAGTGCGAGCGTGCCGCACGATTCGCTTGAAGGATTCTAAGGGGGAGTCGCGCCCGACAACGCGTGAACAAGAGGCTTGCCAGCGTTCTCGCTCTGCTGATGCTATCACCAATGGTGATGAATGTAGAAGCAGAAAGCGAAGAAATACATATTGTAGATGAAATTTTCATTTACAATTCAGGGTCATTTTATTATAGTCTTGAATGTGAAATAACAAGTTGCACTGGAATGGAATTAGAGATAATCGATGGGAATACATCCATCTTTATCGAGGATCTTCACGAAGTCACCTGGTCTGGTTATTTGAATTCAGGTTCAACCGTTACTGCAAAAATTGACCTAGAACATTCCAACCACTATTCTTCATCGAGACTTGGGGGTTGGCTATTGTCATCAACCGAATCTTTAGACCAACCTAATTCTGTTCCTTCACCTGGGAGCGATGTAGAATTACCAATTCTAATGCCTTTATTGCACAATTGCTTCCTTTGGAATTGCAATGATGATCAAATCAATTCATCAATTGTGATATTTGTTGGCGGGTTAGATTCGACATCTGATAAAGATGCGATAATGATAGAGGGTGGTGCGGGAGATGTGGTATTGCTCAACCGTTTCGTAGCACCAGAAGGTGCCAATCTTGAAATTTGGTCACGAAATAGTTTAGAAAATAAACTGATTACACAATATAACCCGGCAGATTCAATAAATAAATTAATTGATTATCCACAAGATGGACAACTTTGGTTCAGAATAACTCCAGAAGTAGGAGTGAATTATTCGACATATATGTTCGGAATATCTAGAGATTCAAATATCGATGAAGCACCGGGAGGGGGAGAATTATCCAATCCATGGAATCACGGAGAGCCGCTTTCGTTGAACGATTATACCAAATTCCGATCCTCAATCAGTTCTTTCGATAAAGAAGGAGATGCAGTTCTCTTAGATATTGGAGAAGAATATTCCTTCTCAATTACTCCCGAATTTATTTCAGGAATTAGCTATTACCAGATAATATTTCACCTTGAAGATGGTTCAGAAACAATCGAGTACATATCCGCTGAACCGATAACGACTGAATTTACAACACCAGTTGAAACTGTCGCTATCGAAGTTCGTATTACATCTGATGAGGTAGCAGTATGGTCTTTCATAATCGATCCAATCCAACCTCCTGATGCTGGAGATTTTGCTGATGCACAAGAAGAACTTCCAATTCCCTCCGATACTGTTAACGGAAATACACAATTATTACCAAATGAGGTGTATTCTGGCCATCTTCATTCAAATGATAATGTAGACATCTACCAAATAATCATCACCGATGAAAATGGTTCGCGTATCTTTATCGATGGCGGCACACTATCGAGGGTAAATTATCAAATTCAAGCCCTCGACCAAATCACCGGAGCAATAGTAAACACCACTGATGGTTCAACAATTATTATTCCAAACGGATTACATGCTATTCGTATCGAGAGGCAGGGAGATCAAGGAACTATCATTGATTATTCCTTCGAAATAGGTTATCTTGGCCCTCATGAACCACCCGAACCAGGAATTTATACTGATTTTTCTTATCTATTCACCGATTTTTATATTTTGATTGGGTTTGTGTTGCTATCTCCTATCTTATTGGTATTATTTTGGAATCGTCGCTATATATTCTTTGGAGAAAATTTACCAGTTCAAATAGAAAAACATGAGAGGAAACGTCTTCAACGTCTTCGAGAAAGATTGTCGTTGGCTCTGGCTAGCGATTCGATTGATGAAGGTGCGATAGAATCGGCATTACACCAATTAGGAGATAGTCCATGGAAATCTATCATCAGCGAATGGGGAGAACCGATCTTACGGCATATGACCGAGCAAGTAGAGATTTGTATCTGGCGTATAAGAGAAGGTACTGCGTCCTTATTGCTAGGCATCAGAATAGGAGATAAGGATTGGAATTTAGCAGCAATGCGAGTCCACGCGCCAGAAGGAACATTGGTTAGCATCAGTGATGTTTCCCCATCACGATTATTCCAAAACGATGAGATTTTTCTCGATAAAATGAAAGCCCATTCGCAATTATTTTTGAGAATTACTCTAGACGGAAACCCTTCAAGTCTAGGATTTCAGTTATCAGGACTGGTTGATGAACAACCTCTCGCTGCAGTGCCAAATCGAGCAATCGATTGGGATGCGTCTATCGAATGAACCAATCAAGAATGGCGACGTTGTCGTGCTTCAGAGCAAATTTTTTCTTCTAACATAACTGAGTCGATACTTAGTTCCCCCCGTATCCCTTCCAATTGTTTCTTCAAAGAACGAGGGATTTTTTCTGGAATATCGAGTTTTAACAACACCATCACCGAGCCGCGGCCAATTCTACTTCTCTGGCCCGGTAATCCTCTGCCGCGCAAAGAAATTGTATCTCCAGGTCTAGATCCGGCTGGAATTCTTATTTTCAAATTGTCACCATCAATATGAGGTATTTCTACAATTGTTCCAAGTACTAAATCGGGATAACTAACTGGTAAGGCCATCAATAAATCTGAACCATCTCGCTCAAACCATTCGTGTTCCTCAACCTGAATTTCGATATAGAGGTGACCTGGTTCACCACGATTACCTTTTGCAGCTTCACCATGTCCCGACATCCTTAATCGATTACCACTATCGATTCCAGGGGGCACATGAAATTGCATTTTCTTTGTTCGAGATGCTCTTCCCTCTCCCTGACAGCTTGAACAAGGATTTGGGATTATACGCCCATCACCACGGCAACTCGCACAATTGCTGACAACCTGTTGGGAAAATGGTCCGACTCTCTCAATTCGCTGTACTCTTCCTCTTCCATCACATGCAGGACATTCTCTAATCTCATCCGGGCTCTTTGAACCCAAACCTGAACAATCATCACAAGACTTCAGCACATCGATTTCAATAGAATCATCAATACCATCCATGGCTACTTGGAAAGGAACTTGGTGGTGAACTAGTAAATCAGAGCCGCGCTGATGGCGTTGTCTACCTCCTGCAGCACCCCCGAAAAGAGAACTGAAAATTGATTCAAATCCACCACCACCAAAAAGATCATCGAAATTGATATTGACACTCTGAAATCCGCTCGGACCAAACGGTGAGCCGCCGGGTCTTTGGTGACCAAATGTGTCAAATTTTCTTCGCTCATCAGGGTTTGATAAGACAGCAAAGGCTTCCTGAACTTCTTTGAAAAGTCGCTCGGAGTCAGAGTTATCAGGGTTCTTATCGGGATGGTGTTTTCGAGCTAGGCTACGAAAAGCATTTTTGATTTCTTTCTCTGAAGCAGATCTAGAAATTCCGAGAATTTCGTAATAGTCACGCTTCCCTGCCATCATCTCACCTAAGCGTGGCTCCAAGGGACCCTCTTTGAATCTCTCCATCCTCAATCGAGGAATGAACCACAAGAAGAACAATACGGAATTCCAGATTGGTTTAGTGTCCCACAATCATTACAAGAGACTACAGATTTAGCCATGGTAGAAGCCGCCGGTTCATTCCAACGAGATTTCATCAAGTCACCTTTTTCTGATTTCATTGCTTTTGCGGATGCTTTTGTGGCTTTCAACTCAGCTTTTGCCTGTGTTCTTTCTACTTTCAATCGCTTCTTTTCAGCTTTCTTTTCGGCTTTGAATTTTAGTTTAGCCATGCGATTAGCCGCAGAGGAATCAAGACGGTCGGAAATTTTTGCTTTCTTCGGATCATTTCCATCGACTACTTGTTGGTCAACTAATGTGTTGAATCCACTCAAATGAGTAACTACTTCTGTTTCAATATCTTCTTCGACTTCTACTTCGGGAGATTCTGCATTCATAGATCCGATACGACTAGACAGCATTGTTTGGGTTCGTAATGCACTCTTGCCTGTTTGTTGATTAGAAGCCGCTGATTCTAGTTTCTCGATTGCGATATCTCCCTTATCCCAAAGCCCTTTATCCTCTTGTGTATATGATTTTGTCAATCGCTTTATCGCAGCAGAGCGGTGATATTCATGATCTTCAACGACACGATATTTAAGGAACATCAAAATACCTATAATGATAGCTGTGGTATGTATTCCAATCTCGACTAAATAATCATTTGATATTGCCTCGTCGAGTATCGGTAATCCAAATCTCAAGGCAACAACACACAAAGAAGGTGCGAGAAATAAAGCTACTCCAATGCCAGGTGAACGTTCCGTCATGAATCGAGGTGGATAGTTTCAGATTTGAACCATTCGTGTTGTTGCGAGATAGATGAAACAGAGAACATATGACCCATCGGCACCCGGAGGGACTCATGGAGCCGATGATTAGTGTCTCAACAACTGTTCGAGCATGGGAGGATGCGCAGAAAGTTGTCGAAGCAATCCAGAAATTATTCCCAGATTGGGTACCCGATAGGATTCCTGAGCGAGCTTCATTTCCTAGCGATCGACGAGCTCAACTAATGCACGGAAAGGCTGAATCATTAGAACTCATTTTGAACTTGATGAGAACTCAACGAATTTTAGACACTGCGCTAGATGCAATGTCGATGAACCTAGAATTTGACACGACTGTTTTCGACCTTTCCAGACAGGCTGCCATGGCGGGAAAGGTTGCTTTTGCACTTGAAGATATTAATCTGGGCGGGAAATTAACCGTCAGCCTTTCTGGAGAGGACTTAGGTATATGGATCGAGCAACAAACTTGGCACGAAGGAAGAAATGAAATTCCTCGAAGTACTGGTGACGATTTATCGATGAGGAAGAGTGGTTCCCCAGTAGAATGGTTCGACAAAAGGGGTTATCCAACCATTAATCAAGAAGAAGAAGAGGGGAGTCCCTGACTCTGCCATTCTTGAATAATGGGTAAATCCGCAGGTAACCATTTTACCGACAATAACTCATTTTTTGAAAGCCAACGAATTTTATCATGTTCAGTGGGGTTAACTTCGTTTGGATTGATAATTCCACAATTCAAAATTCGTAAATCTACTGTTCTATCATCATATTCATGAATTATGTTTTCAACCGGTTCAGCTTTCGAAATTAGCACTCCTAATTCCTCATCTAATTCTCTTCGAAGAGCTTCAAAATCACTTTCAACTCCATCGACTTTTCCCCCTGGGAATTCCCACCAACCTTCCCAAACATCACCAATTGGACGACGACATGCCAAGATCTCTTGATCTGAATTGAAGAGCAATGCCCCGACAACGTGCATATATGGTCGATGAACAAGACAATTTATAATTCGTTTGACTACATTAATTTGAACATTCAATTCCAGAGAATCTTCTGGTGGCAAATGAATGAATATCGCTGGTAGTGTTCGTCCATTTGAATTCGATAATCCCAATTTTATGATTTGATTGAGGGTGCGATAGATTGTTTCATTGCATACATAACCACCAGCATCCTCACTCCAGCAAATGTTTTCATCGTCGTCAAATTCCTCATCAAAGACATGGATTGAAACTGTTGTTTCTAATCGATCAGTTCCACCTTCAATAATCTCACCTGATTTTATTATTCTACCTGAATTATCTTCCTCATTCATCCGAAATTGGTTTTTACCAAATCGTTCTAAAGAAATTTTTTGCCTTTTTGCAGCTAAACCTAAATGTAAAATCGCATCGAATATATCTCCCTCTCGTAATTGTGATGCAACTTTGCTCGCCCCCACTTCATCGACGGATAAAATATCGGTTTCCAACTCAACACCGTCGATACCATCGATAGATAATTGTTTTACTATCAACTCAGAAATATTTTTTGAATTATTCGAAAAAACAGGGAATCCAGTTACCAGAACCTTTGGTGTTGCCATTAGAGTTTCCAGCGAGCATCTACTGTTGGCGTTTTCTATGGCCAAGACAGCGTCAGATTGATGATTGATATATGTTCAGACCTATCTAATGGTAGAGGAGTATGTGGTGCAAGTTGCTCCGGAAGAAGAGCCGAATCGTGTGAATCCCCTAAGTGTATTTGGCGTAATTTGGTCAGAACTCAGTGGTGGAATTGGGCCTTGGGGCACATTTAGACCGTTAGTGGCTCTCGCATTATCTCTGATTCCGTTTTTATTCCTTGGCCAACACTTCAACCGCCAACATTCGAAAGCGGCTAGTTGGTTTTTGATTCAATTGCCACTGATTGTTTCAGTAGTACTTTGGCCACTCTTCTATTTCTGGTCAATAGGTGATGCATGGTGGGTTTCGAGTAGAATTGTCGCATCCGCTCAAAATGAATGATCTAAAAATTTTCAGGCAATTCAAAGGGACTGAATAGATGACCTGGGCTGTTCGCGCTGACCAATTGTTCCCTAGCCACTGATTCCCAATCTCGTAACAAAGTCAGACCGTTAATCAATGGTATTTCGGAATTATTCAGAATCGTTCGAATTATTGTATCAAATATATCCATCCTGTCTTGATCAATAGTTGAGATTACCCTCTCAATTGGGAATGAATCGATGGAGGGGTTTTGACCATCTGTATCGATATTCCAGGGTTGAGTTAATTCAATCGGCAAAATTTCACCGACAGCATCAGCCTTTGTGGTTAATTCATCACGTAATATTCGGATATATTTTGAAATAACTAATGCGACTTCAACAACCGGCAAACTGTATTGTTTGACGAAATTAGACATATTTTCTTGAAGGAATAATAATTTTTCTTCGATCGGCGCGTCAACGCTCGGAAATTGACTATCCTCCATCAGGTCGACCCAATCGTGATGAGCAAATTAATGCAATCCGTCCATATTCAGGAAATTAAATCAACACAATAAAAGAATCAGGAGATTAAGTCGTCCTATCATCGTATCGAATTGGAGAACCACTATTTCCACGGACACCATCGAGCATATCGTCTTCGATTTCAAAGAAATCGTTCAACCAATCGCCATCGGTATCCCAATTTGTTGGATCAGTCCCATCAACGATTTGATCACCATCTATATCCAAAACCCACCAACCGAATACGTATTCTCCAAGTCCAGTATTCGGTAAATGGTACTGATCTCCAGCGAAGCGTTGCCATGAATCTGTCCATTCACCACTACACAATGTTTGATCATCAGAGGTGTCAAGATATTGGTAATCAACATCGTTGTCATCAATTATCAGCGCGAATAAATCGTCCGCATTATTAATTCGGTACATGCGGAAATAATTCGAATTAATTGCTGCAGAACCAGCACATGTACCGAGAAGAGATTCTCGTAATTGCCACCATTCTTGCACATAATTACCCGAACAATCGTAGAGCATAGCTTGTCGAACTAGCGTAGGTGAGGATAGAGTAGCGTTAACCACACCATAGTATTCTTGGAAATTATTGTACTGTTGATAAATGCATGAGCCACTAGAACATTCCCATCCCCCGTCTTTATCTGCATCTTGTCCAGCATCATCTGGATCGGTTGCATCATGGGTAAACCAAACCCAATTCAAAATAGGGCGAGCAATTATTCCTCCAGTAATATCAACAGGTTTCCAATTATTTACCGTTACTTGCTGCCATTGAACTTCGATTTTTAGATAAGAAGACCAGTTGTCATTCGTTTCATTCCAGCCCCGATAATATTCATAGAAATCAGGCATCATATCGCCATCTGTATCATTATCGAGTGGATTTGTTCCATACTTGAACACCTCGCGCCCATCGCTCAAATTCATATTTTGAATATAATCGGTTACTTCACCGTTCAGGAAGACAGGTTCCATCACCATCGAGTCATCATCTGAATCGGGATTGAGAGGAAGCGTACCATTCTCATATTCCATTAGATTACCAAAGAAAAGCCCAAGAGAACCATGACCAATCTGCATATCGGTACCGAGGGCGGTAAATTCACGACTTTCCCAGGCACCTTGTGTTGCAGGGGTGTCGAGCCAGTTGCGGTCATACCAACCATCGGCATCTGGATCGTAATCAACATCCAACGGATTTATTGGATTCATCGACCAGCGATAATCATTAATTGGGAGAAATTCGCCATATATTGAGAAACAGAATTCCCAACCGTCCGGCATACCATCACGATCTGAGTCATCGTCAGTAGGGTCGCTAACACCAGCTAGGCTGATATTGAAATTATTTGAATCATGTTGATTGATTAGACCAGCACGTTCAGCGGAAATCAAACTTTTTGACACGAATTGAACATAAAGTTGGCCGAATGCTGCACTAGGAAGCATTCCTTCTTCATCGATGTAAGCATTAACTGCATCAGCTCCGTAGGAGACTAAGCCGGTTCCGTTTGGTATAGTATCAATTGCAGTTTTCTTTCCATAGATTCTACTCTCAAATTCTGCGAGATTGTCAAATGATTCGGAATCTGATATAATCCCATCATCATTGCAATCGAAGGAATCGCCATCAGAATCAACGTGAATATCAGTATCGGTTAATGGATTCATTTCCCATTGGTTGCTCTCTAAATTCCATTCGGTAAACCAATATTCGTAACCATCGCTCATCCCATCTCGATCAGTGTCATCTGAAGTTGGATCTGATACACCAAGCAATGCTTGCAACAGTGGCTTAGCGGGCTTACCTTCCTGCCAGTCTTGGAATTGCTCAAGCGCGATTAACGCCCGACCCTCTTTATTGAATAGAATGCGATAAACTCGATTCACCGCTTCATCTGGGTCGAGCAATTCTGCCTCTTCCCACATTCGTGGTGCATCAGGCGGAGATAACCCACCGTTCGCAGGGTTGTTAATTGTCAGATTAAGTTCGATTTGGTCAGTAATGCCATCTCTATCTGAATCATATTGACCGTCTCCGGCAACCAAGGGGTTCAATGTCCAAACATTATTTGTTGAATTCCATTTTGTGAAAATTAATTCGATACCGTCCAACAATCCATCCCCATCGGTATCAGGATTGTTTGGATCCGCAGTTAATCCAGTCAAATTTTTCTGTTCTTCGGACAAGAAAGTTCCGAAGGATTCCGAAGATTCAGCGGATAGCCATGGATTTGCGAGCAGCTCTCCGCCAATTGGTAATAGGTAAAATTGCGGAACTGTGATTAAATCATCAGTTTCACTCAAATTTCCATCAATGACATTGTATTCTTCCCAATTGTTCATCCCGTCACCGTCAGAATCACCATTTTTGTCACGTTCATCCACAGGATTCAATGTCCACTTCTCATCGAAAAGACTCCAACGTGCGTAATAAAATTCCCAACCATCAGGCATTCCATCACGATCAGAATCAGCAAGCAAAGGGTTTCCTGAGCCTACATCAAATGAAGTCGTTCCATTAACCAAACTCCGGTATGCGGGACTGGTGTATTCGCCAAATGATCCTCCTGCAAAATCTTCCCAAGTTAGATTATAGAGAACGGTAGTGAAATTTTCTGGGAACGGTATTGCATTATTCGTACTATCTCCGAAAATAACTTCAGTCTTCCAATGATATTCCAGCCAATTAACTAAACTCTCTTCGAGATCGAGTATCCCATCGTGGTTAACATCATAACCATCCCCGTCAGGATTATTCAATGCATCAGAACCATTTAATGGATTAATTCCCGCTTCATCTTTACTCCAAGAACAAGTATATCGCGCTTCCCAGCCATCAGGTAAACTATCTCCATCAGAATCGATATTGTTAGGATCGGTCTTTGTCCAATTCTCAGCAGCCTCAGATGTTTCACCGTGACTCGGCAATCCATCTCGCAATACCTGATCGAGTAAGGCACCCCATTTGTATTCACACAAATTCGACAAACCGTCCCCATCTGCATCGAGTTCAGCATCGGCTGAATCTCTTGGATTCAATGTCCAGAGGTTTCCACCGTTATACACATCGCCAATCCATCGGCGATGTTCAATCTCCCATCCATCTGGCATTCCATCGCCATCTGAATCTAAGTTGGTTGGATCAGTTGGACCATCGGTTCCGCCACCAGCTCCAGATCCTAACCATCCTTCATAATGTACAGTTTGTGCAAAGTCGCCGGCAGTTTCATCACAAATATATACTGCATTCAAATAATGGCAATCAAAATTTGTTGATTCAGCAAACCATCCCCAGTATTCCTCGCCATCAGTAAGTCCATCGCCATCCGAATCCATCTCCCTTGGATCGGTACCGTTGAAACCCCCCTCGCTGGTAGAAATAAATCGATATTCGTCAAGATTTGTCCAACTACGATCAATGCCTTCTCCAGACGTAGGAGTGAAGTGAACTCCATCAGCATCGGCATCGCGATTACGATCATAGGGGTCGGTAGGATCTAAACCATAGATGAATTCCCAACCATCTGGCATTCCATCCAAATCAGAATCCATCGACATTGGGTCGATAGGCATGATATTCATGAATCGTCCGGGTGAGATACCAGCGAATAGGGAAACTCCATCCGTGCTTTCAAGAGTCACCAATGAAGTCACTAATCCAGGAAGATGCGTTTGATTATCAGCGAGACCAGTAACACCGTAATGGCCACCATCGAGAACCCATGTTCCATCTCTAGAACCAACAAATATCTCATCATTAGTCGTGTATATCGAATGAATATCATTCGCCCCATTTGTCCAACGCTCAAGATTCCACATCCTATCTGTATCGAACGCGCTCTTTGGTGTTGTCACCAATTTTGACAAGTCGGTTAGGTGCACTCCTCCTGCGGTTCCCATCCAAAATCCTGTGATTTCTTCGAATTCACCAGATGAATCTTTTGAACCTGCATTTACAAGGACGTTTACTATTGCAGATTTTGAAACATTCAGTAAATCAGCACGTTGGACATAATTTTCTGCGTTTTCTGAATTGAAAACCCACCAAGGCCAACCTATTGAATCTGAACCATCGGTAGTATTCCATGCAATTAACCCAGCATCAGTCCCAATAACCAATAATGGGCCACGGCCATCCATCTCAATGTGTAATGCTGCGTTAACAGTAACATCTGCCGAGCTAAGTAAATCAGAGACATCCTCGCGAAAAATTGGTTCGGAAATCCTCGGCTCTTCGCTTGAATCATCACTGTTGACGACAATTGTCCAAGCCTCCCCTTTACCAAAAATCATCATTTCAAGTAATCCACTCCCTGTTAATAATGGCACCATAGAGTAAATTGGGCCGATCTCGTGATAGGCCCCCTCAGTATTCAAATAAGAGTCAATTTGTGGTAATCCACTCACCAAATCGATGCTCAAAATACCCTCATTGGTTCCTATAATGAGATATTCAGATATGCCATGATTCCAATGATGCATAGTGTACATCTCCAAACCATCAGGCAATTCGTAAAGTGTTGAACTCATACTGAATGGGTCGAGAATTGTAATTCCATATCGTGAACCAACAATAAGTCGATCTCGTTGTTGGTCAGGAATTACGGAATGAACTGCACCGTCAACGAGTTGAGGTGAAGTTGATTGATCAAATGAATAAATTTCATCTCCACTATTCGTCAAACTGACACCTCGAATACCAGGAGTCACCCAAGCACCACTATCATAGTGTATCATGTATTCTTCGTAATTACTGAATGCCTCGCCCCAAGCTGCGGTGGCAATCGATGTATCTGGGATAACATAACCATCCCCATCTAAATCCCAACCATCACCATCACTATCGAGGATAGAGTCACTCGCATTTCTTGGATCCAATCCATAGTGAACTTCCCAACCATCAGGAATTCCATCGCCCGGAACGGCTAAGCCAATAGCGATAATTTCTGACCAAGTGTAATAATCAGAATCAGACTGAGTTGGATTGCTTCCTAGCCAACCATCATCACCGGTTTGCCGGCTAATTTCAGTTTGGCAGGCATTCTTGTCCAAACCACTGATTTCTCCCGAACACCATAATCCATCACGCTCTGTAATCCAATCATCTGACATACCAAAAGCATACTCCTCTGAATTCGTATACATTTCTCCGCCATCGATTGTACCATCACGGTTGACATCGAAGCCATCGCCGCAGCCAAATGTAAAATCTTGACATCTGTCGATATCATCGTATTGATCGATTGGATTCAACGGGTCGAACCAAAGGCAATTCCATGCATTTGTAGCATTAAGATATCCTAAACCACCCTCAGTACACATGAAAATTTCGTAACCATCTGGTAAACCGTCACCATCGGTATCAGCAACACGAGGGTCGAGAAATTCACGTAATCCAGATTCCGACAACTCAGGTGGTTTACCAGTAAGGGCGATACGATCTGTAAAACACTTGTCGAGAGTGAACGGCCAACAATACTCGAGTAAGGCGCTTGCACCATCTCGATCAAAATCAGTCATATTATCAGTTCCGTTAGTAGGATCTAAACCTTTGATGCGAACCACGCCAGTAGATGTTTCAAGGAGAATTTCATTTCCAAAGAGTGCTTCATGTAAATCGGGGATCTGATCATCGTCAGCATCAGTCACAGGAGGAGCCCCCCCATGTGCGTCACCAGGGTTGATATGATCGACTGGGGCTTGAGGCCTAGTTTGTGAAACAAAAGCCAAACTACTCAATATCAAGAGAGTCATTAGTACTGCGGACTGCTTGCGACGCACAACATCATCTCCCCTAGACAATACTAAGCCACCTTGTTTGATTTATGACGGTGATGGAGCGTCGTTCGGACACGCACGGCTAAAGATGAAAATATGGTGATGTTACAAAGGTAAGAAAGAAGAAGTAATTCAGTAGATTTAACGGATTGATTCAAGGGGTGTCTGTCGCCGCAATGTATCGATTAACATGTCGTTAGAGATAACACCTCTCGGTTCAGGTAGTAGAGGTAATTCGACCTTGTTGAAATCTGGTTCGACAATGGTGCTAATCGATTGTGGATTTTCCTTAAAACAGCTCGAATTACGGCTGAGTAGAATGAATGTAAATCCTCTTGAGATCGATGGGATTTTTATCACACATCATCATTTAGATCATGCAAGATCTGCAAGACGTGCATCAGAAAAATGGGATGCGGTTTTGCATTGCAGCCCTGAAACTGCGATTCGAATGGGATGGACTCCAATCTCTGAGTGCAGAACATTTGGTAATGTTGAAAGGATTCAAATTAGTGATGAAATGAGCTTATTACCAATTCCAATTCCACATGACGATTCAGATAATGTTGCGGTTATTGCAACAAATGGAGACGGGCATCGGGCAGCAATAGTAACGGATTTGGGTGAAGCAACCCATGAACTAAAGAGACATCTAAGTGGTTGTTCGCATATTTCTATCGAAGCAAATTATGATGATGAGCGTTTAATGACGGGCCCATATCCTCATTCATTAAAACGCAGAATAAGTGGACGAGGAGGGCATTTATCCAATCTTCAAACTGCAGAAATTTTACAAGACATCATGAATCCAAAACTTCAGAGTATCGTCCTTTGTCATCTTTCTGAAAAAAATAATGCGCCACATCTAGCAGAAAGTGAAGTATTGATGCATATTGGAGAAGATTATTCCGGCACAATTTCAATTTCAGCCCAAGACGGCCCTGAATTCACAATCCGTGTTGGAGAATTAAAGAATAAAGGTGTAAGAATTCGATTATAATCAATGACCCATAATCACTCGGTGCACTGAGTTTTGAACTTCTTTCATTCGATCAACTGCTCCTAATTCTCGGAAAACGGTCAAAGACCTTTGAAGATAATCCATTCGTTGAGACCTATCGCTTTCTACCTCTCCTAATCGTGCTAATAATTCTCCTTGAAGGTGGCGGAAATCGTTCGCTTCAGCGAGTGCCAATCCTTCTAGATAATGTTCTGCAGCCTCATCCTTTTGATTAGCATCGCTGAGAACGTGGCCTAGAAGCATCTGAACTTCGACTGCGCTATGTGGGTCGGCTAATCGGGATAATACTTCCAATGCTCCTGAATAATGCATCATCGCCAATTCGTTGTCTTTAATCCGTGCATAATATCGACCAAGAACTGCTCGAGAACGTGCATGTAGAGTTTCATCACCGTTCTCTTTTGTTTCATCGTGAGCAATCATTGCATGATTTCGAGCTCGATCAAGTTCTCCCATCTCAAGGAAGGCGGATGCGAGTCTGATCCTCGATCCACAAAGTCTAGGGTCGCCTTCCGATTCAAGTAATTCCTCGACATTTCCGTAAACTTCCAGTGCATGACGATTATCTCGACGTCGGCGGAAAATATAGCCCATATTATTGTAGGATCTAGCTGCAGCAACTGCGTCCCTAATAGAGATTTGAATTTCTAGAGCTTTTCTGTGTAATTCTAATGCATCGTCGGTAGCGCCCCGCTTTACTGCTATATCTGCCCGAGCAGAATATAGGCGAGCCAATTGATTTCCTAACCGATTCTTTTTCGCGGAAGTAATTGCAGAATCATACTCTAATTCAGCCTCATCCCATCGGCCTTGTAACGAAAGAATATTCCCTCTTAATTCACGAACCACACCCCAACCTTGAGCATCAAATCCATCCTGATCCAACGCACGTAATATCCCCAATAATTCAGTGTGGCCGGCTTTAACCAGACCATGGCCTTCGTTGGTTAGTACTTCTGCTAATTCTTCAATTCGATCAGAACTATGAAGATGATAAATAAACTCAATTCGATCGGTTGGGCTATCTTTACGAGTTCGATACCAATCTACTGCTTTACCATGTAACTCTAGTTTGAGTTCAGATTCCATAGATCTCACTAAAAATTCACGGACTAAATCGTGCACATCATAATTCTCACTATCAGCTTGACGAGCAAGTCCTTTCTCAACTAATTCATCAAGTAAATCAATAACCACTTTTTGCTCACTAAGTGCATCTAATGACATCGGCTCACGGAATACAGCAATAGATCCTAGTAGCCTCTTTTGTGGCCCAGAAAGGCGGCTGAAAATTTCTTGCTCGACGAATGCTTCTAATGTTGCGTGGAACGTTCCACCAACACTCCCTCGATTAATCAATTCAAGTATGAGAGGATGGCCACGAGAAAGTGAATAAATATGTGAGAATTGTGTTGTTTCAATATCAGGCATTGCATTTAGAATTTGCCGGCTTGAATTTTGATCGAGCCCTTCTAGTGGCATGACCAAAGTCAAAATTTTTCCACTCGAATCTTGGTCAGGAATAACCATACGGAAGGACCGAGAAAACATCATTAGGCCAACTTCATCCAATTTTGGGAACTTTTTAGAAAGTCCACGTAATGTTGAGATCAACGTTTCATCTCCAACTTTGTGTAAATCATCGATGACGATAAGTGCTGGTGAATAGCCGATTCCTTCGACAATCAAATCGACTGCGACTGATGCCTGCGGGACTGGAGTCGCAGATAAATAATCAGATAAATCGTTAGAGCCCATCGCAGAGAGCCACTCTCCGAGCGCTTCAAGAAATGCTCTCGAACCTTCCCAATCTTGGCATCGATGATATATCAGATTACGGCGGTGGGTGAATCTCTCCAATACCTTCCCAGCCAAGGCAGTTTTCCCAATCCCTGCTATTCCAGGAACCAATATTGAAGATGATTGGGCTTCGAGAAGTTTGACTATATCTTCAACTTCCTTTTCACGGCCGTAAAATTTTCTTGTTCGAGGCAGATCATTAAGAGAGTAAATCAATTGTTTCTCAATTTGCTTAGATAAATCTCTCTCGATTAATTCTGCTGTAAGAACAGATAAATCAACCGAACCATTATCATCGATATAGCGAAGAAAATCTACATGACGTAATGGTAAATCGGTTATGTCCAGTGCTGAAGAGAGTACGACCGTCTCAGATCTCCCATCAGGATGAATTAATCTAACTGGTTGTTGGCTAACAGTATCCCAAATACTATTGGCGACTTCTGCTCCTGCATCGGTCAGAAAATATGCCTTTCTTTTTCTTGAAACACCAGTAACATGCGCTTGGCGTTCAATAAGTAAACCTTGTTCACGCATTCCAGATATCGCTCGAGGAACATTTGAACGAGCGATAGCAACAGCATTTGCAATACCCATCTGGGAGAGGGCGAAAGGAACCTCGACCCTCTCCGAATAATCGACATAATCACGTAGATGCAATAGGATGCGTTCCTGAACACCTGGACGTGGCAAGGCCATACTCGTCATACTTCGTCTGCGTGCTAATTCATTCAAGAATGTTCGTGATGGGTGATAATCAAAGTCTCATCAATTATTGTAGTTTGGATCTTCTACCCATTCTTCAGATTCTTCGTCCCAAATCCATCCCTCATTGCTAGATTCTTCAGTAATTCCATCATCTTCAGAATCAGTAGATTCTTCGTCCTCTTCGAACTCCACAAAGAAATATGCAAATGCTCCTCCAATCAGACCTAAAACCACAATCGAGATTATTATTATCATCACTAATGGCATTCCTTCGTTAACTACTCCAACATATATTTTCTCTCCTTGGTAAATCTCTCCAGCATAACGGAATTCTGGAATCGATGAACCCCCCAATATCCTTGATGCAGGTATTCCGAGAATCCAGGTGGAATTGTCACTGACAATTGTATTGTTGACAGGGTTTCCATCAATGGTTACTACTACGGTCTTTCCTGGTAGTGCGACGCCGGTGAATATTGCTAATTCGCCAGTCTGAATCCTATTCGATTCGGGAGAAAATATTTCGAAATTTATTCCGACAATTGTGAATGTTACCGGCATTGAGTTCATTTTCGAGCCATGAGGATCAGTTGCGAGAAAAACGACATTGTCTAAGGTCCATGTATCCATATCTGTATCATAGAAAAACATAGAAATTGGGTCATAAACAGCAATACCATCGACGCCGACACTGATTACAAGACCATAGTCGTCATCCGAAGTGAGTTCGGGATTATTGTAAACTGATAATATCAATTCTTGATTAACATCAGCATCGGAAAAGAATTGCATCAAATCAATTGAAGCCTTTGTACAGCGATCTTGAGATTGGGAATCAATTTCACAATAAAGTGTGATCTCTTGTACCCAATTTGCTGAATCGAATGATGGTTGATTATTTCCAGCATCTGGTGGATTATCTGCTGTGATAGCGATTGTAGTCATCTCACTGTAATCGTATCCGTCATATGCAGTAACTTCAATCGAATATTGATAATCATGAATCAAGTGCGTTGAATCCCAGTCGGCTACCCAACCACCATTCGGTAATATCTCAGTCACTGATTGTTCGTGGACAATTGTACCGCCATTGAAAATATCTCTGACAGTTATGTCTATTCTAGATACTTCACCATCATTATCTCTCGCAACCCCTTGAATCTGAGAATTTACTCCAACAGACATTCTATCGCCATCTTGTGGTGAAATCAAACTAACAAACGGCATTGAATTGGAATTGTCCACAGTTAATGTAAGAACGACTGGCTCACATTCATCAATCACTCCAATGCAGAAATTTCCATCGGATGCCCAGATTGTAAATGTATAGTCAGCAACAGTCCTAGGTTGCCCACTAAAGTCCCAATTCCAGCTCCAATCGGAACCACCAGACGTGGGTGTGACACCCTCAAAATTAGGGCCACTGATATGGAAATATACAGAGCCAATGTCCTTACTACAATCGAGAGGGCACCCGTATTGATCGTAGGAGGTTCCTTCGAAAGTTATCGAACCTTCAGACCATGTTGAATGATCGCTTGGTGTCGTGACTGAAATTATTGGTGCTGCTGTATTCAATTTGATGGTTCGGGAAATTATCGGACTGTAATCAATACCATCATATGCGCGGAATTCAAAGGTGTAATCGCCCTCTTGCCGATTAGACATATCAAAAGAATAGTACCAATCAGAGAATGGATGATTATGCCTAGTTACGGTTCCTGTTGCCATTCCACTATCATCGACAGCGAGACCTGCCTCAATCCACTCACCGGTGAATGGATTTCTGATTTCAATGGAGTGAACATATCCTTGTTGATCCCATTGAGCTAATTCATCGGTAGCGTAGAAACCGGCTAATTGTCCATCGTGAGCGGACCCGGTGAAATTAACAATCCTACGGAATGAATACCCCTCATATTGACTGACCGACACAGTAGGGCCATCATTGACCAGAGTGACCGTTTGTTGATATGTAGTATCATCTAATGTGAACTCCCCTCTATCATATCCAAAACCAAATTTGTAAGCAGTATAGAAATATCGCGATAATTCCCGAGTTCCTGCTGCATGATCGCAATCGTCATCGTCAGCATCAATATTCAAATCCCCATCGTTATCGATTCCATCCGAGCATGAATCTTCATATTCATCATCGGCAAATCCATCTGGATTATTTCCTCCCTCTAAACCTCTGAAGTCAAGATGAAAATCCGAGGGTAAAGCAAACCACGGAGTATATCCATCTTGATCTGTGTGCAATGAATAAATATCGTTTCCTAGCGCATCTTCGATCAAAACATTCGCGCTTTCAACGCGCTCACCATTGACTAAAGTTTGGAATCTTACCATCTCCGCTCGACGCACCTGAACTGCAAATGGAGTTGGTTGAGTTGCAATATTTATTTTCGAGCGGTCTAGATTAGACAAATTTGCAAACGTGAAGGTTGTCGAATTATTATCCATCGATACCGCCAGAGGGAAATCGATAGGAGTCAAATTGTCGCATGAAGAGCACTCTGAAACGGGGGTCGGAATGATTGCGTTTTGAAACCCATTTGCAGGCCATGCTTCTTGATCGGACCAAGAAAGCAATACGGGATTAATTCCCGCAGGAGGGCTGGGGATATATTCAGACTGAACTGTTACTGAAGATTTAGTGACATTGTAAGTAGTATCCACACCATTCCATAAATTTTGAGAAAAGAACGCTAACGAACCATATTGTTGAGAGTTTGCATAACCATCATCATAATGTTTGATAATTGCACCGGTGCTTGGAACGTCGAAAATATTTCGTTGAACATCTAAAATAGCACCGATGGCACGGATTCCATCTGCATCTCCTCCAACACTAATTTGATTATCTTTCAAAGTAACTCCAGTTCGGAATACACTTACAGCTGGGCAAGTATAATCTCCGCCCCAATATTTATCACTGGAGCAAACTCCAGGTGAATTTTGAGTAATTGTATTGTTAACGAAATAGAGACGCGAAGCTGCCGGTGAAGGAGCTTGGTTACCAAATTCTCCCGCACGGAGTGGCTCTTTAGCAGTATTAACGATATTGTTTCGCTCTGCTATTACATCGTATGAACCAGTTAACCAAATTCCATTCCACCCACCTATAGGTCCTATATCGTTATCATGCATATTCACTTTACTAGATGATATCGAAATTCCAGATGCTTCGCTTACTCCTGAAATTTCATTGCTGAATAATTCAGCCATCGCTCCATCATAAACATAAATTCCAGATCCTTCGGCAGTAGTTATTTCATTGTTAGAAATTGAGAATTCATAATCAACGCCTTGAATTGCTTTGCGACCATTTATCTCAATTGCATTACAATTCACACCCAAAACAGAATTTGTAACATGACCTGCTGAATTGATTAAACTAAATCCATAATCCCCGATTCCAATATTTGCATTATTAATTTCGATAAATGTGTTTTCAGCCCAAACGGTTGGCCGACCACCATCTCGTTGACCACAGCCATTATCTGTTCCAACAAATGAAGGACTATCCATAACCAGTGGAGAAATATGTGTTCCAGAACCGTAGATTTGAACTGCGGAACCACCAACATCGCTCTCTGCGTCATTTCCTGCGACATATTCGCCACCGATAAAAGTTGGTTGAGCTAAATTTGTGGTCAGAACACTGCTGGTATTGATATCTGTGAAGGTCATTTCCGTCAACGTAGGGGCAGCACCATCGATAACCATTACACCATACCTCCAACGATTTACTGAATCGATAAAGTATGGAATTCCCCAAGCCCCATCGAATGTCATATGTCGAAGTCCGGTTTGTGAAAGATCAATCGAACTTCGGATCAAAATCCCCTCAAAACATGATGGATCGTTAATATCGATGCTCTGGGTACCCTCTGACATTCCCAAACAAGTTCCATTTGCTTGGTCGTCAATGGGATCTGTCCACCTGAATGTAATTCTATTCGCGAGACTAGAATCGCCAGAAGCGCCACAAGAGGATTTTCCAGCACAGAGGTTTCCACGGACGTCGAGATAAGTTCCATTAGGAAAAATAACTGTAGTTCCTGGTTCGACAATTAGCTTGGCACCCGCAGAGATTGTAATGTCACCAGTTAGTTGATGAGTTCCCGACCAAACTTCAGTTCCAGAAATTGTTCCAGCCGTCGTTTCGTTATTTGCCATTACTATGCTTGCAGGGCCAACTAATGCAACTAACACACTTGAGAACATCAGGAAAACAAGGAAGTAACTTCTCGCACGCGGGTCAGTCATGTAATTTGCGGGTTCGAATTGTGATTTAATCATAGGGTCATATCGAGCCATAGGCTCGTTTGATACAATGGAATAATACTTGATACAAATTAGTCATCAATATTCAATTCAAAAGCGATGGATTCAGCCCATTTCATTGCATCTAATTTCCCATAGCCAGAGTGAGAATCATGTGAATTTGTATCAAAATTATTTCGATTTGCAGATACCGCAAGGTTACGTTTTACTAGATCCATTTCTTCGGCATCCACCATGCCATCCTCACCGGCAATTTCGTCCCCATATAATTGTAAAATTAGTGCAAGAGCACCTGTAACGAATACGGTCGAGTCACTGGTTCCTGAAGAGTACCCATAGTTTGTTACAGAATTCATTGATACGGTTGAAAATATATTTACACCAGGGGCAATAATTTCTGGTTTTTGATTAGGAAAATCTCTATCTAATCCTGTGGATAGATCGCTCTGTGAACCATATGCACTTCTACTCCAAACCATGCCATTCTTTGTTTGTGCTCCTACTGAAATAACGCCCTCGATGCTCGAGGGTGTTGAAACATCATTAGCATCAGTGTCGAGTCCAGTGTTTCCTGCAGCTGCGACAACAAATATACCTACGTCAAGCGCTTCTTGAACCGCTGCAGCAGTAGCTGAATGTTGAGCCATACCAACTCCTGACTCACCACCTAAACTGAGGCTGATGATATCAACGCGTTCAGTTATCCGACACCATCTGATGGCTTGTGCTACTTTGTCCCCTTGACCTGAACTTCCTTCAGGTCCAAGGGCAAGAGCAACGGAGAGATCTATATTTGGTGCAGCGCCCCTAAATGTCCCATTTGCAATCAAAATACCAGACATTAGAGTTCCGTGATATTCATCACCTACATCACGAACATTATCGTGTTGCTCATTATAAAAATCTCGAAATCCAACCAAACTTTGATGTCGAAAATCAGGGTGACTCATGTCAATTCCGGTGTCGACAATACAAACATGAATTCCACTTCCATCGAGACCTAAACTTTGTAATTCTCGGATTCCAGACTCCTCAAAAGCCCATTCTGAATTAGGTAATATAGGAGTCAAATATGCATTCACCCATGGCCATGCGACGATTAAAAAAACCGTCCCAATCGAAAACATTACCGCTCCCCATGGCCACAAAAATTCCTTGATTGGCCCAGCCGGCCAACGAAGTTCCTTTGCATCTTGATCGCTAATGCCGTAATCCTTGCCAGGATAACCAGGTGCTGATGGGTCGATAGCAGTTAGAATTCGATGATCCTCAGGTTCGGGAAGTAACTCTAATCCATCCAATGACCGCATCTTAATTCCTTCCAAATATCCCGATGGTGGCTCGTGTAATAGCCCTATCAGAATGGTGCACTCGGTCGGCGTGAACGAGTTTTGGTTAATACGAATGCTGCTATTAACAGCATTGCGCCCAATAACCATCCAATCCAATCGGTGGTTCCATCAAGTGAAGGTGAACGGACATCGACATTCTTCGATGGAAATTCCTCTACCGAGTTGAAACCACTTGAATTGATATCGAAATCAATATAATATGGTCCAATATCAATATCAGATAAGTCGATAACTAAACTATATGACACAGAAGATCCAGCAGGAATGTCCTTGATTGCAAATGCTGAAACATCAGTTGGTTCGGCACAATAGATATCATAGCAAAGAGTTGCATTCACTTGTACCAAAGATGCATCCACGAGACCACTATTCTCAACAGTCACAAGATAATTTACTTTTGTTCCTGTTTCCGCCTGTCCCAAATTACCACTCGATGCTGAGAAATCTAATATTTTCAAAATTGGTTCTGAAGTTCTCACATTAATTTCAATTATTTCATAGGTGCCATTTGCCTTATCAGTAACCGAGACATAGATTGTGAAATCCTCTTCACCTGTAGCATTTGCAGGAGCAGAGACAATCATAGTATGCGTCGAGCTGACAAATCCGCCAATAGTGTGTGAAGTTGCTCCAGTTCGTTCCCAACTCAGAGGGAGTTCAGAATCATCAAATTCAAATTCGTATCTTTCATCACCATTTCCAGAGTTAGTGAATTTGATGCCGATTTGCTTTGACTCTCCAATAGAAATACCATACACATCATCCATCGGCTCGGAAAGTTCGAAGTCATGCAGCTGTGGAACTCTCACCAAGACATCATGAGATAGGAAGAAGCCATCTTGAGTTGAAAATTGAATAGATATTGTGTGTCCTTCTATGAAAGAATGAGATACATTTTGTTCTGCTGGAGTCACACGAATGTGCAAATCAGTGAACGAAACTGAATTATCTAATCCGATATCAAAAGTAGTAGAAATATTCCAATCGCCTGAACCATTGTGGAACTCAACAACCCAATCTGCTGAATCAGAACCGGTTACAAGTGCACCGACCGAGTAAGAGTCGAAGGATTCGTGACCCAGATAATCTACAGCAAATATAAATTCCACTGGCACAAAGCCGTTTTCATCATCAGCGACGACCAGGACATTTCCAGCGGAACCAATGTATGAATCATCGCCGCTGGTTAAATTCAATGTAGTCACATCAATTGAATGATCTGCAGTTCGTGCATGTGTTAATGTCATATCAGGAGTTTCTTGTCCCGCATGAATATCAATTCCTTGGCCTCCGATGTAGGACATATTTCTGTCCATTTGATAGACCTCAAATTCACTTCGAAGATCGACTCGACCATTTGGCAGAATGATGCTCATTCCACCATCCTCATCAATTTCACCAACCCATTCTAAGCCGAGGCCTAGGTCAAGAACTAATTCTGAATCTACAACATCGACAAGAGTGAATGAATTTCCATCATAACCCAACCAATGCGTCTTGAGGGTTAAAATCCCACCATTAGATAACGAAATATCTAGGTTTCCACCATCTGCTACGCTTGCATCAACCAACCCCATAGCAACTAAAGTTTGGTCGGTAACACTAGCACGCAGTATCCAATTGCCTGGTTCTACCATAGCAGACCAGTTTCCATTCCACACACCATCTTCTAGTACCTTTTCTGGAGTTATGTGATCTCGAATCAATCCCTTGGTTGGAATCAACTCTAGAACGATTGAATCAGATATTGAAGAGAATTCGGTTTCATCGATATACGAGATCATTCCTGATATCAATACTTGACCAGCTGTTAATTCAATATCGATACTGTTTGAGGAGCTTCCAACCGAAACAGCACGGCTGACATCCTCGAACCCTTCGTATGAAGTATTTAGGTCCCAAAATGTATCAGCAGGAACGTAATAACTCCAATCGCCATTAACATCCGTCGTTAGATTCGCTTCTAACATTCCATCACTATCGATAATCATCAAAGTAACATTGACGATTCCTTCAACCGCATTGGCCTCATTGTTATCGTTCAAATCCCAGAAGATAGTGCCGCTGAGTTCTACGAATAATTGAGCTGTGATGTTGTAATCATTTTCTCCGCCAACATCGACTGAAATTGGAATGGACTCGACTAACCACTGTTTACCAGAATCAATGTGATCCAATGACACCTCCCAATTCCCTGGAACCAGATCGATAGTGACCGTTCCGTCAGAATTGGTATTGTCGATACTGAAGGTGCCTAAACCATCTGTAGATTCAAGATTTAATCGCACATCACCAATAGGGCTTACTGAATTATCTTCATAGAGAGTGAAAGAGACTTGTGCCAATTCGCTAGTAGACATTTCTAGATCTAATTCAGCGTTATCAGCAGAAACCGAAATCAACTCACGTAAGCCTTCTGAAATTCCTATTGATTCAACATCGGTAGAGACAATCCAATCGCCCTCACCAATGAAATCATTAATCATTCCATTATCATCAGTAATTCTTGAAAGAATCCAACTACTGTCTGTATTGGTAAATCTAACTAATTGTTCAGCTAAAATACCGCCGCTCTCGTTAGTGAAAGCAATACTAACGCGCCATTCAGGATCGAAACCAATAGCCCGCTCAACAACGGTACCATCAAGGCCAATATCGAAAAGAACATCACCACTCATGATTCGAGTTCCAAATAAGTCACCATCATTCGCATCGGAAATATCAACCGAGATTCGGTATGTTCCAGGTTCGAGTGGAACCACTGCGTGACCGACATTTGTCCATTCGGTTCCATTCCACTGAATTGGGTAATCAATTCCAGAATTCATCATTGAGATAATTGTGAAATTGTAGCGCACTGCAGTCCCGTTCGAGGCATTGTTATCATCGGAATGATCGAGGAAGAAATCTATTTCTGCATTTGTATTTGCAGGATAAACTAAGATTTCAACCGTATTATTGATTCCATCGACATTTGTTGAATTGGTAACAGGAGCCAACCATTCGCTATCTTCAAGAGTGAAATTCCACATACCCTTAGGGAGAACCATTTGGAATAGTCCGGTCTCATCGACTCCAGCCCGCCATGTCACATCATAATCAGAATTTGTAGCAATAACCACTACTGGCTCCCAACCTCCAATATTTGCGTTGTAAGTATTACCGATTCGATTGATGTCAATAGCACCCGCAATACCATGGCCTGGACGAGCATCGATTGAAACAGCATCCATGCCATCTTCGACAATGAAACGAATTCCATCGACTAATTTGATATTCTCACCGAGTTGAACTGTTGCATCTACTGTCGACCCTTGAGGAAGAACAACTGAGAAGTATCCATCACCATCAGTTTGAACCGAGGTACTAAATCCACTCCAATAGAAGTCGACCTGAACATGATCGAGAGTTTTGGACACATTCAGTGGTGAATCCAGACTTGCATTTTCATTATAGTAAACCGTTCCAGTTACTAACTGGCTGGTGTGGAAGTAATAATCTGCACTAAAATCATCAGAACCAATCTCAATCTGCTCCCATAGTTGTTCTTCATTCGAAAGTGTATGGTTTAGAATCCATATTCCCTCCGTTAACTCTACGTAATACGAACCAGCCTCTGAATCATAAATTGCTTCGACCAGATTACCACTTCCATCTTTCATGTGGAAACTGACGTTTAGGTCAGCAATCTCTTCATCGACACCGTCGACTGTCTGAAATAGTCCAAAGCTGACATCAGAAGTCACAGGAACCGGCATTGGGAATTCAAATTCGGATGATTCATTCGCATCGAATAAGTAATTTGCAGATAATTCGTTGAATCCATCTCCATCAATATCGATTTCTGCAATATATTCACCAGGAATAATAGGGCCGAATTCAAATTTGCCTTCTTCATCAGGTGTAATCAAACAAGGAGCTTGACCAGTTTCTTCACAATTATCAACAACATCTGCTGCATCCGTGTCAGCATCGCGGAGAATAACTGTTCCAGTGACCGCTTCACCATCAAAATTGATTAGGTTACCAAAGAGAGATCCTCCTGTAATATCAATCTTAGTGATGTAATTCACAGCGTTTTGAGGTATTGTAAATCCATCATTGATTTCAATACGGCGATCATCACCAAAGACAATGGTCACATCGTAATTACCAGGTATTGCATCGACGATGTGGAATGTACCTGGCTCGACCATATCTCCACCAAATACCCCTTCACCGGTAAAGATACCAGATCCATTTAGAGTCCCATATGATTCGAGATCCATCGTAGTGTCAGTCGTGAACACACCACTTCCAATCAGCGTTGAATGGCTATACTTTTGCGTGAAAGAGGACGACCCATTTGCTGTGAATCGCCCGGTCGCATTAACGGCTCCATTGAGCAAATATTCCCCAGATGAAGTCATACAAAGCCCAGAGTCTTCTGGCATAGTATCATTCTCATCACAATCGGAAATTTCAATATCATCGTTAACCATTCCATCGAGCAAACCTCGCCCGGAGAATTCTCCGTCACCAGTCAAACTGTGATTATGATAAATGACTTGAGTGAAATTTCCAGTGAAATCAGTTGCAGTCACTATACTTTGAGAAACTACGGAACCATCACCAGTGAATGTTACTTCTCCGATACCATCGAATCTTAGGTTTTCACCCTCGACAGTCCCAACTGAAGTTGTTAGCACATATGGTTGGAGTTGAATCTCATCCCAAGATGGAGTCAGTTCGATCGTAACATCAGTAACTGAATCTCCATCGAATAATTCTGAACCACTCCAAACTAGGCGTCCTATAGCGTGAGCTGGGTTGACAATTATTGGAGCATCGATGTGAGCCTCTCCATTACTGTGTCCATCTTCGCCTGAAATATTAACGATGGTTTCAGATAACCATGTTGAACCGGAAACATTTGCGAGAATTCCAGTAACTGGATTTATCGATCTTACCCCTGTTGATGAGGCTTCGAATATATCACCGAAAGTAGATTGAATGTCTGAAGTCATGATTTGAGCACGAGCAGATGCAAGATCAGATTCACCGAAATATGCAGTAACACGAATCTTACCTGCAGGTGCTTGGAAACTATATCTACCGTTTTCATCAGCATCAGTGGTTCCAATAGGAATCCAATAAGTTCTGTCATCTCGATCTATGACTTCTCCATCAACAGCGATTTCATCGCCACTGAAAGCATCACGCTCTATCAAAATACGAGCATTGGGGACTACTCCATGGCCATCTAATTCGACAGTCCCTTCTAGAGTTGCACCACTATAGTACTTCATTACCTTCACTTGAGTATTTGCAGATCCTATGGTCGGGTTCGAGCAAGTCGAGTCAAGTTTTGTTCCGTTTTCATCTACTTCACAACGCTCTGCATCATACCAATTCGAAAGAACTAGGTTGTTCATCATAGCACCAGGAAGTGGGTAGGCATTTTCGAGGTATGAACCAGGAGCACCGCTCAAGTAAAAATGAGGCATTGGTGCTTCTGCATCCCCTCCCAATCCTAGAGTCGAAGTGCCGTATCCTACGTATATACGTGCAACCATGGTTTCGAAAAATTCCGGCTGGTGTTGATAATCAATATCGACCATGCGAATAATAGGAGTTCCATCACCTTGGCCACTGTATTGATTGAGAATTATATCATTCTGGTACTCTAGATCGAATTCTTCAACGGTTCGAGGAATTATCGGGTCATCCCCTCTCTGTGTAAGATAAACAGATGAGACGTATGTATCAGTATCTAATCCTGAAAGCGTAGTAGGGGCATGGAAAATCCCAGTAGTTTGTCCTCGGTGATAGGAATAATCTTCGTAATATTTACCTCCAAGTGGGTATAGTCTGTTATCTACAGCAAAGTAACGAATATCGTTATTTCGAGTTATCATTTCTCCGAGACTGCCTTCGTAATCTTGTACATCATACTCGATATTTGTGGTCATGTCATGATACATATCACCGAGTTGATCATTGTCGAAAGCTTCTAAGAGGAATGCTCGACTAAGAGATAACCTTGCATTTGTACGATGAAGACCCGTTGAGACATCATCGTAATCTTTAATCAAATCAGGAGTGTAGAGGTAACCACTAATTTCATAGTATTCAACCTCTAAATCAAATTCCCCCACACTAGAACGAGCCTGGTTGTAGAGAGACATCGCCTCCGACCGGTCGGTTGAAAGGTTGCCATATTGTTCACCATCTAAGCGAACCATCCACTGGTCTTCTAATTCTAATGTACCATCATCTGCAAGAATACCACCAAAGAGTAGTTCCACATTGTCATCTGTAGCCATTACCGCTAGTGCGCGAGATTCAACCATTTCAGAGTCACCAACTGCAAGACTAATGATTAAGTTGAATTCTTCAATCTGGGCATCGCTCATGTGTGACAACAGTATATCATTGAATTCATCAGTGAATCCTTGACCATCATTGTATCTACGGTCACCTTGAGCGAGGGTTGTGATGAATAGAGAAAGTGTATCATCTTGGCCCGCAGCGAGTAACATTGCTCCGCTATTTGGGATACCAGACTGAAAGTTATCAGCCACTGTTGGGTGCTGACCTTGTGCTAAAGCCTGGAAACCATAATCCCACCATGAAACGAATGCGGGTCGCTCAGAAAATGAAACGTCAGAATCTTGTTCAGATAGCCAGTCATAAGCCATATTCCAAGACCCAGAATTGAAACCTGGGCCGAATGTACCCATGTACCAAAGATCCCCTCCTTCTGGGTCGTAATTATTACTGTTTAGAACTGATAAACCAAGGGCTTCAAGTCGGAAAATATCAGGTGCAATGTCATGAATAATTTGGTCGACATCAGTTGCTGAATTTTCACCACGTGGGATACCGGAGTCTATTCCATAAGTCATGTGTTGTGAGGAAATCATCAATATTACCATCAACATTGCTGGTATGCCAGGATTACTCTTACTAGCAGGCCAAATCGAACGGAATCGTGTTCGAGGAGTTCCAATACCAGAACGACGCCATTCCTTAGCGAAGCCAACGAAATTAGCACGTTGCCACATCGACGAGATTCCAATTCCGCCAACAACAGCCATTGCAGGTGTAGCGTTGAAAATGAAACGGCCTGCTGAGAAGGCCATGTATGCTGCGATGAATACCCAGAGGCCGAGGAGCATATCTCCTTGCTTCTCCTTTCTTGCACCTTTCCATATCATGATAAAAGCAACACCCATTGAAATTAGGAATACAATAGGTCCATATGAAGCGAAAAGAACACCTCGGCTTGGTGCTTGTGCCTCACCAATTGTTCCGAAAATCTTGTTCTTAGAGAAGTAAAAACCGCCAGTAAAGAGGATGTCCCAGCCATTGTAAATTTCTGCGTATTGTAGAGCATATAGTAAACCTAAAATTCCACCCATTAGGAATATTCCACTACCTAGAACAAGAAGCCAAGGCTTGTCACGGAATGAACATGTGACCCAACCAAGAGCAAGGGTAAATCCAATGATGTAAAACATCGGTTGGAATCCGCTAGGGTCGAATAATAAATTCAATCCAGGCCAGGTGTAGAATGGTAATGGAATCAAGAAAGTAGTTAGCATCATTTGCAGAGCTGCCGAAGTCAATGGTAGACTGTCACGTCGGCGAATCATATTCAGGAAAATTTGTCCAGCAAAAGCAAGGAATAGAATTCCGGGCCCGTAAACAAAACCTTTCCAACCAAGTGCAACTGTTGCAAATGATATTCCAGAAAGAGTAGCATTGGCCATCACAGCAGGGCTGCGTGACCACATTTCTCTAATTCCGGCGAATAGATAGAGGGGGTTTGAACTAGGATTTGAGAAAATCCTCTCGTTCTGAATTTGATCGACTGCTTTCACCCAGAAGTAAAATGCCAAAGCGAGGAATAACAGAGCGAAAGCGTCGTGATCGGCCAAACCGAATGTGGAATGGCTGATATGACCCGGCATCAAAGCGATTAGCCAAGCAGCAAATATTCCTGCTTGCTTACTATGAACACGGCGTGCTAATCCAGCTATTGGTAATACGATTAACGCACCAAATATCGCTGGCATAGCGGCAACGCTCCACCATGCAACCTCTTCTACGGCAATTCCGGTAAGCCAAGAAAGGCCGATTCCACCGAGTGCTAACGACCACGAGAAAAGTGGTGGTCGAGGATTAATGGCACCCATTGGATAAGCTCGATCAGCATCAAAGATGTAGTGGCTGCGTTCTGCGATGATATAATCGACAACACGCTTCATGTACCAAGGGTCAGAGCCGCCAGTCATATCCCAAAGTCCGGTTCCTGATGCATTCATAGCAGGAAGGACGTTCCATCCAGTTCGAATAGCTAGACCGACAAATATGGCTGAACCAACTAAAATTCCATACGAGTGGGCTTGCCACCAGCGGCGAATATCTGATTTCTGTCGCATAGGAGCAATGCCACCAAAGTAACCGCGGGATGCTATCATTACCCCGCCAACATTCAACCAGAAAGCCAAGAAGAACCAAGCTATTGTGCTGGTGAAACTATTACCTGAAAGCAATTCAGGGAAACTATTACCTATTTCTTGTAGATGACCAAAGGTGTACATCATCCAGTTCACTCCTACAAGCGTCCCCAATACATGCCAGCGTTCTGCATGACAGAATGCAAGGAACATGATAACTAACGATGTAAATAATGCCCACACAGAACCGAGATACTGATGGTCAGAGAAAACTTGTAAATCATTGATTTGACCAAGCCAAATTATTGGAATCAAGTTTACAACAAAAATTGCACCCACAAATGATAAACCTTCAACTCCGAAAACCAGTGGGATATCAGAGAACCAAGAACCTGAGCCGGCTTCTTCGATTCTGCCCCGCATTGCCAATGTAAGGAATAAACCCAGAACTATTGCCGCTGCCCAGAATCCAAAGAACATCGATCCACTTGCTGCTCGAGCTACATCAATCATCTCTGCTGCATTACCAGCCCAATTACTGTCATCGAATACATGTCGAGCCGAATATGCAACTGCGAGATGAAAACCGATTACAATTGATAGAAGAATTGATGACTCTTCATTCCTATTGCTCAAAATAAGCGCAAAGGTGGAAATACCAATGAATGCGAATGTGAATCCGATTATCGAAGATGTTAGTCCTGCATAAATCGAAATTATTGAAGCGGCTAAAAATCCTAGTGGGACAATTGCTGCTCGGTGTTTCGAGGTGAATGAATTGCTAAGTGAAATAACTGTAGCGATTCGGCCCAGTGCCGCAGCAAATGCTGCAGCAATTGGCAGAATCAGGATGTTCATATATCCGTCATTTTCAATATTACCATTTGCAAGGAAATCAGCTCCAAAGAAAAGTACCAGTAAAGTCACTAGTACAGCAGGGGCTGCAAGGATTTTTCCGAGTGGAAAATCGCTATCCTTTGCATCTTTCATTTCGTTCATTATCAATCACCATTAGGTCGAGCCTATAGGCTCGGCAACGCGGCCAAAATTATTCGTGTTATAGCCTTGCTGGCGAGAGAGATAAAACCATTCGCCATAGTAATGCTTCTTCCTTGGCTCAAAGTGCCCGATAAGCAATGTCGAAACGGTAATGCGAACCATCTAATTTGATGCTTTCTATTACTTCATAAGCCGCGTTGACTGCTGAATCTAAATCTGGCGCAATTCCAGTTGCTGCAAGCACGCGACCACCCGTTGACTCAACATAACCTGCCTCAGAAATCCCAGTTCCCGCATGATGGACAAAGGCTTGAATTTGTCCCTCGTCTAATTTTGTGTCATAGCCAAAAATTTTCCTGCCTATTTTTGATGTGGCAGGATAACCTTCAGATGCAAGTACAATCGTCGCAGCTGAATAATTATGAAACTCTACATCAAATTCAGACAAACGACCTTCGGCTGCCGATAACAAAAGTTCACCAAGATCACTTGCAATCAAAGGCACTGTAACCTGAGTCTCTGGATCACCGAATCGGACGTTATATTCAACAACTTTAGGAGCGCTATTTTCATCAATCATCAACCCAACATAGAGGCAACCTCGGTAAGGAATTTTCTGGTTGCGCAAATAATGATGCATCGGTTCAATAATCTCATCGATAGCCCTCTGCATCACCGCTGAAGTTGCGATTGGCGCTGGAGCATATGCTCCCATTCCACCTGTATTAGGTCCAGTATCTCCATCACCAACCCGTTTGTGATCTTGGCTTGGTGGTAAACAGACATAACCAGATTCATCCATTATTACCAAAACAGAGGCTTCTTCTCCTGATAAAAATTCTTCAAGAAGAACAAAACCATCGCATTCTATACCGTAGGATAATGCCTCATTAGCTTCTTTTCTAGATTCTGTCACAACAACTCCTTTACCGCCGGCTAATACATCTCTTTTCACTACCCAAGGTGGTGAAAATGTATTCAGCGCTTCTTCGATGCGCTCGGAATTTTCAATCAAAATTAATCCAGCAGTTGGAATCTTTAATTCTTGCATAATTTTCTTTGCATGTAATTTCGAACCTTCCAATTCAGCTCCAGCTGAATGTGGACCAAAACAGGATATCCCCACTTCCCTTAGTCGATCGGCCAACCCAGCTACGAGTGGCCCCTCAGGGCCAACAATAACGAGATCAACTTCAAGATGTTGTGAAAGAGAAACTAGACCATCCACATCTCCCGCCTCAACTTGATGATTCAAGCCCAGTGATGCGGTTCCAGCATTCCCAGGAGCGATATGTATGGCATTGACAGATGGGCTCTCATTCAATCCTATTACCAAAGCATGCTCACGCCCACCGCCACCGACAACCAAGACATTCATGCCCGACATGGCTTAAGGCAGGACATAAAGGAAATAATTAGTTCCACTGCGAATTCAGAAATCAAGTTCAATATGGTACATCTTTTAGTCCGACTTTATGGCCGAAAATATTGAATGTGCGATGAATAATTGGTGTAAAAATAATCAATCCAAAAATAGAGTTTTTAAAGCTCTCATCGACTATTATTTGATTCGGGAAAAATGCATATGCAAACACAAAAATCAGAATTGCAAATGGTAATGTATCTAAAATTGGTGCTTTCGAACTGATGTCACCTTCACGCTTCAAACCCCTCCTACGCTTCACAAACGAACCCAGAGAATCGCCGACCAAGCACCCGAAACCAAGGATGAATCCCATCGTAAAAGCAGCTCCCCACTCGCTACCGAACCAAAACCAGTGAGATTCATTTGCAAAAAAGAGTGGGTCGACGAACGGTTTAGCCTCAAGACCTTGCTCAAAAAACAAAAAATGAGTCGACATCATCAATAGACCTGAAAAAAATGCTCCACCAAACAATCCATTCCAAGATTTGCCATCACCTAGAATACGATTGCCATCTCGCCAGTCCTTACCGCCATCAATAACAAATTTAGGAAGATTAAATTTTTCTGGCAACCACTTCCCGAATAGCATTGCACCAGTATTTGCCAAATATGCTGGTGCTGCGATTAATAGCACAGTAGCGATATCCATTGGGAGTCCGGCTATAGACATACAAACGGTGCGAGTTGATTGGGGACATCAACCCTCGCCAACTCCATCTCAAGAATCGAACTCTTAATTGATATGATTCGTCGCCGCAGAATTATGTCTCGCACGGCGGCGATTTTCCAAACAACTTTGATTATAATATCGTCCATAGCAATTTTATCCTCATCAATGGTATTTGCTGACACCAATGATACGATTACCATAGATTCTGATACTATTTGGGAAAATGACGAATCAATTACGGGTTTGATCTCAATTCTCAATGGAGGTAGCCTGACGATTAATAACGCGGAGATTACCATGATGGCTGGCTCGAGTATCGAAATTGCAGAAGAAGGCAGTCTACGACTCGATTCATCATTACTAAGCGCAAATTCTCCTCCAACATCCCTGATCTCATCAACATATTGGGATGAGGAAAATCGTTCCCGTATTCTAATTCCACGAGGAGACTATAATGAATCATTCGACGCAACTTTATTTCCAGTCGATGGGCTCTCATTTGATGGAACACATGCATATATCGAAGGTAGTGAACCAATCGAGATGAACGGGGGGGAATATACCCTCTCATTCCCTGCAGGAACAGAGGATATTTGGGTAGGATTAACGGCCTTTGGATTCGCTCCAGTGACCCTATCTAAGATTCAGACAATGATGTCTACAGGCACCTTAATCGATGAATTGCTAGGTAGTGAATTAGAATATCACAATATGATGATTGAGGGCGATGCAGGTTTTACGATTGATTCATCTGGAAATATCGAAATAATTGCATCTACTATGCAAAGTGGGCAAATAAATTCTGATGGCTCGATTATAATCGATGATTCTGCTATTGAAAATAGTGCTCCAATAAATTTAGTATCTAATTCAGCAGAAATTGACATCAGAGGGTTTTCGACACTTTCAGGAAGTCACGATGACCACTATGTCAGAGCATTTCCTGAATCCGTCATTCAGTGGGGAGATAATGTAGAAACGAGTGTAGATATTATCGATCGATGGGAAAGGCGAATCAGTGGTCAATCGATTCATTTCGATGCGATTGGCGTTTTCTATAGCATAGTAGGAGAGAGCCCAATAGGAGGTTTTGAATTTAACAATATAAGTGGAAACGATGGAGTTTCATACATAGTTGGAGGGGAAGAAAGAGTTATCGAAATTGGCTGGGCAGATGGAACTGTAACCAAAGAAAATACGAATATAATAATCACATCGTACAGAACTGCTTGGAACCCAGAAACACTTGAAAATGATATCGGAAATTATGGTCCACAAACGATGCCTCTAACTTGGGATAAACAAATAATAATTGATTCAAACATCCCTGATATCCAATGGGAATCACTCGCCATTGTAGGGGAAGTTACTGAAAGCTCGACTGTACACTCAGTTCCAATTCTTGCTCGATTGGCAAACCGTGGAACGGCTCCAGCTAATTTTTTCTTCACCTGTGACATCACAGAAAACGGTGAAGCAGCAGATATTGGAGGATATCAAAATGCAGTCATTGATGCAGGAGAATCTATCGAAATTTCATTCGGTTGGAGAAATGCAAACCAAGGTAATGCAAGCCTGACCTGTCGCATTTTAACTCCGACTCAACTAGTCGATGATGATGCATACGGTGGAGGCTTGAGAACTACTAGTGTAATTACATGGATGAAACCGGTTGAAGAAGAAAGTAGAACGATAATTCCTATCCTTATCGCCACTGCTTTGACAATGTTTGGAATTGGTTATTATTACTTTAAGAAAGTCGCCATGCAAGAAAATGAGGAAGATTTCATCGATGACCATTACGAATACGATAAGGGTGAATAATATTCAGCATGATCCAACTTCGGTCCATGATTCGTCAGTTGGGTTACCTGCGCCGTCATCACCATTCTCGCTGAATTCATAGTAAGTAGTAGAAATAATAGAGCTAGAATCACTAGCCCAAGGTTGGACCTGATTTACCTCTATCAAGAATGTGTAGCAACCATAATCGTTCTCCGTCATATCTTTAATTGGAACGTATTTCATCCCCAAATTCACATCATCAACAGATCCGTCTAGAGTTAATTCTGAACCAAAATCACCAACGGTGGCTGAACCGGAACCGTATTCTCCAGATATTGAATCCCAACTTGCTACTGTGTTTACCACTGAAACTTCAGGATAATCAATTGCGGAGTTCCCGACAATACTGAGGGTTGCCTTCAACGTATAATCAGCAAATGGCATTGCTCCAGGTCGGTTGATATTGCCCATCGTATCAAGGCCAACCCAAGCGCGTAAACTTACACCTACTACACATGAATTTTTATCGTCACAATCATTTCCAGTTCCCATGGCGGCAGCAGAATTCCCTTGCGCATCAGTTACTGTCCGAATTAGATCTGATGAATCCAAAGTGTATGACGCAGATGAAGTTCCTGAAGAAAAGTCGACAGTGTATAATTTCAAATTATCAGCATTCCCTTGATAAAATTCAGATACAATCAAACTGACAATACCATAATCTCCAATTCCGTCAGCACGATCCATCGAGAAATCCATCTCAGTCATGTATACTTCGGAATCTCCATAATTAATTGAAATCGTTGCAGAATTCGATGTTGAGCTGAAAAATGCTCCGGACTCTCTAATTGTCAATGTGATTTCATTTGAATCAGAAGATAATTGACTACTTGTAATTGCGATGGATCCAGAAGTTAAGCTGGTCAACGCATATGGAGTGGCTAATAAGAGGAGATATACAACTGCCAAAACAACTGTTTTTTTCCTATCAAACGATGTCCAAACGAAATAAAATGAACCTCCTAGAACTAATAACGGAATTAAAATCGCTAAAGAATATTCGCTTTGCATTTTTGGACTAGAGATGATGAAAGTTAGGATAAATCCGAGAACGGCTAAACCAGCACCAAGCTTCAGATTAAAAGAAATACCTTTTGATTCTGCTGGTGCAGAACTTGAATTACTTGTTGAAACAACACCTGTCATGACCGTATCAGATTCAGATTGTTGTTCGATTGCTTTCTGTAGAAGTCCGCCATCACTCATTGAGAAACACCACGTTGGATAAACTCGGGTCTCACTCGCGGGTTATCAACCCGTTGCCGTTTAGTTACGTCCGAATTAGAAAATATCTGCTATTAGAAAATCCGGGCATCCAATTCTCTGGGCTGTTCAGAGTCGTCGTCTTCATCACTGCGATATCGACCAGCAAAGGCAGCAGCAGCAAGAGCAGTAATCATCGTAGTGCCCAGTAATTCGAATCCAGGGAGATAAACTCCACGGATGTAAATTGTAACAGTTTGAATCTGATAATTTGGAATTCCTTCTGTTCTAACTGAATACTCAGAAGTTGCTTTGAATTGTAAATTAAAATATTTATCGGTCCAACCTTGATTTTTTGGAGTTCTCATTTGTATTCGAACCTTTTCAGCAGGAGACATCGATTCAATTTCGACCGAAACCAATGGAATACTTAACTGGAATCCTTCATCATTTAATTCGTCGTAATTTGAAATTTCAACATTGAAGCGATCCATAGCATTTCCATCATTGTATAAGTCGAAGACTAGATTGTAATCTACTTTAGGTCTGAGTTGAAGGAAAGCTATCTCGGAGGCAACTCGGAGCCGGCTGAATTGTTTAATCACTGCAAGTACCTTGTAAGTTGTAGGAGTACCAACTACAGTCACACCATTTGCCTGCACCACTTCTGCAGTTATTGAAATTTGATGCTGCCCCTCAGCCATTCGCAACTCTCCCCGGAGGATGACCTGGAAATTCACCACGCCTCCTGCACCAACAGTCAGAGAAGCAGGTCCAGCTGAGATGAGAGCACCGGATTGAATCTGGATGTTTACTTTCTCTGAATAAATCGTTGGATTATCTAATTTGCAATTGATAATTGCTGTTCTGGTTGAGCCAGGATAAACCTCGATGGGTTGAGGATTGTCACAGGTTAGAGTGATGTCGGGAGTGGGGTTCTGTGCTTGCACTGCAGCAACACCAGCGAACATGCTCAGCATGTACACAACGAGTATCATCAAGACAGGTCTAACCGAGCGTGCCGACTTCATTAACCGAATGCCGCCAAAGGCCGTATTTGAGCCTTCTCACGCTGAGTGTGGCGAAAAGCATCAAAACCGAACCTAAATAATAGATGGGACACAAATAATCGAATAGTCAAATCATGATGGGAAAGTTCAATATTGGGCTAAATTAAGTAAAACTTTAGTAATTTTTTCATTGAGATGTTACAGTTCCCAGACCGTATCAAAATTAACTAATTAGAGTTGTAAACGATTTGAAAGATGGTGGACCCGACCGGATTTGAACCGGTGGCCACTCGGTTATGAGCCGAGCGCTCTAACCAACTGAGCTACGGGTCCTGAGGTGTCTCATCTAACAATCGGAGATGAACTTATCTTATGCCAATTTTAAATTCTTCCAGTTGATTACCACTCAACCTTGAAGCGTTACCGACGACCGCCAGTAGTTCATGACTAACAAATCGAGACTGGCGAAAATTCTCAGAGCACCATTTGAGCCAACAGGCGGCGAGGGAAAATTATGGGTGATGTTCTTCACGTCACTGCTTTTAGTTTCAGGAATGAATTTCTATGCGATTATCCGTGAACCTGACATGATTGAAATAGAGGAAATTCAAAATTTCCCACGAGAAACTGTGAAAGTTGAAGGGGTTTTAACCAGTTATGTAAGAGACCCATATGGTGAACAGGCAAATCGAATAGATTTACAGATTGCCTCACATGATGGTAATTCTGTAATTAAAGTCAGATGGAATGTTGACCTGACAGTTACTGTTCCTCCGATTGGTAGCATCGTAACAATAGAAGGAGAAGTGTCTGAATGGAATGGAAGAATTTGGTTACAATCCAATGGTTATGGTGCGATTACGGCGAAAGAGCAAGTGATTCAATTTAGAGGAGAGACTCTTGTGCATGTCGCTCAAAATCCTCCAAAATATGCAAACCAATCCCTTGAAATTGAAGGATATCTAAGTGAAGCTTTATCGCCGAACATAACCTATCAATCTCTCAGCCTAATGGATAATCCAGCTTATGGAAATTCAGACCACCTCCTCTACATGCAAGTAGAAGGCCGTCTCGAACCAGAATTGGGCACTATCGAAGCTGGCAGTCATGTCATCGTTTCAGGATGGCTACAATATGATGAGAGATCATTGAGATGGCGTCTGATTGCTCAGGCGACATCCGTTGAGGTTCTAAATTATGCAGACCCTGTGAAAATCAAGTGGGATGTAGAACCATATACACTAACTTATGATGTTGGAAAAATGGTCATTATCGATGGTACCGTATCATTTGATGGAACGAATTGGTGGTTACTCGGCCCGGCCCCTACCGATAGATTGTGCCTTCTTGCCTCCCCTGAGGATGTTTCGAATAATATCGATGGAATTTCAGACGAATGGACAGGGCGACTTGTTTGGGCAACCGATGAAGCGGTAATTTGCCTTGATCGAGGCCAACAACCCGAATTCGGCAATCCTCATGGTCAAATTGGTGAAGATGCAATAAACATGCTTGATGTCGCTCAAAATCCATTTGGTTTTGTAAATCAAAATCATACCTTTGAAGGATGGATTACAGATCCTATTTCACCAGATTATGATAAGGGCTATGTTGGCGATGGTCCTGATTATTACTCACGAGATACTAAATTACGGATACAATTAATCGGCGAACACGTCGAATGGATCGAAGCGGGTCAATTAATTCGATTCAACGCGACAGTTATCTGGTCCGAATCAGAGGGCCGGGTTATCTTAGATGCTCGTTCATGGACCTTAGGTGACACTCCTGAACCCACCGCCTTGAATTGGGGGGACGGGTATGATTCATGGCGTTGGGAAGTTGGAAAATTAGTCAGCATCACCGGCGAAGCAGTGATAGATGAGGATGGAAACCAATGGGTCAATCGTTCTGGTTCTATTGAACAAATATGCTTACTTGGAGACGGAACAGAACCCAACCAACAGGCAAATGCAGGTGAGCCTTTGACTTGGATTGGCAGATTGATAATGTCAGAGGTACCACTTGCAAATACTATTTATTTCTGCTTAGATGTACGCTGAGGTGATTTCATGGACCCTTTTTTCGTAGACTTCGGATGGTTAATCGCCTCTTTCGTCATCGGAGTATTCCTTGGCTGTTTAACTGGTTTAATTCCCGGTTTCCACGTGAATAACGTCGCATTGATTGCACTTTCATTATCCCCCATCGCAGTAGGTCTAGGAATTCCTCTCGATGCAGTCGCAGGAATAATTGTCGCAACTGGAACCGTTCATACTTTCCTGAATTATATCCCTAGTGCGCTGATCGGCGCGCCAGATGATAATATGGCGTTAGCACTTTTACCAGGCCACAGAATGCTGGTTTCAGGCCAGGCAGCCCAGGGAGTTGCTTACTCAGCCCGAGGCTCTCAAATGGGCATGATGATGTCTATTCCATTGCTAATTGTTGCTCGTCTATTATTCGGTAAAGAGCCAGGATTGGGTTTGTATGAAGCAAGCCGTGAAGTCTTACCTTGGTTGCTTTTATTCATTTCAATATTCTTAATCGCAACAGAGACGACTCGATTACCTTGGCCAGTTTGGGTACAAAAAATGACCAAAAATTTGAGATGGAAACTACCGAAAAAATTCGAACTATCGGTCCCTTTGGGTAAAAGCAGGATCTATCGAAGTTGGGAATACCTCGATTTCACATTTGGCTCAAGTTCTAGAATGGCTGGAATTCTCGCCGCTACTGCCTTCTTTTGCTTGTCTGGATTTTACGGCTGGGCTGTATTCGAGTTACCGGGTAGATCACCTATTGGAATGCCTTCTGCAACCCTCTTGTTCCCGGGACTTGCAGGCCTTTTCGGAATCGCAAACCTCATCGATATCTATGTTACGACATCAGAGATTCCACCACAAGAACCGAATTGGGAGATGCCGAAGATGCGTCCGCTTGCAGTTCCAACATTTCTATCGGCTATCGTATCTTCAGTAATGGCAATATTACCTGGAATGACTGCTGCTCAAGCCACCGTCGTGGTAATGAGTATGCGAAATTTCTGGGGTCGATTGACCGATCCCAATTATGTTCCAGCAGATTTTGAACATGGGACTCAGGACTTCCCGAAAATAAATTCTGGCTCAATTTACGAGGGATTAGACGATTTATCTGATGAAGAAGCTGCATTATTTTCTGCAGCACTTGAAGAAGCAGGGGGTACTTCAGAGGAAGATTTTGCAAGTAGGAGCCAGCAACAGGATTTGGAAATTATTGCAATTCTGTCCTCCGTTAATACAGCGGTAACAGTAATGGTTCTCGGATTTCTATACATGGTAGGAAGACCACGTTCCGGAGCTGCCCTCGCTCTGAACATGATGTACCCAATCGACCTTTGGAACGGCATCAGTCCTCCATCTGATTTTATTCGTCTTCTCGGAATAACGATAGGTGCTGGTTTATTTGCAGTTCCAGTAATGATTCGAGTTGGGAAAGGAATGTTACGAGTTCATGAAATGGTTCCATTGCGAACATTAGTTGGTGCAGTCACACTCCTCGTTACAGTACTGGTTTGGTTATCGACAGGTTGGATAGGAGTTGGAGTTCTAATGATCGGTACTCAACTCGGATTGATGCCACCCCGAATTGGTATACGAAGAAGTCATGCGATGGGAATCATTCTCGTGCCGATAATGCTCTACACTTTTGCTCAAGAATTCGATGGCTTCGGATTTATTTGAATATTTCAAGTGAAATCGCCTGCTAACAGTAACTGGAACGCTTATGTCAGGAAACCGTTCGTAGCCATATAGAGCAGTGGATACCGTGAATGGAAATATGAATGGAAAAAATAAAATGATACCAGCAATTTTTGTCGTTGTTGGAATGTTACTGATGATTGTCAATGCGGTGATTTTGACATCGATTGTTGATGGAATAGTCGCGGATACTGTCGCGGGAGCAATCGCAGATGCTCGCGATAACCTTGAAGATTGGGAAGGTGACGATAGTTGGATGAATTCAACAGATGAGAGAGCATATTATGCATATAATCTTGCCAATATTGATGCAATCAATTCCGGCGAAACAGATGCGCCTGAATTTGAATTGATTGGCCCTGCAATCTACACAGTTACAACCCATCGGGAAGTTCTTGCTTTTGATGAAGATGCTGGAGAAATGACATATTCAGAATACGATGTATTCGAATGGTGTGAAATTTGTACTCACGATGGAAAGATATCGGTATCAGGAGAAACTGAACTCACCAATGTCAATATCCTATATAACACTCAGAAAGTCGCTGGCCTATCAACTGGGATTACGTATGGTGAAATTTTCGCAAAAGCTGGGTTTTCCAACGCGATGATAGCTAACGATTTACAAAACCGTGCACCAAGCATTTGGTCGGCTGCTGAAATCAATATGATGGTGGATGGAGTAGCAGCACAACTGGTGCAAGCAGGATATGACGAAGCCACGGCTTCAGCAATGGCTCCGGTCGCATACCTTAACGCAGCTTATGCAAATTGGAATGCTTCAGCAGGAGGAGCGAGTCCTATGGATCCAGATTTCACTGAAGTTGCAAATTATATTCTCTATGATGCAGTAGACCCTTCAACTGGTGATTGTATCGCATTAACATGTGAAATCGGACCAATGTTAGCTGCTGGAATCGGTGAGCCGGCTGACGAAACTACTGCAGTCCGTGCAGCACTTTACGGATATTCAGACCGTCTCGACACCACCCTCATCGACTGGACTGTTTACGCATTGGCTGGAATAACTTTCCAATCTAATGGAGGAGGTGCAGATTTAGAAAGTGCAGAAAATCTTCGTGAAAGATTACGAACTGCAACCGACCCTAATTTAAATCAGGACTCAAATAATAATGGAATTCCATACGATGATGGAATGGATATTACAAATCCAGACACCTTGAATTATTTATTATTCGGAATCAATGAAGATACTGGATTAGGAGCTGGCTTATTGACTGAGACTGATTTCAATGGCATTCCACTACACGGTGTCGCACTTCTATTATTGGGAGCACAAAGTGATGCATTCGGAACGATGTTAGAATACAACATCAATCTTGCTCAAGTACTCGCACTTGCCGATTATGCTGGAGGATGGATTGGCATGGTTGGAACAATGACTGAATTTGAAGCGATTTTAATCGGTGGGCAAGGCACGATCAATGCTGACCTTTGGTGGCAACTTTCATTCGGTTCAGTCGAACCTCTTGAGGGAGGATACCTATCTATTGGATTGAATAGAGCAGATCATGCAGGAGATGCTGACTTAACAATTGAAAAGGTTAGAGAAATTCTCTATGATGGCCCATTTGCACTGACCGGTAATTTTGCTATTACTTTCATGTATAGTGAATTATCTGGAAAGACACTACCAACCGGGGCAGATGGAATTCCGGTGAGTGGTGGAGAGCAGATCGATTGGACTGATGAATTAGTTGCAGGTATGTATGGAATCGATACCGAAGCAGCAGCAGCACTTCGATCATGGGTGAAGGATTTAATGTTCGATCAAGTAATCGGGGCATTGTTAGGTTTCCAATATGGAACATCACCTTATACAACTCAATCACTCAATAACTGGCTCTATGGTTGGAGAGATATCGCAGTTGCAGATACGCTTGGCGATATCAACGACATGAATCTCGGTTGGGTTAGTTTGGAAACAAACATGACCTACTATGGATCAGATGGTGTTAGCACAGGAGATTATTCAGTTTACAAGATGAGCACGGGAAGCGGTCCAGACGGTCTCGCTAGTGTCGAGCATAGAATTGCTGAAGGATACATCAGTGGAGAAACTGGCGAAATTTATGACATGAGTGAATATTTGCCTTGGAGGTCTCCGGCTGCTGAAGAAGAAAAATATGGGTTATTGACTGATCATGTAGGTAATGCAAATACAATCCTCAATGGAACCATAGGTGGCATTGGAGATGCTGATGAATCATTCAAAGTAAATTTAGTTGGTTATGCTATAGCGGACAGTATCGTTGGAGACAATGTGGTCTACAAGGGAATCCCCATGGTAGAGCATACGGTAAATCTCGACCCTTCGACGCACCAAATTCAAGCAAAATTACTCGCAACAGGAACAATCCTTGATGTAGTGCCGGGTGGATTACCAATTTACTTCGGCTCGACAGTTGACCTGAAAGTAGAACCGGTTACCAATGTAGTCATGTATGGAAAATCTGTTTCACGATTCTACCTTGACCTGAGAGGAGCCGGGTCAATGAATCCAGACTTTGGCTCTGACTCATCAGATGTTCAACCGGTTTTTGAAATCCATACCTTTAGCGAAATTAGTGATGAAGATGCGGCTTCCTTCAAAGAAGCCGTTAACGACAATATGGGTCTAACTTACTGGACCAATTTCGACTCTGGCGCAGATGCAAAGTATATCGATTATGTAGCGGCTTCAATCTATATTATCAGTATAGTAATGATGGCGTTCGGTTCCAGGAAATTTATGGAATCTCATTCTAACAATAAAGAGGAATAATAATTTTCGTCCAGCTATGCTGAGCGGAATACATCGACCCAAAGGGTTCAATCCTTATTGGACGACTGGATGAGTGATGCAGATGTGTCGAAAACGGGTTTTGGCTGGTCTGATTTGTGGTATTCTTATTTTTATGTCGATGAGCCCCTTGAGCGAGATTCAACTTGAAAAACAGACTCAGACAATCAATACATCCGATAGTGATGAACAAGTTGTGAAATTCACCCGAATTATGCCTTCAGCAGTACCCGAACGAGAAAATGATTGGTTTGAAATTACTAATTTTGGAAGTGAAGATGTCGAACTAGGGGATTGGACAATTGAGAGGATTCAATCCTCGAGTCCATGGATTTCAAATTTCAACGAATTTACTCTCATATCTGGCCAATCATTAGTTCTTACAGAAAATCCAACGAATCTTCTAGAAGATGGTGGAATTGTTGCCCAAGATGGAAATATCGTTCTCAATAACATGCCTTGGTTGATAGATTCCGGTAGCGCACTTCAGCTGAAAAATCCAGATGGAATCGTTGCTGATTCGATTGTTTTCGGGGGAGGCATTACAGAAACCGAAGGCTGGTCTGGGCCAGCAATATCCGTTCCAGGAGATGGCTCACCCGGCTTAATTCTGATTAGAGGAGATGGGTGCACTAGTGGTACCGATTCAGATAGTTCAGCGGACTGGGAAGAGCGGTGGATCAGAATCGGCGCATCGATTTTTTGTGATGGTGGCGATATTGCTGCACATCCAAATATGGCTGCATCAGCTTCAATTAGTCCAGGTACAGCACTTTCAGAACTACTCGGTTGGCTAGAAAGTGCTGAACAATCAATTCACCTTAGTATCTACGAATCGATGAGTCCGGACCTGACAAATGCACTTTTAGAAGCGATTGAAAGAGGAGTTGAAGTGACCATTTTGTTGGAAGAAGGAATTTTGGATGATTCTGAAACAAAAGAAAATCAACGTGGACACGCACAAATATTGAGCCAATCTGGCGCTATTGTATATTGGATGATAACACCATCAGAAATCAGCGCACCATATGCGTTTATTCACAGCAAAGTAGCAGTAAAAGATAGTGAAAGCATTTGGATTTCTTCGGGGAATTGGAAAGATTCTAGTTTGCCTCCTGTTGGAGCATCAGGCAATAGAGAATGGTCATTATTCCTCGATTCCGAGCCAATGGCTCAATTAATATTGTCTAGAATGGCATGGGATGAAAACTCGAATCACCTTCATATCGTAGAACATTCGTCTCAATATTCACCTGACGCTGGATGGTCACTCCCCTCTCCAACAATCACTCCTGCGATCACTCCAACCCCAGATACTACCACTAGTTTTCGAACGAAATTATTGACCTGTCCCGACGACTGTGTAGACGGCCTCATCTCTGAGATAAATTCCGCTGATGAGTCAATTCGTATATCGGTTCAATATCTCGACATGGATTGGTATTGGGGATTTGGAGCCGAGAATCCAATACTTACTGCTCTACATGATGCCGCTGTTCGCGGAGTCGAAGTTCGCATTCTTCTGAACGCGTATTATGCTGATGAGAGCGAAGATATTCACGATGCTGTAAATTTGTTCAATACCGATTGGAATCAATCTCAAGGATTAGATATCACTGCCAGATTAATGTCGACAGCGGCTGATATTTGGAAATTACACAATAAAGGCATGCTTGTCGACGATGATACAGTATTGGTTGGAAGCATGAATTGGGGTTCAAGTTCAATGTTGCGAAACCGCGAGATGAGTATCGTCGCGGAATCTTCAGAATTGGCTGCAATATTTAGTAACTCATTCGAAATTGATTGGAATCGATTAGATGATTCAACAGATTCTGATGGTGATTTACTACCAGACTCATGGGAACTAATGTACGGCTTAGACCGGCATAGTGCTGCGGTAATTGGCACGGCATTGAGCGAGCAATCATTGGACCCTGACAATGATGGATTGAATAATTTACAAGAATTTCAATTGGGGGGTGATCCGAGTGATGCTGATACAGATGGAGATTGTATTCTAGATGGAGAAGAGATTGAATTTGCTCAGAGCTTGTTACGAGCACCTTCAGTTGCAATGAATTCGGCGGATGTCGATGAAAATGGAATACCTGATGGCGAGCAATATGGCTGTTCTGAAAATCCTGCCATCAATAATTCAGATAATGGAGATGATGGTAATGGAACCGAACCAAAAGAGCAGGATGAAGAGGAAGCCTTCGTCAATATTAGGGAAGATCCACTCTCTCAACCAGGAGCGAAGGTCTTACTCTACCTAATGATGATTTCTGGGGCTTCTGTCGCAGTTGCTGCTGCGTCTATGTTTTATTCACCGAAAAGGCGAACAGAAGATGTCCTTTTCGATGATTCCGGTTACAAATTTGAAGACCCCTCATCATCGAAAGCGATTCTTAGTGGTACTAGTTTCGATGATGAACGAGAAGATGTACGCTCGCGTAAACAAGGAAAGGATGACGGGACGCACGGAAAAATAAATCTCGATGGCTTTGGTTTTGAAAATGCAACTCGGGACGAGGTTCAATTCCTTTTAGACCAAGGTCATTCAATTGATGAGGTTCACAAAATTCTCGGAGATAATGAGTGATGGGTTCAATTTCTGAGTTCATTGACGAAGTTGTTTCGGACAAACTCGAAGATGAAGTCGTAATCGAATGGTTAAAGAAAATTTTTGCAGATGGACTCAACGAAGCTCAGACTATCGAATTAACAAAATCGATGCGTGATTCTGGAGAAAAGTTGGAATGGCCAGCTGAATGGGCAAATCTTGTCGTCGACAAACATTCAACAGGTGGAGTTGGAGATAATGTTTCGATTCCACTCGCTCCTGCCCTCGCGGCTTGTGGACTCAAAGTCCCCATGATTTCTGGGCGAGGATTGGGTCATACTGGGGGAACTCTGGATAAATTGGAGAGCATCCCTGAATTCAGAGTCGATTTGTCGGTCGCGGAACTCAGTGAACAAATCGAAAAAATCGGTGTAGCAATGGTCGGCCAGACCAATGATTTAGTGCCCGCCGATCGACGATTATACGCCCTGCGAGATGTAACAGGAACAATAGCTTCGGTTCCACTAATCACATCTTCAATCATATCAAAAAAGGCAGCTGAAGGCTTAACTGCTCTAGTTCTCGATGTAAAATTTGGGCGTGCTGCCTTCATGGTCGAGCGTGCTGAAGCTGCAAAACTCGCTCGCTCAATGAGCGCAGTCGCTAATGCACTGGGGATTCAAACAACTTCGATATTGTCTGATATGAATTCACCTTTAGGCTGCGCTGTAGGAAATGCTCTGGAAATTGTCGAATCAGTAGAAACACTATGTGGGAGAGGTCCGCTTGATTTGGAAGAATTAGTTTGTGTCCAAGGTGGGATTTTATTGTATTTGGCTGGAATTGCAACAGATGAAAATCATGGAGCTGTGATGATTCATGACAGCCTCAACGACGGCAGTGCTTTCAATAAATTCCTAGAAATGGTTGAATATCAAGGTGGAAACGCCGATGATTTCCTCACAGATACTACATTATACACTGCCTTAGGGTTATTAGATTCAAACCTGAATACAACAGAAATAATTGCTGAGATTTCAGGGAACATTTGTGATATCGATGCGATGATAATTGCAGATATTTGTTTAAATCTAGGTAGCGGAAGGAATTCATTAGGGGGCGAAATCGATCATCGTGTTGGGATAATTCTCGAGAAGCAAATCGGCGAATTAATAGAAATTGGAGACCATTGGGCAACGATATACCATTCCGACGAACTTGATGAGGAAAAAATTAAATCAATTCAATCATCTCTCCGAACAACTAATGATAACGTCGAGGTCGAATCACGAATCGTGGAGATGATAAGATGAGATTGCTCTATATTGACAGGATTCGAGCTATAGCAATTCTTGCGATGGTTCAGGTCCATACCGCGGCCATTGTACCTCCTGAAGGAATTACCGTAGGAGACCCCATTGCATTGGTTTCAGCTGCAATCGGAGGAATGGCGGCTCCATTATTTGTAACAATTTCAGGTTGGGGAATTTATAGAAGTGCGATATCTAGGGATACCAAATCGAATGATGATTTTAGAGCTTGGTCAAAATGGATTTTACCACGAATTACAATGTTGATTTTCTGCCAATTTTTAGTCAATTTTTTACTATCAACCGATCGAGGAGGGCGTTTTGAATCATTTACTCCAGGAGTTCTAACATTACTGGCAATCGCTACGATAATCGCGCCAATAATAATCCATTTTTCTCATCAAACTCGCATTGTGCTATTGATTGTCCTTGCTGGCTCTCAATACTTCCTCGGAGATTTGGCTGGCACTGATTGGACCTGGTTTGAGCGTGTTTCCCAAGATAGCTTTACAGAATGGATTGAGCGTCTTCTATGGAATGGAACATATCCAGCACTACCATGGTTGGCTTACATTATGCTCGGCTCAATAATTTTCGAATTGGAGGGTGAGCCAAATACTAGAGACAAAATGATGTATGGCGGACTTGTAATCACTACAGCAACTCTGATTTATTCATTTACTTCAAATCAAATGTGGGCACTTCCAGAAGGAGAAGCAGTCCTAACGTTCTTCCCTGCCTCGACTACTTTCATCTTTGTTTCAGGTACTTTTGTTCTGATGACATTCAGGATATTAGAAGGTAGAGAAATCCAAGGAGGCCCCCCAACTGGTGGTCAAAAATTGGCAATTTTTGAACCGGCTGGGCGACTCTCGTTGACAATTTATGTCGCCCATTTCGCTGTACTCGGAATAGTTGCTAACATGATGTATGGTCAAGCTAGGCTCGATGTAATTCCTGCCTTCGCAGTAACCCTAATCCATACGGCGATTTGGATTCCACTATCGATTTTACACGAACGTTTAATTTCAGATTATTCACTCGAAAAATTATTGCAGAAACTCAACTCGTAGTTGTCCAACTTACCGGTCCGAACCATTTGTCGCCTTCCTCATGTGAGGCTTTGATTCGCGCATAATAAGTCGTACTAGAACTAAGGCTCGTCAGTTCTTCATCATCCCATCCGACGACAGCATTACCCAAGCTTACCGAATTACCCCAAGTGAGGGACTGATTACCCATATCCATGGTTCCATAATACAAAGTCAGTGTCGTGTTGGTACCATTATCATAAGTTTCCCAAATGAAATTTGTCGCTGAATTTGTTATATTCAACACGGATTCATTTCTAAGAATCGCATCGTAAACAAAATAATCACCCCTGAGAGGATCATTAACCCAAACCGGAAGATGGTCTAACGAATCGAACGTCGCCTGAGTAAGTGGGAATCCCCAGGCTGCAAAATATGGTGCTAAATTATAACCACTCGAATTAGAATTGTGTAGAACCCAAGCATTGAATTCTTCATCGTCACCATTCGGAACTTCAGCTGTAGGGAGTGTGTAATAGACTACCAGTGCATTGGTTATTACACCCCACCCCCATTCTTCTTTAATTAACAAAAATGTGTCGAGTGCAATCCAAACTGACCAACTTGCGATATTGGAACCACCATCGAAATAATTTCTCATTCGAGTATCTCGAGCAACTGGGTCGACGGCGCTATGACCTGTAACACCAACTAATTCTTCCATCAAATATACGCTTGCGAAATTACATCCTGTCTCGGTCATACCTGGCAAAGTTGATGGCATCCACTGATGATTGTGACCCAATTCATGGAACATACCCCAATCGCCAGAACCGTTCATTTGTTCGAGGTCGATGACATCGACAACCGATAAATCATGTGCCATGAATGGATAGCCAGAATGCATCCAACCAGCAGAAATCTGAGCGTCGAAAACCGCTCGCTCGACCCTTGGCCATGGTGAAAAACCGTAAAGTGAATGCTCCATTGATAGGGCTTGGTCCCACCATTGCATCAGAGCGCTGGCATTTTCTAAATCTCTGATTTGACCGCTGGGCACCGTCATAATGAAATTATCACTTACCAATTCGGTCCATGGTGCCGGGTTATATCTTTCAGTGGTCTCCCATTGAAAATCACTAGTTACACCAAGAATGAACATAGGTGCGCGAACCGCACCAGAAATTTCAATATCGATTTCACCGAGTGTTGAGCCTGCAGGAATACCAACATAGATTGGGCCGCCGAAAGCATTTCCAATCTCAGATATAGGATCGGATATCGCCCACCAACGAGTAATCGAAGAATGTCGTTTGATGATGTCTTTGTTCCATAAACTGTCTGAATGTGCCCCAACCAATATGTAGATTCCAGAATCGGCGAGTTCTTGTGATACCGTGACTGTAATCACCTCACCAGGCGCTGCATAAAGCCCCGTCGTCATTCTTATCGAAGACCTCGCACCAGAATATCCGAAATTACTTGGAAGGCCAGATTGAGTGCCATTGACAGTCACAGTGCGAGTAATCCTAGTCGCATTAGCTGGAACTTCACCTGGGAATTGAGTATGACTTGGGTGGACTGGTAATTCATCAGCAGGTAAATTTCTGACCAATCCTTCTTCTAACCGTAAAATAATATCTGCTACAGGGTCTACTCCCAAATCATGACCAGTATTACTCCAAAGTGTACTATAAGGTATCACAGTCCACCCGGTTTGATTGACTAAATTTCGGAGTGGTGTCCAGAAATCTTCGAAATCCAGCGTTACCGCCCCGGTACAATCCGAAATTGATGAATAGGCGATTTCTGCTTCAGAAGAACTCAAAATCACACCATCAATACGATCAGCCCAAACAGCTTCAATCGCATTGTGAGGCGTGTATAATTCATCTGGAACCGTCTGGAAATTAACATCATTATAGCCCCAAGAGGTGGATACGAAAAGCCCACTGACCTTTGCAATTTTATTGCCAGGATAATTGTGGGCAGCATCCGAATTTGAATAGCTCCAATACCATGAATGACCCCCCATGACAATTCCACCACCATCCAGCATAAATTCTTCTAAATTACGATTATCAGTGTCATCGTGGCCATTCCAAAATTCGTCAAGAAGACAATCGATTGCAGAAAGGTCGGCTGGCGTTACCGAGAGATGGACTGTGTAGCCAGCCGCTTGTAATTCGTCTTCATAATGGTCGAATCCTGCCCCATAAGCCAAGCCAACATCCGTTCCACCATCGCAAACCCAATCGATCGCACGCATAGTGAAATCATGGGTTGTAGCAACCCATCCTTCATGACCATAACCGAGTATTTTCCCTTTGCCTACGTGGCTCGCCGAAACTATAGGATTTGAATTTTCATCCAATCCTATTGGGAATGACCATTCTCCAATCGGGAGTATCAGCGAAGGCCATCCACCGAAATCAGCCATGCCTATATCACGCAATAAATCATTTTGATCCGCACGAATATCATGTACAGTAATTTCGAGAAGTAAACCGACCGCCCCGCCAGTATTATTCGCCCAAATCGTATATTCATCCCAGGCAGTTCTCGTATCAGGCGTACCGACAATCGAACCATTATCCAATAGGCTAAGCCCGGATGGCAATTGCGGTGAAACTTCCCAACTATCGATAGTTGGACCATCATTTGTTGCATAAATTCCAACCGATTCATTGGATTTCAAAACATAAATAGAATCGGCCCAAGAAATCAAATCAGGCGCCATGCTTGAAATTTTTATTCGAATAATTGTTGAAGTATATCCTCCAGTATTATTTGCCCAAATCTGATGAGTACTCCAATCTTGGATAGAAGTTGCAACTCCACTTAATTGTCCATTAGTTGAATCAAAGAAAAATCCGTCGGGAAGATTAGGAGAAATATCCCAACTAGATGGAGTTCCGTCCATCCAAGAAGGTGATATATTGCCAATATCATCATCGATAGTAAGATCGAAATCATAAGGCGTATACAACAGATTTACGGGTGCGATATCCTTGACTTCAATCAAAATTGATACTGTCAATTCCCCACCTGAATTCGATGCTGAAATGTAATGGGTTCGAATGGCATGTAATTCAGTAGTCGTCCCTCTGATTGAGCCATCTAATTGAACTAATTCTAACCCATTTGGAAGTGGAGGCTCAATTGACCAATGCAAGATTTCACCACCCCCTACCATTGGAATTATCTGAACCGATTCACCGAGATTCAAATGGTAAGGATGGCCTGGATAATTCAATCCATTCGGTGCTTCATGCAATGTAATTATACGAATGTCTACACTAATTGAACCGCCTAGATTTCCAGCGGTAATCGTATGATTTGAATCTCCTAAAACATATGCAATTCCAGAAATCCCACCGGACTCATCCAAAGACAATCCTTCTGGAAGAGCGGGGTTGACAGCCCAAGTTTCAGCGAGACCGCCGTAAACATATGGCTCATCAAGGCCGCATTCGCGACCGAGTTTACACTGAATTTGATTCGTGGAATAAATGAGTGAATCAGGAGCAGCGGGAAGAATAAGAATATCTATAGTGGCAACTGAAGATCCGGCTGCATTGACTGCAATAATCGTGTAACGCAACTCCTCCGTAGCAATTGTAGGAATTCCCGAAATTTCACCACTAGACTGATCGAGAACTAATCCCGACGGTAATCTAGGGTTTACCAACCAATTCTTTGGCCCATCTCCTTCAAAACTCGGCGTTAACGATTGCATCTGTAAACCGACGACCAATCGAAGAGAATCTACGCCAAAATTCAAATTTTTGGGCGTCAACATAAATCGGCATGCACTGCCTGTGAAAATCTGATTAAACGCGCAATCATCTTCTGTCACCCCTCCCGGTTCACAATCCACATGAGTGGGATTTTGTTCACAATCAATTGGAGTGAGAGTCGGTTCTTCGCCCTCAAGAAAGCCTAAACATCCAGCGCTCAGCATCATAGCGACGAGGAAAATCGGGGCTAGCCGAACTGACTTCATAGAAGTCAAAGGCGGCTATTGACCAATAACCCTAACCCAGACAGGCCCGAGAAAAATCACTTGACTATCAATCTAGATTTGGGTACGCTGGTCCTTCTTCGAAACAATATTTTACAGTCTGAAAATTTGATTTGAAATCGGCGACATCAATCTTCACCGATGCCGAATCTTCAGCAGCTATTAACGCCCGAGCAAAGAACCCAGCAACATCTTGCATCTCATCAGTACCCATTCCAACTCTTGTCAACTCTGGCACACCGAGCCGTAAGCCACTCGGTCCAGTCATAGCCTTGGTATCACCTGGAAGCATATTCATGTTTGTGATGATTCCTGCATCTTCGAGTATTACAGCAGCCCGGAATCCAGCACCAGAATCGATTCCACCATGCCTCGTCAAGATTTGATGACTAGCAGTGTAGCCACGATCCTCTGCAATTACATCGAATCCTTCAGCCGCTAAAGCTGCGCCTAAAGCCTTGGCATTGGCAATAATATCTCTAGCATAATCTGCTCCAAAAGCTTCAAACTCTGCCAAGGCGACAGCTTTTCCTGCAACATGATGAAGATGGTACGATGAACAAGTTCCTGGAAAAATAGAATTGTTTAATTTTCTTTGAAATTTCTCATCATCAGAATTTGACAACATGAAACCGCCCTGAGAACCAGGGAAGGTTTTGTGACTTGAACCAGTCATGACATCAGCGCCTTCACGAAGTGGGTCTTGGAACTGCCCCCCGGCAATTAATCCAAGGACGTGCGCACCATCATACATCACTTTGGCACCGACTTCGTGAGCCACATCGGCGATCTCTTGCAAAGGAGTTGGAAAAAGGAAAACCGATTGTCCAAACAAAGCGATTTCTGGCTTTGTTTGACGAATGATCTCACACGCTGCGTCAATATCCGGCTCCATTCTTGCCTCATCCCACGGATATGTAACCACATTCAATCCACGAACCCCTACCGCACCCATTCGAGCGTGTGAAATGTGCCCACCATCGGCTGTAGATACTGCTGTAATCGTGTCGCCAGGTTTTGCTAACGCCTTCAGAGCAGCCATATTGGAGACTGTACCTGAAATTGATTGAATATTTGCAAATCGGCAATTAAACACACGTTTCGCCGATTCAATTCCAATATTCTCAATCGTATCAAAATCATCACATCCTTGATAATATCGTTTACCTGGTAATCCTTCCGCATAACGACCGTGTAAATCGGAATTTACAGCCTTTGCAACCAAAGGTGAGATGATATTTTCACTTGCAATCATCGGAATAGAATCTCGGTAAAGTCTACCGGATTTATCAACAGCATCGAGGATTGAATCGGCTTGGGTTCTCGCGTCCATGGCATTTGATAGAAAACAGGTCAAAGAGGTTAGCGGAACTCCTACTTCAGTCAATTTGTTGATTAATCGGTAGAAGACTTATTCTTCCCCACGCTCACTTGCTGCTCCATGAGCACCCACCGACGCTTGACTACCTCGCTGATTATTCTGATGTTATTACTGTCTTTACCCACAGTAAGTGCAGATGATGCCGATGGAGATGGAGTTGATGATGCGCAGGATGATTTCCCGAATAACCCCTGCGCCTCGAAGGATACTGATGGAGATGGAATGCCAGATTCAGTCATACCAAATTGTGGTAACGCAGGTGTAGTCGCATTTACTTCATTTGAAGATCCTTTTACTATTGATGGGATAAAATACACCGATACAGGTAATCAATCGACAAATCATTATTTGTCGAATAATGTCAATGAACCTCATGTTGAACATACCCAAACAACTGGCAGTGAAATGGGTTTTACGTTATATTATGAGTCTAACGGTGGCGTTGGATTGACTGATGGAGATTACTTCGGGACAATCAATTACACGGGCACTGTTGGAAATTTCACAGATGGAAACAATGGCTATCAGATGTCGGATGTCGATGGAATTACGACTCTTGCCCTAGATGATGTCACTGCCGATACGATGGTGATGGATATATTCCTACAAGAAACCGACTGGGAATCAGCAGATTATATCATCATACGATTTGTAACTTCGACTAATTCAATAGACCTGTTCAACACTAGTGGTTCAGATATCGATACCACATTTTCAGCCTACGAAGATGTTTGGACTACTCTGGTCCTCTCAATCGGTGGCGATACGGGTCATCTAGAAGTTGAGGTGCAAACAAATTCAGGCTATGAAGCAATTTATATCGATAACATCATTTTCACTGGAAGTGCAAGTTTAACTGAAGATCTCGATGATGATGATGATGGATGGCCTGATTTAGATGAAGATAATTGTGGCACGGATTCATTGGACGACACTGATGTCCCGGTTGATACGAATCAGGATGGAGTATGTGATGCGATTCAGCAAACTGATAATGATGGAGATGGAATCTCAGACAATGATGACCCTGATGATGATGATGACAACTGGACTGATACAGATGAGTTAGATTGTTCCACCGATCCAATGAATTCCAGTTCGTTTCCGAATGATTTTGATGGAGATTTAATCTGTGATATTATCGACAATGATGACGATGATGATGGAGTCGAAGATCAAGACGATGCCTTTCCTCTAGATGCTTCCGAATCTAATGATAATGATGGAGATGGGCAAGGCGATAATGCAGATTTAGATGATGATAATGATGGATGGAGCGATTCAGATGAAATTGATTGCTATACCGATTGGATGAATGGAGAAGTTTTCCCTAGTGACGATGATGGAGATGGTATTTGCGATTACCTAGATGCTGACTTGGATAACGATGGAGTTCCAGATGTAGACGATGCATTTCCAGAAGATCCCAATGAAACAGTTGACTCAGATGGTGATGGACAAGGAGATAATTCAGATTCAGATGATGATGGTGATGGCTTTGATGACATTACAGAAGAAACCTGTATGTCAGACCCATTGAATTCAGATTCAATTCCAAGCGATTTCGATGAAGATACATCATGTGATAATGTCGATTCAGATGATGATAATGATGGTGCAATCGACTCTGAAGATGCATTCCCAAGAGATGGTTCAGAAACTAGAGACACAGACGGTGATGGACAAGGTGATAATTCGGATTTGGACGATGATGGTGATGGTTGGCCGGATTTGACTGAAAATAATTGTGGATCAGATTCGATGGATGCACATTCCACTCCTGCTGATGCAGATGAGGATGGGCAATGCGATTCCGACGATCTTGATGATGATGGAGATGGAGTTGCTGATGCTCTAGATGCATTCCCTGCAGATGGTTCAGAATGGCTGGACTTAGATTCGGATGGAATCGGAGATAATTCCGATACCGACGATGATGGAGATAGCGTATCTGATGAAGATGAAGCATCATGTAACTCGGATCCTTTCAATGCCGATAGCTTACCATCGGATTGGGATAATGACGGTCTTTGTGATGCTCTAGATGCTGATATTCAACCTCCACCAATATCTGATGAAACTCCAGGATTTGGCTTCTTACTAGCAATTTCGATGCTAGTTGTTGCAACTCGGGTCCGTTCAAGAAAGTCAAAGTATTGAGAAATTAGTTTCGACTAATGTGTGAAAGTGTCGCGCTGACAGCAGGACTCGAACCTGCGACCTGTGGATTAACAGTCCACTGCTCCGCCAACTATTCGGCCCAGTTTGCGGTCTGAGCTCCGAGGCATCCCCCAGGAGAAAGGAGCAGGAGACAGTAGGAATCAAAGGTGCGTCTGTTGGCCTCGGCCTATGCCACGGGGCAGAGGTTCACGCGTCGCGCTACTCGTAGTGCTGATCGTGCTGATAGCGATTCCCGTCGACACCTTCGCCAACAGCAGCGGGAAGACAGGATCATCGAGCACAGGGTGCACCTGCCACTACAACACCGCCTCGGTGAGCCCAACACTCTCGGGCCTGCCCAGCGTCGGCTACATCGGCGACACCACCTACAACCTCTCCATAGGTGGTAGCGGGGGACCCAGTGGAACCAAGGGCGGGTTCAACCTCGCTACGACTCAAGGATCGTTCTCCGACCCCGGGAGCAACGTGCAACTCTCATCGGGCGAGGTGACACACTCTAACTCCAACTCTAGGTCGTGGATGGTCAACTGGACCTCTCCGAGTAATGGCTCGGGCAATGTGACATTCAACCTCGCAGTCAACTTCGTCAATGGAAACGGATTCAATACGGGCGACGGCTGGGGTACTGCTTCTTGGACAGTCTCTGAGGCGGACTCGGACGGCGATGGCTGGACCGACGCCGATGAGGGGGCGTGCGGCACCAACCCGAACGACTCGGGTGATGTACCGAGCGACACCGATGGCGACGGTACCTGCAACGGTATCGATACCGACGACGACGGAGATGGCTGGTCCGACTCGGAAGAAGCGGACTGCGCAACCGACTCGAACAACTCCACATCCATGCCCGTCGACACAGACAACGACGGAATCTGCAACTACCTCGACGGAGACGACGACGGAGACGGAACGCCCGACGACGAGGACGACTTTCCCCTCGATGCAGGAGAGGACACCGACACGGATGATGATGGGGTCGGCGACAATGCTGACACGGATGACGACAACGACGGTTGGAATGACACCGCCGAGGCCGACTGCGGTACCAACTCCACCGATCCGAACTCGGTCCCACTCGATACCGACGGAGATGGACTTTGCGACATTGTAGATGAGGACGACGACAATGATGGTACCCCCGACGACGAGGATGACTTTCCCCTAGACTCCGGTGAGAACACGGACACGGACGGGGACGGCATCGGGAACAACGCAGATACGGATGATGACGGTGATGGCTGGGGAGACGAAACCGAGGCAGCCTGTGGCACTAATTCGACCGACTCGGGCTCCGTTCCGACAGACACCGATGGCGATGGCACCTGCGACACCCTTGACGACGACGACGACGACGACGGCTGGAACGACACCGCCGAAATCGACTGCGGCACAGAGCCTCTCAATGGCACCTCTACGCCGATCGATACCGACGACGACGGAATATGCAATGCGCTCGATGATGACGACGACGACGACGGTACACCGGATGCGAGCGACGCCTTTCCTCTCGATTCGAGCGAGGACACAGACACCGACATGGACGGCATCGGGAACAACGCTGATGCGGACGACGACGGCGACGGCGCCAACGACACTGCCGACGCCTTTCCTCTCGATTCGAGCGAGGACACCGATACCGACATGGACGGTATCGGGAACAATGCCGATGTGGATGACGATGAGGACTCCTGGAACGATGTCAACGAGACTGCATGCGGCACCGACCCGTTAGACGCACAGTCAATTCCCAGTGACTTAGACAACGACACCTGGTGCGACTTCCTCGACCCCGATGATGATGGGGATGGAGTAGCAGACATTGCTGACGCATACCCCGCAGATCCGACGGAGTGGAGCGACACCGACGGCGACGGCACCGGTGACAACGCCGATCTAGATGACGACGGTGACGGCTGGAGTGACAATTACGAGAATCTCTGCAGCACGGATCCCCTCGATGATGCGTCAGCACCCGTGGACACCGACAGTGACGGCTCGTGCGACTTTATCGATGATGATGATGATGATGATGGTACACCCGACGCAAGTGACACTTTTCCACTCGACCAATGGGAGCATGTTGATTTCGACGGTGACGGGATTGGCGACAACGCTGACCCAGACGACGATGACGACGGCTGGTCAGACGCGGACGAGTTCGCCTGTGGAACCATCAGTATGAACCCGTCCATATTCCCGAAAGACACCGACTGGAACGGTTTGTGTGATGCGCTAGACGAAGACGACGACGGAGACGGATTCGCTGACTCTGACGATGTGTTTCCACTCGACGCGGCTGAGCATGTTGATTTCGACGGCGACGGAGTGGGTGACAACGCCGACTCAGACGATGATGATGACGGCGTCGATGACGAAGACGATGCCTTCCCGAAGGACGCCTCTGAGCAATCTGACTATGACGGTGATGGCACCGGTGACAACTCGGACAATGATGATGACGGTGACGGCGTAATCGACAGCGCCGATGCATACCCCTTTGATGACTCGGAGAGTTCAGACGCTGACGGCGACGGAGTGGGTGACAACGCCGACCCAGACGATGATAATGACAGCTGGTCCGACCAACAAGAGAGCCAGTGCGGAACTGCCTCAAATGACTCCTTGGACATTCCTCAGGACATCGATGGCGATGGCTTGTGCGACGAGATTGACAACGATGACACGGATGGCCCCCTCTGGCAAGATCCAGATGAGGGCGGAAGCACCCCCGGGTTCGGACTGATCTCAGCTCTAGCCGTGCTCACTCTCGCTGCTCTCGCTCGCAGGGACTGATGGCGCCGACAGCAGGACTCGAACCTGCGACCTGTGGATTAACAGTCCACCGCTCCACCAACTAAGCTATGTCGGCCTAAGCCTGCCGCTGAAACAATCATTCATGAATCAATCGGGTTAGATGAGTGAAAAATTATATCAAAATATTCTGTATTTAAGCTATATATCCTTAGGTGGGAAATAATTTGAATAAGAGACTGTGAAGTGGAGAAATTACTCCCACTCAATTGTCCCCGGGGGCTTGTTAGTAATATCATAGACAACTCGATTTACCTCGCCCTTCAGTGTATTCGTGATTTCAGTGCTCACTTGGGTCAGGACATCATGAGGAATCGGTGAATAACGTGCACTCATACCATCTAAACTAGTCACCGCTCGAACGACGACAGTCTCGCCGTGAACCCGTGCATCACCGTGAACTCCAACTGAGCGAACTGGTAAAAGTGCAGCAAAATATTGCCAAGGTAAATCACAAATTCCAGCCGCTGCTGCTTCTTGGAAATGTCTCTCAACAATATCACATGCAATTCGACATGATTCGACCCTTGAGGGTGTTAGGTCACCTAAGACACGTACGGCAAGACCTGGCCCGGGGAATGGTTGTCGCTCGCTTGATTTTATTTTTAATTCACGAGCGATTTGACGAACCTCATCTTTGTAAAATTCACGTAAAGGTTCGACGATAGTCAGGTCAATATCCTCTGGCAAACCGCCGACATTATGGTGGCTCTTGATGACATCACGCTCTCCGCCACCAGATTCAATCCAATCTGGGGCTATCGTGCCTTGAACAAGGTATTTAGCCCCACATATTGCTTGTTCTTCTTCAAAAACTCGGATGAATTGTTCACCAATTACCTTTCTTTTTGCTTCCGGATCAGTTACTCCTTCCAAATTTGAAAAGAACCTCTCCGATGCGTCGACGACCTTCAGGTCAATGCCCATTTCAGCGAACATTTCAGCGACTTCTTCCGACTCACCCCTACGCATAAATCCAGTGTCGACATAAACACAATGCAGTAAACTTCCGACCGCACGGTGAGCGAGTACAGCAGCAACTGAACTATCAATTCCGCCTGAACAAGCGATAATCGCAGTATCATCAATTTGAGATTCTAAAGTTTCGATTGCTTCACCAATTAACATACTGGTTTGCATCATCGCAATCACCCCTGTAATGATTCATCATCTGCGATGACTTTCGCAGTTTTTTCCACTCGCCACGAGTCATAACGGCGAGCCAAGTCTGAATCCCCGAGTGCCAACATCTGAATTGCAAGTGCAGCGGCATTGTCGCCGCGGTCTACTCCAACAGTTGCAACTGGCATTCCCGGCGGCATTTGGACGATTGAGAGCAATGAATCAAGTGGCACTTTTCCACCGATGGGAACACCGATTACCGGCAAGGTAGTCATAGAGGCGATGACTCCCGGGAGGGCGGCTGCCATACCCGCCATTCCGATGAAAATTTTACATCCGGAATCAACGGCCGCATCGACGACTGACTCAAGATATTTGGGCGCACGGTGAGCACTAGCAACCCTAACTTTGTGAGGGATATCAAATTCAGAAAGCAAGGTAGTGCACTTATTGGCGATAGGCAAGTCAGACTTCGACCCCAAGACAACACATACGTCCATGGCAATTGGGACAAGAGACAGTTCAAATGCCTGCCGTAGTCATAATTTGCTAAATTCAATTATTCTTCTTCAAAGTTAATGATGAAATTTGACGGCCAAGCATCGCCTGAAATTGTCAGTGGTGGCTTGGAAATAATCTCAGCGAAGAGTTTATTTACAACAAAATTCGAAGTGAAAATATCATGAATTAATCCACTTCGATGGCGGAGAACGAAGGTGATAAATCGGTGCTCACCGTGAGAAATTCCAACCAGATCTGCCGAGTAATCATCCAATGTCTCGGACCAACTTGCAATCGGCCCATTTCTGAAGACCTTTGATTCCCTCTCCCAACCATCTGCCAAAATTCCCAAGGGAACATCTTCTACCTTGATTGGCAATAACCATCTCCCAGAAGGAGGTTTGACCGAGTGTGCAAGATTGGATATCGTGAGTCCCCATGAATATAAGAAACAAAGATAGGAAATCCATCCAAGCCGTGGATCAATAATAATATGCAAGGTGAAAATCATCACACCTAAAAGAAATGGCAAAAATGCAAATGGATATACATCGAATTTTTTTCGCGCGCGATTTTCAAGCCCATCACTCATCGAAAGAATTGGTACCAAGGTCAATATCCACGCTATACAAAACAACACAATAGCAAGATTTTGATCATCAATTGGTGTTTTGTCAGGAAATGCCAAAGGGAATACAGTTGATATTAGGAAGAATAATGACCAAGAAGTCGGTAACAAAATTTTACCTCCCGCAGGTTGTAACCGCTGTCTCATCCACCCTCTGCCACCGGAAACAACATCGGTAGTAATCCAAGGTTCTGACGGCTCTATTTCACCATCTCTCAATAGTGGTGGCCGTCCCTCATTAGATGGCCACCACCGGCTCTCGCCGAGTAACCAATCTTTGTCGAGGGATGCTTCCACGCTCCGCCGAGCGTGCTCCGGGTCTTGTGTTTTCGCTCTCACTCAGTGCCATTTGGGTGACGTAAAATCAGGTTTCGTGCCGCTAAAACTTCGTCAACTCGACGAACATCAGTAGTATGTGGTGCAGTCTTAACCAAATCTGGATCTTCACCAAGAATTGTTAAAAAATCTGCGGCAAATTTGTCGAGAACTTCTTTTGATTCAGTCTCAGTTGGTTCTATCATCAGACATTCAGGGACAATCATTGGGAAGTACAGGGTAGGGGACATTACGCCATAATCAAGTAGGCGTTTTGCGACGTCCTTTCCAGTTACTCCAACCGCTTCTACAAGGGGGCTAAGGGAGAGGGTGAATTCGTGCATCACCACATCCGCTGGAACACCATTGACAGGCATCGCATGAACACCTTCTTGAGTTTCTTTATCTGGATTCATGATAATATAACGAAGGTAATTTGCAGCTAATACAGCATGCTCAGACATCTTTTCTAATTCTCTCCCATACCTACGGTAAAATGCCCAAGAACGTACCACTGCACCCGCATTCCCATGCCATTGTTGGACTTTTCCGATAGTCTTTTCAGGGATTTCCCACGTGTACCAAAATCCGTCCCCGACACCCTTTGGATCAGATTCAGAAATATCTCTTCGAGCAGCTAACGGTGTTGGTAAATATGCAGCCAGATGATTCTTCACGCCAATTGGGCCACTACCAGGACCGCCGCCGCCATGAGGTTGGCTGAAGGTTTTGTGTAGGTTGTAATGAACAGCATCAAAGCCCATTCGACCGGGATCTGTTTTTCCTAAAATCGCGTTGAAATTCGCCCCATCGTAGTACATTTCTCCACCTGCATCGTGAACGATTTCAGCAGCGGCTATAATTTCCGTCTCGAATACTCCAAGTGTTGATGGATTAGTAATCATCATAGCTGCAGTATCTTCTCCTACCGCTGCTTTAAGGGCCTCTAAATCAATTCGGCCATCCTCCCCGCTAGGGATTTCGACAATTTGGTATCCACACATCGCAGCTGATGCCGGATTCGTGCCATGAGCCGAATCCGGAACGATGACTTTGTCGCGATATGATTCACCAATGTCGCGATGATATTCTTGAATACATCTCATAGCAGTAAATTCACCCTGCGCACCAGCCACTGGTTGTAGGGTGACTTGATCCATACCAGAACAAATTTCCAACATCTCTTGCATCTCATAGAAAATCGATAGAAGACCTTGAATTTGGTGTACGGGTTGAAGGGGATGAAGTCTGTCAATTCCAGGAAGATTGACGATTCTCTCATTGAGTCTTGGATTATGTTTCATAGTGCAAGATCCTAGAGGATAAAATCCTGTGTCGATACCGAAGTTTCTAGTCGAAAGCCAAGTATAATGCCTGACCAATTCTGGCTCACTTGCATTCGGCCAAGCCGGTAATTTTGATCGCCTAATCCCTTCGGGAATTGTTGCATTCACTTCAGATTCACTCAACATTGGCTCAGGTTGAGCCCATCCTGCGCCAATGGCGCCGTTGAAAGAAAAAATATCACTCACAAGCTCACCTCTGAAACCCATTGACTGAGGGCTGAAACAAGCGCCTCAATATCGGATTGGCTCGTGCGCTCATCACAACCTATGAGCAAGCATCTTGACATTCCATCCCACCATTCTCCTAACGCTAAACCAGCATTGATTCCAGCCACATCAGCATATGATACGGCTGCGGCTGCATCTATGGGTAAAATTACTGTAAATTCTCTAAAGTTTGCAGCCTTAGGATTGACTAACTCGATGCCATCTATAGAAAGAACCGCTCGTTTCGTCGCTTCGGTTGAAGCGGCAACTCTACGGGCTAATTTTTCCAAGCCATCGGGGCCAAGTAGAGCCATGTGCATTGCCCCCATCAGAGCAATGAGAGTTTCATTCGAACATATATTCGAGGTTGCGCGATGTCGACGAATATGTTGTTCGCGGGTCGAAAGAGTGAGTGTGTAAGCAAGTTTACCATCGACATCAACTGTTTGACCAACAATTCGACCTGGCATCAGTCGTAAATATTTCTTAGCACAGGCAAATATCCCGTAAATCGGGCCACCGAAAGTAGGGCCAATTCCAAATGGTTGACCTTCTCCAACCACGATATCCGCTCCATAATTACCTGGCGCTTCAACTAATCCCAATGAAACTACATCGACTCCAACGATGACGGCAGTATTCTCGCCAACGATTGATTTCAGATTGGAAATTCCAGCATCGAGCTCACCGAAAGCGTTCGGTTGCTCGACATATACCGCGCAAGAACCCGCAGCATTCGCAGCAGCATTCAAATCGAGATGGCCATCACGCGAATGTTCTAAAATTCGGATTTCAGTCTCACCTCCTTGGAGATAATTCTCAATAACTTGCATTCGATGTGGTGGAATAAATTGAGACACGTAAACCACACCTTTCTGAGTTGCCTTTCGGCTATTAACTCGGATCGCACAGGTTAGAGCCTCGGCTGCCGCAGTAGATGCATCATACATCGACACATTTGCAACAGGCAATCCAACTAACTCAGATATCATCGTTTGAAATTCCCACATCGCCTGAAGCATACCCTGAGACACCTCGGGTTGGTATGGTGTGTAAGAAGTCAAAAATTCGCCACGGGTAGCCATCGCACCGACCATAGTCGGGACAAAATTGCGAGCTAGTCCAGCGGAGAGAAACGAAGGGCGCGAATCCAAATCGACATTTACTCCAAGTAAATGCTGAGCATCGTGCCAAATCTCTTCTTCGGTCTGTGGTGCACGCAGAGGCAGAGCATTTAGACGACGAATATTTTCAGGAATATTTGAAAAAAGATCGTCGATAGAATCCATTCCCATAATCGAGAGCATTTCTTGCTCGCGTCCAAGATTAGGTAATTGGTCCATTGGAGCACCCCTGTTTTATGAATCGAGGGGAAATCCCGCCTTAATCATTCGTTGCAAGGAGTGTTCAAGTAACCGATAATATCTTATTGGTTTGGAAGGAGTCGGTGTCGGTTGAAATGAAAGTCGCTATCACTGCATCGGACTCGTTCGTCGCCCCATATATCGTAGAAATGTTAGGCCAGTCCGCCATTATCATACCAGATGAAGCGATTCAAGACAAGTTAGCTCTTGATGCAATGTTGACTCCGTGCAACGCTTTAATTCACATTAACGCAAAATCTTCTGATGATACACTCGGTCGAGAAGATCGACAGACCTACATCGCGATGAGAGAGAGAGCTCGACCGATAATCGACGCAGTGGACAGACACGGTAGCCTTCACTTGATTATTGTAGGAACTCTGAGAGTTCACCCACAATGGAAACCCGGAGAACATTTCTATGGATTAGATTCGACCCTTGCACCTCGTGATACCGCTGCAGAAGGTCAGTTATGGATGGAAGAGATGGCACTCGAGCGCGCCCAAGCCGACCGCCCTGTTTCAGTTATTCGAGCATCGAATGTACAGGGGGTGCCTCTAGAAGGACCACCGGGGAATGGGCTTCTATACAAATGGGCAAACGAACAACAAATGGGCTGGATTAATGTCCCAGGAGATGGCTCAAATGTCAAAGATTTCATCCATATCGAGGATTTGGTCGCTGTAATAGGTGGAATCCTCGATAACCCACCGCTGACTAGAGAAGAGATTGCAGTAGGAAGTGGAAAAGGCATCACAATGAATGATCTTGCTGAAATCTATAATTCACGAACTGGCTGTGAAATTGAATTGAATCAAAGTGACTCAAACGAAGTATGGGGTGTAGTAGATGCCTGGGTTCTCGATCAACGCCTCGGTTTCAGGCCATCTATCAGCCTTGAAGAAATGATTGAAGAAGCGTTTGAACATACTCAATAAGCATTCAAAACCAACCGCTTCCGAATTCCATTCCAGTCACCTACTTCAGCAGAAATCATAATTTCTGAACCATCGTGATAATCGCTTGCATCAGTATTTGACTTTAGACGGACTTCGACTTCGATATCGTCCTCTATTGTGCCAACGAGTGTATTTCCACCTCTATATTCATCCTTCAATCTGATTCCAAAAGTTCTATCCACAGAAAACACTCTGAGATTGAAATCGAAGGTTGATCCTGAATGTTGTTCCACTAATGCGCGTTGGTCGTTTAAGAATCGAGCTCCGGTAAATTCAGAGATGATCGAATTCAGCGATGAAGCAACCCCATCTACCTGTGCGGCTTCAGATACAGTAATTGGTTCAGATATTACAGAAATAGGTTCTACAGATTTGGTAGTTTCTTCAACCACAGAGGGCGACTCGCTAGGCAGGTTGACCCTGTCGGGAACCCTAACTCTCTCGGGGACTTCCACTTCATCTGGCGCATCCACGTGATGGGCATCGTGCCAATCAGAAGAGGATTCAGGTTCTGAGTTAGGAGTGGGAGTTTCCGCTCCCGCATTGTCCCGTATTCCCGCTGCTGCTACACCTCCAACTACTGCACCAGCAAGACCAACACCTGCTGCAATTTTCGCTGCATTGTTCTCTGAATTTATATTTATTTTCGCTAGCGTGAAGGCAGCATCAACCTTCAGTTTCCAAACCTCCCTAACAGGTATTTTCAATGAAGATGGTAGGCCTCTAATGCTTTCTTCGAATTTCGCATCTGCAACATCTCTCAATTCATCGAGATCAGCATTCGGGTCGGCTAATGCTTCTTGAATCTCGATTAGTATCGAATCGGTAACTTGAATCGCTTCATCAAGAGGAGACTCTTTTTCTGCATTGGGCGATAATAGTGTATCCTCAACTTCTTCCTCAATCACGGTTTCTACATCTAACACCTCAAATGGGTCCGTGACTTGATCAATCGATTCAGAAGAATCTATCTGAGCAACTACTGGTTTGATAGTAATTTTACCTGCTCCAACAAAACGACGATCTCCAAGTGGTGTTCGACCATCAGCGGATGGGCGAGTCCAACCACCACTGTACCAGTCGTTGGACCCGTTTTGTTCACGATCATCCAGACTCCATGAAGGAGCACCACCTGAATTTGCATTGTAGAAATACAACCTAGTTCCAGAATTATTTTTGAACCATGGTTTACCATTCATTAAATCAGATTGCATTACATAAACGCCATTGTATATTTGAATACTATGTCCAGAAATTTCGACGCCCGAAGTCTCAGACAACTCGACATCACCCCCACCCATAAGGGCAGAAAATTCAGCTAGAGATATCGAACCATTATTATCAGCATCAATTGCAGAAAAAACAGCACGTACCAATGACCCAGGGGCTTTCGCACCAGTAACTCGAAGTAATCCATTATCAAATTCGTCATAGTTTATTTCCCCATCACCATCGGTATCAAAACTTTCCAATAACGAAGATGCAGTATATCCTCTATCAATAAGCATTTTTTCGAGCTTTTTCATAGCGCTAGATACCATTCGATCTTGAGGGTTCATATTATTGTCAGAATCTCTTTCTGATATCATATTTGTGCCGGCATTATCGGCGAATTCATTGAACTGAGCCAAATTCAGAACAGTTTCAGGATTTACCACATTCCCAAGTACCACAGTTGAGGCAACCGAACCGAAGAATGTGAGGCAGCATAAACCCCCCATGAAGGACTGTCCCGGAACTACAAAATTTAGTCCTAATAAAAATGCAAATGTTGCATTCGTAGCGAAATAAAATTTCTCTTCTTGGGTGAGATTCTTCCAGCCTTTTTCTTGGAGTTTGGGTAATTTAGTAAACATCAAATCATCCCTTATCTTAAGTCAAACAAATGGTAGTTTTACAACTTTTACCTTCACACGCCTTCGTGGGCTTGCTTGAATCCATAATTCATCACCTATTTCGGCCCCTTCAAGATATGCCATAGCAATCCCGCTTCGGCTTAAACTTGGGGCAGGACCACCACTCGTAACGTAACCAACCAGTTTAGAATTTTCTTCCTCGCTTGAAAGTACTTCATGTCCTGGTCGGGGAGATGGACCTCGCTCAAGAGTGAGTAAACCATGCCATCGCGCGCCGGTTTCCATAGATGATTCGACGCGCGCGCGGCCGATGAAATCGTGCTCAAGGCTAATTCCAAACGGTACTGCTGTTTCTGCAGTATCACGAGTCAAGTAGCCATCAGGTAATTGCGCATCAGGTGTTATCTCGAGTCCAGGCCAGAGGAAATCTTGGCCTGACAGTAAATACCCTTTCTCGAGCCGCAGTGTATCCCGAGCACCTAATCCAACGGGAGTAACACCATGTGCTGCGCCCCCATTCAGCAATGCGTCCCAAAGAATCGGAGCGTCAGTGTTGGAAACAAAAATTTCGACACCACGCTCCCCTGTATATCCAGTACCTTGAATCCAACCGGAAATGTCATGAGAATTCTCAGAAATTTTTTGGCATTTGAATCGACCGGGGACATTTTCCATTCCTAAAACATCAGACAAAATTGCTGGTGTAGCAGGGCCTTGTAAAGCTAAAATACTGGTTTCATTGGAGAGGTTTTCGAGTTCTATTGAATTATCTTCAGGAAGCAAATCAGTGAACCAATTTAACATAGTTCCAATCATTGTTGCATTTGGAACACCAAGTACAGACGATTCGGATTCAACGGCGAAAATCATATCATCAATGATAAATCCATTATGATCCAAAAAATGAGTATAACCACATCTACCAACTGGAATATTCAAAAAATTCTGAGTACCGATGACGTTCAACCATTCTAAAACACCATCGCCAGAAAACCGAAAAAAACCCATATGGGACACATCGAAGAGGCCTGCGGCCGAACGACATTTTAGATGCTCATCTTGAAGAGAAGTATACCAAATCGGCAGTTCATAGCCGTGGAAGTCAACTAGCTTTGCTCCGGCTTCAACATGGTTCTGGAAAAGGGCAGTTCGAGTGAGTTCACCACCAGACACGACCGACTCTGAATGACGACGGCGCAAGAAGGTGACGAAGGATAATTTTCTAAAAAATAATGAAAAAAATCTGTGAGTTTAAATAACTCTGAATTCAATATCATAGATCTAGTCGGATGAAAACAAATTATCAGCATAGATGAATGGAGAAAACAATATGGGAAATAGAAGAAACAAGAAAGCAAAGGGTTTAAAAGTGATGAGTGTCACTATACAACTAGGAGTTGAGAAGATGAGTCGGGATACTGAACACCGGAACAACGCTCCTAAGAGTACGTCTAAATCAACAAAGCAACGCAAACCATTATCGGTGCCAAAACGCCCATCTAAGGCGCGGGGCACGGATGCAATATCGGGAGTGTGTGAAATTTGTGGATCGAATTCATGGGACACTGATTCAGTACGTGGTGAGACGCTTTGTGCGGATTGTGGATACGTGGCTGCTGAAAATATGATTGACCCTGGTGCCGAATGGGTAAATCACTCCGACAGCGCTGATAGAAGTCGTGTGGGAGCTCCCTCTTCCCTTACACTGCACGACAAAGGACTCTCTACTGAAATTAGCCGAGCTGATTTGACTTCAGGTGGTGCGGCGCGCTATGGAATGACTGGCCGGAATTTGCGTGAATGGCGCCGGAGACAGCGCATCGACCAGAGAAGTAAAACACGAGATTCGCGAAGTAGAAATCTAACTCAAGCAATGCAATTTATTCGCGACCGAGGAGATTTACCGAAGCAAATAGAGCAAGAAGCGGCTTCACTTTACCGTCACTCTGTGGATAAAGGACTCGTCACTGGGAGAAGTATTCGTGGTGTATCTGCGGCCTGTGTTTACATTGCTGCGCGCCAAGCACAAATCCCACGCAGAATTGATGTTATAGCTGAAGCATTCGACATGATTAGTGAAGTGGAACAGAAGGAATTGAAGAGAACCATACGATTGGTTGCTCGGACAATGAATACGCATCACATCACTGGTCCAGAGGAATATTTTGAGAAATTTCATTCTGATCTTGGTTTGCCACCATATGTCCTCGGTCAAACACGAGACATTTGGGATTCGGTGAAGGAAGATTTGTCATGGCAAGGAAAGAAGCCTTCTGGAATCGCTGGTTGTATGCTCTACAAAGCCTCGCAAGATAGCACTTCACCTAGAACTCAAAGCGAAGTTTGCAAAGTATCTGGTATCAGTGAAGTTACCTTGAGAGGTTTATTGAAAATTCTAAATCAAATGCTTTTACAACAAACCGTTTGATTTGAAAATCTGTGGTTTTGGTAACAAAGGTGGTGGACGTTGGGGCTCCCACCATTCCCTTAATGTCTAACTCCCGAGGTGGAACCATCATGGGATTCAAGTCGAAGGTTCGTAAACGACGCGGAAACACAGGCAAAGGCATCTCGGAGGACGAAGATTCCGAAGAGTACGAGGGCCAGATTAGATGCGACATCATCGAATGCGGCAACTGGGCCGACAAGAAGATCGGGGGGCGCAAGATGGCTTATGACAGGGCAGTGGAGGTATGGGGAGCTTCGGGTGTATCTCGTAAGGTACGCAAGGTGTCCCTGTGCAAGCCCTGCTACCGGACATGGAAGAAGGAGAAGAAGGGTGAGCCCAAAGAATGGGTATCGAAAGGAAAGGGGCCATTAGGTAATGCCCCCCCCACTTCCACGCCAGTCAGAAGTTTCGATCAGCCGTGAGGATACTTTCCTCAGGGGTTCATAACTCGGGACAAATCCTTGCTAGAGCCCCTCACAGCGAGGGGAATGGACTCTAAATGGTGGACGCTGGGGGATTTGAACCCCCGGCCACCTGGTTGCAAACCAGGTGCTCTTCCAAGCTGAGCTAAGCGCCCTTTAGCCCTGCCGAATCAGGTGGGGTTCTTATGTTCGACCGTTGAAAGAGGTCATTCTTCTTCATCTGATTTTAATAATTCAGCAGCGACAAAAAATCCAACAAGTGCTGAAGTGAAAATTAAGAATTCTAATGCTGATTGTTTAGAGTTAATATCTTCTGGTAAATTTTCGGAATCGGTTGGTAGTCCATTAGAATCGGTATGAATATCGGGACTTAATTCTACAAAAAATGGGAAATCTATCTGTTCACCTTCGAACAATATTTGATGAATCGCCGATATGTTTCCTGGGAGTAAACCCTCTTCGGCAGCTAAACTAATCAACACGGCAACCTGACAATTTGAGTCAACTCGATCACCGGTTTCATTCAATTCACAACTGGTTTTTAGCCACCCAGTTGTGATGTCATCCACACCTTCGAAGGAACCGTCGCCATCTGCGTCAATTAAAATTCGATGTTCAGCCGATTCTCTAGTATCTTCATTTCGAAAAAACAAGGAATCGGAATCAAAGACAACCCCCGCATGGATATCTTCGGGTGTGTGTCCAGAATCATGAAGAATAATCGTGAATTCCTTGGTTTCATGGGCGGCGATTGGATACGGCATTATCAGAACAAAGACCAACGCCAGCACGAAGACTCTGGTCAGCCACATACTTCTTGGCAGCCTGCCGATGGCTTCAACATGACTTCTACTCTCGCAGCGAAGGATGGATAGTCGTAAAGTTGCTCTTGCCGGTGGTTTAGTTTTCTGTTTGCTCATAGCAAGCGTCGCATCAATCCTACTCATTGGCGAAAAATCCTCTTCGAATCCAGGTATTTCAGAAATATTAGATCCATTGTTACAAGATGAAGGACATGACCATCGCAATGCTAGTCAACATGTGATGTATACTGAAAATATTCAACCGGTCTCATTCAATGAGTTGACAGCCCCTGGTAATGCTGAAATTCAAGTTGCAGAATCCCCAGATGGCAAAACCTATGCATATATTGCAGGTTGGTCAGAGATGCATATCGTCGATGTTACCAATCCTTCAAACACCACTGTAACTGGAGTTTATTACGATCCAAATACGCAGGTTCTTGATGTAAAATATCTTGAATACAATGGTCGTGAATATGTAATCGTCCAGAACCAAATCGTTGATCCGGGAGCGGCTGATCCGAATGTTGGCACATGGGAAGATCCGGCTCAAGTCACGGTCACACTCGTCGACGTGACCGATAAATCAAATCCTGAATGGGTTGATTCTTGGTATGATGCAGACCATCCTAGTGGGCCACACAATCTTTACACTCATATGATCGATAATGAATGGTATATTTTCGTTGCAAATCCAGAGTATGAAGCCTGTGATGTAGGCCAAGGTGATGCTTGTGGAGGCATTACAATTGCTCACCTAAATTTTGCAGGTTTCGGTGATAATCCACTTATTGTAAAAGTTGGTGAAGCCGAAGTTAGCTGGGAATCTACCCGAGGAGGTTGGATTTACATTCACGATATGACAGTTCAAACATGGCCTGGTGAAGATGCTAATGATCCACGATTTGGTAAGACATTCATCTATGGTGCATATTGGGAAGCCGGGCTGCGTATCTTCGATGTCTCCGATGTCCCTCACCCTACCAATGATTTCGTTCAATACACCTTGCAAGCTGCTGCCTGCCGAGGTTCATTTGGGACTCAACTCGGCTGCACCTGGCGTGCACCCGAGGTCGGGCAATGGATGGATTTCGCCGACCTCGACAATGATGGTGAACCCGATAGCGGTACAACTGGAAATGAAAATGGAGGGCGTGCATCATACATTCACTATGCCGAACCAATTGACGATATGGTCGATGCAAGCCATCTCGGCTACCCTGCAGGGAAAATGCACTTGACTTTCCTTGCGACCGAAGTTCTCGAAACCACTATCGGCACAGGAATGGGATATCTAATCGATACTACTGATTACGAAGTTACGAATGGAAAATTGACATTCTTGCCTAAATTGATTCATGGCTGGGAAATTCCATTCGCAGATGACCATCATATTCCCGGCGGTGAGGAATGGCTCCTATTCAGCCCTCACAACGCCGATACTGAAATCTTCCAAACAGGATTGCCGGGTTTCCCAGACAATAGTCTAGGCGGGGCGTGGGACGGACGAATTTATCTTTCGAGTTATCATGCAGGATTATGGATTGTTGATATTGAAACATTGATGTTACGCGGATTAGATATCGATGCCAATCGTACTGAAATACACTTTGAAGCAACGATAGGATACCATATCTCACACGGTGTAGATGGACAACCTCTCGACAGCTCTTACTATGATTTTGGCTGGACACCGTTCATCTGGGCGGCAGAATATCACAAAGGTTACACCTACCTTTCCTGTATCACGACCGGACTTTACATAGTTCAACTTGACATAGACAAACCCTATGGATTACCCCTTGAATAAACACACCATTGACCGTTGCATTGAATTGCTATCTGAGAGCGCGGTCAAACATAAGAGGCATGCCCATGGCCAGATCATACACGATTCCACTTCTTTTGATGGTCGCCATAATGGTGACAGCACCGCTTTCAGGTTGTATTGCTGTGTTCAAGCCTGACGGTACTGATGATTCGGTTTGGGTTTGGATTGATCCTGTAGTCGAAATCGAAGATGAAAATCATTCTCACACCGATTTACTATCGCATCGATTGAATACACCTAATGCAAAGCTAATAGATTATCACAATCTGAATTGTGATGGGAATGTCAAACCCCCACCAGGATTTGACGACACTCAGGGTCGGCCTTGCTCTGATGAATTCAAAAATATAGGGCCGACTCCGGGAGATAATTCTGAAATTACCATCGAAGGTAATTTCGATGAAGATTGTAAATTATACGCAGATGGATCAGGTGGATGTTTCGCTTATGTTTCAAGTTATAATCAATTTGAGATTCTTGACATCAGTGAGCCTAACAATATCAAACTGATGTCGACATATTATGCAGAGATTGCTCGGATTATTGACATCAAAGTCACAAAAGACAACAATTGGGTATTGATAAATCACGAATTGACGAATTCGGAACTCGATCCAATTCCAAATGATGACGATGCTAATAGCGGTGCAAACCGCCTTGATGTCATTTATGTCAAAGACAAAACCAGCCCGGTTAAGGTTGCGGAATGGAATAATCCACCCGCAGGTTTCCATAATCAAGATTTGAATGTTTATTGTGATTGGAGTGGAGCTCTCGACCCTCGCGAAGAATGCAGTCTATTCCTATTCGGAGCAGACCCGTATCCAGAAATGGTCGCAGGTGGTGGACCGGTCAAAGGGACTCAGATATTCTATGTACCAATGGGATTCGAATCATGGTTACCAGGCCAAGATGATAGTGCTCAAAACTCAAGTCGTGAAATCATTCGATGGGGAGCATATACTCCAGAACCGGACACGACTTGTGGTGGAACTGTCTTCAATCACGATAACGTATTTTTCATCCATCCAATTACTAAACAGAAAATGTTAGTGATCTCATATTGGGGCGGCGGTCTACGCCTCGTCGATGTTTCTAACCCGCCGACTATAGCAGATCCATATGGTATTTCATGGCCGCCTGAAGTCGGCCGATGGATGGGGTGCCCCTCAGCAGATTCAGGCTGGTATGGACCAGAAGGAGGAGGCCATGCAAACATGTCACCAGAAGAATGGTTGGATTCAAACCAAGGAAATGATAACATCCATTATGCAGTTGCTAGCGACCATCTGGTCTGTTCAGGAATTAGCCAATTAGACCCGATGGAAACTTGGCCAGCAAACTGTGGGACAGGATATGAGGACCCCGTTTATGGACAAAATTGGCGGCATTATACCTATATAGCACCTGAATATGGTTCAAATGATAATCATACAGGATATATTTGGACAATCGACACGACCGACCCTGAGAAACCATTCCTAGTATCTAAGTGGAGATTACCTGGAGAAGGAATGACAAGCAACGGCACCCATCCTCAACACTACATCCCTGGCGGATATATTTACAGCCCACACAATGGTGATACAGGACCTGCGGGAGAGGTTTACTTCACCCATTACCACGCTGGCGCATGGGCTACCGACCACGGAAAAATATGGGATGAAATCGTATGGGAAAACGGAGTTCCAGAACCGGACCGAGGATTCCAAGCGATTCAGGAATTAGCTCCGACACACACCGTAGGATATTACCTTCCAGCCGGACCAACTTGGATTGAAGATCCAATCGAAGAGATGGGTTATGATATGGCAGATTGTTGGGCTTCCTGCATGATACCTTTCGATTGGGGATTACAATATGACCCTCGCGGATTTGTCTACATTTCAGAAATGGTCAGTGGAATTTACGTCGTTCAATTTGATGAAGATTACAATCCGGAATTTGATTACCCCCCACTATGGACTGCTGAAGAAAGCGGCGAATGAGGTGAGGAATTGGGCGGTCGAATTTTTTCGATTTTAATAGTCTCGATTTTACTCACTCCGACAGTTGCAGCCCATGGTGCAGATATTTCCTCATTTATTATGAGAAATAGTAGTGTACAACCCTCAAGCTATGATATTTCTGAAAATAGTAGTATCATACTGTATAATACAGTGGATTACAGCCGAGATGTGAGATTATCTCATCCTACTGATTCGAATTTAGATTGGAATTGTACGGCTGGTCCATCTAACTCAACGAATACAAATGATGAATGTGGTTTATGGTTAGATAATCTATCTTGGTCACCGGGAGTATATGAAATTAAAATTTATTCTAATGATTCGCTCTGGCAAACAATTACTTTGCAGATTGTGATGGATAATCACACCGATACAAGTCCAAATTTTTCACTCCCAAGAGGAGGGGTTGCACCGAATGACACATCGGATAATGGATTAGAAAATATTCTCCCGAAAATGGGGATTCTATTATTTGGTGTGTCGGCATTAATATGGATTACAAAAAATATTGGCAATGAAGAAATTGTGAACAAATCTGAGGAAGAAGAATGAAGGATTCGATTATTGCAGTGATTCTGACTTTATGCATTCTGAATGCAGGATGCCTTGGAGAGGAAGAAATCGACATTTTCTACGGTGAAGATATAGTTCCAGCAATTCATGCAGACGATTTTACTTTAACCGACGAAAATGGTCAAGAATTCACTCTTTCTTCTCTTGAAGGTAAAGTAGTTGTAATCGCATTCCTATTCACTCGATGCCCAGATATTTGCCCTATTGTAAGTGCAAATCTTGCTTACATTTCACAAGAACTTGGCGACCATTACGAAAATGATGTAGCAATCTTGAGCATCACCGTAGACCCGTGGACAGACAATACAAGCGTTCTTGCAAATTATGCGAGTGACAGAGGCCTCAATTGGCCTCACCTTACAGGAAACCTCGAAGATCTTGAGTCCGTTTGGGTTAATTTTGATGTCGGGCTCGAAACATATGATTCAGACCTTGATGGTGATGGAGTTGCCGATGGTTTTGACGAATGTGCAGATACACCAGAAGGTGAAGAAGTCGATGACGCCGGTTGTGGAAAAGAAACGCAAACCGAAAGTGAGGATCTCAAAGTCATGCACCATCCTCTAAGCTACTGGGTAGACCATACTACAGGGACAATAATTATTGACAAAGAAATGAATCAACGAGTTTGGTGGGGCGATACAGATTGGAACGCCGAACTCGTCATGGAAGACATACTAATATTGATGGAAGAATAATGTATGAAAATATTAGAATTACTAGCGTGTTTCATAATTATTACATCATTATTGACCGGTTGTATCGGTGGTAATGAAAATATTGAAATCAACGGAACTGAATACAATAATCCTCCTGACGCACCAAATTTTTCATTATTGAACCAGAATCGAGAAAATATTACACTTTCAGAATACGAAGGGAAGGTTGTCGTTGTCGCATTCCTATACACATCTTGTCCTGATATCTGTTTAGCACTTTCAGCAAATCTAGATTGGGTCTATGAAAACCTCGGTGATTACTCAGATGATGTAATCCTCCTCTCAATCACTATCGACCCCGCAAGAGACACACCCGAACGGTTTGCGGCTTGGATGGAAATCATGGGACTTGAATGGGATCATCTCTCAGCAGATCAAGCTTCAACCCTAGTCAAAGTTTGGGATGAATGGAATATTGTTGTAGATAATGACCATATCAATGCAAGTGAACCTCCTGAAGGTTCGACGAATCGAGTTGTTGTTATGCATCCCGACAACTCAACGACATCTATTGATTTACCTTATTCTGAAATTGCTTCAAGTGCAAAAAAATCGGATTTTTCAGACCGCGCTCTTGAATTAGAAAATATTACTCTTGATTCTGGAACCAATTGGCAACTTTATGCATGGGACTTAGAATTGTGGAATTGGTCGGTACTAAATGAATCTCATCTAGATTCACTTTTCGATTCGCGAACTAATCTCGCATGGATTGCTGAAGGAGGGAATCTATCACAAATGCCACCCGGAATTGATTGTAATGGCCGAGGTTGGGTTATGGGCGAAGGTGGAGGGGCACATTGCATGTGTGATGATGGATACGAAAGAGGTGAAGATATGTTGACATGTGTTACCGAAGGTGAAAATGACGCCTCGAGTCCAATAGAAGACCCTCATGAACAATCACTTTCTGAGTATGGTGTTGGCCACTCGACTGTGACCTTTATTCTCGATAAAGAATTGCGAAAACGCATTGCATGGACAGGAACAAATTGGGATGTGAACCTCTTTCTCGAAGATGTGAAAACTCTAGTCGATGAATGAAAGATGGATTTGATTCAAATAATCCCTCTCCTTGGGATTGAAAATGGGTGCAGCAGATCAAGCAAGATCGATATTCCTCGCCGCATTAATGATTGGTAGTGTAATACTCGGGGCTTTGGTCTACGACCTTGATGGTAGTAAAGAAAATCTCGCACCAGTAATCGATGGAAATATTCCAAATCAAATTTTAATTGGAAGCACTGATTCAATCGAATTATCCATTTCTGATGAAGATATGCCTAGTCTATCTATCACCATCACAATGGATGGTCAATCGCTCGAAGTCTTACCTGACGAAAACGGCACACTTATTTTTTATATCTCTGAATTATCTATTGGGGAGCACTCCTTGAAAATAATAGCTTTAGATTCGATTGGTCAAGAATCTCGTTGGACCTCAGTTTTTACGATTCACTACCCTGCTGAGAATCCAACTGTTATGATAGTTGATAATAATGAAATAACTCTTGTCCGTGGGGATAGTGCTACAATTAATGGTAGATTGATACATCCGAACCTAGATACTTGTGAATTGGGATGGTCAGATAGCGATGTTAACGAATTTAGTCTAAACCTTCCATTTTCAGATAGTGGTAAGTTTTTATGGGGCCCTGCGGAAATAGAATCCAATGTCACCATCTCAATATTAGCTACTTGTGGTACTTGGGAAGATTCCTCAGCTTTAGAAATGGTATACCTTAATGTGACAGAGCCAGTACGAGGGTGTACTGATTCTGAGGCTAATAATTTCAATATCACTGCAACTGAAGACGATGGTTCTTGTGAATATGATGAGGGAACAGTAGCAGGCTGTACTGATGAATCTGCAAATAACTTTGATAGCGCTGCTACACAAGATGATGGCAGTTGTGAATATGATGATGAATCAGTACGTGGATGTACTGATTCAGAGGCTAATAATTTCGATAGCGCTGCCACACAAGATGATGGCAGTTGTGAGTATGATGATGATCCTGCTCCAGAAACAGGTTCTTCTGCTTGGTGGTCAGAAATTTTACTATGTGACGAGGAACAGGTTCCAGTTGTCGACGATTATAGTACAGAGGAACCAGATAATCATATGTGCAATCTAAGTTTTGTTATTGAGGATCAGAATATTACAATTAGTACCAATGGCTTACCAAATCATGATTTCGAGTCTTCAATTGGATGCTGTGCAACTGCTCAATCTATGAGTTATACCATACCATTGACACCAACTGATGACCCTAACTGTAATCCTACAGTTAGTTCAGATGGTTGCGTCATGGCAGCTATTAGAGGTTCTATTGCATTCACAGTTACAGGAGTAGCAATATATGGTCCAGAAGATGGACCTGGTGGTGATGCAGTTGCTTTAGAAGAAGGCGCATATGAACAAGAAGAAGGCGAACAGCCAGTAGACCTTGGAGTATGTCATGGTCATTCAGGACCTGGAGGCGAATATCATTACCATGCTGATGCAAATTGTATACATTGGCACGCAGCAGAAGGGGAAACAATGTATGATTACAATTTAGACTCTCAAAGAACTTTGAATACACATTCAAAGATTGTAGGTTTTGCATTTGACGGGAATTCGATTTATGGTTTCACTGGATGGAATGAGAATGGAGAAGTTGTTGAAATGACTTCTTCATATCGACTTAAGGATGGAGCAGATGGTTCTGGTGGAATTGATGACTATGAATATATTCAGGACCTTGGAACATTGGATGCTTGTAATGGAATATTTAGTGTAACTCCTGACTGGCCTGAGGGCATTTATCATTACCATACCACTATGATTAATGGAGAAGGCGGCATTGGTTTCCCTTACTTCATCAATTGCTATGGTGGTGAATTGCCATCAGGTGATGGTGATGGAGATGACCCCTGTGCAGGAGGGCCTCCTGATGGAGACGTATGGGGTCCTGGAATCGGACCGCCTCCAGAAGATTGTGACGCAGGTCCACCACCAGGTGGTGACCAATCAGTAGAAAAAGGAATTTTTTCAGTACCTTGGTTGAAATCATTACCACCGAATAGTGGCATGATTCTGTTATCTATGCTCGTAATGGCTTCAGTGGCCAGATTTGCATTCAAAGGATCGGCATTCGACTCAAGCGCTCAAGGTCAGGTTGGTAGAGTTCGCGAATATCGTTCAGCTCTAGCACGAGCATAGCGAGCCGCTCGAGCCCCATCCCCCAAGCACAGACCGGCCATTCTGTTCCGAGTGGCTCGGTAACCTCTGGACGAAAAATTCCTGAACCACCCAATTCGAGCCACTCCCCTCGCCATAGAACTTCGACTTCAACAGATGGCTCGGTATATGGGAAGTATGCAGGTCGAACCCTTACATCAGGATAGCCCATCTTCGTGTAGAAGGTTTTCAAGGTTGTAATTAACATCGAAAGGTTGGCATCAGGTTCGTGAATAATACCTTCAATTTGGTGAAATTCAGGAAGGTGGGTTCGGTCAATTGTTTCCTGCCTGAAAACCCGACCTATGCCAAAAACTCGGCATGCATGATTTGGATTTTGGGAGATATATTTGACGGTATTGACTGTCGTATGAGTACGCAATAAAGCCTTTTGCGATTCTTCCTTATCAAAAGTTGAGCCCCATCCGCGACTACCTGTGTCATGACCATATTCGTGTACAGCCGACCATATGTTCAGGGTTTTTTCATCGAGTTCAATTTTTTCAGGATTCGAGAGATAGAAAGTATCCTGCATAGTTCGTGCTGGATGGGATTGAGGAATGTAGAGTGCATCCATATTCCATCCGGCAGATTGGACATAATCTCCTTCGATTTCAGAAAAACCCATCTCGAGGAAGACCGAGCGAATTCTCTCGATTAGAGATTGCATTGGATGGGGCCTGCCACCCATCGGAATTGGAGCGGGAGCATCGATATCGAATGCCTTGTATTTCACATCGCGCCAATTTTCTCCTTGCAAAAATTCTGGTGTAACCTCTCCGATTAATTCGACATCGACTAACTCAGACTCGCCAATATCTTTTCCAGCATTAGTTAAAGTCCAGGTGCGAGTCGTATTTTCTTCGATAAAAATTAAATTTTTTCGATTAGAGAAATGTTTTATCATTGCCGAATCGAGTTCATCTAGACATACTCCTTTACCAATGGATTCGATAAATTCGGTGCGAGACGTGATTATTTTTGCTATCGATTTTTTATTTTCAGCGACAAAAACACCACTCTGAATACTGACGCCGAGCGCCTTTAACAAGCCGACCCCTGGTCCTGCCTCATGACGCTCGAAACCTGCAGAAAAAAGCCCTGCCATATTTCGGTTTGAGTCGTCTACTGTCTCAAACCACTTCCAAATGCGCGCTTCTAACAGACCGTTTTCAACAGCTGATGCACCCTCTTTACCAAGATAAATCATCGATGATTGTGACTCTGAAATCTCAGCTAACCCATCCTCTGCTAACTCTTTTCCAGCACCAGAGACATGAACTTGATCACTCCATCCTGTTGCAGCCAACAAATCGTTCAACGACCAAGTACGTTCAGCATCGCCGTGCATTACGCGCAGCATCCGACGTTGGTTATTGTTGAGTGGCACTTTGATTCCTCGGGCGTTTCGAGTTGGATTTCACACTTGACGATTGCCGCTCATACATTGAGAGGGAATCATTATTCTTCCTCTTCCCAAAGTTTCGCATTACAAAATATACAATCAAAAAATTTCGGTTTACCACCTTCAACCCACTCTAAATTGCCACATTGTCCGCATAATATTGAGGTTCGAATCGGTTGATTCAGAGTCGTATCGATGCGATACATCACCCTACCCGCTTCAGGCAGCATCGTTGCATCAGGTTCCCATGCCGCTATCTCAGCCGGATCGACATCCTCCTCGTTAGGTAATCGTAAACCGACTAGGAGGAGGATAATTCCAGCGATTGCAATAGGCACAGCGAAGGCGAGGAGGAGAGGGGAAGTTTCGGAATAGAGAATAATTCCAGTACCGATGACGAGGCATACCCATGCTGAAATAATTAGGTTCATCCGGCGATATCCGGGGGAAGAAGAACTCGTTTCACCCTCCGACATGGCTCTGCGTGGCACCTTTCATCCATCAATCCGTCGGCTATACGCAACCCCACTAGGTGTAGGGTTCAAGTGCTGAAGGTTCTCGTCGCCGCTTAAGCCTCAGTAGCTCAGCCCGGTAGAGCACCTGATTTGTAATCAGACGGTCGGGGGTTCGACTCCCTCCTGGGGCTCCAACTAATTCGATTCCACTAATCGTAGAATTAGTAAATAAATTGGAGGGGATTTATTAATTATAAAATAGGGTTTGAATTCTTTGAATAGGAGATTTAGTAGAGTGTCAGGGTATCCCTAACAATGAAGGATGAGAGAGTCTACGCATCGAACGTGAGTGCAGTTCTACTCGATGGGAAGTCGCTCGGCTTGCGGATTGAAGGCGATTTAGCCGAGCGTGTCGCATCTCTGAAATCACAAGGAATTGAGCCGCATCTCGCGGTCGTTCTAGCCGGTAATGATCCGGCCAGTCATGTGTATGTGAGAAACAAAGAACGCGCATGTGAAAGAACTGGAATTCGTAGTACCCGAATCGATCTGTCCGAAAACGTTTCTCAACTAGAATTGATGCAAGTTGTTACTGACCTGAATACTGATGATACTGTTCACGGAATTCTTGTCCAAAGCCCTACTCCCACTGGCACGGACGAATTAGCAATCACAGAAGCGATTGAGCCAGCAAAGGATGTCGACGGTTTTCATCCAATGAACTTAGGCCGTCTTGTGATGGGTAAATCAGATGGACTTCTACCGTGCACTCCAGCCGGCGTAATGGCGATGATTGCTAATGCGAAAATCGACCTGATTGGAGCTAAAGCCGTAGTTATCGGGCGCTCCCGCATAGTTGGAATGCCCCTCGCTCTGCTCCTCGCTCAGAAAGGTATTGATGCAACCGTGACCATAGCCCATTCACGAACCAAAGATGCTGCTAAAATCTGCCGAGAAGCAGATCTCATTGTTGCAGCAATCGGTCGACCAGCGACTGTAAAGGCCGATTGGATCAAGCCCGGAGCGACTGTGATTGATGTTGGAATCAATCGAGTTGTCGACGAATCACGAGATAGCGGAAGCCGCCTTGCTGGAGATGTCGATCCAGCTGCTGCCGAAATTGCTGGACACATCACCCCAGTCCCCGGAGGAGTAGGTCCGATGACAATTGCTATGTTGATGTCTAATACTGTTCGTGCGGCCGAAATGACTCTAGAATAAGTCTATTTTCAGAATATGCCGAGTTCAAATTGACCATCTTCAGTTGCGTGAACCTTTGGGTCCCAAAGCGGCGAAAATATCAGATTAATATGGACGCTTTCAATGCCATCAGTAGTAAGTGCTGCTCGATGAACTGCCGCCATTAATTCAGGTGCAATCGGACAACCAGGACTTGTTAGAGTCATATCGATTTCTGTGTGTTCACCATCTATTTCAACTTTGTATATCAATCCTAAATCTATGACCGAAATTTTCATTTCCGGATCTTCGACCTCAAACAATGACTCGCGTACATCTGATTCTGATACCATATTTATCCCTCATCACTCCAACATTGCTCGAGCGGATTTTTTGATTTTTGATATCATATTCATAAATCCGTTCGCTCGACTTGGAGTTAAGATTTGGCTCAATCCCATCGCTTCAATATACTTTGGATCATGCTCAGCAACAGCTTCTGGTGATTGGCCGTTGATAACCCAAGAAGAGATTGCCATCAAGCCTTGAACGATTTGAGCATCCGCACCGCCACTAACGCGAATTTTACCTTCAGAGTCTGTAACGCAAGTCACATGTGCCCGAGATTGACAACCGTGAACCATGTTTTCATCAGTCCAATCATCGATATGTAGAGGGAAGGGATGTTTTTTTGCATATTCGAATAATAATTCGAACCGCTCCATTGAATCGAAGCAATCAGCAAATTCTTCGATGATTTCATCGATATTCTCAGGCCAACTCCCCTCCGGCATAATCAATCCCAGTTACCCTCTATTTTTAATGCTTAGAACGATGGCTCGAAAATCGATGAATAAAATTATGCAAATCTATCGACAATATCGCGTAGATGAACAATGAATGCTTCGGCTTCTGCCATCGTATTGTATATCCAGATTGAAGCACGATTTGTCGAAGCGACTCCCATCGCCTCAAGCAAGGGCTGAGCACAGTGTGTTCCAGTTCGTATTGCAAAACCACCAGCGTCTAGTAAATAACCCATATCTTGAGCTAGAATTGATTCATGCAAGAAAGACACAACTCCAACTCCATCATCTCTGCCTGGAGCACCGAAAATAGTGATACCTGGGATTTTTTCCATTTCACTAGACATCCACGATGCAATGCCATGAATATGATGATGTGCAATATTAAAATCTATATTATCTTCTAACCATTCAACTGCTGCTCGCCAACCTATCGCTTCAGCCATACGAGGAGTACCGGTCTCAAACATAGCATATCCATCTTGGAATTGAGTACCTTCAGTAGTGACGCTTGTGATTATTGCCCCACCGGTCAAGAATGGCCCCATTTCTGCTAATGCGTCGGCTTTGACAAGTAGGCAACCAATGCCTGTTGGACCTGCCATCTTATGACCGGCAATAGCACAGAAATCTGCGCCAAGTTCATCAAAATTGATTTTCTCGTGTGGTGCACCTTGAGCACTATCCAAGGCAACTCGTGCACCATTACTGTGGGCAATTTTAATTATTCGCTCAACATCATTACGAACACCGAGAACATTGCTAACATGGCCAGCACAAACTAATGATGCACCTTGTGCAGCAACTTCGAGTGCCCCATAATCCAATTTACGAGCTTCGGTATCGAAAGGAACGAATCTCAACTCGATACCGATGTCCTTCGATAATTCTTGCCAAGGAACGATATTTGCGTGATGTTCCATTTCAGTTGTAACCACTACGTCGCCTTCTTCGAGATTGTACCGAGCCCAGCCATAAGCGATTAGGTTCATCGCCTCGGTAGCACCACCAGTATAGATCATAGAACTCTCACTGGCGCCAAAAAATGACGACAGTTTGTCACGTGCCTCTTCGAGTGCCGTGGTAGATTCGTCTGCAAGTGTGTGGTTTGAGCGATGAGCATTCGCATGGTAGGTTTTGTAAAAATCCGACATTGCGTCAATAACTACAAGTGGTTTTTGTGTCGTTGCGGCGTTGTCAAAATAGACTAATTGCTTACCATTTGGTAAAACTCTCTCAAGGATTGGAAAGTGTGTTCGAATCGCTTCAACGTCGTGATTCATCATATCACCCTGAGTCTGCGGACGGCTTACTAACTATCAAGAAGAGGGCGCGAATAATTCAAAAATTCTCCTTGATTCGAAAAAAATATTCCATTTTAACAGAATATCTAGAATTTATTAGCCGACCTTTATGGTCAACAACCAATCTGAAGGCAACTAGTGGTAGCGTCGTCAGGACAAGAAGTGGTCAATGCGTTAGGAAAACGTGACCTGAATGAAGATGGAAATGTGATTAATCTAGCAATTGTAGGAAGCAGTAGGTTTTACGATTTTGAAGTATTTGAAGAAGTGATTGAAAATTGGATTGAAGAAAATGGATATCCTGATTTAATCATCGTAGGTGGGGCATCAGGAGTTGATTACATGTCTGAGCGTTGGGCAGACAATAATTCTGTTGCAATCGCAGTTTTTGCTGAAGAATGGGATGACCCAGATAGGGGGTTACAAGATAGTGGGCGACCAGAAGCTGCAAATTCATTGACTGCAAAAATTCTCGATTCGGCCAGTCATGTCTTAGCTCTGCCTTCTGCGACCAGCAAATGGACAAGAATTATCATTAACATGGCGACTGCTCAAAATATTCCAATTTCTATCTGTGAAGTCGATTGAATAATTTGACATAGGAATCATACAGATTAGTTGATTTGATCGCCCACGGGTTGAAAAGGGTCAGGTCGAGCGAATCGACCATGGCAGCAGTCAATATCACCGAACCCGAGTTCGCAGAAATCATCGAAAACAATGAGTTGATTATCCTCGACTTTTGGGCAGAATGGTGCGGTCCATGCAAGGCTTACGAGCCTGTTTACGAGCGCGTATCAGAGGAGTTTCCAAATGTTATTTTCGGAAAAATCGACACGGAAACTGAACAAGAACTAGCAGGATATTTCAATGTTAAATCGATTCCAACTACAATTGCTTTCAAGGAAGGAATCGGCGTATTCTCCCAACCAGGAGCACTTCCAGAAGATGCTCTGAAAGATTTAGTCACACAACTTCAGAATCTCAACATGGATGAAGTCCGTGCGGCGATAGAAGAAGAGAAGAGAACTGAAACTGAGTGAAAAATACAAGTGGTTGCAGTTGAAGTAGCATAGCCTCTCGCAGAACTATGAGTGAACTCCTGATGATTAGCGCAACATCTGGTGTGAACAAAGAATTAGCAGAAAAGTTTTCAGAGGCCGCATCGAATCTAGGCCATTCGAGCCAAGTTATCGATTTAGCTGAAATGGATCTTCCTCTGTTCACTATGGCTCGTTCAAAAAATCCTGATGAAATACCAGATATATCCGATCTAATAGAAAGAATGATTCAGGCCGATGCATGGGTCATTGTTGCACCTGAATATAACGGTTCGATACCGCCTACTCTGAACAATGCGATTGCATGGATATCAAGGGATTGGGAAAATTTCAGAAACATGTGCACAGGAAAGCCAGTCGGCCTAGCCACTCACAGTGGCGGCGGTGGCGAGAATGTAATCATGGCTATGCGCCAGCAATTCTCCTACATCGGCGCCGATGTGATTGGGCGCTCCTGTGTATCGGGTCGCAACAAAGATGTAAATCCAGATACTATCGATGCAATGATCACCAATCTTGCTAATTAGCAATTTCAATCCAACCAAATTATGAGAAAACACAGTTTATCTCTTAGTATCCGGGTAAATGGTGCTCCTGCCGGGATTTGAACCCGGGTCGCCGGGATGAAAACCCGGAATGATGGACCGTACTACACCACAGGAGCGACAAAGCCGCCGAGCCGCGACCCCCTCATAATCGAAACGGTCAAAAGGTAGCCATAAAATTCAATCGAGACGGCTTGGGTTGCCGTGTTTGTCAAGCGATAGAATCTTCATTTTCTTTAGAAACCGCAAGATTTTGCCACCAATTAAATAACGGGATTATCAAAACTGCACCGATTAAAGAAATCGCTGTAAAGGTCTTCCAATCTAAATATGATTTCATAGATTCACCGTAAATTCCTAACAAAACTCCTGCTAAACCAAACCTGATTCCTCTGCCAAATAGCCCAGCTGCTATGAAAAGACGGAAATCCATTTTTCCAGCGCCAGCTATCCAAGCTAGAGCCTTGTATGGAATCGGTGAAACTGCGGCGATGAAAACTCCAGCAGCACCGTATCTCTCAATTAATGCATTTAATTTTGTAATTGTATTTTCGGAAACAAATCGCTCAAGAATCCAAGTTCCAGCGTACATCCCGATACCATATCCACCAATTGCACCAATCACGCTGGCTATTGTTGCGACGAGAACAATTGCAAGAATTGCGATATTTGAATCGGCAGCAAGAACCATCGGCCAGACTATTAGATCAGGCGGAATCGGCTGAAATGCCGCCTCAGTCGATGAAATTATTGCAAGTCCTGCAAGCCCTAAACCATCTGCCCATTCGAGGATAGAATCGTAAACACTAGTCATAGAAGCCATGCTAACAAGCGTTCGTCCTTTGCTTCCTGCATGAAGGTTTTCTGATTAAGACAGCAAAGGATTGCTGAACCCGACCCCTGATATGTGCCGGCGGATTCGCTATACTATGGTCGAAGAGGTTCTGGATACGGCAGCGCTGATAGCTTGGCCGATGAATCGGATGCGAGGCTGCTTTGCAGTGCCAAGCCAACGTGTAGAATTACAACGAATCGCACCCGAGAGGGAGATAGTTATCGATTCGGTTGAATTACAATGGCGAGAACCTTCGAAAAATTCTGTTACACAAGCGACAGAAATTGCTAGATTGAGTGGAGATATGGCAGGACTTTCAGAGACTGATTTGTCAATTTTCGCACTGGTTATCGAAATTCAAGCGGTGTTGGTCAGCGATGATTATCGCCTACAAAATCTCGCAGAAAAATCCGGATTAAAATGGATATCTGTAACTACCGAAGGCATTCGATCGATGTGGGATTGGCAATTAATCTGCAGCGGATGTAAATCCATTCAACCAATTCCAGAATCAACAAGTTCTGGGAAAAAAGATTTTGGAGATTGCCCCGATTGTGGAGCAAGGCTACGAATTCGGAAAAAACGCTGAAATAAATCACTCTTCTTCAGCAACATACGATTCGGTTTTTCCACCACGATCCATATCTGACTCAGCGGTAGATTTGGACATGCCCTGCCTTAGTCCAGCCTCAAATTCACCTTTTGCTTGTCCAGCGCTACGGGCTAATTCAGGAATCTTCTTTGCTCCGAAAAGGAACAGTGCAGCGATGAAAAGAATGATGATTTCAGTTGAGCCTAATGCCATGCTATCAAGTCGAGGTGAAGGCTTTCCCGTTCAAAGGCTTCGGCTCAATCACCTCTCAACCACCTGAAACAGGTGGAAGAAAGGCAATTTCGCTTGCATCTTTCAATGCTGAATTACGGTCTGCACCAATCTGACCATCGATTGCAACCGCCACACCATCCGCTACGACATTGCTTAACTCGAATAACTCGATTAACTGATTGCAAGTTGTCCCAATCTCGAGAGTGGTTACAACTTCCCTCTCGCCTAAATTTTCAGCAAGAGGACCGAAAAAAAGCATCTTGACCATGACAGCCTTCACCGTATACCCATCACTCACGAATAATGCAACCCAATCCTACCAATGAAGGCATCCGTTCGATTAGTATAATCTAAACCAAAGGCTTTGCACCCAAGTAAGCATGAGCGAAGTTCAGGCAGTGGTTTTCGATTGTGATGGTGTCCTCGTTAACTGTGGCTCATCTTGGCAAATGATTCACAATCATTTTGGAACAGAAAATTATGCTATGCTCGAAAAATTCCTCAACAAAGAAATTACCGATGATGAATTCATGGCTAATGACGTCGGAATGTGGTTGAAATTGCAACCGGAAATTCATTTAGACGAAATTATGCGTTGTTTTTCTGGAGTCAAACTAATGCCTGGTGCACGAGCAGTTATCGAAGAATTACAAAATCGAGGAATATATGTTGCCATCGTTTCCTCAGGAGTGGCTAGGTTCATAGGCACAATTGCACATATGCTCAAGGTCGATGATTGGGCGGCAAACGATTTTTCTTGGAATGATGAAGGATACCTCCTCGGTGCATCTCCATCCAAGGTTGATTCACATGACAAAGGCCTAATGATTACAAAATTAGCAATAATCAATGGATTCGACACAACTAAAATTTGGTCAGTCGGTGATTCCAGTACAGATTTATCAATGAAAATTCCAGGATCTCATTTCATCGGATTTAACCCAGCTAGAGAACGAGCAAAAGATGCGTTCATCGCAGCAGGAGTGCCGATAATCGAAGACATGGATCTGACTCGAATATGGTCGACAATTTTTAATGAAAGCTTTCCTAATACTATTGATTGACTAAATTGTCAGTTAGTTCAAAGTTCGATAAGATACATACGCCACCGTTAGTGCGAATGACTATGCGAAGTGTGGCTTTACTCGTCAGCATCTTGATGTTAACAGTCGCACTTTCTGGCTGTGTACAAAACGATGGCCCACCTAACCCTCAGCAGAAAGAGGAATTACCGAGCGGAACCTATGTCTCAGGACCTGATGGAATCAGCCTCGACATCCCAATGATTCCGATGCAATTCGCTTTCAGTAGTGTCGGTGAGGATGGAGCTGAACCTAGCCTCGGCATCACGTCGAGTGGTTGCATTTTCTTCATTGCCTTTGAGAAGGTCATGCGTTCTTGCGACCACGGCGAATCTTGGGAAAATGTCTCAGGCCCCATGTGTGCGTTCCAAACCAATGACCCATGGGGGTGGGTCGATCCGATTACTGATCGAATATTCAATGTGCAGATGCAGGGTTTGGAAACATCTTGGATTTGTTGGAGCGATGATGATGGAGAAACTTGGATAGGCAATGCACATGACTCAGGTACGACTCCAATCAATGATCACATCAAACTGGCAACGGGCCCTTGGACGAGCAGTGGGTATGGAATCGGTGGTCAATTGTCCCAAACATTCTATGAAACGGCTGTGTACTATTGTTACAACAAACTCGCAGGCATCTTTTGCTTCACTAGTTTTGATGGGGGTGCTTCATTTGAGGCCGGTGGCCAGATTTTCGGATTGGCCACCACCAACGGTGGACTCCATGGAGCCATCACTTCAGCACCTGATGGTACCGTCTACGTGACACCCCGGGTCGAAACACCCACCGTCATCGTTTCCAATGACAATGGTTTAACTTGGTTTGATCGAACGATGGGAGAGGATGTTGGAACTCCAAATCCAAGAAAAAATTCAGAGGTTGGAACTGACACTGAATCCAATGCATATCACATCTGGACAGGCGCAAATGAAGGAGTCTACATGTCGAGGAGTACTGATTCGGGAGAGTCATGGGAACAAGAAAGTATTAGAATTAGCCCAGTTGAAGTTATTTCGACAACTTTCCCACAAATCGATGCTGGAGACGCAGGTCGTATTGCCATCACTTATCTTGGTAGTGAAAATAGTAGTGAGTTGAACCAAACCGACTTAGATGGAAATCCGTGGAATGGAAACGCTCACTATGCAAATGGAAACGTCAGTTATTATCTGTACATCACCTATAGCCTAAACGCTCTCGACCCAAGCCCGGTATTCTATACCACCCGTGTATCGGCTGATCCTGTGCAAATCGGTGCAATATGTTTGAACAGTGGTGATTGTCGAGACATTGGTGGATCAAACCGAAATTTATTGGATTTCAATGATCTACACATCGACAGAGAAGGTCGAGTATACGTTGCGTTTGCTGATGGTTGCACTGGTGAATGTGCAACCAAAACCAATGCTACTCCTGAAGATTCTCGAAGTCGTCTTGGCTCGATGTATTTTCTCAATTCAGGACCGAGCCTTTTCGTTGCCAATGGACAATTAGCACCACTCGTGCCAATTGCCGAAATCTCAGATAATTCGGACTATTTTGAATCTATTCAATGTCAAACCGAAGATTGTCGAAGCAGAGAAAACAAAGAAAAAAAATAATTTTTCTTACTCAGTAAGACAAGAAAAAGGATTCAAGCGAATGGAATCGATGCACTCGCGTGAGTATGAAGATTAATGACGGTTAGAATACAAGGCTTCGGTTGGAATCCTAACATTCGCTGATAATCGGTCTGGTCTTGCCAAGTTGAACTATGAACGATTGTTGTTCCCTTATGATCGCTGACGAATTGCCCATGAACATGACCGGTGACGAAAATATCCGGAACCGTTCCGATGACCATACTATCCTCTGGCTCTGGTGAAAGTGGAGTTTTGCCACCCCAAGACGGTGCGAGATGCCGGCGCTCTAACATCGCCCGCATTGCCATCTCTGGCTTCGCATATGTTACCGAGCGCAGTCCGGCGACGAAGTCGTCGATACTCTTACCGTGATATGATAAGATACGAACACCGTGAAGGCTGAAATCACAAGGATTTCCTACGAAAACTGCGTCCGAATAATATTGCTGAACCTCAGCCGTTAGAGCAGGTTGTGGTTCGGCAGGTCGAACGGCATCGTGATTACCAGGTAGTATGATAATGTCAATCCAATCAGGTAATTCTTCGAGAAGAGTTGCTAACTTCCCATACTGATCGAACAGATCTTTAATTGCCAAGTGACGATCTTGCCCTGGATAAATTCCGACACCATCGACTCCATCACCACTCAGAACAAAATATCGAATTGTTTTCGCTAATGAATCGGTTTTGAACCACTGTATCATTTTCTGCCATTGTGGTTCAAGGAAAGTATTGCTGCCGACATGAGTGTCGGAAAGGAAGGCTGCTGAGACTGCTTGGTCGGCGCTCGCAGCAGTTTTTGCACGTGGTTTTAATGGTGGTAAATGAATGTTAGAGCAGAAAAATAAATCGGTTTGATCTCCACCAAAATGACCACTCACACCGACTACATCATCATTCATCAGACCATCGAGGGCAGCGTGCAATGGATTCGCTCCAGCAGGTGGTTTTAGAAAACATTGAATCTGAGTGGTTTCATCCTCTACCATGAACATTAAATTCCCATTTTTCGTCCATCTTGGGCCATTGACTAATCCAATTATCGTAACTTCATATTCATTCGATGAATATCGTTGTCGATTTCGCCACGCCTCTCCATTCGATATCGGACGGCGTGGCAAAATACCTCCTGTCAACATCATGTTACGAATTTTTTTTAATCGATCTGAAAAACACGACCTCATGTCGGCCATCTTTCCTTCGGTAACCGAATTACCTGTAATATCAAAATGAATTTCAATTTCTGAATCAACATCAGTCGCGAGCATCGGGAAATCTGCCAAGTTATAGTGCGACAATCCATGTGGACGGGGAGATGGGGTGATTTTCGGTGAATCAATTGGAGCAATAACCCGACCAATAGGAGAGGGATTGTCAGGAGCTGGCAAAGTTGCTTGAGCTGATTTTACTACCTGAGTTGAAATTTCTATCGATTCAGAGGATGGTACCAACATCAGTAATTCATCTATTGACCTTGATGATAAAACATGAACTTGAGACGAGGTTGCTGCCTCGATAAGTGGAGTCAAATCAGGTAAATTTTCAATCTTTTTTTTAGTATCTTGACCCGTTACCAGAATGCCGGCTGCAAGCAATATCTGCTGCCGTTCCGCCCAGTCTGCCGACCCCATCCAACTGAGGTCAACTGAATACGCTCATGATAATATCGTTATGAATCGCTCATTCATCCCAATCGATTAAGGCAGCAAGGTCGACTTTCTGAATTTCTTCAGCTACCGTGGATTGACCCCCATCCCAAGCTAGCCCACCTTCCCACTCTTCTGAAGAAGGTTCTAATTTTGATCGATCGATATTCTCAACATCTCCATCGTCTTGAGATTCTTCTGTCTGTCCATCTTGGCCATCTACTCGATCGAGAGCCTCTAGTGTTAAGCGAAGTGCGAAAACTGCGAAGGATTTTTTGTTATCTAAACGGTCATTTTCACCAAAATCCATTCTCCTGACCAAAAAATAATCTCGGGCGATTACCGCTACGTGAACACGCCCGACTTCCTTATCCACAGTCGCGCCCCCAGGTCCGGCTATTCCAGTAATCGAAATGGCTACATCTGAACCCGATTGATATCTGGCACCGCGAGCCATTTGAACAGCGACCTCATGTGAAACAGCGCCCGCCTCATCCTGATCGAAAGCTGATTTTTCGACACCGAGTTCGCGCATCTTTGCTTCATTAGAATAGACTACCCAACCCTGCTGAAACCATTGGGTCGCACCTGATATATCGGTAATCAGAGATGCGAGAAGTCCACCGGTACACGACTCAGCAGTGGATACGGTCCAACCACGCCTACGTAGGCGTCGAGTGACACGAGAGGCTAGACCTGAGGCTTCGTCAACCATGCTACTGGCTCATGGGCGACCTTCTTGACTCTTTCACCGAACATTTTGTCAGTTTCGACAAAAAAATAGACAACAAACAGAATTATGGAGTAGATGCCTTTGGATTAGATTTGTAGGTGAATACATGAAAGAGTTTCCACATATTCTTGATGTGCGCGGGGAGAAATGTCCAATCCCAATCAAATTGCTCAGAGATTGTATCAGAGAAGTCCCAGAAAATGGGATTATCCACATGTTAAGTGATGATCTTGAAAGCAAATACGATATTCCGGCTCTGTTACTGCGATTAAAAATGCCTCCCGCAGAGATTCAATCAAAAGAATTCGGACTTTTGTTCGTAATAGTGAATCAGAAAGTTTGAGATATTGAATAAGTGCACAAGTGAAACCGGTCCTCAATACAGTATCCACCAGCTTATGGATGAAAATTAATGGTGGGCCCGACCGGAATTGAACCGGTGATCTTCGCTTTGTAAGAGCAACGTCATAACCCCTAGACCACGGGCCCCACGGGAGAACGGGCGAGCGTTGTATTCAAATGATTAGTGGTTGAACCTTCTGTTCGGAAGTGGCGTGGTTGGCTGAAATCGACGATTTGCTTGAAAGACTCAAAGCAGCGGGAGTTCCCATTGATTCTCGTGTTTCCGATGCGATGAAAATTGTCGATGTCCGGGATTTTACCGAGCTTTCTGCCGAACCGTTTTGGTATGATAGCCCGGTACCTTTCCTGATAACAGAAGTTGGCGCAGCGAAGACGATTTCTGCTCCACACATGATTCTGACACTGTTGCACCACCTCGAACTACGTAGAGGACAACACGTGCTTCTAATGGGTTCGAAAGGAGGTTACATCTCAGCGATTCTTGATGAAGTGCTCGGACCTGATGGAATGGTCTCAATCGTCGAACCACACACCGAGGTTCGCGATTACACGAGTCGACGACTCGAGAAACACTCTGCGAGAGGGTTGATGCGAGTATTATCGCCTGCAGCCTTAGATAATCCAGATGAAATGGATCGTGGCGTAGACCGAGTTTTAATCACCGGCGCGGTAAAAGAAATGCCGATTTCCCTCGAGGTCATGGTAGACGAGGGAGGATTCGTTTTGGGGCCGTTTGGCGGTCCAGTTCACCAACGATTATTAAAACGAGAAAAACAAGGGAATGATTGGTTCGATACGGATCTTGGCGGAGTGGTTTTCGGACCTATGGATTTGGGTGAAGCAGAAAGGGATCCTCTCGATGCAAATTTATTGGCTGATCATCTAGAAGATGCTGTTGCTCTACTTATCGATCTCATCGAATTAGATGATGAGATGATTGAAAATGTTGAACATTTAGTCGCTGCATTGAGAGACCTTCCAATCGATTTACCAATTCTCCCAGAAGATGCCACCGAAGATGAAATTCTTGAACATCCCGTGATGGATTTAATCATGTCAGAAATGGAATGGTTAGCACCAATTTGGCCGGTTTTCGGGCAACTTTTCTCAATGGATTTAGCAGCTCCCGGCTCACCTGATGATGAGGAAGTAGGAATGGCCGGTGGACACCGAGATTTAGTACCTTGAATCAAAGCGTTCATGCCACCGACTTCACTCGTTAAATCATGGTAAGAGCAGCGATGCGCAATCTTCGTAGCGCTGATGTTCGACATCGACGTCGAGCGGTTCGAAGATTATTCGAAATTAATGACCCGGTCGCAATTCAAGCCTTTGAACCATTACTGGATGATTCTGATGAATGGTTCCGTGTTAAGGCGATACAAGCCATAGGAATTTGGGCAAAGCCTAAGGATCTTGAATTGATACAGCGATTAGCGATATCAGAAAGAGTAGAATTTCGAATGTGCGCAGCTCGAATCGCTAATCGTGTTGGAAAATCTTGTAAACCAATTTTATCTAAACTTTGCCAAGACGAAGTTGCAGTAGTTCGCAATGCCGCTTGGGCAACTAAATTTTCCATCGCTGCAAACCTCGAAGAAGTGAACCGCGATGGGATGGAGAATGAATCGAGTGGAATCCGCTCAATGGCGATACAGTCGATGAGCAAAATGGAAAAAATTGATGGAGATTTACTGTATATAGGATTAATTGATTCATCAAAAAAAGTTCAGGCCGACGCTGTTTCTCTACTTCGAAATCACCCTGATGCAATTGAAGTTGAGTTAGATGATTTACTCATCGATATTGTCGAAAATAATCATCTCGCTCGGAAAGATGCAATCATTTTTCTGATTGAAAATTCATCGAACGATGAGATTATCTCTTCAAAAATTCCAAATTGGATGGAAGATGGAGATTTCAGATTAACCAAGGCGGTTATTTCTGCCATAGAGGGTAAAGATTGGAAACAACTAGGTGCATTTACACAATGCTTGGAAACAACCCAAAATGAAACATTGATAGTTGGTTCTTTACGTCGAAATTATTCAATTGATGCAAATAAGTTACGAAATTCCATCATCGCAGACACTTCTAGAGAAAGTTCTCTTCGAACACGATTAATCGAGGAATTAATCGGAAGCACAAAGGTAGATGAAATAACAATTGAAATTATCAAAAATCTCAAAAATTCGGATGATGAATTCATTTCTAAGATTGCTGGATTTTTCATCGAGGATATAGAATCTAGACGTTGAATTTGACTAATCAATAATCTGTTGACTGTTCAGACTGCTGGCTCGCGTAAGCGAGATAGTGAAATTGCGATTGGAGGTAAATGGTCAGACAAACGATGACGGCTGGTTTTTGGAGAGAATAATTCTCCGCTCAATGCTGATTCGATTACATCTTGCTTCGTTATAGTTTCACGACCACAATTCGGCCAAATATCTAATTCGATTGAATCATCATTGAGATAATCAATCATCACACAAGGTACGCACTTCAACTTCAATCTCTGTGCGACCTCATATCTATGATGCCCATCGAGAATTGTTCCAGTATTTCGATCGAGCAGAAGAGGTTTGGTATATGCATTCCATCGATGAGTCATTTTTTCGAGTTGGTTGACTTTTTTTATTATAATTTCTTCATGGGGCCGAAGTAACTCGAGGGGGACCAATTCAACCTTCATATGCCACCGAAGAGTGATTTACTCATATGTATGACGCCCGAAGGTATGATTGCGAATCGGTGAGTGGCATGGTCATGGAGGTCGACTTGGGTAAACTAAGTTCGGAAGATTTCACCGTTTTGGAGAGATTACGGCAGGTTGGGTGCGCCTGGATAGTCGGAGGTTGGGTTCGTGATGCATTAAATGATTCACCGAAGACCGATTTAGATATTGCTACCGATTTGACACCTGAAGAAGTAAAGAAAATATTTCCTAGATCAATAGCCGTAGGTGAAGAATTTGGTACTATAATGGTCAGATTAGACACTGGTGAACGGACTTGGGAAGTAACCACTCTTCGAAGTGAGGGGAGTTATGGTGATGGACGACGGCCAGATAATGTTGAATTCGGCGACAGTATTGAAGGAGATTTATCTCGACGAGATTTTACAATTAACGCTATGGCAATTGATTCTGAAGGGAAATTAATTGATTTATTCAACGGTGCAGCTGATTTAGAAGCGGGAATTTTACGCACTGTTGGCAATGCATCAGATCGATTAGGGGAAGATGGATTGAGAATCATGAGAGCGTTTCGTTTTCTTGATGCAGAAAAGCATGGCACCCGTCAAATGAATTCTGAACTTACTAAAGCAATTTCATCCAACCTAAAAATGCTAGACAAGGTGTCTCGCGAAAGAATAGGTAGTGAATTATTACAAATTTTATCCAAACCAAACCGAGAAGAAATCATATCCCTGATGGATTCTTTAGGTGTCCTCAATGTGATATTATGCGATATTGAATCAAGCCAAATTCAGAATGTTTCGGGAGATGAGATTACCGCACTTGCAAAAATCTGCTCAAATGACTCAAGATCTGGCGACGAAATTTCTGCTTCCCTCAGAAAATCATTGAAACTCTCTAAAGACCAAATGAGATTAATCACTTTCCTCCACAATAATAAATCTATAAAACCGAGTATAGATTTAACAGAACTTCGAAGATTCCGTGCAGCATTGCCTGAAAATTTTCAATCTGCACTTCTTCACTACCACAGTGCTGAAAAGATTCGCTCTACATTATCGAATCTTCCAAAACTACAAGCGGGAAACTCCCCAATCATTGATGGGAATAAGTTGGCACAGGTTACTGGGCTCGAGCCGAGTAGGAAACTAGGTCGATTGAAGGGCTGGCTACACCGAAAGCAAATCGAGCTAGATTTGACTGAGGAATCAGAAGTCTTGGATTGGCTCGAAAATATTGATTGGCAAAAAGAGGATTTCGAATCCTGGCCAATATTAGTCTGGCCTTGACAAAAAATATCCTATACTAATGATTCTCGGTTCACTCGAGTTCGTTGAGATATTCGATATATTCTTCTTGAGTTAGGTATTGATCTTCATCGAAATCGAATGGCTGAACGATTACGCACCAGCCATCACCGTATGCTTCATCGTTTACCAGATCAGCATTATCTTCAATGTCTCCATTCAAATCGATGATTTTACAAGCAAATGGAGCATTAATTAACAAACGTTCTGAAGGAGTCATGAGAGTAATCAACAGATCATCAACTCCAACCTCATCTCCACTCGCCATGTGAGCGGGTTCATCATCATCTTGGACACCTTCTGTTCGTTCGGTCTTGAATTCATCATCATCCTCAGGTCGAGTCAATACGACTCGATGAATTTCACCGTATTCAGCAGGGATAAATTCGCTAACTCCGATCTTGACTTGAGAATTAGATTTCTTCTCATCAAGGACCTGTAACCAAAGGTGTTCGAGAGTATATCGGCGCCCATGTGCAATCGCAAATTCAGAATAATCCCCATCAGCCATGTTAATTCAGACACGGCGGCATCACCGGCCTCATTTGAACCATTCGATGATAATTCTTAGCAATCATAGCCGTTACAAGAGGTTAACAACGCCTACCTATTCGGCATAATCGGGGAACAGCATGGATTTTCAAGAAACAGAAGAACAAAGCATGATTCGCGAGATGGTTCGAGATTTTGCTGAGGAAATTCTCGCTCCAACCTGCCTTGAGAGAGATAGAGAGCAACGGCCACCACTCGATGAATGGCAGGCTTTTTGTGAATACGGCTTACAAGGCGTAACAATTCCTGAAGAATATAATGGCAATCCAGTTGACGATATTTCAGAGGCGATAATCGTCGAAGAACTTTCACGAGTAGATCCTTCTTTTTCCGTTATGTTCTGCGTTCATGTCGGGCTTTGTTCAAAGACCATAGCTCTACATGGAAATAACGACCAGAAGCAGCGCTACCTACCACGATTAGCAGCAGGAGAAATTGGCGCCTATTCACTTTCTGAGGCAGGTGCTGGCACCGACGCGGCAGCACTTAGCTGTCGAGCGAAACTCAGTGATGATGGTTTACATTATATCTTGAATGGAGAAAAAATGTGGGTGACTAACGGACAGAGCGCCGGAATTTTTGTTCTATTCGCAAAGGATGTAGATCACCCTGATTATGGTGTCAAAAAGCACGGGGGAACTACTGCTTTTATCGTCGAATCGAGTATGGAAGGATTTAATGTAGGAAAGAAGGAAGATAAACTTGGAATCCGTTCATCAGATACCTGTGTTCTACTGCTAGATAATTGCAAAATTCCTGTTGAAAATGTCTTGAAGGAAGTAGGAAAGGGTTTCCCAATAGCGATGAATGCTTTAGATAATTCTCGGATTGGAATCGCAGCTCAAGCACTAGGAATTGCCCAAGGTGCATATGAGTCCGCACTCAATTATGCACACGAAAGACAGACTTTTGGTAAGCCGATTGCTCTTCACCAAAGCATAGGTAATTACCTCGCTGACATGGCTACGCAAACCGAGGCAGCTCGTCACATGGTCTACAAAGCAGCATGGGCTAAACAACAACATTACGAACAGGGTGCACCACGACATTCAATGGAAGCGAGTATGGCGAAATTATTCGCCGGGGATACCGCAATGTGGGTAGCTGAACGAGCGGTCCAAATCCTTGGTGGATATGGGTATACGACTGATTTCCCAGTTGAAAGGTTCTTCCGCGATGCGAAAATTACTCAAATTTATGAAGGAACTCAAGAAGTTCAACGAATAGTAATCAGCCGATCAATTTCGCCATAATTACAGTTTTTTCTAAGAAAAAATCAAAGATTCAATATCAGATTTTGAAACTTGGCGGAATTGACCAGATTTCAAATTGAAATCAGCGAGGTTCATATCCTCTATCGATAATCGGTGCAATTGTATTACATGATTACCGAGAGTTCTAAACATTCTGCGAATCTGACGTTTTTTACCCTCATCTATGGTTAAAATTGCAATATTTGGCTTCGACAAACGAATATGAGCAGGTCGAGTCATATATGATTCTGTAAATCCTTCATCATCGATTGAAATGTGAACACCGTCTCTGATAACTTCCATGCTTTCTTCTGTGATTTGATTTTCTGTTTGCACACGATATGTTTTCTGAATATGCATTTCAGGATTTGTGATTTTGGAGACCATCTTTCCATCGGTTGTAAACAATAGGAACCCTGTCGTTTCCTCATCCAGCCGACCTACAGTGATGAGTGATTCATAGACGGTCGACTCGACATTATTTCTGAAAAAATCATAAACCGATTTTTTACCGAATTCCTTTTCTTGATTATTCAATCTTGAGCAAATATATCCCGCCGGTTTATGAAACACAAAATAAAAGTCTTCGGAGGGTAAATTCAATTCAGTGCCACGATATGTAATTATTTTTTTCGCCGGGTTAAATTGAAATTTAATATCTTTCATTGGTGTTCCATTTACTAAAATTTCACCATTCCAAATTGAATTCTTTACTTCATTTTTAGATGTAAATACACCACACTTGGATAAAAATTGGTGAAGTCGGATTTTCATCATTATTCCTCTAATTGTTTTCCCTTAGATAGCACATAGAAATAAAGTTTGAGAGGAATAAAATGTGTAGGGCGAGAATAATTGAACACTATACATTCAATTTATTATGCAGTGTTCGGAATCCAAGCATAGTGACGATGACCTTCGAGTTTGCCTTCACCACCAATTTCGATTAGAGCAAACTCGGCGCTCGGCGCAACGATTGATTCCTTCTGTGAACCTCGATGTAGCCTCTCGTAAATTTCCTTGTTGATTGGTGTACGGTGTGAGAGTCGATCAAATAATTTGAATCGCGTTGCAATTTCTTTCCATTCAGGTTGTACGATTCCTTCGAAAACCTTCGCTTTTGCTCCAGAACCGTATCCACAAAGACCGACACGCTTGCCTATCATTTTTTCGTCGTCTGCGAAATCTGATTCGATGGTTGACATCAAAGCAAGGAAAATTGAGCCGGTATATTGGTTTCCGATTAAGCTCGAAGCGCGCTGAGTTTTCTCGATACGTGCTTCGACAAATTCTTTGAATTGTGGAGTTTTTGAAATCAATCTTCGATATCCATCATTGGCTTTTTGGAATTGTTCGTAACCTTCAGGAGAGTCTACAAAGTCCTCGAAAAGTGGTTCATCACCAAACTCGGAAACAAAATTATCCCACATTGGGAGATGTCGGCGGTCGTGACGGAACAAATCTGGGAACATTCTCTTGCCCTGGAAGGCATATGGAAGATGAACAATGATTCGCTTCCATTGATTTGTCAAAATTTCGTCATTTTCTGGGTCATAACGGCCAGTTCTGATAGCTTCGGCACGGAAATTAATGAAAGCGGATTTTACTGATTCAGAATAACAACGATTTGAAAATTGCCCATCGAAAATAGGGGTGTCTTTGTGGATACTCAAAGTTTCAGATTCGAACATGATGTTGTCTTTTTTACTCGAAGTTGGTAAAATACTTAGAATTCTATCAACTAAACCCACTTTTAGTTTCTCACCAGTTTCTTCTGCTAAATCCAGAACATTTGTGACCACGGTTTTCATGTCGACTTCTCTTCGAGGTTTGAAGAAATCATGCACAGGTATAGTAGAGACACCCCAATTATCTGGAATCTCAAGTAATCGAGGATTATGACGGATGAGAATCGCTCCACCACCGGCTCCTTGTGTATATTCTCCAGATGAGCCGAGATCATACTTTGCATTGTCTGCGAAAACAACGATTCCAATTCGGTCTTGCTCCTCACCACCGCGAGCAGCCCAATCAAGGGTATTGTGCATTGCATCGACTGCGCCGATACATGCAAAGGTTAAATCAACAACATCGCAGTTACGGAAGCAATCCTTACCGAACTTCGGCTCATATTTTTGCTCAAGCATATCCATGATGTAAGTTGCAGTAGGTTTCGCACCATCGAGAGCTGACTCAGTCCCCAAATAAATGCGGCGAATTTCATTCGGATTGAGGTTGTTTCTGTCAATCAAGCGAGCACAGGCATTCGCACCCATCGTCGCAGTATCTTCATGAACATCAGGAATCGCCATTGCAGCGAGCCCGAGTCCTTTGTTCAATTTACCAAAATCCGCTCCGCGGAATTCCGCAAAATCTTTCATATCGAAATATAATCGCGGAAAATGAATCGCGATATCGTCAATTCCAACCTCTGCCATATGACCACTCTCGTGTCTCGGTCGCGTCGCGAGAGGGTTATCATACCTACTGAGATACAAAAACGTAGGACTGAATCTGAAAAGACCTTACTGAGAGCCAGTCATTTTATTCATTTGTTCAAGTAAATCTGACTTTTCTTCAAAATGTGTAGAAATTGGAGCTAAGACTTCAGAAAGGCCATATGCCACTGCCATCTTTGCATCGAATGGATGAATCTCACCTTTACCAACCGCTGCTACAAAAGTGTCGATATCATTCCATGTAGATGGCGAGCCATATTCGGGGTTAGGTTCGACTTTCAGTTCTCCGAACTTTGGTAGAACAATATGCCTTGCAATCTCGAAAACTGGGGAATCGACATTTCCAACTTCAAGAAATGCCTTTCGGAACTTTTTACTGATTTTCTTTGGATTATCATGTAATAAGATTGCATTATTTGGATCCGATTTTGACATTTTATGGTCAAAAGAATCCATCCGTCCAACGCCACGACCTTTCAATCCTGAAAGCATCGGTGTGTGGATACAAGTCGCTTTCGTCCAGTGATTCTTATCTGCAACCTCGCGCATATACATGTGTGCCTTTCGTTGGTCCATTCCTCCGAATGCGACATCGATATTCAATTCGAAAATATCTGCTGCCTGCATCGCTGGATAGAAAAAGGCAGATAAATCGTGATCCGAGGAATCCTCATCACGGCCCATGATACTGAAAGCCCGACGAACTCGGTTCAAACTCATATTCTTCGAGCATCGTAATACACGCTCCCAATAAATTCCAGATGACATTAATTCGGAAGCGCGCATAAATCGGAGTTGGCCTGCCCCGTCACCTTCTTCAGGAAAATCGAGCAGAGCCCGGAATACTTCGGTCATATAATCACCCGCGAGGCTGATTTTTTCCATATCGCGGCCGAACTTATCATTCACCCAAGCATGCCAATCCGCTAGCCAAATCAGAACATTTACGCCCTCATCGAGCAAATTACGGATTGTATCGGCAATGACCACCCATCCAAGATGAGCTTTGCCACTCGGTTCGAGTCCGATATAGCCACGAATGATATCATCACCAGCGTGGCTTACACCACTGCCAACAACGGAGGCAATATGCTCTACACCAATTATTTCTTCGCAGCCTCGAAACATTCTTTCGACCCGCTCACGACCTGCATTGTCGAGAGTCGAGAGCGGGTCAGAATCTGTCATTTTTTCACCAAATTAAAACAGCTTGCCAAGTTTTTGACCGCGGCTTGCTGCACGAGTATTGTTATTGTCAGCGAGGGCGGCCTCAATCTCTTCAATCAAAGACTTGGCTGTTGCAGCATCCTCATCAGATATGTTTGACGACATTTCCATAAAATGTCGAGCGGCTTTTATCGCCAACTTAGCTTTCGACGCCTTTTTTGCCCATTCCTTGGCCTTATCTCCACGCTTCTTGGAATTATATCCTGTCGACTCATCAAGGAATTCAGTGAAGCGCTTTCGGCTATCCATTGCGGTTTTCATCGCCTCTGGATCATCGAAATTTGGCGGAACATTTGCCACATCGAGAATAAGTGCACCTGCTTCATTGTAATTACCAGAGATTGAAGTCATGATATCGTGTGAACCCTCGAAAGAATTATCTCCAGTTTTGTTGACATTTTCAAAAAATTTACCTGCAAGAACTGTCAATCCCCCATTTGCTGTCACATCTTTGACTACTCCGCGCTTGACGTCGAATCTCTCCATAGAGTCTGCGCGCGTCAACGGCTTCTTCAATACTACCAGTGATTACTCAACAAAACTTTTGCAAATACAAGATTTCTCAATTCTCCAAACTACTCAATTTCAACATAATAACTGAAAAGTTGACTGAAGTCAGATACTACATGGCTAAACGATAATCTCGACTCGGCCTGCCATGCGAGAGCGTATTATCTGCGTTGGTATAGTTGCGATTTTACTGATGATGTTAGTTCCAAGCGCCGCAGCAGAATCTCCCATCGTAATGGATGAAATAGTAATTCTTAGTGATACTGATTTGGGAATTGAAGGTGCGGCGATAGATCCTGAGGGAAAACGTGTTTTGCTTCATGGAGCAGACGGATATGTTGGGATGATTCTCGCTTTGATTCCGACCGTGCAAGTTGAATTAATTTGGTCTGAATCACAAAATTTGAACGATGCGAGCTGGCATCCTGGTGGAGGAACCGCTCTCATAGTTGGAGATGATGGCACCATCCTTCGTTATGCGAAGGATGATCATTCGGTAACACTGGCTGGTGAGCATCTAAATTTAGGTCAAACCGAATTGACTGCAGTCGCTTGGAACACCGCCGGTTCTTGGGCTTATGTAGGTGGAGCTGACGGTTGGCTTTGGCGTGTACGTGCTGAAGCAGATGGGGGATTAGAAGTGCACGAAATTGCTGGAAGAGGAAGCAGTTTAATCACCGGAATCGAATGCCATGATGATTTTATGATTTGTGTAGTTTCATCTTCTATCGATGGAATCGGAATAATCGACCGAGACCACGTATTAACTTGGATAGGAGGAGTTGGTTATCCGTGGAGTGATGTGATATGTCCTACAAATTACGAGCCGACATGTGTGGCGACTACTACGAGTAAACAAATTGCATTGATTCATTTGAGCACAGGAGGTGCGGCGGCAACAGAAATGTCAATCAATGATATTGTCGGAGTCGATGGCAGATTTATGCAACTAACTCACCAAGATGGAGACCGATCTCTAGTCGTGCTCGCTCCATTCGGGTTAATTGAGCACGATATTTCAAAAAATGCAACTTATCCTTGGCTCGATAACGAAGATGCTCAGAGATTCGACACGACAATTTCTGGAGACATAATTGTTGGAACTTGGGGCACCGAACGGGATAGTGGTTGGATTGTCACTAGTAGAGGAACTTTAATCGAATATCACCCATCCAAAGAAAGGGGGTCAGTCGAAGGGTTGCTCGGCATAATTATCCAGATTTCAATTCCATTAGCCATACTTATGATGATCTTCACAATCGCAACCTCATTCTCACCAAAATTACAATATTGGGTGACGATGAAAATTGGCTCTGATGAAGAGAAAAGAGATGCTAAGCGCATCACTAATCGAAAGACCAAAAACAAGAAGAAATGAAATTATTGTTCTTGCGACCATATAGGTCGAATCAGTAACATTCATTTGGACTATGAAGACGCCAATGAATGATTACTATGGCATATGAGGCGCTCGACTTCTACGATGTAGACACGCTTTTGACCGAAGAAGAACAAATGGTTCGTGATATGGTTCGTGATTTTGTCAATGCGGAAGTGTTACCGAATATCGAGAAAGCATGTGCAGATGGAATTTTCCCTGACGAGTGGAGAGTGGCTCTGGGTGAGATGGGCGTTCTCGGTGCACCACTGGAAGGTTATGGCTGCCCAGGACTTTCATACACTGCATACGGAGTTATCTGCCGTGAATTGGAACGTGGAGACTCGGGGTTACGCTCATTTGCAAGCGTTCAAGGTTCGTTAGCTATGTATCCAATTTGGGACTTTGGTAGCGAGGAACAGAAAAATTTCTACTTACCAAAAATGGCCAGCGGCGAATGGATTGGCTGCTTCGGATTAACCGAGCCAGATTACGGCTCAAATCCTGGTGATATGATTACCAAAGCAGAGGACATGGGTGACCACTATCTGCTGAATGGTGCCAAGATGTGGATCACAAACGGCACCTTAGCGCAGGTTGCAGTCGTTTGGGCTAAGCTTGATGGAGTAATCCATGGATTCATCGTCGAGAAAGATGACGAAGGATTCTCAGCACCAGAAATGAAAGGAAAATATTCCCTTAGAGCATCCGTTACCAGCGAATTGGTATTCTCCGATTGTAAAATTCCAAAAGATAGGATTCTGCCAGGAGTTCAAGGACTTCGCGGACCATTTTCTTGTCTCAACAACGCTCGTTTTGGAATTTCATGGGGAGCGATTGGAGCAGCTCAGGCTTGCTTCGATTCGGCGCGAGATTATGCTAGCAGCCGAATCCAATTTACTCATCCAATCGCTGCCTATCAATTGGTTCAAAACAAGTTATCTTGGATGCTTCGTGAGATAACTAAAGCACAACTGCTCGCTTATCACCTCGGCCTGAAAAAAGATGCTGGAACATGGATTCCAGAGCACATTTCACTCGCTAAGATGAACAATGTAGACATCGCTCTCGATATTGCTAGGGTCGCTCGTGACATACATGGTGCGAACGGAATTTTGGATGAATACTGCATCATGCGCCATATGGCTAACCTAGAATCAGTCAAAACTTACGAAGGAACTCATGATATTCACAACCTGATTCTTGGAAAGCACATTACCGGTATTCAGGCCTTCACTCGTGAACTCTGAAGTGATATTATTGAATACTGATTTCGGCGACCAAATTGGAATCATTACTTCTTTTTCATTTTTCTACGTTTCTTACTAACCATTTTGCCTTGGGGCTTAGAACTAGGCCGCATCAAGGTGGCAACTGCAATGAGTGCAAAAACTGCAACTCCACCAATTAATGCAAATGTAGGAATACTAGATTCTTCCAAATTAAGATTACAAGAAGCTTGACCGACTAGAGGTTGTGATTCACCACTGGGGCATGCTTGCTGTGATATCATTCCTGCCGAGGGAACAAAATTATCTTCCGAGGCAAGAATACATTCGGTAGCCGCAATCGATGTTTGATACCTTCCTATTGGGCATGGAATGTGCTCGATAGCTGCAGAGGAATCAACATAATGACCTCGACCAGCAGATAGACATGACGATTGACCTGTCAATGGTTGATATTCCCCCGGTGAACAACTAATCTGCTCAGAAGCTGAAATAATGTTTGTGAAATATCCTGAATTTGCCAGAACACAAGCTGACTGACCTGGTTCACTTTGATAGGAGCCTGCTAAACAAGGTGAAGGAGATGTCGCGCCAGCAGATGAATATTCACCTGAGTTTGTAAACAAACACTCTACAGATCCCGGCTGTGGCTGGAATTGTCCAGCTGGACAAATTGTCTGAATACTTTGTCCTTCGAGAGGTACATAGTGCCCAACATCAGACTGTAAACAATTAACTGAACCTGTTTCAGGTTGGTAAGATCCTGCTAAACATGGAGTTTGTGATAAGGCTCTAGAGGACGAGGTATAATGTCCTGCATCAGCATCTAAACATTCTGCTTGTCCAGTTTCAGGTTGGTAAGAACCTGCTACACAATCAATGGCTGAAGATGAGCCGATATTTGGAACATAAGTCCCACTATGAGATTCTAAACAGAATGTTTGCCCAGAAGATGGTTGATAAAAACCAAAATCACAGGGTGTTTGTGTAGAAGAACCAGGATTTCCTACGAAATTCCCAATATCTGCTGATAAACAATCATTAGAGGATGTTGAGCCAGTTTGAGGATTATAACTACCAGTTGGACAATCTAATTGACTATCTGACCCTATAGTATCTACATAATGGCCAGAATTTGCATCAATACAGGTTTCAATTCCAATGGCACCAATAGATGTGCTGTATGTTCCTAATGGGCAAGACTGCTGTTCGAAATTACCATTGCCTTCTACGAAATGACCTGGTTCTGCATCAAGACATGATGTTGAACCATAATTAGGCTGATAAGTCCCTGGCGAACAGGATTCTTGACTTGTTGAGTTACTGGCTGGAACATAATTTCCCGGAAGTGCATTAATACATGTTGATGATGCAAAATTAGGCTGAAAAGTACCAGGAGAACATTCAGTTTGGGTTAAGGAGCCAGTATTAGGAACATGACTACCTGGAGAAGATGCAATGCAATAACTCTGCCCTGAATCTGGTTGATAATAACCAAGGGGACATGGTTCTTGAGATGTAGATCCAAAATTGGGAGAGTATCCAGGAGAAGCATCTATGCAACTAACTTGGAGATAATCTGGTTGATAAGTTCCAGCAGGACAGGTTTTTTGAGTTAAAGCACCTGTTCCATTAACAAAATGACCCGGAGAAGATTCAACACAATTAAATTGTCCTGAATTAGGTTGGTAAGTTCCTAAATCACAAGGAATTTCAGAATGATGACCAAAACCAGGAGTATAATGACCAGGAGATGTTTGTGTACATGATCCATTAAAATTTGGATCATAAGAACCGCCGGGGCAACCATATGGTAAATCATCGTATATTGAAATTATTGAATCGGAATCTAAATCCCTCTCTGAAAGATGGAGTCCGCCCATATTGAACGCCCCACCTATTGCCGATGATGATAAATTAACATAATTTATTCCTCCATAAAAATTATCAGGATAGGAACCGTTTCCTCGTTGACCCCAAAAATTAGCACCCCAACAAACGACGTCTGTGTGGCCATGAACTAGAATAGCATCCATCTTAATACTACAAAATGCTTGATTATTAATCGACATAGCAATAGCACTATTATTCCAATCGCCTGTATAATTAGGTATTATTTGTTGGTTATCGCTATGCCAAAGTTCTGTGGGATTTATTCGGTCGTCATGACCCCAGTGGAAATGGTGTTGTTGAGCAGATGCCTGTCCCCAATTATTTCTGCCCCAACAATAAGGTGTGAAATCATCGGTAATTAAACAACTATTATGAATTCCAATCTCAATGGAGATTGCTGAAATATTTGAACTGATGTTGATGTTGTAGGGAATGTTCCATCCAGTTAATATCGCATTTCCAATTCCAAGTTGACCATAACCATTAGCGCCCATACAAGATACTGTCTTATCTGTGTATAAGGCACAAGTATGCCATCCTCCGGTGCCAACCGCTACTACATTATTGTCTACAAAATTAGGGTCTGCTATGTCTCCATCGGGGGTACCAATTCCAAGTTGACCTAAGTCATTATTTCCCCAGCAATATAGATCATTTGTATCCAAAATACCACAAGTATGGTGATCTCCTGTTGACAGAGAAATAAATGAAGAATTAGGAGGGAGGATTCCTTGACCTACTATGACCGGAATATATCGCCCATTGTAAGCATTACATCCTGCTGGAGAGGGGTTACTATCGTCTTGCCAATAATCGCCTCCTGAGCATATTGTACCATCTCCTAATTGACCGTACTCATTATTTCCCCAGCATAAGGCTTCACCAGTATCTAAAATCGCGCAGGCATGCTCACCTCCCATGTCTGAAATAGATATTGCAGATGTACCGGCAGGTAATGCTACTTGCAATGGCGGATGGTTTGTAGCTTCTGTACAAGAGTAAGGATATGAGACAATACAAAGGTCAGTTCCAGTCCCTAATTGCCCATATTCGCCTCCGCCCCAACACCAAATCTCACCACCATCAGATAAAGAACAAGTTGAGTACGCGCCAACAGAAACCTCGACCATACCACTTGATAGATTACCTACTAACCACGGGCCTGCCTTGCCATATGGCTCATTAATGGAATTATCGATTCCACCTCCAAGTCCTCTTTTACCTTGTTCATTTTTTCCCCAGCAAGCAACTCTTGCGTCTTCTGTAATTATGCAAGTAGTATGTTCACCTGAAGAAATTGTAGAGTAGGTGAATATCGAATCATCTTGATGCCCTGCAACATTGAGATTACTGATATTAGAATGAGTCATTGACTGAGTTTTTTCTTCTTCAAGTTCAATAGGTTGGTTAGAGATTGGCATGGCAGATAATGACATACCTAGTAATGTGAATACAAGTAATATTGGCACTAAATAAGATGGCTTAGATTGGCTCATATTGATGTGATTACTTATCTCTATTAATAATTTTCGACAATACTCAATATTCAAAAAATCAGGAAAACATGTTCTGTGCTTGAATTTTTACAAACTCACCCAAAGGGTATTCGGCGTTTAATTCATAGAGGGGACTCATCTCGGCGAGTTGTTAGAGGTGCATTAAGCATGAATATCGCCGTATTATTGAAGCAAGTCCCAGACACTACCGCGAAGATTACTGTCGCTGATGGAAGGGTCGATGAAAACGATGTCTCAAAGTGGTCTATGAGCCCATATGATGAGTACGCTCTCGAGTCTGCATTGCAACTTTCTGCTGCTGTCGGCGGCACTATCACCGTGGTTACCGCGGGTCCAGACCGATGTAATCGAATGCTGACCGACGCGGCTGCTGTCGGTGCAGACAATCTTGTCCGCATCGATGTCGAAGATCTTTACGCACTCGACTCGACTCAAGTTCAATCTCTTCTTGCTGCCGCTGTTCAAAACATAGGTGCAGATGTTGTATTCTGTGGTAAACAAGCCTCCGATACGAACGCTGGTTCAACTGGACCGGGTGTTGCTGAATTAATGGAGGCGGCTTGCGTCACTTTGGTTTCTGAAGTTTCAGCTGATGGCAATGGTTTTTCGGCAATGCGTCAAAGTTCATCTGGTAGCGAGCGCATCGCCATTACAGCACCTTGCATTTTCGCTTTCGATAAAGGGACAATTGAGATGCGCCGACCAAATGTTCGTGGTATCATGATGGCAAAGAAGAAGCAAATCAAGGTAATCAGCGCCGCGGATTTAGGCGTTGATATCGGCGCTGCATCAGTATCAATTTCGGGTCACACCCCACCGTCCCAGAAGGCAGCAGGACAGATGTTCGAGGGAGCGGATTCAGTTTCGGTCGTCGTCGGAAAACTTCGAGATGAGGCAAACGTAATTTGAGGAGGAGAAATGTATGACATTCACAATTATAGCAGAATCATCTGGTGATTCACTTCACCCAACCACAGCTCAACTCGTAGGCGCAGCGTCTTCTCTCGGCAACGGCTCTACTGTAATTTGCCCGGGTGGAATCGGTGCAGCCGAAGCAGCAACTATCGCAGGCGTAGAGAAGGTTATCTCGGTAATTGGAGATTGCTTCTCAACATTCGATGGTGGCGCATGGGCCTCGGCAATCAACTCAGTATGCAACGGCGTCATTTTCGCATCCGCAAGTCCAATCGGTCGCGAAATCGCTGCACGAATCGCAGCTAAGCGCGGGATTCCAATCATCCAGGACGCGACAGGATTAGCTGATGGAATTACTATTACTCGGCCAATTTACTCCGGTAAAGCAGTCGAAATATCAACTGTCGCTGGGGATTGTGTAATCACTCTCCGCCCGAATGCATTCGATGCTGCTGAAGGAGGGGCAAGCGCTCCAGTTAACGTAGTGGATCAGAGTGCAGATGTCACAATTGCGGTAATGGGAGCGATTGCGAAAGCAAGTGAGCGCCTCGATGTAGTGGAAGCTGACATTATCATTTCTGGAGGTCGCGGAATAGGTTCAATCGAGAACTTCAGGCACCTCGAAGAAGTAGCAGATATTATCGGAGCAGCGGTTGGCGCGAGCCGAGCTGTAGTCGATGAGTGGGGTATGCCTCACAGCATGCAAGTCGGGCAAACCGGGAAGACGGTTACACCTTCTCTTTACATCGCCGTTGGAATATCTGGTGCGATTCAGCATCTAGCTGGAATGCGCTCTTCAAAATTCATCGTTGCAATCAATAAAGATCCTGATGCACCTATTTTTGGAGTTGCAGATTATGGCATCGTCGCAAATTGGGAAGATGCTGTTCCCGCACTCAAGACTGCACTCGCTGCACTTTGAAGCACAGATTGAAGCGGCTCTACAAGTCAACTCATCAATGCGTTAAAATCGAAGCAGGTGGCCTCGACGGACATGGCAGATGAGGTATTCTCAAATCGCAACGTTCAGGTCGCGATCATAATAGCTGTGATTATCGGTATTTTGCTCGGCCTCAGCCTATCAGACCAAATCCTCAGCGATTATGAATTAGGTTTACCCGATGTGGATGGCGATGGCGTTCCAGATTCGTCAGATCTAAACTCAGATGGCGATGCTGGCTTACGATTCACATTAGTCGATGTCGTCCACGACATCAATGAGCAACCAAGAAATATCACTTTGATTTTGGGGTATAATGACAATGGCGATAGCTCAGGTAGTTTGGTGGGACAAGTTTGTGTCTTAAACATGACAATGGAAGCCAATACCAGTGTTTCTAGACCTTTGCATCATTGTGTATTTCAGGTCGACGATTATGCATCCAGAGCGGTTTCATTCGAGTATAGAATGTACGAAGAAGAGCAAGTGAACCACGAGGTTTTACTTTACAAATGGGACATTTTTGCAGGAGATGATGATGTGAATCCGTGGGGAACAAATCTCACGGTCGACCCGGCATTTTTGGGAGCGGGATCAACCGTTCATCTCGATGGAATGTCGGATTCAGACTCCTGGGAGCGCAACGCAAGAATCGTTTGGCATGTTTCTTCAGTTCAGATATATGCTGAATAATTTAGAGAATTTGAACGGTGAAAGTTGCCTTGTTTGAAGCTCCACGATTATCGCTTACTGTCAAATGAAATGCATGAACACCCTTGGGTAATCTCACCTTAACTTGAGCAGATTCCCCGATTAATCTACCGTTTTTATCCTCCCAAGCCCAGCTGATTATCTCACCATCTGGATCGTAAGAACTTGTTCCATCAAGCAGGATAGTGGCAGTTCCATCAACACCAGATTGGATGGTTTTATCTTCACCAACGTCTGCAATCGGCGGTATATTTAGTGAGCGTGCTGATTCAGCTAAATCCTCTAGAATATCGACTTCTACCACCTCCTCTTCGATTACAATTTCAAGTTCTTCTGATAAATCACCAAGGATTGAGGAAGCATCATCTGGAAAAATTGGGCGTTCTTCGGCTGCGACTTCCTCCTCATTACTCAGGGAACCAGAAAATTCCACACTGGCCTGCACCTTACCAGAAAATTCTATTTCGTCGTAATCATGAATTTCTTCAACAGTTTTAGGTTCGCTGTCGGGATCAATTATGAATAGTGGAGCAGGTGTGGCATGTTTTCTATCATCGCCAATCACGCCAACAAAGCCGTTATCGATAGAGATGATTTGCCCGATAATTCCAATATGTTCAAGACTCCAAATAATTTTGTTGTCTTTTCGAGAGTATCTTGCAATATCAAACCAAGAGCCGATTAATAAATCTCTTTCCCATCGAGAAATAGTTGTGATTGAATAGTCAAATTTGTGTAATGTCGTCGGTTCCGAGCCGATTTCGATTTCTAGAATTTCACCATTGAAACATCCGATGACGATACCAAATTCGGTGGGCAGAATCGTCGTAACAGGAGCAGGTAATTCAGTTGTTTGAAGAAGTCCTTGAGACACATTCCAGCACTCAATGCGATTCTCAAATCGCTCATCTAGTGCCATTCCCAGTGAATTTCTAGCAACTATGAGTGTGTTGTCAGAACGGAATGACATAGCTGAAATTGTTTCGATATCATCATCTGCAGCTAAAGAATCTTGGAGAATATTCTCGCTAGAATCCATCATCACAACACGCCCATCTGAAAGCCCAATAGCAACTATCTCACCATCATTAGATGAACAAAGATGGGTTATTTCACCAATGGTTTTCTTTCTCAAAATCTCTCCATTTGGAAGTGTCCTCCAGACTGCTCCGGCACCATCGGCGAGGACGATATCTTTGCCAGCAACCACCATAAAATCGCAGCCAGCCTCAACCTCGAACGACCAAACTAAACTCTCCATATCTAGACTAAACGCGCTCACTCCACCAGTGCTGGAAGCGATGATAATCTTGTCTTCCAGACCGATGACAGAAATGATTTTTCCCTCAAAATTTTGCTGTGCAAGACATTGTCCCTCAGAATTAATCAACGAGACAGAACCAGAAGAAATACCTGAATTATCCGAACCACCTATCACAAGCAGCCCACCAGGGAGGGCACACCCACAAGATGCAATCTCAGTAAGTTCAACGACTTGTGAGACATCGATTGTCGGATTCACAAGTCGACTCAAACAGACAAATACTTTCAGTCTACCGAGAGAATGCTCAATTCAAGCTTCTGCAGATTTCTTCTTTTTCTTGGCGCCATCATTTCGCGCCGCTTCAATCCGCGCCAAATATTCTTCAGATACTCCGCCGGTAACATAGACGCCATCAAAGCATGAACAATCAAAAGTTGCCAGATGAGTATCGGACACCCCGAGGCAAGCCTCGACTAAATCTTCCAATTTCTGATAGATTAAATGGTCCGCACCAATCACCTCGCGGATCTCGTCGATAGTGCGATTGTAAGCGACATATTCCTGTCTTGCTGGCATATCTATCCCATACACATTGGGGTGAATAATTGGAGGGGCTGCTGAGGCGAAGTAGACTTTTTTGGCACCTGATTCACGCGCCATTTCGACAATTCGTCGAGAGGTGTTTCCACGTACTATGCTGTCATCGACGATAAGAACTGTTTTACCGAAAAATTCAGAGTCAATCGTATTCAATTTCTTCCTAACAGAATTCAATCTCTGAGTTTGGCCAGGCATAATGAAAGTACGACCAATGTAACGATTTTTGACAAATCCTTCACGATAGGGTACAGCCAATTCCCGAGCTAATTCAAGAGCTGCGATGCAACCACTATCCGGCACAGGAATAACTGAATCTATTTCATGATCTGGATATTCCTCAGTTATTCGGCGCGCTAAAGAAGCACCCATCCTCAAGCGCGCGCCGTGAACTGAAATTCCATCGATAGTTGAATCCGGTCGTGCAAAATAGACATGCTCGAAAATGCATGGCCGATATTTTGGTTCAGCGTGACATTGTTTGGAAAAATACGAACCATCTGAGCGAATTACGATTGCTTCACCGGGTTCAACATCTCGCTCAAGTGTGAAGCCGAGCGCCATTAAAGCAGCACTTTCGGAAGCTATGGCGCGTTCGACAAAACCGTCTGCTTCTCGTGTCCCCATGCATAGTGGACGAATTCCATGGGGGTCTCTGAATGCGACAAGCCCCCAGCCAGTGATTGTCGTCACAACAGAATATGTTCCATCCGCACGAATATGAGTCCTCTCGACAGCGCGGAAAATGTCATCTGCACTTAGTGCATCCATTCCCCCTGGTCGACCGTTCAATGAACGCTGGATTTCAGCCGCAAACAAATTAAGAAGAGCTTCTGAATCAGAACTCGTATTGATTCGACGATGATCATATTCCAACAATGTAGAAAGTATCTCATTGGTATTGTTTAGATTACCATTGTGAGCGAGGCTCACACCAAATGGAGTATTCGTGTAAAATGGCTGAGCCTCGGAAACTGATGCAGTTCCTGCAGTAGGGTATCGAACATGACCGATTCCTACTGAACCCTCCAACAATTTCATGTGGCGCTTACGAAAAACATCCCTGACATATCCATTTGCTCGACGATGGTACAGATTACCATTATCGAATGTGACAATACCTGCCGCATCTTGGCCACGATGTTGTAAAACTAGTAGTCCATCGTAAATATCTGCAGCAACATTTGAGCCGGGCTGTCCAACGATGCCGATGATACCGCACATAGCCGAACCAATTGCCCCTTCGTTAGTCGGGTCTTAGCCCTTTGGAGAAAAATCTCTTATTTTGCACCCATTAAACGGTTGCGTTTTGCCCAAGCGTACTTGCGGAGTTTTGCAGTTTCACCAAATCCACAAGATGCGCAAACATGCTTCTTCTTGTGGTATGCATGACGGCCGCAACGGCGGCAACGAATGTGAGTCGACTTTTGTCGCTTACCCATGCTTGGAGTGCCCTTTGACATGATGACCACCTATTGGATGGCGCGGCGACCAACCGGCTTGTTATGATAGTTACCCTCAAAGAGGGTGTTTCTGATACCGCTCATTCTTCATCGAGAAGTGCCAGAAGTGGATCTTGTGGACGACGTCGAAAGGATGCTTTGAGAAGGAAGAAAAGGAATACTACATAGGCAAAAGGCAAGATTTGAAGCAATCCAGACCCTCCATTTGTTAATGCAATTCTTGTTGCTTCAATAGTAGAAATATTACCTGATAGCTCTGCGGTGATGAAAATCGCAATCGCACCGGAAATAAATACTGAGAAAAATGGAACCGCCGGATTGTGATATGGATGATATGTGACGACCAAATTGATAAGCAGCCAAAAGCTAGAGATAGCGATTCCACCAAAAAGCAGTAAAACTATTTCAGTCAATTCAGGACTCATTAGATTCACCTCCTGAATTGCGATCAATTCTACTTGAGGATTTGGATAACATTTCACCAGGGCGATCGTTAATTTGTTCTCCTGATGTCGCAGCTTCAGAGCGTCGAAGATTTCGAGAGATTATAGAAGTGACAAAATCTCTCTCTTTTTGATTCAACTCAGGCGCCTCTTCCAAAATAGGCATAGACCTCTCAGCAAATTGAACGGCATAGGCGAATATCACGATAGGTAACAATATCCCAGGTACTATTGCGAGTGGGACGAAAAATTCCAACCAAGTCAACGGTGCTGAATAATCCAGATACAGCATCCAAGCGATTCCAATAATCATCCAGCCACTGATTAATTGCATCGGTCGTATTCTGTAATATGTCGGAGCGCCAATCAATACGAGAGTAATACCGAGACTGGCGATAAAAGTCCAAATCGCAGTGTTTCGTAAGGTGGTGACAAATATAGACTCAGGCGAAGGAACTGGTGATGAGTGGACTACCATTAGTAAAAAACCCAGTAAAATCAAAGGAAACGAAAATTTGCTCCGAGAAAAAGATGGTCCCATCCGGCCCATTGATATTCCTGATATTAGGACAGATAGACCTATCCAAATCTGAATCGCAGGGGTTATCACGGCCAATGGCAGGAGATAATCATTCATCTATTTTGTTCGGCGAAGACATCGACCACCGTTTGACTGCGAAGTGAACCTTTCGACAGACTTCATATACGGGCCTTCGGTCGCCCGCCTCGTCGTAAGGCGAATGAGGTGCTAAATATGGTTAAAATGCCACGAAAGATCATGCGATATAGTCCGTTTGCAGGTAAACATACCGTGCACACAGTCGAGCGCGTCAAGAAGCGACGTGCTTCCGAGTTGAAGTGGGGTCAACGCCGTTTCCGTAGAGTAACCGCAGGATATCGTGGATTCCCTCGACCTAAGCCATCAGGTGAGAAGCCAACAAAGCGCGTCAACCTAATTTTCCGTTGTTCGGAGACAGGTAAGGCGCACTCCCCAGCTGGACAGCGCGCTCGTAAGTTCGAACTTATAGACAAATGATTGAGGAATAGAAATGAGTGGAAATTTTCTACGTGTAAGCTGCCGCGACTGCGGTCACGAAACAATTCTATTCGACAGGGCGTCGACCTCGATTTCCTGCTCTATCTGCGGTGCGACATTAGCTCGTCCTGCTGGTGGTAAAGCAGATATTTCTGGTAGCACCGTAGTTGACGTCCTCGAGTGAGAGGGGGCGAATACAACTTGAGTAGCTCAGATGAAGCATGGCCGAAAGAAGGTGAACTTCTCGTTTGCACCGTCAAATCACTTCGTGAAAATGGTGCTTATCTTACCTTAGGTGGCTACGGTGAGCGAGAAGGTTTCGTTTTCATTGGTGAAGTCGCTTCAGGATGGGTCAAAAATATTCGCACTCACCTTCGAGAAGGTCAACGGGTAATCGCTAAAGTCACTCGAGTCAAAAAAGATCGGCAGCGAGTAGACCTTTCAATAAAATCAGTTTCAGCAGAGCGACGCAAGGACACCTTGCAAGCTTGGAAAAATCAAGGACGCGCAACACAAATTATGCGCGTCGCTGCTGAGCGAATTGGTTGGGATGAAACTAAAGTTGATGCTATCTCAAATGAAATGACTGAAATCTTCGGCACTCTCTACGGCGCACTAGAAGAGTGCGCCATCAATGAAACTGCATTAATCGATAATGATTTCACAGGAGATTGGATGAAGGTTGTTACAGACCTCGCCGTCGAGAATATCATTCCACCGTTTGTCGAAATCCGAGGTAAATTCGACATCGAAGTATGGGGACCCGAGGGAGTTCATGCAATTCGCGACACGCTCCTCGCTGCAGAATCAATTGCGGCCGGAGAGGATGAAATTACACTCACATGTCATTATGATGGCGCGCCTCATTATCGAATCGATATCAAAGCACCAGACTTCGCTTCAGCAGAGAATATCTGGGAAGCAGCACAGAAGGTAGCAGAAGAAAAAATGAAGTCGGTGGAAGGCACCCTCACCATCGAAAGGCTATGATATCTTTCAACAAACACAATACTTCATACACCCTAAAACAACAAGGCAAGTCAGGAGGGGTGGAATGGTTCGCACAAAACTACAGAAGTGTACCGAATGCGGTGAGTTTGGACTCGATGCAACATGCAAAAAATGCGATGCTGAAACTACTACAGCAGCACCGTTGAAATTCTCGCCGGAAGACCCGCAAGGTGCTCGGCGAAGACAGCGTGTGAACGCAGGTAGTGATGAATGGATTGAAGCATTACCATCCCCTCGGAAAGTTTTCGAGGATGAAGAGGAATGAGAACACAAATACATTGGTTAATCGGCGATAAATTACCAGCTCATACAGCGATTTTAGAAGCAGTCCCTGGCGTTGGAAACGTCGGAAAATTAGTCGTTGATGCTCTCGTTACAAAACACCCAAGTAGAACAATTGGGTGGATTTTACACCCCGATTTCCCCCCACATGCTACGCTCTCAAAAGATGGCTTAGTCGCACCACCTAGATTGGAAATTCACTCAGTTCTACTTCCTGATGGGTGCACGGTGATTACTATCGGTGGCGATTTGCAACCGATGACCGCCACCGGCCAATTCGAAGTCGCTAATGCGATCCTCGAATTGGCAAAGGTTTCAAAATCCCCTCAAGTCCTAATTCTTGCAGGATTAGCCGCCGGCACTGAAGATCGCGAGATTCACATCATCTGTGCCGATGAAAAGGTTCGGAAAAAATTTGAGGCAAACGATATTCCTGTCAGCAGAACTCAGCCCGAATCTGGAATGATTGGACTTGCAGGATTATTGATTTCACTTTCACCGCTGCACGATGTCCCAGCGGTGGCACTGGTGGCGGAAACAATCGGATCTAGCATGGATGTATTAGCAGCAGATAGATTGGCTAATTGGATTGAAGCTGGATTAGATTTACCTCTTGATTTGGATTTAGACACCACTGAAGAGACGGCAAAAAAATTACTGGCCACTATGGAATTAAGCGGCTCGATTGAGGATACATTATCAGATATCGAGCCAGCTCCTGAATCAAATTTCTATGCTTGAGGTGAGTGAGTGAAAGCACTCCTCGGCAGTGGTGGAATCGGTACACAAGAACGAAGAACAATGTACAGAGCATTGATGGCTGAACAATTTTCAGGATGTAAGAGAGTTGTTTTCGTACCATTTGCCGGCCATGACCATGAAGGATACACTAATCGAATGCGAGAATATGCCGGTGATTCAGATTACGAATTAATTGGATTACATGAATTTGATGATCCTCTCACCGCCATCGAATCTATGGATGGAATCTACGTTGGTGGTGGAAATACATGGCTACTCGTCCGAGAATTACATGAACGAGGATTGATTGAGCCAATTCGTGAAGCAATATTGGAGAGAGGAATACCATATGCAGGTGTGAGCGCTGGCTCAAATGTCGCCTGCCCAACAATGCAAACGACGAACGATATGCCCATCACCCTAATTCAATCGTTTGAAACATTCAATATCATACCCTTCCAAATCAATCCACATTACTACCCAGGGGGTATTTGGTTCCGCGAAAGCGAAGAAGGAGATTTTGAGAAACACTTCGGAGAAACTAGAGCAAGGAGAATTAGTGAGTATCATGAAACTCATGATTTGCCTGTGATTGGGCTCTATGAAGGCAGTTTTTTGCGCAGTGAAAACGGGCGCCATGAACTTCTCGGAAATAAAGCTGCAATCATTCGTAAAGGAGAAGAGGTATTCACGGTTAATCCTGGCGTAATTCTTTCAGATGAACTTGTTATACTGTAATAGCAGAAATATTTCGAATCTACCGCAACACCGGGTTATGTGATTAGGCAACGTGCCGCCCACCTGAATGATTCATCCTATCATATTCAAATAGGTTATGCAATCGCGCCCGCCCATGGATTGGTTTGCATTCACCCTTGTTCTCGCCCCCCTCATAGTGATAGTTGATCCGCCAGCTTCGATAGCTCTATTCTTAGCAATGGGGAATGATTTAGACAAAAAGGAGTTGAAATCTATTGCCACACGAGCATGCGTCTTTGCGAGTTTTGTTTTATTGATTTTCTTAATGGCTGGAGAAGGGCTACTGGAGCATCTCGGAGTTGAGTTGTACAGCCTGCGTGTTGCTGGAGGACTGATGCTGGGTATAGTTGGTATGAACATGCTAAAGGAGGGGCAAAAACCCTCTCGGAAAGTGATCTCTATCACGACAGGAGGGGAGATTGATTTGGATGAACCTGTTGATTTTGGTCTAGTACCTCTAGGTATGCCAATGTTAGCAGGTCCAGGATCGATTACACTGGTAATCCTCATGGGAACTACAAATGCTACTGCAACAGTCGCCTTGGCGATTTTCATTGTAATGGCTCTCTCTCTGTCCATGTTTTGGATTGCCTCAAGCATGAAAAATTCAATCGGAGAAAATAGTACTAGAGTCATTACTCGTGTAATGGGACTACTAATCGTCACAACCGCTGTCCAGTATTTCTTAGATGGTATGGAAATGTGGATAATTACCTTGTAAATTATGGCGCCGAGAGAGGGATTTGAACCCCCGCGTCCAATGGACAGTAGATTTCGAATCTACCGCAATACCGGGCTATGCGATCTCGGCAGTGTGCCGCCCACCTGCGATTCGGTCATAAGCCTGACTCGCCACCCCGTGAACATGCGAATCGAGGTAGAGCATGGTGATGAGTTGCTCGTAGTCGAGAGTGACGAGCCGATTACAATCAGAGAAGTTCTCAAACTACTCGAAATTCCTTCTTCGACAGTTCTTGCTGTTTTCGGTGATTCAATCGTACCTCATACATCAGAAATTAGTGACGATATCCGCCTTGAACTCGTTGTAGTTTCTAGTGGCGGATGATATTCACTCAAAAATCAGGTAAATCTTCAGCTGGTTTCAACAAAACAACTCGCCCGCCCGGACCGATTCTCACCTGTTTTTGACCGTTGAACTCACCAATTTCACCATTCAAAATCGCAATCATATCTCCACGCGAAAGACCGGCGGCGATAATTGGAATGAATTGCTTGAATGCAACGACTCCAGCCGAGCCACTGGAATCAACCATCGTTATCGCCCAGCGAGAAACTCCTTTCCCATTAGGAAAAGCGTTTATCGACCAAATTCGGCCAATTACATTGACTCGAGTCTCGACCTCAATCATAGCAGCTTCTTCATCTTCGCCTGCTATACTGACTATCGCTTCTCTATCCAATTCGATATTCAATTCACTACGCCAAATCGAAGCCAATGCATTTTCAATTTTCACTCGCGAGTCATTTTGTATAGTGCGCGTAACATTGCCCGGTCCACCATATCGATATGGCTTGACCTTCGCTCGCTCATAACCATCGACCAATCTGAATTCTAAATCAATTGAGCCATCATCAGCGAGCGTCGGCCCACGCAATTCACGAACTTCACCAATCACCGTGTGCCGAGTTTTTATTTCACCCATCGGAGTTATCGGCCAGGCATGGCCGAATTTTTCAAGACGCGTCTCGCTAGGTAATGCCATATCATGTTCCACATTCGGACAAATGCCTCGCAAATCACAGCGATTACATCGAGCCAGAGGATCTGAATCAACAGGTGGGTCAGCGGGTTTTCCACCCACATCGAAGTAGCGAAGCGGAGCAGGTTTTGTTGGACAATCATCAATAGATGGGACCGAAGAATGCAACAAATCGTAGAGTTCTTTCAACTCGATATCGTATGCTTCCATCTCAGCTTTACTCGGTCGAGGTACATCCTTGATTGTACCAGGTCCAAGATACCATATTTCGAGTGACTCAACCTCATCTACTCGACCATGAGTCTCCCACCAAATCCAAGAATAAAGTCGTAATTGCTCGAGATAAGTTCCTGAACGATCACCTTTTCCAACAGATGCTTTCAAGTCAATAATTCGAATTTTTCCAGTCCATCGATAGATCAAATCGTACTCGCCTTGGAACCAAGCTTGTGGATGACAAGTGGTCTCGGTAAAACTCGCGCCATCCGGGTCGACGAACCACGGGCGCGCAACCTCCCATGCCTCTACCCAAGTCATTGGAACTCCGGATGTTTCCGCTCCAGGATGAACCTCATCCCAATCTCGCGGAAAACCATCAGGGGCTGGAAATTCCTCACGGCCTTTTCCTAAACGCCAATCTTCCAATCCCGGACCACCGCCTGTAGTTAGGCAAGCTTCGACTTGATCGAGATGTAATTTCAGACCGGCAATAATCATCGCTCGGCCTTCCGCTGGGTCGATGTCGTCTGCCGAACCAATCCGATTCGCACTGGATTTCCAATCCTGAATCGCTGATTCCCAGCAGCGATCGAAGTGAGCATTAGTTCGTGCCAGCGCCCACTCTTCAAAATCCGCACGATTTTGTGGCCAAAATTCGCGCTGGCGCGCAATTAAACCCGGACCGGCCCAACCTTCATCTGAATCCCAATCTACTGCACCTTCAGAATTGAGCGGCGAAGGAAGACGATTACCAGCCGCCGCATCGATGTAAACAGGGGACTCGCGGATAACGCGAGAAACACACTCTTCTACTGCATTACCACGCAAAATTTGGGGAGGAAGGGGACCTTTCAGTTTTGGAACATAAGTGTAGTACCAAAGGCGAGGACAGGTTTGCCAAGTGATGACTTGAGATGCTGAAAGCCGACGATATGGATTCACCCCGAAGGAGGACGCATCGGCTTGGCGCACAGGCATGTCGAGGACTAATGTTCAGGGTTGATTAACTCGACGGAAAGACTACTGAATTATTCATTCATCGCGCTCGGCGCCGTTGAGGTAGACGACGGTCATCTCCATTCGCTCGTGTGTTGGTTGGACCTCGACTAAAGCGATAGGTTCATCGATTACTTCAGCCAATTCCTCGGCCATCACTAGAGGCAACTCGATGCGGCCATTATCTTCGTCGAAATACATAAATCGGCGAGGTAGACTTGTTTGTTCATGAATCTCCTCCAACCATCCTTCAGCGTCTTCAGGAACACAGTCGATAACCCCGAACACCAGTGTGCCGTCCTCAGTTAGTATCTCATGAGGAGAGATAGTGTTCTCTCCACGTCGCAAAAACCTTCTTCGTAATTGCCCACTGTCCTTGTATGTGGCAGTGCAGAACTTCAGGTGGTAAGGATACCTTTCCCGAATTTTACCGTCCTCGGAGTCAGGTGCACCGATAGCTGCAGCCATAACACGGTCGCGCATACGAATCGATAACTCAGACGAACCAGCAGCCCCAGCAGTGATTTCAGTCGACAAATTGAATCCACGAACCTCCATATTATCGTGGTTGCCAACGGTAATCTCCAACTCATTCAAATTGAGGAATTGCACAGCCATCCCGCGCATCGTCTCAAGTAATTCCATCAACTCCTCTGCCTTGTCCGGCTCAACCGGAATCTCAACGCCGGTTAGCATCCCTGATTCGACGCACGCGGCCATTGTTTCACGATATTTCTCTGCCTTGAGGTCCAAAAAATGGAATCGAATCTCATCTAAACCCGCCTCTGCAAACTCTGCAGCCCATTCAGCCTTGAACGGAATACTCGTGTACATGTGCAGGTGGAAGCCATCCCCAAACTCAGTTTTGAGAATACGACAAGCCTCCAAAACCCTTTCACGAGCCATAACTGGATCACCTCCGGTAATTCCAGCACCGGTTGCATTCATGGCTCGCCCCTCTTCTACCACAGCTCCCCAATCGCCAATTTCTATGCGGCGCTCGTTTGCATACATGAAGTCAATTTCACGGCGATTTTCGGAGAGTGGACAATAGTCGCACATCCAATGACAGTGGCCGGTGATAAAGAGCACCAACTTGCTGCCCATCTGGCATTGAATACAACCCTCGGTATCACTAACATCTGCCGCCTCGGCTAACTCAGGAATATTCGGTAAACGCACTTGAAAAGTCATGCAGTCACCTCTTTTGTAGTCTCTAATAACCATTGATGGAATCCATTATCATTTGATAATTCGGGATGGAAAGTCAAAGCCAATCTATTCCCACAACGCACCCCTACAACCTCTTCAGAAAGGGTAGCTACGACCTCTAACGAATCGCCCACATTTGTGAATCGTGGAGCGCGAATGAAGACGCCAGGGAAGTCACGTTCAAGCAGGCTTGAGTCGAGTGTGCTCTGGAAGGAATCAGCCTGGCGACCGAAAGCATTTCGGTCGATTTTGGCGTCAATTAGTGGTTTGCCGCCGTCACGAGGATCACACAGCAGGATTGCCCCCGCGCAGGTCCCAAGGACTGGGCGGGTAGGGTCGTTGCGAATCCAATCGAAAATTGCTGGCAAAAGTCTGGATGCAGCATCGTTGCCAGTCAGTCGCATCGTCGTAGATTCACCACCCGGAAACACGAGTGCATCCGGTTTAGCCTGTGAAAGGTCCACTGCCTTGCGCAACTCGTGGATTTCGATATTGATACCTAACGATTCTGCAGCTGCATTAAGCGCCGTCATGTGAACATGGCGCGCGCCTTGCAGCATGACTAATCCAATGCGAATCACGACTTGTCGGCAGAAGCATCCGGCTTCAATCCAACCCTTGCATCGCAGAAGTGCTGAAAGACCCTAACACACGCCCTAAGAGTGTGAGTCACTCACGCAAACACAACTTCGGTGCTGGCCCAGCAGTTCTACCACTCTCGGTCGTCGAAGAAGTTCAAGCAGCATTACCAAACTTACACGATAGTGGCTTCGGACTGTGCGAGATTAGCCACCGAAGCCCCACATTCCAAGCGGTTGTCGACAGCGCCATGGAGAGAATCCGAAGAGTGCTGTCAGTTCCAGAAGATTATACAATCCTATTTCTTCAAGGCGGTGCTTCACTGCAATTCTACATGAGTGCTCTAAACCTGTTAGCCCCGGGGGAGGCAGCGGATTTTCTCGTCACGGGAGGTTGGTCGCAAAAGGCATTGAAAGAGGCGAAGCGCATTGGTAGAGCAGCGGCGCAATGGGATGATTCTGAGAACGGTTTCCGATCAGTTCCAAACGACGGAGATTATACCATTCGCGAGAACGCAGTCTACATGCATTACACATCGAATAACACGCTGATGGGAACTCAATTTCACCATCTTCCCGACTCGAGCGGAAAGCCACTGATACTCGATGCATCCTCTGATATCGCGGGAGTTCCGCTCGATGTTTCAGCTCACGATCTGATCTATGCAGGGGCTCAGAAGAACCTCGGTCCCTCGGGCGTTACGCTGGTGATTCTCTCTCCTTGGGCTCTGGCTCGGGCACAGGTAAACTCTAACTCGAATGAAATTCCTACTATGCTCGATTACTCAGTTCATGCTTCGAAGGGGTCACTGTTCAACACTCCAAACACCTTCGGGATATTCGTTCTCGATTGCGTCTTCAAATGGCTTGAAGAAAATGGCGGAATTGATGGCTCAATTGCACGTAATCAGGCTAAATCTGCTCTTATGTATGGCGAACTCGACCGAACCAATTTCTGGGTACCTCACGCAAATAATGAAGCTCGCTCGGTGATGAATGTGACTTGGCGATGTGCGAATGAGGCATTGGAATCAGTATTCCTTACTGAATCTGCAGCAGCAGGTCTTGGTGGCCTGAAAGGTCATCGATCAGTCGGTGGAATTAGGGCTAGCATGTACAATGGCTGTCCTATCGAATCTGTCGAGGCATTGGTTGAATTCATGCAGGGATTCGAAGCACGGCATTCCTGAGGTGTCTACTTGAACGGGCGCGCAGTAATCGATTGCCTCGATTACACTCTGCTGGATCATGAGGCGAGCGAGGATGAATTGGCCGGATTCGTGACTCGGGCGAATGTAGCCCGCGTCGGTGCAGTGTGTATTTTTGCTGAGTATATCGAGCAGGTCAAACCATTGCTCGATGCGGGGATTAAACTTGCAGTGGTCGCAGGAGGATTTCCGGTGGGTTCACACAATCTGGATGAAATCAGTAAAGATATCCGCGCTGCTGCTGACAGTGGTGCAGATGAAATTGATGTTGTCCTTGAGCCACGAGATGCGGAAGATTTCCCAAATGAGATTGAACTCGCTAAACTTACTGCAATGAGAGATGCAGCAGGTAAAGCCATGCTGAAAGTTATTCTTGAAACTCCATTACTAAACGAGCGAAATATGCGCGCAGTTGCGCGAATGGCGCTCGCAGCTGGTGCAGATTTCATCAAGACCTGCACCGGTAAGCGTGGTCCTTGTAGTGACGAAGCGGCTGAAATTTTTGCTTACGAAATCATGCGCCACGAATTGACCTTCAAAGAAAAGCGTGGAATGAAACTCTCTGGTGGAATCAAAACTAGTGACGATATCGATCGACTAACGAATCTTGTCAACGCCCAAGACCCCTCTCTCATCAGCGCAGGTAACTCCCGCTTCCGAGTTGGAGCAAGTTCAGTTCTAGATAATCTTCTTAATCCGAATTAAAAATTACAGGGAAGAGTGGATGATCCATCTTTACTCCAACTGCGAGTTCATCCCTCAATCCTTCAAATTCAGGGGAAGTTCGCCACTCACGAGGTGCGTGTCGAATATCCTCTCCCATTACTCTGACAGAAAATGCACGGCGCCGATTAGTCGAACCTCGTGAACCGTGTAGAGTCAACATGTGGAAGGCGACTGCATCGCCGGGTTTCAATTCCCAACTGAGTATTTCATGAAAATCCGGTTCGCCGTCAATATCAGGAATTTCTGCCAAACTACCCTCTGGGAACCACTTTGCCGACTCGGTCAAGAAGGTCTTGGGCATATACCATGTGCCATCGTTTGAGCCAGCCACAAATTCAAGGGTCGCTTCATTAGATACAGGGTCAACAGGAATCCAAAAACTGATATTTTGCATACCTTCAATATTGTAATAGGGAAGATCCTGATGCCACGGAGTCGGCTGTTTTGTTGCCGGTTCTTTGACAAGCATATGGTCATGAAAGAGCCGAACTTCATCACTGCCCATCAGACTTGCTGCGATACTTCCAATATCTGAATCAAAGATAATTTTACTATACGCAGGAATACGTTGCCAATTACAAAAATCTTCGAAAAAATGGCCCGGGTCTGTGTTACGACTAGCAGTCTGGCCAAGGTGGCTAGGATTATCGATATTCCAATCGATTGCTTCAGCTAATTCCTCGACCTGATTGGTATCCAATAGATTGCGAATCACAACTACGCCATTTCGTTGAAAGAAATTGATCTCGTCTATACTTGCTCCGACCATAAATAACCGAAATAAAGGCAATAATTTAGTCTTTACATATCAAACTTACAAAATCGATTAAGCCCTTCTTCCCGCCGAATAGAAAAAGCAGGCATGGTTGGCAAGCATCATGGTAGCCGGTTTGGATTTCGATATCCTGAAACAAAAACCGACATGGCAAGCCTTCGGTGTAGCAATTGTTCTGTTCTGTATCATTGGTTATTCATCCCTAACTCTCTTCGACCTATCGGCTGGTGCGTACGGGACTACTGATGAAATTGAGCCCGCTACAGATTTTGAAGTTCTTACAATGCAGCGGGATGGAATCGATGATACTATTCCGCTTCGCGATGGATATATTCGATTGAGTGATCTGAGAGGTAGTGTAGTCGTTCTCGATTTCATGGCAGTCGATTGCTCAAATTGCCATTATGTCCAGCAGCATATCGATCAAAATTTAGATGAGTGGCGAACCATTGGTGGAGATTATCCAGTTGTAGCGATTTCAATCGCATCTTGGTATGGCTACGAATCATTTGAACAAATTAATTCTACATTTGGCGAACAGTCATCTAATCGCCACATGCCTTGGCCTGTAGCCAATGGTGCCAGAGATTCCATTCTTCTCGAAGATGGTGTTCGAGGAGACCTAGTTGAGTATTATTCAGCCCAAGCGCTTCCTCTTGCTCTAGTTATCGACCACGAAGGTTTCGTGGTCGCAAAAGAAAACACAGGAACACCATTGGATGGTTGGAATGAATTCGACAATGCAATAGAGAAAGCAAGTGAAGGTAAGGCACAATCATTGCGTATTGGGATTGAGAAAGCAGACCGCTCAATACAAGGCGTTTTCACCATAGGTTTATTCCTTGGAATCTTGGTATATTTCTCACCTTGTGCATTCCCAGTTTTACCTTCATACATCACCTATTATCTCAGCCTTGGTATGCGCGAAGATGAATTACGCGAAGCTGGAAAATTAAGCGGTAAAATGCCTGGCTCAATTGAGGTCGGTGGTTTCGCTGCCCTCGGCCAATTAACTTTCTTCGGTGTTGTTGGATTCATCATATTCGGACTATCTGAAATCATAAATCTGTCGGGAATTCTTCACTCGGTTGCAATCGCAATCGCTTGGCTGCTCATAGTTTTAGGAGGATTAATGCTACTTGGTTGGACTAGCCACCTGCTCGCAGGTGTTCAAAAAATTCTCGACACATATCAAACAAAAGAAGAAGACGAAAATTTCACCCCTCGCCGCAATATGTATCTCTGGGGGATTGGTTATTCCGCCGCGTCCGTCGATTGCACTGCAGCGGCGGTATTCCCATTCATCGCCTGGCTGACAGTTGTCGGAAATACTGCTTTCATCGCCGGCCTTTCGGGACTAATCCTTTCAGTCACCTTCCTGATGATTCTCGTAACTGCTCTAGTCGGTGCTGGCCGGCAAGCGATGATTGGTTTCCTTCGCCGATCGACTGGAATTGTAAAGGCGACCGGAGCCTGGATGATGATGTTCGCTGGAATCGGGCTGCTCATCTATCTAACACAGCCCGAAACTATCACTTCAATAATAGGTTAATTGACTAAATTCAAGCCTATACATCAATGAAACTTACTCTGCTCAAGCGTTGAAGCAATGAGATTATGCAATTTAGAGCACAGTGTTAGAGCATTTTGATATGTTTTGAAGAAAGGCTCCGCTAAAGGAGAAATCAAAGCAGCGGTTTTCCGCTAGCACTGGATGATTATTCACTCAGTTTTCTTTACGCTCTCAGCGTTAGGTCCTTTCGGGCCTTCGCCGATTTCGAACTCAACGGAGTCGCCTTCGTCGATGCGGCCCTCCACCTGAGTTTTGTGAACGAATAGATCTTCGCCGTCTTCTTGTTCTATAAATCCGAATCCCTTCACGTGATTGAACCACTTGACTGTTCCTTGTGCCATGAGCCGTGTCGCGACGTGCATACTATTTGAATATCATGTATTTAATGGTCTGCAATTATAGACATTGTATAGCACTTTCATTTGAAGCCAATGTATGAAAAATACTGCGAAATACACTCAAAACACAGATATTAATTAATTATGTAAAGATGTCGAGTTTGTTAAACATCCAAATACTGATTGTTGCTCGCTCAACTCGATGGAGACCAGTCTGATTCTCGTTATCACCATGGCTGGAATCATTGCAGCCTATATGGCATGGAATATCGGAGCTAACGATGTTGCTAATGCAATGGGGACGAGTGTAGGCAGTGGTGCTCTGACTTTGCGTCATGCGATTATCGTCGCTGCCGTCTTCGAATTTCTAGGTGCAGTATTCTTCGGTAGCCACGTTACCGATACGATTAGAAAGGGAGTTTTGGATTTCGGCCCGGATGGATTTTCTTACGAATTAAGTCAACAATTGATGTACGGATTCATGGCTGCACTCTTAGCCGCTGCAATTTGGTTGACTATTGCAACAAAATATGGTTTACCGGTATCGACCACTCACAGTATCGTCGGTGGAGTAATCGGCATGGGGTTGTTCATTCAACCATCTTCTGTTAATTGGGACAAAGTATTCGAAATTGCCCTAAGTTGGGTCGCTTCACCGCTATTAGGTGGGATTTTAGCTTATCTCTCATTCATGCTAATTAAGAAATTCATAATGAATAATACAGATCCCTTGCAACGAACGAAAGAAATAGCACCAATTTTAGCTCTACCTACCTTTTTCGTCCTAGGTTTGGCTCTTCAATTCAAGGCACTCAAAGGATTCTACTCAAATATGGACAGTGCGGGATACATCAACAAAACTGATTGGTTACCTGCAGATGAAGGAATAACATTCAACCCGATGCTTGAAGGTGCTTGGATTCCTATTAACTCTTTACTCGCTGCTTTAGCAATAGGTTGTCTCGCTAGTTTCGCTCTTTGGGCTATCTTGCGCAGATACAAATTTGAGGAAGAAGGATACGAGGGGGTTGAGCGTGTTTTCATCTGGTTACAGATTATCACTGCTTGTTACGTCGCGTTTGCGCACGGAGCTAACGATGTGGCAAACGCGATAGGTCCAATGGCTGCGATCTACGACATTGCCACCTCGGCGACAGGAGTTCTATCTCCAGATCAAGTAGATGTCCCAATTGAACTCCTTCTGCTCGGTGGAGCGGGAATTACCATCGGTGTTGCAACTTGGGGGTACAAGGTAATGGACACTATCGGTAAAAAAATCACCCACATTACTCCTTCACGTGGATTCGCAGCTGAATTCGGCGCAGCGACGACCGTTCTAATCTTCTCGATGCCTTTTCTCGCGGTACCAATCTCAACGACACATACTCTTGTAGGAGCAGTCGTAGGTGTAGGATTAGCTGGTGGAGCCGCTGCGGTTGATTTCCGAGTATTCGGAAAAATAGCTGCGAGTTGGATAGCGAGCCTTCCCATTGCCGGAATAGGCTCGGTGACCTTCCTAATCTTATTCAACAACAGCCCAACTAACGTAGTAATTGTCACACTGCTCTCAATTGGAATTACACTCCTAATAATGATGAAACCAGAAGTCATCAAGCCAATTACCCAATCGTTCCTAATATCCGATACACCAGGCCGTGCTCTTTCAAGCGCTGATGGCGAATCTAGTACTACTCCGTTCGAATTATTTCACGACCACGCAGTAGCAGTGGAAAAAACCGTTTTTGCAATGTTGGATGCTGTTTCAACTGCAGTATCTGGAGAAGACCCTTCTGAACAAATTCGATTAACGGCGGAAGCAGAATTAGAAGCTGATAGACTGAAGAATACCGTTCGAGTTGAAATTGGTGCAAATGTCAGAATGTCAATCGGACGGAACACATTCTTAGCCATGGTGAGCAAGCAAGATAGGATTGCAGATTATGCTCAAAACGTCGCTGAACAATTATCATTTAGAAAACTTTACGACAATAAAGAATCTCAAGAAAAACTTGTAATAATGGCTCAAGCGGTTCTTGCCACAGTACAAAAATATGAGGAAACAGTAGAACAATTAGAGAACCTCAGCGTATCTGGTTTCACTCGTAAAGAGAAGGATATTCTTGGCGAGTTGATTGCCGAAGTCAATCAACTCGAACATGAAGCAGATGAAATTGAGCGGGACGCAGCAGGGTTCGTATTCACACACGGTGACGACGACGCACTAGCCGCGATGCACATGTACAGAGTATTGCAAAGATTAGACGATGTAGCGAACGCGTGTGAAGATGCAGCGAATTCGTTCATTCCTATCGTATATTCTTGAGAAAGAATTTCATTATTTGTCTGACCCATAATTTAGGTCGAGACGATTATCAGGTAGATTTGCAATTTGTTCCATGATTGGTAGAATAAATTGCCAAGCAAAAATTGCCAAAATTAATCCAGTAGCTAAATCGAAAAGATAGTGCTGTTTTGTGGTCAGAATACTAATACATAGCAGAATGTATTCAATCCAGATTACACCCACGAATACTTTGGCTATATTGCTTCTCGGCCATGCTTGCAGAACCCATCTCGTAACTACGCGGCCAAGGAAATATGAGTGGACAATATGTAGACTAGGCCAAGCATTGAACGGCTGGTCCATCGCATGAATTGTAGCGAAAAGAGTTGATTGCCAGCCATTACCCTCTAGAATTGATTGTGGGATATCGCTGCGCATATCAATTTCTGCGGGGAAAAATACAAAGAAAAACGAGCAAAAAATTGTCAGAGCCGATAGCATTTGGATTCCAGCAATCATTTCAAGGCGGGAACGATCATCAGGCTGATTGAATATTAGAACTGCTGGATAATATAGATACAACGCCATGTAAGGGGCAATCATCCAGCCGATGACTGGGATTTGTCGGTCGAGAGCGATTTCAGGATCCCAAAAGGTCACGCCGTTTGCACCAGCGAATAAATTCGATGAAAAATATGGTATTGCGACGGCGAGGAGACCGAAAATAAATATCTCGAGCCGAAACATATTACCATTCAATTTGTGCCGCCTCGACCATGTAGGTCCCCAGATTGGCCATGGTTGTAGTATCATGTTCCGAAAAGCTGCTAACCTATCTGATTGCACACGCTTCCTAGAAAGGGTATGTCCTTGAACTCGACGGCGGATGAAGGTGTATTTTTCTGATTAAAGTGAACTATTGAAAGTGAAAACACGGAGGAAAAAGGTCAATTCAACCCTTATATCCCAGTTTGTAGTTACATTCAGGACAATTTTTCATCTCAATCTTCACATCTGACCCACAATTGGGACAAAGACCTGGAATCACCGTCATGTGATCCTTCGCACAAGGAGAAACGAAGTCAGGGTCAGGGTGTTCAGGAGCGCAAACGACCGGCATCAGCGGAGCGTCGTTCGAATCTGACATCGATTAGGACTCATCGGGCATGGCGTAAGAACCTACCACTGTAACGAATGCTGAGCCGATTAGTGCTGCGAGGAAGACATCTAGATTCGCGAGTCCTAACTCATTTGTTGGATGAAGAATATAATTGAATCCTGCTGAAATATCAGCTGTAACAGTACCATAAATCACCACTGAAAGTAAACCTGAAAGTGCCCCGAAAAGTGCCCCCTTAGACGACACTTTATCCCAAAGAGTTAGGAAAACTGGTGCGACGGTAGCGGTTGCCAGAAGATCAGCGAAAAGGAAAATTTCGAAGATGCCAATCGCATTGAAGGTGAAATCTCCAATCGTTGGCCCTGTAGATAGAAAAATTGCAGGGATCATCAGTGTGATTGTCCAAATCCTCGCACCTTTAATTCCCATATTTCCATCTGATAGATCTCGAGAAATTGAAGCGACAATTGCATTTTGCAAAGTATCCGCACTCGAAGCAACCAACGCCACCGCGAGCACGATAAATGCTGCAATGAGTAGTGGACCAGCGTCTTCTATGAGATAGAAAAATGCGGCGGCGGGGTCTTCAACTGCACCTTGCCCGGCAACAGCAGCACCGAGAACTCCCATCACGAAAACCAATGGAAGAACGAGTGCTGCTGCCATCCAAGCACCTTGCTTCAGCGCCTTGTCAGATTCTGATGCCCAGGCGCGCTGCCAATTGCCTTGAGAAAACATTTCAGCCGCAGTTATCGCAATCACCAGAGCCAAACCTGACTCAAAAGTGCTCATATCTGACATGCTTCCATGATACCATTCCCACTGAATATCTTCCGGAGTATACGCTTTGGCATCGGTGAGCAGTCCGCCTATATCGCCGCCAAAGAGGAATAGCAGTAAGGCGACTATCAAAAACAGAACAATCCATGCTTGAATCCGGTCGGTAGCCAGAGATGCCGGCAATCCTCCATAGGCTGTGTATCCCGCAGTAGCTATCGCAACAGCTAGAATCGGAATGATAGGTTCAACCCCTGCTAGCAAACCCATCCCTTTGCCGATTGCAGTAAATTCTGCAAACAGAAAGGTGAACATGTATAGCACTGAAATGAGACCAACATAAACCTGCATAGGCCGGCCAAGTCGCATGCGAACATAGTCCGCAAGAGTAACCCCCGACGGTAAACGCTCGCGGATTATTGGACCGACATAAGCGAGTAAAAGAAAAGGCGTAGCAGCTGAAACCGCATAACCAGTAACATCCCAAAAACCACCGTAGTAACCCACCTCAGAGGGGCCGAAAAGAACCCAAATACCCATGCCAGATGCGAAGAGACTCAAACCAATCCGAATCGAGTTTTGTGAACCTCGGGCAGAGAGATAAGAATCCCTGTCAATTTGTCCATTAGTCGTTACTTGGTAGCCAACATAGCCAAAGAAACCAAGTGTTACAATCATCAATAAATATGCAATATTTGTTTCCATATTTCTCCCTCCGTTGGCATTACCCAGATCAGGTCAAGGGGTCGTCATCCGAAAGTGACCTCTCAGCAAAATTCTCCCCTAAGTTCTTGTCAATAATCAACTTATTCAACATTTCTGATTTCAAGAGTTGTCAGGTTGTAAGAACGGATAATCCCAAGTCTGCGGCGTATCGAGAGTTCTCTTGACCGAGCGAGGACTAATCCATCGCAACAAATTGAGTGGTCCTCCTGCCTTATCGTTGGTTCCCGATGCACGAGCTCCACCGAATGGTTGCTGAGCGACTACTGCACCTGTTGGCTTGTCGTTGATGTAGAAATTTCCTGCGGTGAAGCGGAGTGCGGCGAATGCCTTCTGGATATTATCTTCGTTACTCGAAAAAATGCTTCCAGTAAGTGCGTATGGTGAAGCTGTATCACACATTGTCAAAACCTCGTCAAATTTGTCGTCCTCGTAAACGAAAACTGTCAAAACCGGTCCAAAGATTTCCTCGACCATTGTCTCAGAGGTCGGGTTTGTTGTGACGATAATCGTAGGTTCGATGAAGTATCCAGACGTATCATCGTGGCCTCCACCGACGATAATTTCGCAGCTATCACGAGATGCAGCGCGGTCGATATAACCGCTGATCTTATCGAATGCTCGCTGGTCGATAACCGCAGTCATAAAATTGGTGAAATCACGAGCATCACCCATCTTTATCTTTGCAATTTCGGAGATTAAATTGTCCGAAATTGCATCCCAAACAGAGCGTGGAACATATGCGCGACTAGCTGCGGAGCACTTCTGGCCTTGATACTCAAAAGAGCCGCGGAGCAATGCGACGAGCAATCCTTGGCGGTCACAATCAGGATGAGCAACGACGAAGTCTTTTCCACCGGTTTCGCCCACAATTCGCGGATAGGAATTGAGGTTTGGCAAAGCCAGTCCAATTTCTTGCCATAGGCCTTGGAAAACACGGGTAGAGCCGGTGAAATGAAGTCCAGCAAAATCGGGATTATCCAAACAAGCCTCGGTGATTTCAGCACCAGAACCCGGCACGAAATTGATGACTCCAGCAGGTAAACCTGCCTCCATCATTAATTCCATCAAGAAGTAATTGGATAGGTAAGAATTGCGGCTCGGCTTCCAAACACCAGTGCAGCCAACAATAGCCGGAGCACTCGGCAAATTTGCTGCTATACTCGAGAAGTTGAAGGGAGTAATCGATAATACAAAGCCTTCTAACGGTCTAACTTCAGTAGTATTCTCAACACCCGCAGGTGATACAAGCGGTTGCAAATAATCGTGGAACCCCCGGGAATAATGACTGTTGAATCGCCAGAAGTCAATCAGCTCACAAGCCGCATCAATCTCAGCCTGGTAAGCAGTCTTCGATTGATTCAACATCGTTGACGCATTGATTCGCATTCGCCAATCTCCTGCCAATAAATCCGCACAACGCTCAAAAATTTCACATCTAGCCTCTATTCCAAGCTCAATCCAAGCCTGCTGAGCATTTACCGCAGCCTCGCAAGCCGCTTCCATTTCAACTCTACTAGCCAAGTGGACGTTGGCGAGTATGTGACCGTGCTTGTGAGGGATTACCTGTGTGGTGGTCGTTCCAGTGTAAACGGCTTCACCGTTGATGATACAAGGAATTTCAACGACTTCAGACATCTGTTTGTCAAGTTCAGCATATAATGCGTATCTTTCTTCACTTCCAGGTGCATATTCAAGAATAGGCTCATTTTCAGGGTGACTCATAACCTTCTGCCTCAACCAGCCGTCTTTCATCATTTTGCCTCATGCCTAGCAAATTGAGCAGAAAAAAACAGGATGGAATGATTTTTCTGAATCAAATGCCTCGCGCGCTGGATTCAGGTGAAGAGTTTCATGACCACTCAGTCATTTCGTCCTTTCTTTCTTTCTTCCATTCGCGGTAATGTGACTTACAGACGCTGACTCGGCGAGCGCTTCCGAGCAAACTATCCTCGCCGAAAATATCTGCAGCACGGTCGAAGGCGATTTTTCTGCCACCGATTTTCTTATCAGCCCAATTTTTACATCCGGCGATATCGCAAGGCACTTGGCCTTCGTATTCCACCTTCTTTTTCTCACCTGAACCTTTTGCTGCTGCAGCGATTTTACGTCGCTTGTTAGCGTTCGCTTTGAATCCCATGTTTTGTCCCCTCAGCGTCCCGATTAGAAACTTGCCTCTGTCTCTGGATTATCGAATGCTCCGCCTTTCTTCGCAATCGAAGCCCTTCTGTCAGGTCCGATTCCCACACTAACCACTGGGATTCCAGATAGATTTTCGATTCGCTGGACGATGTTTCGCACACCTTCAGGCATAGCCGCATAACCGATTTCTTCTGCTCTTGAACGGTCAGCCATAGCAATCCATTCTTCATCAGAGAGTGCAGGGAATCCTTGGTGTGTTTCATAAATTGGGATGCATCGATCGATATCTTCGGCGAGAGTTGGGAAGTAGGAGATGTGTTTGCCATCCAATTCGTAACCGACACATATTTTGATCTCATCGAGTCCACCTAGAACATCGAGTTTTGTCACTACTAATCCAGTGTAACCACTCGTTCGGTGGGCGTCCTTTAGAGCGATGATATCGAGCCAGCCGGTTCGGCGGGGCCGACCGGTTGTTGTGCCATACTCGTGACCGATTCTAGCCATGTGTTCGCCCGGTCCCGCATCGAGATCGAGTTCAGTGGGCAACGGGCCATTTCCGACGCGAGTGACGTATGCTTTGGTTATTCCAAAGCATTCCTCAATCCATCCAGGATGAATTCCTGCGCCGTGAGTCGCATTCGCTCGACCAACAACACTTGATGTTACGAATGGATAGGTGCCCTGATCTATATCGAGCATGGCCCCTTGAGCACCTTCGAGTAAAATTTGCTCACCATTTCGAAGTGCCATATCAATCATTAATCCAGTCGGCTTTATTGCATCACTATATCGGTCGAGAATCCATTGAAGATTAGCCTTCAAATCTCCTACACTAATTTGTTGGTCTACTTTTACAGTATTCAATTGATGATTCATTCGTGAAATTTGAGATTCGATTTTCTTTTCATCGGCGAGCACGCCAGGAATATCCGCAAAGCGGATTCCAACTCGCTCGATTCGGTCGCGATAAGCTGGGCCAATCCCGCGACCAGTTGTGCCAACAACCTTGTCAGCAGAATCATACAGACGGTGAAACGGCAAAATCACGGACGCACGCTCGGATATGAACAACCGCGTCCCCTCAGGTCGCTCACCACTCAATCCATACCACCTATCCAACTCTTCCTCAAGCACCCATGGATCAATGACCATCCCATCACCGAGAACCAAATTGCAGTCCATTGAGGTGACACCAGAAGGAATCTGATGCAGTTTGATGGTGGTATTACCGAGAACGATAGTATGTCCAGCATTATTGCCACCTTGGAAGCGAACCGCCCAAGAAGAATGAGGCGCTAATTGGTCGATGGCTTTGCCTTTTCCTTCGTCTCCCCACTGGGCTCCGAGTACGATACTTGCTGGCACCGTAGCCTTCCCGTCCGCTGAAGGTGTATGAATAGTTAGGTTCAGAAATGTGCTTATTATTCTTCTCGGACATCAAAATTGATTGCAAAGTGATTATGAAGGGTTGTCAGGTCGGCGGGACACATGGCAACACGTCACCCTATAGCAGAGGCCCGCCTACTCAAGAAGTGGATTTGCATGAAGTGTAGTGCAACCCACCGTGGGTCTAAGCCACGATCTTGCCGTAAGTGTAAGTACACCAACTTGCGCCCGAAGGCTACAGAACGCCGAAGCACCTAATTTTGAAAGCTGCTTCATCCCTTTAGCACGTGATAATGCTGTGTGATTACAGTAATTTTTATCCGGCTAAACCTCAATTGTTTTCAGTAACCGATTATTACATCGAGATATGTTCACATCGGCGATTGAAGGATTCGCGATAAGTCTCAGCCTTATCGTTGCTATCGGCGCTCAAAATGCCTATGTTTTGCGCCAAGGTCTTTTGAAATCTCATATCTTAGTAGTCTGCACAATTTGTGCAATTTCCGACGCCTTGCTAATCACTGCTGGAGTATTCGGCGTCGGCGCGTGGTTAGCTGATTTTGAAGAAGCTGCGTTTTGGATATCGATGTTTGCAGTAATTTTTCTCGTAATATATGGAATTATACGGATTCGCTCAGCATTGAATCCAGAGGGGCTTACTATCTCGGATCATTCGAGCGAATCTGTTGGCAAGGTCGTAATCACGACCTTGGCATTTACCTGGTTAAATCCACATGTTTACCTCGACACGTTGGTGCTTCTCGGCAGTGCCTCGTCTCGCTACCAAGGCGCCGAACGAGAATTATTCGGAATTGGAGCCGCGCTCGCATCACTAATTTTCTTCTTTAGCCTCGGTTATGGAGCGCGCTTACTCTCACCAATAATGGAAAATCCCCAGGCTTGGAAAATTATCGACCTTTCAATTGCAGTGCTAATGTTCATCATCTCAGGAGCAATTCTCTTCTCTATAATCTAAAAAAAACAAATAGATACCCCATCGGACAAGTTAGAAAGTTCTGAAGCGACAAGGTGGGCTAGTGAGTGAATTAGCTTCGACGAACTTCAGTTAACATCGTCTCGAGCGCAGTCTGAATTTGGAGGCAGAGCGGGCCGAAGTGAAGTGGAAGGTTTGAATCGTTGAAGACTTCGTCGAGCATTGAAGCAGTCATTCCGAGACGGAGATCCATCTCCTTATTTTTGTTGAGAAGCCACTTGTCAACGCCATCTTTGATAGATGCACGAATGTTTCGTGGAACTTGAGAGTCGTCGAGCTGACCTAGAACGCCAGCGATTTGCAGAATGCGAGTCTCGAAGTCCGACATGATATCACTGAGCCGGCGACCGAGGGGTTGTCTTTAAGCGAATCCCATGAAAAATCCTACTCGATTTAGGAATTCGCCTGCCAAGTGGACCAAGGCATGTCCGTATTCGATACACCAATTCCTTCTCCACTAGGTCCTAAAACGATTACACCGACCTGGTATTTTGGATCGATCAGGTCATCTATGGTGCTTTTTATTGTTGAATTGAGTGATTCAAGCGAAAAGTTGTCACTTACCCGAATTCGCTCGTAGATTCTATTTGAAAGCAATGCACAAGTAATTGCTTCGCCTATTCCGGTTGCAGCGACAGCTAAACCATCTTCTGCCCAAAATCCACATCCAGGAAGTGGAACGTCGCCGACACGGCCGGCCGGCCGGTAACTGCAACCACCGGTACTGGTTGCAGCAGCTATTTCCCCATGACGATCACGCACAATAACCCCAACAGTATCGCCAGTGATTTCAGCGTCAATATCACCGATTTGACCTTTTGGAGCGCGGCCTACCACATGGGCTTGCTTATGGCCGCGTTCATCCGCCCAATCTCTGGCTCCAGTTCCAGCAAGACCATTGATTTCTTCATCGAGTAAATCAAGGCAGATTCGAATCGGATTGGGGGTATTGGGCATACATGTTACGAATCCTAACTTACCACCTCCTGTTTGCAGAGAGGCATCGGTAAGAACCGAACCATCGGTTCGAAGGACCGCTCCAGTTCCGGCATTGAAGACGGGATCATTTTCAAGGATTACACATGCTTCGACCGCAGCTTCAATTGCAGAGCCACCAAGCTCGAGAACATCTCGGGCTCGTTCAAGACAAGGGATTAGATTAGCACGGCGGTCTGGTCCAGGTCCTGCTCCACCATGTGCGACTACTGCTGCTCTAACCATTCGAATCCCTATTAGGGGCCAACTCAAAGGGTCTTATACTTAGGGAGCATAATAACCGGTGAAAAAATCAGGCGCTTGGTTGGATATCACCAGTATTTGAGATAGTGTCGATTACCTTCGCCAAACGCTCAACAATTCCGACCTTGTCTGCACCGACTAAAGCGTGCTGTAAAACTTCGTCGAGGGAATCGACAGGAATCACCTCAATTATTTCTTCGTACTTCTCATCAATAAGAACATCTTGCATATTTGAGCGAGGAATTATGACTTTCTTAATTCCTGATTTTGCGGCGGCTTCAATCTTTGCTGAAACGCCGCCAATCGGCAAAACCTCACCTCGAACAGTAAGCGAGCCAGTCATTGCGAGGTTTTGTTCGATTGGAACACCCTCAAATGCGCTGATAATCGCGGTCGCCATAGTGATAGATGCACTGTCACCGTCGACATTATGAGTGCCCGGAAATTGTACATGTAAGTCGTAATCTTTGATATCTTTTCCAGTCAATTTTTTGACAACTGCAGTGATATTCGTAACGGATTCTTTCGCTAAATCAGACAAACCACCGGTCGCAATAACTTGTCCTGAACGGCCTTGTGAAGGAGTTACCATCGCTTCTACTGGCAAGACAACACCCGAGTAATCAGAAAGCCCTGAATCCGCGCCGAGAACAGCGAGTCCATTGACTCGACCAATTCTCGAACCTTTGTTTACTAACATAGCGTAATCTGCTTGCCGCTCAAGATATCTATCAGCTACTTGCTGCTCAAGCGGTTTTGCAATCATGCGTGCGCGCACGACATGTTTAGTTGATGTGAACTCGGCATTTTCTTCGGCAGCGAGATCACCTGCAATTCTGACGAGTCCGCCCAATTCACGCAGCCGCAGTGAAAGTTTTCCTCTTCGACCACTACGACGTTGGGCCTCTTTCAAAATTAGGCCTATAGAGCCACGATCAAAATGAGGAATTGGTTTACCAGAACCTTTCTGTTGTTCATTTCTGATTTCTTGTGCAATAAATCGGACAAGTTTTCGTCGGTTTTTCTCTGTATCGCGCATGTCGGTATTGACGTAAACTTCGTAGCCATAACCACGAATTCTGCTGCGAAGAGCAGGATGCATGTTTTGAATTGAATCAAGGTTTCCAGATGCGATGAGAATGAAATCGGTTGGAACCGGCTCAGACTTAGTTAAAGCTCCACTAGATCGCTCTGAGCGTCCGCAAATCGCCAATGCCTTCTCTTGCATAGCAACGAGTAATGCTTGTTGTTCCTCCATTCTTAACATTCGAATTTCGTCAATGTAAAGCACACCTTTGTTGGCGCGGTGTACCGCACCAGGCTCGACCCTCTCGTGAGCAGGGGTCGCCAAATCCGCCCCAGATTGAAACGGGTCGTGGCGGACATCGCCGAGTAAAGCACCAGCTAAAGTACCGGTCGCGTCGATAAACGGTGGATCCTCATCCCTGTCATGTTTAACAAGCAATTTCGGGATGTTTCCCTCATCGCCTGCAGATAGACGACTGCGTAGGAAGAAATATCCGAAGACGAGAAGGAATCCACCAAAAATTAAAGTCATAATTTCACCACTAGAAATAGTGGCGAGAATGAGAGCAGCGCCGACTACGAGAACGATAAACAGCAGTGTTCGATTAGTTTTCTCACGCTGCTGACTAATGTGTGATTTACGCTCAGAAATGATTCTTGAACCGCGTCCAGCGGGAACTGTGCGCACCTTCGGTTCATTTTCGTCATCATGATTCCGATACATCAAAACATCTTCCAATTGTTCTTTGGGAAGGAATTCTGTCATCGAGCGGGCCAGCATAGACTTTCCAGTACCTGGCTCGCCTACCATTATGACGTGGCGACGTTGTTCGGCCGCTTTTCGGACAACTATCGCCGCCGCTTCTTGGCCGATAACTTGGTCAACTAATTTTTCTGGAATCGGTACATCGACAGTCGAGTCGATTTTTATCGACTCAATCCAACTTTCAACTGGAACAGTGCAGATTGGATCTTGATCTTCGGCAACACCAAAGGCGACACCATCGGCCCATGAATCGAGCGGATCAACATCTTCGAATGATTCGTTTTTTGAATCGATTTCAGCAGACTCAATTTTTTGCTCATCGCTTGACATTTGCATCCCCCGGGGGTGTTCGTGCCTCAGGCACCTTCTTGAAGGTGCGTAAGAAAAGACGCGTGCGTAAAACTGATTTATCCACGTCGGCTCAGGTATTCTGCACCGTAATGGTGCCATTGTTCCATGGTCCAACCAGCAGGTAATCCCTCAGGAGGTAATGGAGGGCTCATCAGTGGTGGTGGAGGGACATTAGAGAGGAGGTCTGGTGCTTCTTCTCTAGGCGTGTCAACGGAAGTTCCCTCATCATTATTCACCAAGGCATGCGTTGACCAATCAACGGCTTGAACCGTTCTCTGACGACGATGCGTGATCATTAAAACAAGAACTATAGAAACCATAACGAGTAAAACAATTCCAATCAATCCAACGGTTACAAAAGTGTCGAATTTATTCACCGATTGACGATCATCTATTTGCTCGTTTGACTCCAAATCTTCAGTTGGTTCAACCGCATATTGCTTCCATTCATCAGAAACACGATCCATTCCAGAATCATCGATTGCGGATACGACAAGAGACAGATAGTCGCCGACCCCAAGGCCATTTCCGCTAACCGTGTTGACGATGAACGGTCCGAAATTATACGAAGTTCCAGCAGAATGGCAAATGCCAGTCACACTATTACAAACGTTCCAAAGCACCTTAATTTCACTTAAGGATAGTTCACCAATATTGAAAATTGTAATTTCAGGATTTGAATAATAATCCATAGTGTCAATTTCGACTGATAAATCTCCTAATCCATTATTTTCCCAATAAAGTGGTAAATCATCGACGATTGAGACTGTAATCACCTTGGAAGAAGAAGAACCATGGCGATCTTCTGCACTGATGGTTACAAGTTCTGTTCCAACTTCATCCCAACTCATTGTCAAAGTTCCTGAAATGGGATTGTATTGTACTGCACCAGGAACGAATGTAATCGCTGTAATCCAAATTTCATCATCCGGATCATCGATATCTGTAACCAAATCGATTAACTCTAAGGATACTCTATCCCCGGTTTGAATGGTTATTTCTTCATATTCTATTAAATCTATATGAGGGGCGTCATTGATGTTTTGTATGACAAAGGCAACGGTCGTATCGGAGAACATATTTCCATCGCTAGCACGAAGAACGATATCGAAATTACCGAACGAATCATCGTCAACGGACGAAACAGAAAGCGAATGGCTGCTTAGTTCAGCAGTAGCTAGAGTCTCATCGGAAATGCTGATAATTGACAAAGATAGGCCAGCTATCGAGATTTGCTGACCATTTCCATCAGTATCTGATAGATAATTCGTTAAAGATAGCGCACTGGCTCCGCCCTCATCGAATGATTGAGTAGGTATCGGCGACCACCGCGGAGCACCATTTTCGATGACATTGAACAATAAAATTCCTGAATTTGTGTCATCACCATCATCGACTACAACCTGAATACCTTGTGCTAAAGGACTGCCGTGACTATCTCGAATAACCGCACTAAACTCAACTGTAATCGTAAGTGTTGACGAATCCCAATTAACGAATTCAGGGGATTCACTGGTGATTGTTAGCATTGAGAGCGGGGTTTCCGAATCGGCGATTAATCCAAGGATCGATACCGATTCGACTGTCTCAACCTTCACGGTTGGCATCCCTGCATAATCTTCATCGCCATTTGTGAGAAGACGAGGCAAAGAATTTTCGAGGAAGAAGGCGTTTTGTGAAATCAACCACCCACTTGATTGACCGGCACCGTCTGTCCACATGACACGAAGATTATAAGATCCGATATCTGCATTCATAGGAGTTTGGATTGTGAATAAATAATTTGCATTACCACCGGTTCCAACTAAGTTCATTTCAGTCACCCAAACGTTGGACCAAGCATTTGTTTCCGCTACAGAATATTCCAGTGTGGGTGACATTGTGCTCATGTCATCCACCAAATCGTTAGAAATTGCATTTGCTTCAAATTGAATATCACTCCCTCTAGAAATTGTAGGGGAACTAATCGAAGTAGGAGTGCTCGCGATAGGAGGCATGTTGTGCAAGGCAAGTGTGTCGCTGATATCGTTGGATGAAACACGATCTCCTTCAATATTTGACAGTCGAGCACGGAAAGTCGTTGTCCCTGATGGTTGTAGAGTCAATCCAGTCGAATCGAAATCAACAGAGTACACCTGAGTTGCAGCAACTGCAAAGTTACTGAGTGAAAAACTGCCGAGGCTTGTTTCTTCTGATCCATCAAGGAAGAAGAATTCAATATCCCCCCCATTATTGTAGTTGTTTTCACCGTTATTGGTCAAAGTAACTTCGAGAGAAATCGTATCCCCTGCGATGAAACCCCGATTCTCATTATTAGTTTCAAAAGTTGTAATTCCAACATCGACAAGAGGCATCATCGTCGCATCGATTGCAGCATAAACCGACTCATCTGCACTCGTGGTTTGGTAATCTGAAAAAAGTGCTGCTACAGTATTGAAATTGTCAAATCCTTGTGCGACTAGATTGATTGGTACAGTCCAAGTCGTATTCGACCAGCCTCCATTCGAAGCCAAATTAATTGTCTCAAAACCAGTCCCACTCGTTGCTGCATGATTGTTGCTAGCATAATCAGCATTGTTCAACAACCATGCTTCCCAACAATTCCCGCCCTTGTATCCATTCGAGTAAGGATGAGCCTCACAATTCATGTCGGTAACTGCAGCGTAAACTTTGAGATTTGCAGGGGGTGTTCCGCTGCCAAGATATCGAGCACTAATCGTTACATCTGCAGTTCCATCGCCATTATCGGTTTGAGTAATTGCCATGCCGAAATCATTGACATTTGATGGCATGTAGCCACCATTACTGAAATATGAGTCCCAGCAAGTATTCGCTCCACATCCAACTGCTATATTTGAGGAGCTGTCGCCAAATACAGTCTTCGGTGCACCACTGCTCTCACCAAGGTGAGATACCGCGAAAATTGGTGCTATATTACCGGCTTCAGAATCAGCAGTATTTCCATAACTAGCACTGTGTAGAGAGATGTAAACATAATCATCAGGGAAATTATTCTTCAATTGATTATGACCTGGACTACCGTAGTCCATACAGAATCCACAATTAGTGGAAGTGATGTACTGAGCGAATACAACATGACCCGGACTAGTTGCGTAAAGCGCAGCTGGTTCTTGTTGCAATTCCTTGCGATCCAATTCGAATTCATTCAGACCAAGGATTCCGGACATACTCATAACAATCATCATTATTGAAAATGAAATTGCTGAAATTGTCCTACCATCAGCTCCAGCCATAACTGTTCGTTGGAATAACTAGGGTATAATGATAACCTATCCAAGGTTGAAGAAAAATCGACCCTATAGGGTCGTAAAACCCGCCATAATTAATTTGGCTTCCATCGAAGGTATTGAAGCGGAAGGAGAGGTGCGCAGGAAAGAATGGTAGGCTCTACAGACGAGGCAGGTTCGGATTCACTAACACCAAAGTGGGTGGCTCTACGAGAGGACGACGGACGGGCTTACCTGCTCAACAGAGTTGCTGGTGAAGTGAAAGTGAAGGGGCTCGGTCGATTCGATGTTGGCCAACTTTTGGATGGATATTCGGTCGGTGAACGAATCATGGTAGGGCAGAAATCTCTGACAATTGTCGACGCGGCTCTTCCAGAGGCGCGTAGGAACATGTTCCGCAGAGCTCAAACGATTGGCATCAAAGATTCAGGGTTCTTGATTTCATGGATGGGAATTGGTGTAGGAAGCCGTGTACTGGAAGGTGGTCACGGCTCTGCTGGATTAGCAATGCACTTGGCGAATGTAATGGGGAATGCTGGCACTTTGATCTCTGTCGAAGTACGCCCAGAACATGCTTCTGTCGGTCGCCAAAATATGGACAGAATGGCTGAATTTTCAGCCGAGTTTCCGGATTGGCATTTGATCGAAGGAGACCTTGCTGAAGCGGCTGAAAAAGTCGAAGAAATCTGTGGCGAACTTGATTCGGCAATCATTGATGTAGCTGAGCCTTGGGAAGTTGTTCCAGAAATTGCAAGTGTTCTCAAAATCGGTGGACGAATGGCATGTTATTGTCCGACGACTGCACAATTAGAAAAATCATGGAACGCGGTCGAGGAAGCGGGCCTTGTTGTCGAATTCGCAGGAGAAATGATTGAGCGCCGCTGGGTCAAAGCTGCGAAGGGTGGAGTGAGGCCTGGCAATCAGCCGATGGGGCACACTGCATTCCTCCTCCTTTCAGCAAAAATTTCCAATGAACTCGAAGAAGAGGAATAATCCACTAATCTCGATTGACTTCTACCTCACCTACCTTACTATGATAGTCACTGTCCTTCGATAGGCTACCGTTCCAAACACAGGTGTTACATAAATTCGGATGAGTTGTAAGGGGTTATCCGACAGAACGATGCGGAATAAAATGAATTTTAAAGCGTTTTCAATTCCCTAGCCCCGACTCCGCTAGGCCCTATCCAGTCAGCGGGTTTATTCCCCAAAATACCATCCAGTGCAACCATATCATCTTCCGTAATTTTGACAGCAACATCGATACAACCCAAATTTTCACGGAGTTGTGCAGCCGTCGTAGCACCGACTAGAACTGTGGTTACATTCGGGTTTTTCAAGCACCAAGCAAGAGCCAATTGTGCGGTAGTACAATCGAAGTTATCACTAGCATATTTTGCTAAATTTTGGACGATTTCATATTCCCCACGGGCTTTTCTTTCTTCCAAGTCTGCGAGCAACCAATCATATCCTGGTTGAGTTGGTCGAGAATCGTCTGGAATTCCATCGACATATTTTCCAGTCAGGAAGCCAGAGCGTAATGGGCTCCAAGTCGTTGTGCCGAGTGAATATGGTGGGTTGAAAAGTGGAAAATATTCTTCCTCGAATCGCTGACGATGCAACATATTGTATTGCGGTTGCTCATATTGAGGAGGTTCGAGACCTTCAGTTTTAGCGATCCAAAAGGCTTCGGTAATCTGCTGAGCAGACCACTCACTCGTACCCCAAGAAGATGCCTTGCCGTTTCGAACCAAATCGGTCATCGCCCGGACAACTGTAATCGTTGGTGTGAATGGATCGGGCCGATGGCAGAGAACCATGTCAACATAATCGAGTTGTAATCTCGACAAACATGCATTCATTCCTTCTCGGCAGTGTTTAGTCGATAATCCAGATTCGTTAACACCTGAGCCACCCCAGAAAATTTTCGTTGTGATCACGAGTTCGGAGCGACGCCATAGCACTGGATCTTCTTCCTGAAGTTGTTTCAGTGCAATACCAAAAATACGCTCAGCCTCACCTTGAGGATTTCCATATGCCTCGGCGTGGTCAAAACAATTTACGCCGGCTTCACGAGCGATTGTCATCAATTCCTTTGCAGTATTGATTCCATCATCACCAGATAAGCGCTCCTTGACACCGTAGGTTGCCCAAAATCCATAGGAAAGTATCGAAACTTGCATTCCAGTATTTCCCATCATTCTATGGTACATCGATTCGGAAGTCATAGTCTGCGGTAGACACTCAACTAGTCAAGCATTCGCTTGGCCACAATCTTGATTATTGAATAGAAATACATTTATGACGAGTTCAAAATCCAAGTCTACGGAGTCTTACGCGAGAGTATTACACAAAGCACGTGAATGAATTGGAGCCACATCTATTGAAGCGCTTTCATTCCTTTAACAACCACGAGAAGGGGACTACGAAGACACAATATGATTGTCGCGACATTCAAGAAGTGAGGTGTTGGCCAAACCTCAAGTGTGTGTGTTACGAATGGGTTGGATTGCTGATTTCAGAACCAGAGTCGACGATGTTGGTTGGTCCGCAAGAGTCGTCTTCAACGAGTTCATGAAATTCAACCTCATCGGTTGCTTCAATTCTGCATTCGGATTTCTATTGTACTACATCCTCTATCAAATCAATCTCTGGGATGCCCATACTGCTGTGGCAGCTTGGGTGGTTTCAAGTATAATTGGCAATATAGAAGCACATTTCATGCACTATAAATTCACCTTCAAGTCAACTTTCAAATATTCCACGAGTCTGAACCGCGCTTTTTGGTGCTACACTGGTCTGCTTGTTATCACCACAAGCATGGAATTTCTCCTGATCGAACTATGGCACATCAACCACTATCTCGCATGGCTATTCAACACCTGCGTATTCGGATTCCTCAATTTCGTCCTCATCCGCTGGCTCGCATTTCCGCCCGAACTCGATAGAAGCCGAAATGGTCTAGAACTCGGACAATCTTGACTCCTCTACCTACGCAGAGCAGTAAAAGAGGCGAGAATGTCTCAGACTTTCTCGATTTGATTCATAAATTGAAGGCATGACGCAAGGTCATGCGCGACAGCACAGATTGGCTTCCGACCTCTTACCGCACACACACGATTGGACAAATTGTGAGTGGGGGTGCAGATCTTGTTGGAGAGGAAGTTTCAGTCGCCGGTTACGCAGAAACAGTTCGCGGACGCGGTGCAATCGCCTTCATCATGCTGCGCGATGGTACCGGTCACATCCAAGCATTCGCCAAGCGCGACAACATGGAAGAAGTAACTTTCGAAGCTCTGCAATCAGCTACCCGCGAATCAACCATCCAAGTCACTGGCGTGGTAGCCCAGAAGCGGCCACCGAAGCAAAAGGAAGGCGCGCCGACTCCGCCTGCCGAATACGAAGTAACAGTTTCATCAGCCACCATTCTTTCGAGTGCCGCCACACCTTTGCCAGTAGGAGTCATCGATGACGTGAAGGTAGGGTTAGACATTAGATTAGACAATAGATATCTCGATCTGCGTCGAGCGCATGTCAACGCAATGTTCCAACTACGCAGTAAAGTCCTGCAATATGGCAGAGACCACCTGATTAGTGAAGGGTTCAACGAAATGAACTCGCCAAAAATTATCGCATCAGCAAGTGAAGGAGGAACCAATCTCTTCCCGATGATGTACTTCGACACACCTGCATACCTCTCCCAGTCTCCTCAACTGTACAAACAACTAGCTGTTTTGGGCGGGCTTGAGCGAGTCTTTGAGATTGGACCAGCATTTAGGGCAGAGAAACATGACACATACCGTCACCTGAACGAATTCATATCTTTCGATATCGAAGGTGCGTGGATGAATGACGAAGATGTGATGTGCGTGCAAGAGCGAATGATTCACCACATTTGGACTGAGGTTGCAGCCAAGGACCAACATTTGATTGATGTCATCAACGAATACAAAACCAGTCAGGATGAAGAACTGGTTACTGTGGATGTTCCCGAACTGCCCTTCCCCCGCATATCTTACTGCGATGCGATTGAAATTGTACAAAATGGCGGCGGAGAGATTGAATGGGGTAACGATATCGAAAGTCACCACTGCGATATCATCGCTGCCGAGCACCCTGGCTTCCACTTTTTACCGCGATGGCCGATGGCGATGAAACCGTTCTACATTTACCATAATGAGAATGAAAAAGGCGCCAGTGGAGGTCAGTTGAGCCGAGGTTTCGACCTCAATTATGGCCGCGATGAAATGACTAGTGGAGGACAGCGTGAACATCGAGTCGATGTTCTCGAACAAAATCTGCGAAACATGGATTTAGATCCTGCTGATTTCACTTTCTACACCGATGGATTCCGCTACGGCGCGCCACCACACGCAGGTTGGGGATTGGGAGTTGCGAGACTGCTGATGGTTCTGACTGGAGCGGGTAATGTCAGAGAAGTCGTACTGTTCCCTCGCGACCGCAGTCGAGTTACGCCTTAACCGAAAAGAACGGGTATGTGCAACCTCTTCCAAGGCTCGGAGATCACCATGTCCGACGAGCCTCGATTTGCATTCCTGCTCCTGAAAGAACACCCTTACGGCCGCGAAATGCTCCGCCAAATACTCTCAGAAGGCTATGTCCCAACAATAGTAATCAGCGAAGATTCTGCAGTAGGCGACGAAGAACGTGAGAAGTTCCTCAAACGCATCGAAGGCAACGACATCGCACCGACCATTCACGAGCAATTGGATGATTTAGACGCACAAGGGATCAACGTCCCACACGTCGAAGTCCCACGCCACAATACCGAACATGTGATGCCACATTTGACTGATTTACCACTTGACCTCATCGTTTTTGGTGGAACCAGAATTATCCGCGGTGAGATTCTCGATCATCCAAGGAACGGCGTAATCAATAGCCACCCCGGCCTACTGCCGGATTGCCGCGGATCCGCATCTCCTGCATGGAGCGTCTATCATGACATTCCTATTGGCTCCTCGACCCATTTCTGCGATAACGGAATAGATACAGGTGAGTTGTTGCTACGGCGAGAAGTTCCAGTGACCAAGGGCATGACTTACGAGGATTTGTGCTACGAAACCTTAGTTTTAGCTGGAGTCCTGATGAAGGAAGCACTGATGGCTTACACTGCCGGACGCTGGTCTGAGATGCGACACCCACAGGGCAGGGCCGAACACCCAACATTCCGCAATGCAGGACCTGAAATTCTCGAAGTTGTCGACCAAAAATTGGCTGACCACACCTATGCGCACTACATCGATTGAGGGGAATACAAATGACTGACCTACTGAATGATAACTTTCCATACGCCGAAAATATACTCGCTGGCCGCACCGCTCTCGTTTGCGGTGCGTCAAAAGGCATAGGCCGTGCCAGCGCGATGATGCTAGCTCGAGCAGGCGCTCGTGTCATTGCTTGCGCCCGCTCGGCTGAAATTCTAGACGAATTGATTGGTGAATTACATGGCTCTGGACATGAGACATTGGTGCTTGATTTGGAGGATGTCGAGGCAGTTAGAGAGGTTGTACTCGGCCTCGGAGTTGTCGATATTGTCATCAATAATGCTGGCGGACCACCCGGAGGACCGCTGTTGGGCAATAATTTGAATGAATTCGAAGGTCCTTTTGCTCGTCACTTACACGCAGCACACACAATTGCGCAGATTCTTGCACCACGAATGGCAGCTGCTGGATACGGCAGATTTGTTAATATAATTTCAACTTCAGTTCGCGAACCAATCGACAATATAGGACTATCAAATACCCTGCGCGGGGCTATGGCTTCGTGGTCAAAATCACTATCTCGCGAGCTCGACCCTTGCGTGACTATCAACAACATCATGCCAGGATTTACCGATACCGACCGGCTCGGCTCACTGGCTGGCTCAATCTCTGCACGAACTGGTAAAACCGTCGAAGAAGTTCGAGAAACTTGGATGAATTCTGTACCAATTCAGCGGCTAGTTGATCCAGTTGAGACCGCAGCAGCAGTCACTTTCCTCTGTTTACCATCAAGTGGCGCAATTAGAGGAGTTAGTCTGGCTGTCGATGGTGGCAGAATGCGCTCGATTTGAAACGATTATTGGAAGGCTTTCAATATGGATTTTGATATTTTCTTTTCAATATCTCAAACACCAGATACATCTGGTTATACACCATCCGAGAATGAAATGTTTACCAATTTTTTCGAGCAAGTAGAGGTGGCTGACAAACTTGGATTCGGAGTTGCTTGGGTAGCTCAGGCACACCTCTCAACTGAGGTGCAAAAGAGCAATTCAAAGCCTGTTGTGCCACATTATCCTGGTGAAGTTGGGCTTTGCACCGACTTCTTTCAGATAGCCCAAAAAATGTTGGCTCAAACAAAAAATATCGAAGTTGGCAGTGCAGTAATGTCAATTCTCGCTTCAGGCGGACCTATTCCTCAAGCTGAACGGGTTGGCTCCTTTTTAGCATTACATGGGATGAATCCAGATGAATCTCGCAAATTGCACATCGGTTTTTCAGCCGGCCGCTTTGAATTCATGGCACGCCCATACGGGATTGTTCCGAGAGATATTGTCGAAGAAGCGGCATGGCCCGCACTTCGGGGACAAATTTTTGATGAGGCATCGGAGATTTTCCTACGTCTTTTGAATGGTGAAATAATCTCAACCAAAAATATTCGCAAAACCACTCTCACCCGTGCTAACTTCCGCTCCGATGAAGATTGGCAAGATGTGCAGGATGCTGCTGTCGAGTTGGGCGGCTTAGACGTGGTGCCTGAATCAATTGACATCGCGCCACGCTACAATTTTGAAGATATCAAAACAATTCCACAGAAATGGCGGCGCGAGTTACTGAATTTGATTCTCGGAAGTCACGACCCACGTTTACAGATTCAGGTAAACAAGTGGGCACCGGTACAGGTGTTCAACCTCTCGATTACACCGCCACATTTGATTGACGCAGCGCATGAAAGAATGACTGAGCACTACCACCCTAACGGTGGGAAATGGCAACGCTCAATGATGCCACGAACGGTCATGATCTTTGTCAATGATGAGGATGGACTGACCGCAGAAGAGCGTAGCGCGGCTGCAAAAATTGAGGCTAATACCGCGTTGACAACTTACTGGAATGCATTGGAAGGCACGATTGACCCTTCGAAGGTTGAGCGTGCAACGGACAATGCAGTAATCGGCAATGTAGAAGAGGTTGCCTTACAAATTCGTGAGCGTTTTCACCCCGGGGATCGGCTAATGTGCTGGTTCGATTTCTTTAATCACGACTCAGAACGTGTTCAAAGAAACATGGACGCATTCATGACAAAGGTCGCGCCCCGCGTTAACGGAGGCGAGTAAATGTCAGCAAATCGAACCGAGCAACCTTCGAGCGTCGCACCCGGCAGACCTGGCTCAGGAGTATACCCAACCAACCCACTTGGTGAACAGCACGAAGGAATCGCAACCGGTCGCGATGTCGAGTGGGAACCTCTAGTCGATTTTCGCAGAATGGACGTTTCTGAAAATACAATACACGGTGCCATCGCTTGGGCGCATGGCGACGAGATTATCCACTCATTTGGTGGAAATGTCCTAGTCTATGGCCGCTCGATGATGAAGCCGCTGATGATCAAGGCATTCACCGAGGCACTCGCAGACCTCGATTGGGAGCAAAAGGCAATTGCCTGCTCTTCACACAACGGTGATACCGAACATGTCGCAGCTGCGCAATCTCTGCTTTCCGAATCAGAATGGGGATTGATGCAATGCCCGCTCGATGTCCCACTAATCCAATTCGGACGCCAAGTCCGTCGTCCTCGCCGTTGGTTCCATACCTGTTCTGGTGAACACGCTGCAATTCTCAAGGCAATGCGTGTGATGGGCATGAACCGCGCTGGTTACACCCTGCCGAGCTCACCTTGGTTCCCGATGTATCTCGATACTTTACGTGACTATATGCACAAGCCTGACTGGGAACCACTCCGTGTTGCCAAAGATGGCTGCGGTTTCCCTACCGTCTCAAACACCGTCGACGAACTTGCAGTTATGTTTGCAGGATTAGCGACAAAGCGAGATGAAGATTGGATTTGGGAAGCGATGAATAAGCATCCTGACCTAATCGGTGGTTTCAATCGACTCGACTCAACCTGCCTGAAAGCAGGAGAAGGAAAATTGATTGCAAAAGAAGGTGCGGATGGTCTGCTTGGATTAGCGATTGATCATCCAGATTGGCCCAAAGGTTTGGGAATTGTAATCAAGATCGCACACGGCTGGAATTCTCAGGCAACATGGTATGTGGCACGTGCTGTATTGGGGGTTTTGGGGATACAACTTCGCAACCCATATCCGCTACACAGGCAAAAGGCGTTTATAGTCCAGGGAATTGTCCCAGACAGCTACCAAAATGAACTTGAAAAGGTTGTAACTTGGGATGAATGGGATCCTGACCGCGACCGATTCTCTCTCGATTATTCCGAATATGTCACCTCTCGAACACATACAGACCCTAACTCAAATGAAGGTAATTTGGAGGAATGATATTGGAGCCCGAGAAGTGCTGTGAATCGGGCTGCATTCCTTGCGAACGGGACCGTGAAGGAGTGACTCCACTCGACCTCGAAAATTATGTGAACGGCAAGTTTGTTTATCACTCAAATGATAATTGGTTGAATGTGCTTGAACCCGCGACCGGCTACCGCTTCGCGAGGGTTCCACTGTCCGGCACAGATGATATCGATGCGGCAGTTTCTGCTGCGCGAGATGCTCAGGCTGAGTGGGGCGGACTAAGTTTTGGCGAGCGAGCAGATTGGCTTGAAAAAATCGCTAATGCTCTCGAAGTTAAATATGAAGAAATCGCTGCACTAGAAAGCCGTGATACCGGCAAACCTATCTCGCTCTCCCGTGCTGTTGACGCTTATCGATCAGTCGCTAATTTCCGATTTTTTGCTGGCTTGATTCGTGAAAAGGAAACAGAGGCAGAAGAGCACTTCGAGATGGACGATGCGACAAATATTGTCATCTCAAATCCAGTTGGTGTGGCTGCCCTAATCACACCCTGGAATCTTCCGCTCTACTTATTGAGTTGGAAGGTTGCACCGGCCATCGGCATGGGAAATACAGTGGTTTGCAAACCCTCTGAATTGACGCCGATGACGGCAAATTTACTGATGGAAACACTGGACGAAATCGGCCTTCCAGCAGGTGTGGTTAACCTTGTTCACGGAGACGGTGCTGGAGCGGGAGGACCTCTTACCTCTCACGCAGATATTGATTTGGTTTCATTCACTGGCGGGACTGCTACTGGAGCAAAGGTAGCTGAAGCCGCCGCACCTCAATTCAAGAAGCTCAGTTTAGAACTCGGTGGCAAAAATGCCAGCATAATCTTCGACGATTGCGACCTCGAAGAAACGGTTGCGGGCGTCGTCCGCGCGAGTTTCCTCAACTCAGGCCAAGTCTGCTTATGTGGCTCGCGCATTCTGATTCAATCAGGAATTTACGACGAATTCGTGACAAAATTCGTCGACACAGTAGAATCGATGAAAATCGGTGACCCGAACGATGAAACCACCGAATTGGGCGCACTTATTTCGGCAGAACATTTGGAAACAGTTGAGTCCTATGTCGCGCTTGCGAAGGAAGAAGGGGGAACTACGCTGACCGGGGGCCGGCCCTGCTTACCGAGTGAGTTTGAACATGGAAATTGGCTTTCTCCGACAGTGATTGAAGGACTTGCCACCGATGCACGCAGCTCAACTGAGGAAATCTTCGGGCCCGTTGTCACACTCCACAAATTTGAGACTGAGGATGAGGCTGTATCTATCGCAAATGGAACGCGCTACGGCTTGGCTGGAAGCGTCTGGGTCGGCGACTTAGACAAGGGTCGTCGCGTCGCCGAGAATATCCACACAGGCATGGTGTGGGTCAACACATGGTTACACCGCGATCTCAGAGTGCCGTTTGGCGGTGTCAAGGACAGCGGCGTTGGAAGAGAGGGAGGCCGCTGGAGTTTGGACTTTTTCTCAGAGGCGATGAACATTTGTCTCAAACATGACTGAACAAATTGCAGAATAAAATAATGTTCCGTAGGAACAACTGAAAGAGAAACACGCCCGCAATAGGCTTGAGAACATGGTTTCGGTAGGTATCATTGGACTTGGCGTGCATGTGCCGCCGCACGAAATGAGCAATGCGGATTGGGAGGCGATTATCGAGACTAGTGATGAGTGGATCACCACGAAAACAGGGATGAAACATCGCAGAATAGCCGATAAAGACACGAACACTTCAGACTTAGCGGTAGAAGCTTGCAAACGCGCTCTTGATGATGCTGGCTTGGTCGCTTCCGACATTGATTTGTTGATTCTCGCTACCTCTTCTCCCGACGTACCGCTCTCATCTACTGCTGGTATTGTTCAGCACAAGTTGGGCTGTGTTGATTGCAGCGCTTTCGACATTAACGCGGTCTGCGCCGGCTGGGTCCATGCATTGGATATCGGTGCTCGCTACGTTGGCACTCCAGGTTACGACAATGTTTTGGTTGTCGGATCAGAGATTTATTCACGAATTTTGAATTGGAAAGACCGAACCACTTGCGTTCTGTTTGGTGATGGAGCGGGAGCTGCAGTTCTGGGTAAAGTGCCCGAGGGCAAGGGAGTTCTTGGCTCCTGGATGATGAGTGACGGTTCGGGCTCATCGGTTATCGAAATCCCCGCTGGGGGGACTCGTGTGCCAATTCCGAGCGAGAATTTTGAGGAGGGGATGCAATATTTCCACATGGACGGCCGTGCGGTTTGGAATTTTGCTATCGAAGCGTTTCCACAGGCCGTTCATGGGGCTTTAGCACGGGTTGGCAAGACGATTGAGGATGTCGATTTCGTTATCCCTCATCAGGCCAATATCAATATTATCAAAACTGGAATGGAAAATCTCGGTCTGCCGATGTCTAAAACTTTCACAAATTTACACAAGTATGGCAATACCGCTGGTGCGAGTGTGCCTATCGCTATGCGCGAAGCGATGGATGAGGGACTCATCAAAGAAGGTGATCTGGTGGTCACCGCTGCATTCGGTGGCGGCCTTGCTTGGGGCGCAAACGTGATTCAGTTCTGAGGAAAACTTAGAAATCCAATTGATGTTCTAATTTTGTGAGAAAACTGCAAAAATTGCTGAAATATCGACCTCGCCGAAATTATGAGAATCTTCGCTCGCCGTAGGGTCAGGATTATCTCCGATGAGAAAGGCCTTTCCATTCGAAATCGTTTGAATTCGTTTGATAATTCGCAGTTCAGACCGGAACGGATGGTCGAGCAATACAATTTGTCCCACTTTCAGTCCATCGTGAGCAGAGGCATCGACCATCTCGAATCGAGTGGAGGCACCATTCGCTAAAGTCGGCCACATCGAGTCGCCGTTAACTACTACATTCAGGAAGCGCGAATCCATGGAACATCACGACCTTTCGCGGTCCAGAATATGTGGTGAATCGCTTCGACTGCGTCCATCAATTCCTGAGCATGTTGCTCAGAAACTTCAACCTTACAGGCTGAGCAAAGTTTTGCAGCCCGCCAGAAAGTATCGTGCAAATCAGGATTTGTATCGAGGTGTTGAGGATTGAAGAAATCAGTCCATAGAATTAGAAGTTCATCCTTACACTTTTGTGATTCTTCTTCCTTGATTGATGAATAGCGATTCAATGTCATCACATTTTGTGGGTTCGCCATCGCTTCATCGTTCATCAGTGCGACCATCTTCAGAGTCATAGATTGTACAGCCTCTGCTGCGATACGCGCACTCGCTGGGTCATAGACTCCGCAAGGCCCATCACAATGTGCGCTTGCTTCAATTGTTATTATCATCTCATTAGTTGGCTCATTCACACTCATACAGTCACCACAGGATAAGCGCATTGAGTGTTTGTCTATCAATGCTAGCCTAGCCTATGACTGAGCCGACAGTGGAAGTCACCCCGTATTTGCGAGTATTATTACTTGTGATTTCAGTTATGATACGTAATCCATCCACCAGTTGCTGCATCATGTTTGAGGATGGTTCCATCCATATTCATACACCAAACCTGCCCAGTTTCATCCTTCCATACCTGTTGACCATTTGCGTTAATCGGCGTACCCGCAGGCGGTGCGATAACCAGTTTTGGTGGGGCCGGTAATTCCGATAACAAATCATCTAGGTCTTCCATGGTTCCTACATCGAATTCCCGAGTGGGTTTAGGTTCAGGTTCAGGTTCAGGTTCTGCAACAGGTTCTTGTGTGTAATGTAAAATCGGGTCAGTCTCAGATGCAACATCATCATCGCTGAAACCTGATTCAGTTGCTGAATCAGAGATAGTTGAAACTCCTGTCATCTCCATCGGTTCTAATTCACCTATTCCAACTCCAACATGACCTTGGGACTCAGGAGTGATATTATCCTCTTCGCTATCTTCTGATTTCTGGCGCAGGCCGAATACTGCAGCAGCGCCAATCACGACAATAGCTGCGATTCCTGCCATAATATCAATCAATAAGTCGAATGTTGTCTGGTATCGAGCATTATTAGGATGAGAATCTTGGTTATTCCCGACTCCATCCCCATCATCATCTAGGGTCTCATGAATATCGTTTGGGAATGCATCCTCTGGGTCGAGCACCCCGTCATTATCGCTATCTGCGTAGAGGGGGTTTGTGCCTTCTAGGATTTCTTTCTCATCTGACCAACCATCATCGTCATCATCAGTGTCAGCATTATTTCCGATACCGTCTCCATCGGTATCGACCCATTCCATAGGATCGAGTATAGCCCAATCTGAGATGTCGGAATATCCATCACCATCATCATCGGTATCGGACTTATCACAGATTCCATCCTCATCGGTATCTAGTGGAACTTCACTGATGAGTTCGGAATCGGTATCGCAAATCGCTTCGGTCGTATCGCTCCAACCATCGCCATCATCATCATCATCAGCATTATTTCCGATTCCGTCCCCGTCGGTATCCTCCCACTCTAGATTATCTTGAGGGAATGAGTCGACAGTATCTTCGACGCCATCATTGTCATCATCAGAATCTTCCCCCTCATCCTGGCATCCATCACCGTCAGCATCTGTCTCGACATTGCTGATCCAGCCGGTTAATCCCGGTGAACAATCATCGATGAGGTCCAATCTTCCATCTCCATCATCATCAGGGTCGTTTTCGTCGATTATCCTGTCACCATCGGTATCAAGAACACAATCAGCAATCGAATCGGCTCCTAATTCAAGAGTAATGTAAAAATTCGGACAATTCGTCAGGTAAGAACTGCCATTTGAGTCGGTGTAGTAATCGAGAGGGTTGATTGTTTGTGAGGCTGAACCGTCACTTGCAACATAATATCCAGCATCTGCTTCAATGCAATCTGTCGCTTGGTAATTCGGTTGATAAGTTCCAGAAATACACTCAATTTGTGCCGTCGCCATCAAAGAAGCAACATAATTTCCTGGCTCTGAATTCACACATTCAGTTGAACCTTGAGCCGGTTGGTAACGTCCTACTGGGCACTCGATATAGCCAGTTTGGCCAGTTGTTGAGATATATGTTCCAGCTGGTGAATCAATACAACTCGATTGGCCAATCACCGGTTGATAAGTTCCAACACCGCATTCAGTTTGGTCAGCGGATCCAGAATTAGCGACGAAGTATCCAGCCATCGCTTGTAGGCAATCGCTAGACAACGATGATCCACTCATTGGATTGTAAGTTCCAACTGGGCATTCTGTTTGTAGTGCTGAACCAGGTGAAGGAACAAAGTTTCCAGGATTGGCATCGTAACAGCCGGCTTGAGCAGCTTGAGGTTGGTATGTGCCGGCTGCACACTCTATTTGCGATTCTGCTGCGGTTGAATCAACATAATTGCCAGCATCTGCATCAGTACATGTTGATTGACCGGTTTGGTCTGTATATGTTCCAATTCCACATTCTAATTCTGCATCACTACCTGAATTTGGAACATAGTGGCCAGTAGAAGCTGCGATACAATCCGAATATGACGTTGAACCTGAATTCGGATTATATGTACCAGCCGCGCAAGGTGTCTGGCTTGCTGATCCTGTAACTCCAACGTAATGACCAGGATCGGAGATCATACAATCTGTCGAGCCGGTATTCGGCTGATAGGTACCAAGCCCGCATGCGAATTGTGTTGCCGATGCATTAGTGTCAACATAATATCCTGCATCAGCATTTAGACAGCGAGTTTGGCCAGTAGCTGGTTGGAATGTGCCGGCAACACAAGGAGTCTGAGTGGTCGAAGCGTTTCCAGCAGAGAAAAATCCAGGGCTCGCATAAAGGCAGTTCGACTGCCCGCCACTCGGCTGATAAGTCCCAGGTACGCAGGCGGTTTGGCTTGTTGCAGCCGTTGTTGGAACATGATATCCCGCTGCAGCATTTAAGCAGTAAGTTCCGCCAGTATTCGGCTGGTAGGTACCAAGGCCACAAGCGAGTTGCGCATCGGAGCCGATGCTTTCGACATAATATCCAGCATCTGCATCATTGCAGAAATACTGTCCAGTCAATGGTTGATATGTTCCGGCGCTGCACGGTGTTTCTGAGGTAGCACCGAGTAACGCAACGTAATACCCAGCATTCGCAGGTGTTTGGTATGACGAGGCAGCAGCAGGAACGAAATGACCTAACGAAGCGGAGACACAACTTATTTGGCCATACTGAGGTTGGTAAGTACCCGCAGAACAAGCAGTTTGAGATGTAGCCCCAACTCCAGCAACATGGTATCCCGGATCTGCTAAATCGCATGAATCACTACCAGTATTTGGTTGGTAAGTTCCAGTTGAGCACTCGATTTGGCGTGCGCTAAATTCGACGTTTAACGAATAGGTTGGGTCACCGATCAATGTTCCGTCTGCGGTCATGAAAAGCCAAATTTTGAACGAGTAAGCGCCTGTTCCGTTTACTCGCTCGACGGCGATGTAAACATCGAACGATGAACTGTATGAAGTTGCGTTCGTGTTCGCGTCATCGTATAATCCAGAATTTGAAGATGAATCGATTACACCTAAGCTTGAATTGTAAAGGATTAGGTCAACTTCAGCAGTGCTGAAAGAAGAAACATTTACTGAAATTCCAGAACTCTTCGGGACTGTGATCTTGTAATAATCAAATAAATCTGAATCGGTAGCGATGGTCGCAGAATAATCAGCACTCATCGGGGAAAGACGGGTCGAGTTTCCGGCATCATCACCGGATTCACCACTAAAGAGAGGGACATAATTTCCTGCTGTTGCATTCGTGCAAGAGGATTGCCCAACATCAGTTTGGTAACTTCCTAGAGCACATTGGTCCTGAACATTCGATGCGGCCCGCTTGACATAATGTCCGGCTGAAGCTGAGTTACAACTCGGCTGGCCACTCGCATGTTGGAATTGTCCAACAATACATTCTGTGTGGTAGAGTGCACCGTTTGATGCATAATGTCCAGGACTCGCCTCAGTGCAAGTAAGTCGTCCCCACTCCCCTTCCCCACAATTCTTCCATCGTGCAGGATTGTTAGGATATGGATCGGTCGGGCTCGGAATTCCATCACCATCTGCATCTCCAGCCATATGAACATCAAGAATGTTGACCGTACCATCATTATCCATATCTTGATCTGAATAAGCTATCGATGAACCATCACTGAAATTCATAAGATGAGGCATTGTTAGAGAATCGTTAGTACCATCGAATTCACCTGATTGCCTGCCCCAACAATATAGGTCGTTTCCTGCATTTATCCCACAGGTTGAATCGGTTCCAACAGAGATTGCAATTAGTGAAGAGACCGAACCCACTCCAGTCATGTTAACTTCGATTGGCGTATTGCCATTCGAGCCGGTACATCCACTTCCTACGATAACTGAAGAACACTCGCCATTACCGAATTGCCCGTAGGTATTCACTCCCCAGCAATTCGCTGAGCCGTTGTCGAGAATTGCACAAGTATGCGAATTAATTCCATCGATGGCAACGGCTGTTCGTCCGCTAGCGAGTGCAATTTGTACTGAACCTGCGCTAACCGCTCCATTGACAGAGAATACAGTGTAGGACTTCCCCCAGCAACTAATTGAGGCGTTGTAGAAAATTGCGCAAACGCTGTATCCTGGAGTCGTAATTGCAACCGCGTTGAGTCCAGTTGAATGATTGGAGACAATCGGAGAGTTAGAATCGGTCGTAGTTCCGTCAGCGAGAATGCCATATGAGTTATCTCCCCAGCACGAAACTTCTCCAGTATTCAATAGAGCGCAGGTAAAATCTCGACCGGATGAAATAGACACTGCTGTCTTATTTGTTCCAAGGTCAATCGCCACAGGTGAATTCCTATTGATATTCGTCCCATCGCCGATTTGGCCCTTATTATTTCGACCCCAGCAATTGACCGAACCGTCATCAAGAATTACACAATAATGTTCTGAACCATCGCTGAGTGCCGCTGGAATTTTTTCACCGAAATTAACATATCCACTCGACAGTTGGGTGTTTCCGATACCGAGTTGACCATAATTATTCAATCCGTCACAGAATAGTGTAAAATTTGCTAAAAGAGAACAATCACCTGCGGTTGAAATAACTGAATCATCCGTCCAAACCGCGCTTGCCGAACTGAATTCAACCGAGCTACCATTACCCATAATCAGTTTCGGTGAGTAAGAATTCAGTTCGAAAACAGAGTTGCTGAAAACCTGTCCATGAGCCGAACCTGGCTCGTGAATTATAGTCGAGTCGACGTGGGTGAGCAACTTTGTATTTTCATTTCGAAGTTCCGTTTGAGATAAATCTGGGGAAATTATTCCCAGAATGGGTATTCCAAGAAACAGTAAGCAAATAGACAGCGCTACGATTCGGCCCTTCGAATTGGAATCAGACATTATCCATGAGCGAGTAAGTTGAGGCTATGACTATTCCCCCTCAATGGCCTGTCTCTGCATCAAATTGAGAACACTTGTTTTGCCACCTCAGGAGTTTGTATGCCCGCTGCCTGAAAGGCAGCCTCCACAGAATCGAATGGAATTTTGGATTTCCTACTAGCTTTTGCTCGTGCGCTGACAATGCGCCAAGCTGCCTTCTTCCCAATTCCTGGAACCGCCTCCAATTGGGATTGAGTTGCCTTGTTGATAGAAAGATTTGTTTCAACTCCAGAGATGCTTCTCGCCCCATGACCTGTAACGATAATGTCGGAGCCAGCCTCGAGTGGTACGAGATATGGTAACCCGACAAGGATTGGATAGGCTCCAATCTGACGGCCGAAGGTAATTCCTGCCTTTCCGCGAATCAATTCGGCTCGATGACTTGAGTCAAGAACCTGTTCTGGTCGACGAATACGGTTCTCGTGAGCTTCCCACCATACATCGGAAAGTTTGGTACCGAGCGGGAACATTTCTTGGAGTAAAATTGTGTCAATTTCTTCTCTAACTGCTTTTTTGAAAGCCCGGAATGGTTCTTCGGATACCTCTTGAAATCCGCGCCCTTCGACTTGCCTGATGTTGATTCTGCGTAACCACAGGCCTTGGCTACGCAGGTTATGCAATAATTCTAGATTCATTTGATAAGATTTGTCGGTTTCACCATTCAAACCAGCGATGAAGTTGAGTCCGGGTAGGAGTTTGGGAAGACCGCGATCGCCACGACCTTTACCGAATTCATTGATGTGGCGAATGGCAGTTGTAAGTTGCTCAGCATCGCAATTTAACCAATTCATTTCATGGACGGTTGGGTCGGCTGATTCGAGTCCAAAAGATAGAACTGCACCATCACTTAGAGTGTTAACCATCGTTTTCGTTATCTCGGTCGCAGGTTCGAGATTCTCTGCTACGATAGAGGGGTTGCCATTGTCGACGTGGAAAATTTTGAGTCGCTCATCCTCGCGGGCACCATGTAGAATTTTAGTAATCGGCTCGGGATTCGGAATAGGATACTCTAGATCGCTTACCCCTTCAGCCTTGTAGGTGTAAATATCAGTCGCGCCACCTATACGTATGTGATGGACACCGCTATCGAGAGCTGCTGTGATTTCGGACAAAACCTCTGATTCTTCGCGCCATAGTGGTAGGCCTTTTTTTGGCTCGATACAAAACTTACAACCGCGCTTGAACCGAACGCATCCTTGATACAATTCCAACTCGTAAGTCAATGGACCTGCGCGTCCATCTTCAGTCAATAAATCAGGATGTGTGGTCACTGCTTTTGAGCGTGCACCAGCAAGTGTCCATTCGGACCATTGCGCAGAGGTGCGCTTACTATGAGACCACTCTCCGGTTGAGAGATAATGATCTAGTGAAGCATCGACATCATTCACTGCACAAAACAATTTCGAGCGAAGAGGAGTCCATCCATCATATCGCCAATGCTTGATTGCCCAACCGCCACAGAGCACCGGTTGTTCATATGGAAAAACCGCCAAAAATTTGTCTAGTTCGCCACGTGAAATAGGAGTTCCACGAATATACTTTCCCGGCACGATTGCACCTGCCAAAACGATTGCACCATCGAGTTCACTCAACTCGCGTTTAATTTGGGCCCGTCCTTCGGTATCTTCGAGACGTTTTTTGTGGCTCAAACGCCACTGATCGATTGTCATGTAAGTGTAAGGAACCCCTCGCGCTTCGAGGACACCACAGACATATCTGATATGAAAACCGACATAATTTGGTACACCGAATGCAGCTGGTTCGTCCTCGTATCCATCGAGTACAAGCCAGCCCTCCATTCGAATCCCAACCATTCGTGAAGGTGTTCTGCCTTCACGACTTCGCTTAGAACCGAGTCAATTCAACTCAGTTTCGGCGTGGACGACGTCCACCATCTCGGCCACCACGATTTCCACCACGCTTACCACCGCCAGCATTAGATTCCTGAACGCTGAGTTTACGGCCGAAGAATTCAGCACCATCGAGCTTTTTCACGGCCGCAGCACCCTCTTTCTTGTTAGGGAAAGAGATGAAAGCAAATCCACGAGATTTACCGGTTTCACGGTCTTTTGCTATGTGAACTTCGGTTACTGTACCATGCTCTGCGAAGGCTTTTCTCAAATCGTCTTCACTCGCATCCCAAGATACGCTGCCGACGAAGAGTTTCATCGGCATACTGGCATCTGATTTCGCTCGTGCTGTTTTCAAAACTTCCCGCTCTGCTGCTAATTCTTCCTTGCTCGCCTCACCATCGTTGACTTTGTTGAGACAATCTCTACAACGGATTGGCTTACCGGGAGTAGGCTTGAATGGTACTTCTGTTTTGGAACTGCACATAGTACAGACTGTCTTGTGCATTTCTCGACGTGGGCGATCTCCACCTCCACCGCGACCTCCGCGACCGCCATCCCGGCCACCGCGCATCTTCGCCGCGCTAGCTGGCATTTCATGCTCCAATCCACGGCGATGATCTGCAACGACTGAGAGATATGGTCGCGCCCCGTCGTGTCCGAGATTACCCTCAGCAGCAGGAGACCAACGCTCTCCGGGGCGGTTCAGTGACTGAATATCAACTCCATCAGGGAGAACGTGGCCATAACCGAAGCCATTCGAAAGGACACGGTATCCAGTATAATCACAACGAGGACATTCTACATTGAAATCAGGAGTTTTATCACTGGTCACAAGAAGTTCGCCACAAGGCGGACATATCGCATGCAAGACACCGAGGGTTGGATCGTTTCGAGTGCTCGCTTTCAGCATCGGTTCAAATTGAGTGATTTTTGCACGAACGATATCTCGTGAGCGCATTGCATCGCCTGCTGATGGCATATATCGGTCAACAAATTCAGTTACGAAAATGTCAGCAAATAATTTCAATGCCGGCACTCCCCTCTCACCGCCGTCCTTGTTTTCAATGTGAAGAATTCTGATTTCAGCGGTCTTTGCATTCAAGCGATTTACTTGACCGATGACAATATCGCCGATTTTAGGCATATTTGCAGTCGGACGGTTGGATTGAACAGAGATAGTACCATCATTTTCAACTAGTTTTCCAGTAAGTGTAGCTATAACTCCTGAATCTGAGGCATGAACACCGTCTCCCACTTCGGCACCGGATGGAATCTTGACTGCTGTGCCGGGCGTCACTAGGTCACCTACTGCTGCACTCATTGACCGCGCGACCGACCAACCCCCTATGAACGCGACGGAATCGATGAGCCATAGGCTCAGTTTGCCTAGAGGGGATTTAAAGGAGTAAAATCAAGGATGAGATTTGGCTTCAATTTCTTGTAATACGCCAAAAGCCAACTCTGGTTTTGTCACGTTCACGACTATGATGAGCGTACTTCGCAGGTAATGCAAAATCCGCCTCCCCGTATTTTTCTGCTCTCCATCCAGCGGCGATAAAGAAGGGTTCGATATGAACGGCATTTGCACTATGTAGAAGATGGGATGTTTTACCGCTGGTGATAATTGATTGTAGGAATGGACGATCGGCTTTGGGAATCTGTTTGCCCCAAGGTGGATTTGTGATTATCAAATCTACACCTTCGAGATATTGTTCACCATCACCTATACTAGATTGAATTACCTCGCCAACATCTTCGAAACCATGATTTTTCAAATTCAGTTTCGTAATGTTGCAAGCCTGTTCATCACTCTCAACAAATATTGTTTTACTGGCGCCGAGTGTCAAAGCACCAATTCCTAATATGCCGTTTCCAGCACCTAAATCAGCGATGATACAACCTTCTGGAAGGTCGCCAAAAGCGGCGATATCAGTCAGCCATCTTGCAGCTAGATTCCCATCAGTACTATATTGTTCCAACTCGACATCTAAGCACGGATGAGGTTCTAATTTCGATAACAACATCGCTAACTTTCTGATGCGCATGATTCGCCGAAACGACGATTGCGTTTGAATTGCTGCTCATTTTTTTGACATTTTTAGTCTACTTTGCTCGCTTTCAAGAATTGTATTTGAGTCGTGAAGGATACCCTCTACAAGCAAAAGTTCTGCTAACAAGACACTGTATCCTGCGGCGCCACGAATTGTGTTGTCTGCAACAACGGTGTAAAGCAGAGTATCACCAACAACCTCTACTTCACCCACCGCGACTGACATTGCTGCGAGTGGATCTACTGAAGGGCATTTTGTATCGCTACCTACCCATCGATGCACATCGATGTCCAATTTTCCATCGACGAAAATAATCGGCTTATTTGGCGAGGAAGGTAATTCAAGTTCTTGAGTTCTAGAAGAGTATTGTTGCCAGACACGAATAATCTCGTGTGCACTAATCTCTTCCAAAAATTTCACCTCTACCCTAGCTAAATGACCATGATCTCGTGCCACTCTCTTGCACTCTGCCGTAACGCTAAATTCAGCAGGTATAATTCGGCCGTGAAGATTGATTCCTAGAATTCTGCGAAGCTCTTTTTCTACGCTTTCTGCTTCGCCGGGAATTTCTGATGAAATAGGTTCACCAATGCGACCTTTTGCGAGCAATTTACGACCGCCCCCTGATAGTGCTTGATCGGTTGAAATATGGATTGACTCAATAGGAAAACTCCTGTGCAAGGGCTCGACTGTAAGGGCTAAAGGGACGACGGTGCAATTCGAACATGAAATTAATTTTCCAGCCGCGTAGTCTTGCGATTTCAGCAATGAAAGATGACTTGGGTTTACGTCAGGAATAACTAGTGGCACATGAGGTTCTAGACGGTGTAAAAGCGCGTGACTGATGATAATAAATCCGGCGAATGCAAGTTTTTCTTCGACCAATTCAGCTATATTATCAGGTAAGGCTGAAAATATAATTTGTACTCCCAATTCATGTAATTCTTCAATGAGATTTTCGATATCAACAAGGCCTTTAACAACCATATCAGGAAGTTCTGGCCGCTCTTCATCGAGGTACCATTCTTGTTCACGTAAATTCATCCCGACTGACGAAGGTGAACCAACGACTGCAACGGGGGTTAACCAACTATGATTGAGCAAGCGTTGAAGCAAGCGTTGAGCGACTAAACCACGCGATCCGAGAATGGCGCAATGCACCCGGCCGTATGTTTCCACACCGATAGTAATGGGCTTGCCTATGTAATCGAAACGGTGCGTCGAAGAAGAAAAAAAATGAATTGGTTCTGAAGAGTTCAATAACCCTGAGTGATTACAGTATTGTATGGTCGATTCATTGACACTCGCCCTGATCGCAATTACTGCTCTCTTAACGGCTGCTGCCATGTGGATGGTTTTATCTCAAAAAACTGAGAGAATGGTGCAAGAAGCGAAGTCTGAAAGTGAGATCGCATTAGCGATTGTGGAAGCCAAAGCTGATGAACAACGTCAAAATACTCAAAAAAATGAACAGCAAATGTTGAACGCTTTCAAAGTGACAGCGAAAGAAGTATTCGAAGAAACGGTCAAACTGGCTGGAGAAGAAAAAGAACAATCTTTCAAAGCTGTCACGGAAGATTTTGCTAAATCTCTCAAAGAATATCACGGCGCTTTAGACAGCATCGACAAGGGACGGATAGAACGAGAAGCCGCCTTGCGAGAAAATGTCCAAACTGTTTCGACTTTAGGACTAAAATTATCTGAAGATACTCAGAACTTGACTAGGGCATTGAAAGGAGATTCTCAAGCTCAAGGGGCTTGGGGTGAAGTTGTTGTCGAAAATCTACTCCAAAGCATGGGTTTTGTAGATGGTCGAGATTATGTCAAACAATTGTCGGAAACAGCAGTAGACAAAACCAGAAAACGAACTGATTTTGTGATATTTTTGCCAAATAACCGTCAAGTCGTCATCGATTCGAAAGTCTCTCTCACATCCTATAATGAATACGTAAATGCCGAAGATGATATTGCTGCTAACAATGCAATGAAGGGGTTGTGTAAATCAATCCGTGGTCATGCAAAGGAATTATCGACGAAAAATTATGAGCACATGGATTCAATACAGACCTTGGATTTTGTATTGATGGTTGTGCCACTTGAGAGTGCATATATCGCAGCATTACACCATGATGCTGACCTTTACACCGATCTTGTAGGTAATCGTAGAGTGAAAATTGTCAGCGGTACAACAATCATGTTGGCATTAATGTTGATTCAAGAATTATGGAAGAGAGAAAACCAATCAAAAAATCAAATTAAATTAATCGAAAGAGCAGGGGCACTTCACGACCAAGTAGTACTCTTCATTGAATCATTTACTGAGATTGGGTTCGAATTAGGTCAGGCTACTAGCGCTTACGAGAAGGCAAAAGATAGATTGACTGAAGGAAGAGGAAATGTAATCCGTCAAACTGAGATGTTGAAAGACTTGGGAGCAAAAACGAAGAAAGATCTGCGACTGAAGAGTGGAGTTCGTAAGCTTGCAGAAAAAGCAGAGGAGGAGGAATGATGTTCTCTATCCTCTTCCGTGAATCATGATCGACTGGGACTCACATCAATTTCATCCAGTCGTACACCTTCCTGATGAGTACGAAGTGCGAGACTTCACATCGGGTGACTACTCACCCTCAAAATACGCATATGACATCGGGCGATATGATGAACTGCGCCCAGGGATGTATTCAACCAACCTATTCAGGGGAAACCGGTTCCTCCACATAGGAATCGATATTGGTGCGCCTGTCGGCACACCGTGTATGGCATTCGAAGATGGCGAAATTTCTCACTTCGGATACAATCCCGCTGACGGAGATTATGGATATACTGTAATCACAAAACATATCCTCGACGGTTTGCCTATTTGGGCACTTTATGGCCATCTCGATTCTTCTTCTATTTCCAGTAAGCGAGTCGGCCAACCAATTTCTGCAGGTGAGGTAATCTGTTGGATGGGAGATAAACACGAAAACGGTGGTTGGGAACCGCACCTTCACTTCCAGCTCTCATTTGAGGAACCACAAAGTCATGATATGCCGGGTGTAGTAGCTCCGGAAAATCGAGAAAAATATCTCGCAATTCACCCGGACCCTCGGCTAGTCCTCGGACCAATTTACTGAATAGAAGATAAATGGGCTTTCAGAGAATCTATCGAACCCATCTCTGATGGGTCGACACCTCCAACAATGGCAAGCGCAATACTAATCCAATCTGTCAAATGAGCAGCATAAAGCAGATTTTCGAGTAAACTCTCACCTTCGCAATCGATAATCCATGACGACTCGACATCGACATTCTCTAGCATCCAATCAATGCGCGAGGCAACTCGTGGATGAATTCCAGAACATGAGAGATAGAGCAATGCATGTTCTGTGGAATCTGCTGAAGCCCATGCGACTATCTCATTATGATTCATTTCAGGCAGGCTTGAATGCCGAGCAAAACTGTCTGAATTTTCATTCAATTGATTCGCGAAGCGACGTCCGGCCGCATCCAACATAGATGGAGCAATGATTCCAATCTGTTTTCCGAAGATAGATTCAGCGATGGCGACAGTCATCCCGTTACCGCCGCTCAAATCGGCTTCAATCGAAGCGGTGCGTAACCTCGAAAGCATCGCTGACAATTCATCAAGACTAGGACGCGCCAACAATCCTATCGCCCAGCAAGCGGCGAGTTGAGATCCGAATAAATGGCCAAAGGCGGAGCGAGGCATCTGACCGTCCGGGACGTTTAGACAAATTGAATCATCAGAATTTTCAAGAATTTCTTGTAATCCTCCACCGGAGCATATTCCAACAACAGTTCCGCCATTTTCGAGAGCCTCTTGAACTCCGTCGAGAGTCTCTTCAGTATTTCCTGAATATGATGTTGCGAAAACCAGCCAATCTGGACCCCACCACGAAGGTAAGCCATAATCACGCCAAATAACGAAAGGCATCCCGCCATTTTGGTCCGTTAGGGAGGATAGGAACATACCACCCGCGCCTGAGCCACCCATGCCGAGGAAAACAACACCAGTCCAATCTTCATCCGCTTCGACATCGACAGTTTGTGAAATTGCTTTTTCGAAATCATCAATAAAATTTCGAGTGTATCCGGCCATATCTCGACTATCGAGCTCAGATAAAATATCCGCTATATCCGACTCATTCAACCTCTTTCGAAGATTATCACTCATTTGCTATCCTCCACCGTGATTCCGGGTACCGCTACCCAGTTATCTTCTATCAAAGCAATGCGTATTTTCGTCGTATTACTGTCATCATCGTATGGTAATCCTACCGTCACCATCCGATAATCAATCGGATCCATCACCTCTGCAGCCGTACTATCTCGATTGAGAATATCTACGGTGTGTTGTTCTGCTACGGGACAAATAATACGAGCCTTTTCCATGTCTCTCCACGATGCGCCAGTACGTTCAAAAAATTTCATCCGGCGCAAAATAGGTCCATCTTTTTGCCAAGAATCAATCATCCAATAATGATTTTTGAGTTTCATTACATCACCGATATCATAAGCGGGTTTTCTGTAACTCAAAGTTAGTCGAGTAATTTCAATCCCATCTTTCATTCCAACTGTGGTATTGGTTTCTTTGATGGTACCACCAAATTGCTTCGCCAATATCCTTCCCCACATTCTTGCCATAGCTTTCGAACCTACTTGTAGGTCCCATCCACCAGTAACAGGGCCTTCTTTGGTGATAAAAAACATCGAATCAGCTTCCATTCCTGCGAGCATTTGATCCAGTGTTGATCGTAATAATTTCAATTCGTCTTTATCGAGTCGGCGACCGGCTGAGCGTAGTTGGACAATCGCCTCGAAATATGCACCATCCTTTCGTGTGCAAGGTAAGCAAATCGCATTACTAGTCTGAAGTAGAATCTCATGTGAATCAGCGAAATCAAAAGTCTCGACTACGCCGGAAACGTCGATATGAATACGACTTGTTCGCTCATCAATAATTTCGACAGAGAATCCAATGTTGAGATTTTCAGCACGGGAATCGATTTCTAATGCATCTCGAACCCGTAAATCAGCAAGAGGATCGGTATCCATCTTTGACCATCGGCCGTGAATATCGTAAGCACTGCATTTAGGGCAACGGTGCTGCTGAATCACTTCGGGGATTTTGGACAAAATTACTCGTTTACGGAGACATCCTTCACACATTCTGTCACTTGTAAGCGGAGGTTCGCCTCCGCAAACGATACAAAAAGCGCCCGATGACATGTGTCTCCCCTGCTTTTCCGCTCAGCACTTCCATTAGAAGGGTTCGCGCTGAGAAAAACAACACAACGATGCAACTCATTCTTCGTGAAGACGAAGAGTTGCGTCGGCTATTCGGTTTTCTAAATTCACAAAACGGTTGTGTAATATCCAGATATATCGCACCAATAACCCACCTAAAATCAGGTATACTACAATGTATGAGCCCATTCCGTTCAATGTACCACCTCGTCAAGACGTTGTTGTAATTTAGTCAATTCATCCTGTAATCGATAAGATAATTCTGTCAATATCGATAAACCAATCATCAGTAAAGAAAATGATAACACACCAATTAACAAAACTCTGCTAATTTCAGGGTCGAGACCTGAATCCTCTGATTTAACAATAATTAAACCTGGATGACGCTCACGGTACAAAGTAGTGGCAAGAATTGTTATCGGCACCAAAGCAAAGCCAAATAATCCGACAGTAGAAAGAGTATCACGAGTATTAATTCCATCAGCTTGCGACCGGCGTGAGAGAACAATAAACAGCGCCACCCCGGTCAACAAAGCGTATGTATTCAATCGTAAATCACCCCAATCCCAAGGAACCCCCCATTCAGCAGCACCCCAAATCGGACCAGAAATTACAACTCCGAGCCCGAATAATAGGCCAAGATCGGAGCCAGTCGCAACTAATCGCCATCCCCATTCCTTTCGTCGGGCATACCATGCAATAGAGCCGATGAACAAAATTGTAAACGCGATAAATGAGGTCCACGCAAAGGGAACGTGCCAGAACAAAATTCGGTAAGCTTCGGGGGCCTTCCAAGCATCTGGATCGACACCTGGAGCGTAAGTATAACTCAAAACTGCCGTTATTATTGCACCGAGTGAACCCAGTCCGGTAAAAACCCAGCCAACGTGCTTACGTGAAATCACAACTATGCCAAACGGCATGTGTTCAAGAAGGCTATTCTTAATTATCCGGTAAGAATACTGCGACTAACCAAATCAGTAAACTTGTCAAACTCGCCAATAATATCATTGTGAACGGCTCTTCCATCCCTAATCCATATGTCATTCCATCATTGAGAATAATCGTAAGTGCATCAGTTAATTCGATGAATGGCCAAACGAGAACCAGCAGTAAGAGAGAAGCTGCCGCTGCGTTTGAGCGATGTAAATCTGCAACCAAAAGATGAACGGCAGAAGCAGCGATGGCGACATCAATCAATGATAACCCAATTATCCAAATTGATTCGAGAACATCTTGAGATGTTTCTGCTGAAGCGGTGTCACCGAGAATTAACCATGAAATGTATATCAATGGAAGCGGTAATATTAGTGATGCACCTATGATAGATGATGAGATTCGGTGCATTGGTCCAAGCAAAGCAGACCACCAACGCCCGCAATCTGCTTCAGCATAACGCTTGATTAGCGCGGGTGCAACGAGAACTGAGATGAAAGCTGGTGCGAGAATTAATGCGGAGAGAAAATCATTTCCTGAGACGAGTATTTCTTTCTCGTCGACAAAAGTGTGGATGAGGAGAAGTGAAATTAACGCAGGAAGTAGACGACTAATCGTATCGATTGGATTACGCACTTCCATTCGAAATGCCCAACGCAAATGGCTAGCAAGGGGATTTGGTTCAATCGCAGGACAAGAATCAGGAAGTTCTCCTACGAATGCAAGGCAATCTTGAGTTTCGCTGCTCAGTGCACCGTTTTCAAGAATGGAAACTATTCTGTCTGAAGCTGCAATCATCTCAGGATCATGGGTTGCGATTAGAATTCCATTCCCCTGAGCAGCGAGGGCTCTCATCCAATTTACCAATAATCCCCGTGCAGATTCATCGAGGCCTTCAGATGGCTCATCGAGCAGAATCACGCGAGGATTTGATGACATTACCGCAGGTGATAATCCGCAGAGAACTGCTAATCGTCGTCGTAAACCGCCGGAAAGTTGAGCGGTGGGATCAACGGCTCGATGGTCTAATCCCCAAGTTGATAGCATCTGGTTGAGGTCTAAAGAAGATGGTGCGCACCCACTAATCGATAAAGCAGTGCTCAATCGCTCTTCAACGGTTTCGTCACCGCAAATTCCATCTTTCTGTAAGGTCAATCCCATCGGTGGCAATCTTTTGCGGCGACCTTCAAAGTCACGAACAATTCGAACTTCGCCATTATCATCTCTCCATTCGACCTTACCCGAAGTCATTCGATGCATTCCAGCACAAGATTCCAGTAAAGTCGTCTTTCCACTACCATTCGGTCCGACCAGAGCGACAACCTCTCCCTCGTTCAGACTCAATTCAATATTCGACAAAACCAACCGGTTACCTCGATAGACGTCAAGGTTGGAAGCAGAGAGTAATTTCGCCGCTTCCATGCTCCATCGGATACTGTATCATCGTTTGAGTCGTTCGTCAGCGCAGGGAAGCGGCTATGCACTAAGACCGAGCGTGCATAGACGTGGAAGAGTCGGTTGACCTCGATGTGTTATGGTCGCAATTGGAGTCGACCGACTATGTTTGGGTAGCAATTTTCATTGGAGTAGCTATAGCACCATTCTTTTCTGCGTGGAAGCAAAAAACTAGTCTGGCTTTAGCGATGATTCTTTCAATTATGCTCGTAATGTTCCTGAGGTTTTTTATTGATGCTGTCAATATTTTCGGATTTGGAGAAATTCATCTATTCGCAATGATACCAGTATTAGCAACAGAACCCGACCAATTCCATAGATTTATCACAGCCGCTTGGCTCCACTCTAATTGGCTTCATGTACTCTCAAATATCATTGTAATCGGCCTCGTCGGCGTCCCATTAGAACAACGACTGGGTGGAAAAAGATGGCTGGCAGTTTACTTTCTTGGATTGATTGGCGGTAACCTTGCTTGGGTTGCCGCGCATCCTAATTCATATATTCCAGCTCTTGGCGCCAGTGGCGCCGCTTTCGGCCTATTGGGAGCCTATATGGCATGCTGGCCGAATGATGAAGTCGAATTTCCACTTCTATTTTTTATTCGACCTTGGCCGATATGGATTATCGTTGCAGTTCGACTCGGGCTCGAAGTCTATCAAATGTATTCGATTGAGGCAGGAACTATCGGCTCAACAAATGTTGCTCACCTAGCACATGTTGGTGGATTTTTCCTAGCATATGCTCTTGCTAGACCAATAGCAAAAGGGGCCCCGAGTTCACTCGATTCAACTACAACAATCGGCAGTAGTTCAAGCTCGGAATCCGGTGCTGAATCTATTCGAAACCGAGCTCGAGAAAAGATGGGAAACCTCGATAAAGATCCGTGGATGGATTCAGGAAAGCCATTACTGGCAGAGGCTGCTCGAATTCTAGAAAGGCTAAGAGCGGAGGGTGACGAACTTGAAACTAGACAAGCTTGGCTAGAAGAATTGGCCGAACAAACGATTTGCCCTGTTTGTGAAGGTGAGGTGTTTACAGAGATAAACGGTGAAATATGTCGATTAAAATGCAGCCTTTCGAATACACACATTAAGTGGCCATAAGACCGAAACAACGATATCCCCACCGGTTTAAATTATACCCAATGTTAGATTGGCTCTCTAAGAGAGCCATGAGTCGACGAGCGATTCCAACGAGTCCACTGCTTATTTTGGCGATATTGCTAATCATGGATTTCTCAGTTGGCGCTGCGGCAATGATACCTGATGACTCAATCATCGATAATGATGCTGATAACGAAACAGAACCTGATTCAAGGCTCCCTCCAGCCATGAGATGTGGGGAAGTAATCTGTTCCCCCATCGATCGCTCACCGGGATTCCCATCTTGGGATGCAGGTCCCCCCGTCGAAGATGTAAATTGGTGGTTCAATTATTGGTATGATTTGGATTCCGATGGTATGGATGATCGGCTTCAACGGATAATTACCGGTGAAACTGAATCGGTTTCTTTGAGTCAAATTACCGGTGAAGATGGAAGGAAAACAGTTGCGATAGTAATCGATTATTCATGGCATGCAGGCCCAAGTGATGAAGAAGCGTTGATGGCGATATTAACCGATCATGGATGGCAGCGAGAAGGATCTTGGTTCTTCCCAATGGAGATTTTGGATTCTATCGTAGTTGACCATGTGCCGATTAGTGCTCTCATAGAAATTTGGCAACTCGACGGTGTAGTCATGGTTGAACAACAGAATGTCATCATACCATTCCTATCTGGAGCAACTCGTGGTTCGAAGGTTCGCGATTCATCAATTTATGATGAAACCATGAGAGATTTCGGCTATTATGGATCGGGAGTAGTCATCGCAGTCATCGATTCAGGAGTTGATAACGAGCATTTTTCTCTCGATGATTTTTCTGATGAAAACACAGATAATACCAACGAACCAAATGATTTAGCTGATCCAAAATGGCTCGGTGGTTGTGATGCTACATCTTGGAATTCTGAGGATTGTAACGATGGCAGTTTCGACCCAGACGATGGAGCAGGTCATGGCACTCACGTAGCAGGGATTGCTCTCGGAACTGGCGATTCGCGTCGGATAAATCAAGGATATGCACCTGGCGCATACCTAGTCGATGTCAAGGTGATGACGGATGCTGGTGGAGGAAATTCAGGTCAAATTTTGAGGGGACTCGAATGGGTAGTCCAGAATGTCAATACAGATTGGGGAAATAATGATTCAAGCCGAGGTATAGACATTATGACGATGTCATTTGGTAGTGCTGGTTCAGTTACCGGAGATGACCCCGGCGATAACGGGACCAATGCTGAGGCTCGTGCGGTCAATCAAGCTGCAGAAGCCGGAATCGTTCCGATTGCGGCTATCGGTAATGATGGATATCGCCGTGTCACTTCTGTTGGAGCGGCGGATTCGGCGATTACTGTCGGTTCTATTGAGGATAAAAATACAATTCTCCGTGATGACGATGAAATTGCCAGTTACTCAAATTCCGGGCCGAGAGAGGATGATGGCGATGATAATCAATGGGACGAATTGAAGCCCGATGTTGTTTCTCCTGGCTCTTCGATGATGTCTGCTCAACACGCTGCTTCTGCTTCCCCCATTCCAGGTCAAGGCTCATCTGATCTTGCAGATGATGATTATGTCAACATGGATGGGACTAGTATGGCCTGTCCTGCTGTTGCGGGATTAGTTGCGGTGATTTTAGAAATTGATGAGGACCTATCCCCTCAAGAAGTCAAGGATCTCTTGAGAAATAATTCAGAAATGCGCGGCAGTGCATCGAAGCCGGAAATCACTGATAAGTGGAACGACAAATACGGCTTCGGCATCGTCGATGGTAATCTCTTGCTCCAGGAATTGATTGGTGACGGTGGCGGTGGTGGCGGTGGAAACAACTCTACTGACCCTCCTCCACCAACTGGAGTTGGAGATTGGATCGTCTTCGAAAACCCAACAGGCGATTGGGTTATCGAAGGTGAAGATTACAATATCCGCGGCCATATTACCGATGCCGCTGAAGAAAATGGATCGACTGAAGAAGTACATCTTCGAGTGACCTATAAATATCGGACAAGTGATGGTGGTCCGCTCTCAAATAGCGTTCTCGTTGATTGGCACAAAACATATGGAAAAGTCAATTGGTCAACCCCGATAAATCTACCAAATTTTGCAGATGATGATATTGAAACAGAATCAATTACAATCGAAGTGAAAGCCAAAAATGAATTTAACCAATGGAGTAATACTACGAAACGCACTTACAATGTAGGGCGTGTAACTGTCACTCTTAACGCTCCAAGTGGACAAGCGGAGATCAGCGGAGATGTTCAAGTCCACGGCACTCTAGAAACGGTTAACGGAGCTCAATTACAATGGAGAATTGGAACTGACCCCTGGGAGAATATAACCAATTATTGGGGCAATAGTGCCGAAGAAATGGATTGGTCTCACATATGGGATACTACGACACTGCCCGACGGAATTCATCGATTCTCGGTCCGCTTTATCAGTGGAGTTGGGGTCATTTCCGAAGAGATTAGAACGACTGTCGAAATCGACAATAATCCACCTTCTGCTGATCTAATGTTCAGAAGTGGATTATCGATTCAAGAATTTGGGGTTCCAATTTCTGAATCTTATGTTAATACATTCCTTGAAGTAAAAACACAAATTCGAAACATCGGAGATATTTCTGCTGGAGATTTCAAAATTTACCTTCTTGAAGATGGTGCAAGAAAGGATGAAGTATTGGTTCAATATATCGGTAGTGGTGATATTATGGAAATTTCACTATCGTGGAATCCGGCTACTGTTGGTGACAAATTGATAACGATTTCATTAGATCCTAGTTTTCAAATAAACGAAACGGATGAGACCGATAATGATCTATCTATCACATTCCCAGTATTAGCCAGACCGCAAGGAATCGACTTGGTATTCCGCGAAGGAGCAATACGTACCGAACCCTCGATACCTCGGCCAAATGAACAATTTCTCATTACCGCACGAATAGATAACCTCGGCTCAACCGATGCGACCTCTGTAGAAGCAATACTCGAATTCAACACCGAACACGGTTGGGAAGCTGTGCAATCGACAACGATATCCCTCGTAGTTGGCCAAGGCGCATCACAAATTGCCTTCGCCCACAAAGCAACTGAATCTGGCCCCATCGAGATGAGGGTATCCGTTCAGGGCGAAGGTTTAGCCGACCTAAATTGGGAAAATAATGAGATTGAAGGGACGATTTTGGTCGATGAATCGACACTTTCTGGAATCAGAGAAACTACTTTCGGTTATGGTGAAAACCCGATTGAGATAATCGAATTAGGTGAGGAAGGTTTGGTAATTAGTGAGAAAGATGGGGGGTTGGTCCTCTATAGGATAAATTCGAATCGAGCCTTGACCGCCTGTACTAATTTACTCGAAGAAATGTGGACTGGAGATTTATCAACCTGGAGTACTGATGATGGGATTGCTCATATTGTCTGGACTCGAAGATACATAGATAATGAGGGATATTTCCAACAAACCGTTAGTTATTCGACAATAGATGCAACCTGCACAATGACGCCGATTCAAGATTTAATGGAGCCAATATTGCTCTCTGATGGAAAATATTTTGGAATCGACATTGACAAACAAGGAGATGAACTCTTAGTTGCAGGATATCATCGTGATATTACTACGAGTGGTACCTTCCAAGACCTAACGAGTATTTTCTTGCTCAGCGCTGATGCACCAACAAAATCATCGGATTGGAGATATACGCCTAATGTTATCGGCGAGATTGAAATTAGTTCGACTGTAGCCGACCCTCTCGTAATTGAATTTGGTGAAGAAGGTGCACATCTCCTCTACCAATCGTTGAGGAATGATACAACTGGAATTGATCGATTGGGGCTTTGGTATGCTCATGGTGATGAACGCCAATCATCTTGGGCATACAAGAAAACGGTTGGCGATGAAGCTGGTTCCCAGAAGATGATTGTCAATTTGATCGATGGAGAAGATCACCTCACCGTCGTCTGGCGAGAAGGTGCCCCTGCAGAAGCCGAATTGATTGCTAAGATTGTTGATTCGACATTTATGCCAATTGAAAATCATAGTTTGCAAATTCCTGCTCGAGGATTGAATTCAATTGTACTTATCGAAACATATCGTGGCGCTCAACTTTTCTACGACTTTGTCGGCCCAAGCGGCACTCAAATTCAATATGGAATAATCAATGCAGAAGAAGGTTGGATTGGACTTTCAAATCGAATAACTACCAGTAAAACCCACTTAGGTGCTGCCGATAGAAGTCCGGGGAGTGACGAAGCAATTATCCTCTCCTGGCATGAGACATCAGGGTGGCAAATTCGAGCGTTAATCGATGATTGGGATTTGAATAATGAGAAAACTCCGATAAGTGAGCAATTGCGAATTGCACTCGGATTAGATGAGCAAAATTTCAAAATATTAGCTGCTGGAGTTGCGATTGCAATTTTATTGCTCAGCACCCTAGTTTTGTTGATGCTTTCAATTCGAGCTATTAGATACCTCGGAAAACGAAGAGGCCGAGTTGTTACGGCTACGGTTATGCTCGAGGAAGATGTTGTCGATGTAATTGAAGAGACTGATATTACCGTTAAATCAAGTGAGGTAGAGCTGGTCGAACCTGAATTAACCGAAGGTGCGAGCGAAAGAAAAAAACGCCGAGAGATGCGAAGTCATACAACGATAATAGCGGATTCATTACCTGACATGCCGGTACCAGAATTACCGGTAATGCCAACCTCTGGTACTTCTCCAACCCCTGGGATGCCGGCACTTCCTGCAATGAATCAACCGGTAATTTGCAATGAGTGTAATGGTCGATTCGAAGTAGGGTCAAACCTGAAAATGGTGAAATGTCCAATTTGTGATGAACGAATAGACCTCTAGGTGCAGAAGATGCAGATCATATTGGCATCCGCATCACGAAGACGACAAGATTGGTTACAGAAACATTTGGATTCCATTAGAGGTATCTCGGTCTCAACAAGGGCCTTAATAACAGAAGAAGCGAGATTAATTGTAGGAAAAGAGGTTGGAGAACAAACTGAAACCACCTGCTTATCCAAGGCACGAGCTGCGGTTATGGAATGGATTATGATCTCCCAAAGTGGAGGAGAAAATCCAGATTATATTCTTGTTGCGGATACAGTCGTTGAAGATCCAGATGATTCAAAGGTCCCTTTGGGTAAACCGATTAATGCTGCTTCTGCTACGATGATGTTGTTACGATTATCAGATTGTCGTCACAGGGTTTGGTCTTCGACAGCAATAATTTATCCAAATGATGAGAGAGGATCTGAAAGATTTCATGGAGGATGGAGTGCTGATATTTGGACAGAATCTGCCCTCGTTGAATTCGAAAAATTATCTGAAGACGATGTAGTAGGGCTAATTGAAAATAGATCATGGGAAGGAAAGGCAGGGGCCTATGACTTGGCAGGACCAGCTGGCCAATTTGCAACACTTATCAAAGGAGAGGAAATCACAGTCTTAGGATTCGCTCCATCAGCTATAAAATCATTAGTTCAACTACTTGAATAAGTCTAATTAAACAAATGTGACGCCGCCATGAGCGAGAACAAATTCTCGTTGTAATTCATCAAACCATTCCAACATCGAGGCGGCGAATCGAACAGAAATTACTTCATCATCCATCAATAAATCATCTTGAATACCACGTAGAGTCCCGGGTGCAGCACCACAAGAGATACATGCACCATCTAAATCAAGAATCAGTGATATTGCCTCCTTGCCATTGTTTAATTCTTCAATTTCAGCATCAGAAATAATCAATCCACCGCCATGATCATCTAACGCAGCACGAACCGGTCCTAAACGGGCCATTAGAGATGGGATAATCTCCTGATCATTAGAATTGAGCAAATCGATTAGAGAAAGGCCTCGAAGCCTTTTCAGCTCAATAGGGTCGTGATTCTCGGTGATGCGGCGTTCAGATTCAGCTTTCATAGCCGCATCAATTTGTTGACGATAAGACTCAGATAACTCATCGGTGATTGGTAATCCGTTGGCAGAATCCCTCTCCATCGTTCATCCGAGCAAGCGATATCACTTGAGGATGACCGAAAACCCATCAAATATTCCATGTTTAGGTGGCCCTAAATAATAGTTAAACTTGATAAGTCAAACTCCATTCGCAAGGTTGAGTTGAAACCATGAGTTCGGACACTAATTTACTCGAGGTTTGTAATTTGCGTGCGGGAATTGATGATACACCAATTTTGAACGGGATTAATATTGAGATTAAACCGGGAGAAATTCACGCAATTATGGGCCGAAATGGCAGTGGAAAAACCACACTTGCGAACATTATCATGGGGCATCCTGATTACGATGTCACTGCTGGCTCAGTCAGTCTTAACGGACAAGATTTACTTGAAATGGAAACATGGGAGCGGTCCCAAGCTGGTGTATTCCTCTCTTTCCAATATCCTCAAGCAGTGCCCGGTTTACAAGTTGGAAATTTTTTGAGAAAGTCGGTTGCAGCAATTCGTGGTGAAGATGTAGCAAAAGGACCTGATTTTCGAAAAGATCTCAAAAATGCAATGCAAGAACTCGGCATTTCTCGTTCCTTTCTCGGACGTTATGTTAACGATGGATTTAGTGGTGGAGAAAAGAAGCGCTTCGAGATTTTACAATTGATGTTACTCAAACCGAAACTAGCGATTTTGGACGAGACCGATTCCGGTCTCGATATTGATGGAATTAGAACGGTTGCAAAAGGTATCAACACAGCGATTCGTGGAACCGACTCTGGTGCGTTAATCATCACGCATTATTCAAGAATTCTCGAGCATGTCCAACCGGATAAAATTCATGTTTTAATCAAAGGGAAAATTGTCAAAACAGGTGGTCCAGAATTAGCTCTCGAATTGGAAGAACGCGGTTATGAATGGCTTGATAATGATGACAGTTACACCGACTCAGAAGAAAGTAAATCTACAGTAAAGACAACTGATTGAAGGACTACGATATAAAAAATATAGAGGTATGAAAATGATAAATCAAGATGCACGAGAAGTTATTGGCGATTATAAAGCCGGTTGGCACGACCCTGAAAATGCTACTATCCGCTTTGATTTTGGTTTGAGTGAACAGGTAGTTCGAGATATTTCTGCGCTAAAAAGCGAGCCGAAATGGATGACAGATATACGGGTTAAAGCCTTTCATCACTACGAGAGCCGACCTATGCCGACTTGGGGAAATATGTCTTTGCTCGAGCAAATTGATTTCGATAGCATTTGTTATTTCCTACGATCCTCTAAAGCCACTGAGAACAATTGGGATGATGTCCCCGAAGATATTCGGAACACATTCGACAAATTAGGAATTCCAGCAGCTGAGCAAAAATGGTTGTCTGGAGTAACCGCACAGTATGAATCAGAAGCTGTTTATCATTCAATTCGCGATGATTTAGAAAAACAGGGAGTGATATTCCTAGATATGGATACAGGCCTCAAAGAACATCCAGAAATTATCAAAAAATGGTTCTGTTCAGTAGTTCCTTATTCAGACAATAAATTTGCTGCCCTAAACACTGCGGTATGGTCAGGAGGATCTTTTCTATATATTCCAAAAGGCGTACACGTAGAAATGCCGGTTCAAGCATACTTTAGAATCAATGCAAAGAATATGGGCCAATTTGAGCGGACATTGATTATCGCCGATGAGGGAAGTTCAATTCACTACGTAGAGGGCTGTACTGCTCCAACTTACTCGACCGATTCATTACACTCCGCAGTTGTGGAACTAATAGCACTACCTGGCGCTCACATCCGCTATAGTACAGTGCAGAATTGGAGCGTGAATGTCTACAATTTGGTGACCAAGCGCGGCATCGCCCACGAGAACTCCAAGATTGAGTGGGTTGATGGAAACATTGGCTCGAAGTTAACGATGAAATATCCATCTGTAATTTTGAAGGGAAAAGGATCTCATGCAGAAGTCATCTCCGTCGCTTACGCTGGTGAGGGGCAGCACCAAGATACCGGAGCAAAAATTCATCATTTAGCAGACAATACGACTAGCACTATACTTTCAAAGTCGATTTCAAAAGATGGCGGGCGCGGCTCGTATCGCGGAATGGTAACCGTCTCACCAAAGGCAAAAAATTGCAAAACAAATGTTGTTTGTGACGCACTCATTCTCGATGAAGCAAGTCGCAGCGACACCTATCCGACGATGGAGGTGGCAAATCAAAGCGCGCGTTGTGAACATGAGGCAAGTGTTTCGAAGGTAAGCGATGAACAATTATTCTATTTGATGAGTCGCGGCCACACTGAAAGTGAATCTTTAGGGATGATTGTTAACGGATTTTTCGAGCCGTTCACCCGTGAACTTCCAATGGAATATGCAGTTGAATTAAACAAATTAATGGCTTTCGAAATGGAAGGCAGCATTGGCTGATATTGGTGAAAAACAATGGATTCTGCCGAAACATATCTAATGATTAATTCACCAAAGAAGGCCGACCACCTTTGGCGATATACTCCATGGCGCCGAGTGCATCCAACAGGGAATGTTGACGAAATTCCCGAAGACATTGTCACACCAAAATTAAGCCTGACGATGTTGGATGGAACACCAGTACCAGCAGGTATCGGAATCGAGACCGGGGCTAAGGTTGAAATCGATGACCGAAATGACCCGGTTGCAGTGAATTTTCTGCGTGCAGTCACCAAGAACTCTACCTTTACTTTGAAGGTAGAAAAAAATTTCACAAGTGAACAGCCAATCATTCTACAAATTCAAACCGACGATTACAATAGTGGATTGCACCTTTCATTAGATATTGGTCAGCATTGTGAATTTGAAATTATTACATTAATTATTGGTACAGCACCATGGTTTGGATTTTTACGGAGTGGCAGCGTCGGTAGTGGAACAATTCTCAATGATGTCCTGGTAGGCAGTACCGATTCAGGAGTTTTACTCCGCATCGATGCTATCAAAATTGGGCGCGACGCGCAGGTGAAGGTTGGAACGATTAGCTCAGGATCGGATCGAACAAAATCCGACCTGCGTTACATAATGGATGAACCAGGTGGACATTTACGAGTATTAGGTTCGATTTTAAGCAGTAGAAAAATGCAAATCGACCATCACATCGAGATTCTCCATCACGCACCAGAAACCTATAGTAGATTGGATTGGCATTCAGCTTGTGATGGAGAAAGCCGTACGATTGGCACCGGAATGCTAAGAGTAGCAAAAGGTGCAAGAGGTGCGGATGCGGGTCAGTTGTTCCACAATTTATTATTGTCAGATAAGGCGGAAGCGGACAGCATTCCAGAGCTTGAAGTGAGTGAATCTAATGTTGTTGGTTGTGGGCATGGTACCGCGAATGGACCTGTCGATGATGCCCAATTATTTTATCTTGAATCGAGAGGGTTCAACCCAGATGATGCGAAATTTGCATTAATCGCTGCTTTCTTGAATTCGACACTGTGTGAGATGGGGAGTAATACACTTCACCGCTGGTTGACCAAACAATTAGCAAACGGAAATTATCAATCACTTATCTGAAACGATAACGCTACAATTAAGGTCGACGATCTCTGTGTGATGCGACCAATGCGGTCATCAACAATCCAGCGCCAATTCCAAAATACAATCCTTGATTACCAACGCCATTTCCTGCTAAATCCTGAAAGGCCAAGCCCATAACACCAGTAATTGGAATTGAATAAATCACAAATCGACCGATCCAAATTCTCGGCGTCGGAGCAATTCCCATCGGCCGCAAAACTACCGAACTAGATCTGATTATCACTTGCCAATCAACTCTAGTTGCACCAATTTGTAGTATTTGCAAAACGATAGGCCTGATACCAGGATCCGCTGAATCTTCATTGTGAGATTCACCCCGGCCGGTAATCAAACGCAATCGGCGAAGATCCGATCGCCGCTCAAGTAGCCTTTCAGTTAACGCCGCAGCTGAAGGAGGGTCTAATCCATGCAAATCAATATTGAGAACTCCTCGCTCTCGAAATACTTTCTCAGAGACTTGCCAGATTGGCTCACCCGCTGCATCAGTCGGCCCGCGATCTTCTATCATTGCTAGAATTGCTTGAGTACGTTCCAATTCCACACGTTTGATTTCTGCTGGATTTTTTTCGTTAATTGAAAGATTTCTTAATCTCATTAAGGCCAAAGATGCAACTAAAACAAAACTAATGACGCCCGCGGTTAACCCAATTTGTATGGTTTGAGGAATATCCGGTTCGACCATGTCGGTAGCAATTATTGTAATGATTGTAGCCATGATAGTGACCATCGCGCTTACAACAAGTGCAAGCATGAAAGCATCACCTACACCTACCCGAACCATGTATAGCGCATGACGAGTCGTTCAATATACCAATGGTGCTATTTGATTAGAATAGTGAATTGAGACTGCGTATTTCCAGGACACTGAGAATATCAATTCTAAGAAGCATTGATGGGGAGGATTGCTTTGAAAGTATCATGGAGGCTCTAGCGAATGGCCGATTTGAGCGTAAACGTGAAGAAAAAATTGGCCGAATAATCGCTGGGATTATCGGCGCTTACCTATTGTTGATGGTAATAATTCCACTCATTTTACCGACAAATTCAATTCCAGAATTATCCGGTCGAGCAAACCAATTTGACTATGCGACTCAATATGACTGGGCATCATGGGGGAATAACGATAATGGTGAAAATTCCAAAATCGGTCACAATCAATCACTTCATGGTGGCGACTTTGCTTGGTCTGAACTAAATCCAGTTGCAGCATTCGTATACGCTTTCGGTGATTTGAATTGTCATCAAAAACATGAGCGTTCTTGGGAATTAAATGGCAATCAACTAGCGATGTGTACTCGAGATATCGGAATCATACTCGGAGTTATCATCGGGGCATTTATTTGGAGCCGACGAGGATTGAATCGATGGACTACCAGAGATAGTTTTCTCTCGATTTTTCAAGACCAAACGATAGAGGATTTTTATCAAAATGATCGACGTCTATTAGCAATGATTACACTTTGTGGAATAGGAATTATACCGATGGCAATCGATGGTTTCACCCAATTGCTCACCTCCTATGAATCAACAAATTTCATCAGAGTCATCACAGGATTGAGCGCTGGATTAGTCACCGGCTGGTGGTTCTCTGCTTCGTTGAGTTCACGTTCACAATATTTTGATGGACCCGAACAGGTACAATTGCCGGCAAATGCAAAATTAGTAGTCAAATAATCACAGTGAACCTTGCCACCATTCGACTAATTCTGTCATAGTTGTTGGCAATTTCCCGTCAGATTTCCCAGCGCCAAGAATCGCTAAACGTTGCATCGTATTTTCAACTGCAACTGAGTGATGTTGAGAACGAATAATTTGACCCATCGCAAAACGAAGGTGAGTTTTCGGATTGGTGATTTGCCACTTTCTAATCGCTATTCGTAACGGCCAAATCACCAAAGAAAGAATACCAAAAGGCTGAACTGGCTCCTTCAATTGATTGCGTGTTGAGTCTCGGCCCAATAGAGATTTATGCTGATGAATCCAATCCAATTCCTCCGCGAGATAACGAACGATTTTGTGTGAATGGCTCTCTGAAACTGCACGTACTGGCCCTTGCCCTGCACGTATGTCACCGATATTTGCTGATGACAATAGAGAAAGAGTCCCACAAATAGATGAAATTGAATGGGCAAGAACACTCTTCGGTATGTCCATCCTTCCGCCCTCGCGCGTTCTCGAAAAACTCTCTTGATGCGATTTTTCAGCGGCTGTGAGAACTTGCCATGGTTTGCTCCCAGCCAACCAATCAGAATGATTGACTGCTGGTTTTACGCCTAATCCAGTAAGCATAGTTTGACCTTTTGCAACCTGCAATAATTTTCTGATTAAATGCTGTTCAACGATTTCTGTATCTACGTTCAAAGGTGATGGGTGAGAGTGAATAAAACGTCGAATTCTAAGTTTTAATTTACGCTTGAATTCCTCCTCGGTTCCTTCATTCAAAACCGGACCAATTACAGCACCCATATCGAATGGGGTCGGCATCTCAACCTTACCCGATAGGAGTTGATGATAACCTGCGCGGATTTGTTTTTGCAACTCGCTGGTTTCAAAGTATTCCTCTTTTTCAGAATGAGCTCTTAGTGTACCACTTTTAATGCGGTTCAATGCAACTTCAGGGTCACAATCCACCCAAACACAAAGGTCAGGAATTAGGGCTGCAGAATTCATGTGTGCGACTCGATCTACGCCAAGATTTCCGACGATTCCTTGGTATACTAATGATGAGTGTACATTACGTTCTGAAACAACGATTGCCCCCTCCTCAAGTCGGGGCAAAATCCAGCTATGTGAATGGTCGACTCTGTCGGCTGCGAATAGTCCAGCTTCACTTTCTGGTGTCGTTGTTTTTGTTCGAACTGAATCGATAGCGAGCCGCCCTAGAGGATGCTCTCGGCGAGGCTCACTGGTAATATCAACAGAAGTGAAGCAAAATTCCTTTTCGAGGACTTCTGCAATCACTTTTGTGGCGAGGCCTTTTCCGCTACCATCGCCACCTTCAACCGTGATTAAATACATAATTCACCTCAGTCGGCAACCGGATTATAATCGGTGAATTGGTCGCGACAAAGATAAATCATACCAAGCCCGATAAGAATGAGGAGTGGACCAATGAAAATCATCCCTCGACTAAAAAGTCCGAAGAAAGTCAACCACCAAGTTCGATGATAATGGTCGCCACTATATGCCGCAAAACCACCGGAGATTCCAGCTAATCCTGCGAGTAAAGTAATGACAGCAATAAATGTGCCAATAAATACAGATTCTCCTAAATGGCTCTCCCCTCGCATATCTTCCTCATAAAGACCAGAACCGGGTGTTAATGTGATCGAGATTTGAGCGTAGTCGCCCGGAATGAGAAGAATCTCAACAGTGACATTATCAGGATGTTCAATTCGTAATATCGAGGAATGGCGAGCGATTTCATCTAATGAAAAACGGCCTCCTGAGTCCGTCGTATCACGAGAAATTTCGAGCCGATTCATATCGAGAATTTGGACTACAACGCCCTCAACCGGATCTCCGCCTGAACTATTATCAAGCAAGGCGGAGATAATCAACCCGTCAACATCAGATGTGCCGCTAGAATCATCAATTGTACCGAGAATATCAGACGGATCTGCCGAAATCAATAATATCCCAAGCATCGCACCGAGCGCACTACCAATAATGATCAGAAGTGCTCCGGCGATGCGAGTTGCAGGGTCGAGTGAGAGATCGTAAAGCCATAATTCGGTACGCGAATGGCGAGAAAAATCGTCATTATCCATGGCTAAGCCCCCCCACTCCTTCCATCCGTGGGTGGAGAAGGCTTCTCAGTTTGTCGCCTAGCGATTATCAGAAGAAAGAATCGTATGATTACGCTCAAAAGACGCTTGGAACTGAGGATTATGACCAAGGCTGCAATCAGTAGAAACGGAAATATCCCCTTCAAAAAGTTCAACGACAGAGGTTCTGAGATGTTGCCGTCAGAGGGTGTCTGAGAGTTCTCGAACGAAACTAGGTGCATCGAGGTCCAGTTCTTGCCGGTAATCAGGAATGCATCCCGCTCTGGGAAGTAGGCTATCCCGTTCAACACGTCATTGTAACCGTCGGACTCGTTCTCGGACAAAACCGAGGCGTCTATGGTTGACTCGACCTCTCCGGTGGTCTTGTTGATGGCGATGATGGAATCGATGCCCCACACGTTCGCATACACCGTCTGACCGACGCATTCGAGCTCGTTGAGGAAATCCACCCCGATGCCCTGATCAGTTACGAGGAGCGTTGCTTCAACGGAGAAGTCGGATGGGTTCCTGAAAGTCAAATCTGAAGTTCCGTTTGACATAATCAGATGGTTTCCGTCGTAGCACAGCCCCCAGCCCTCACCAGAGTATGTGTGATTAGCAATGATTTCGAGTGTCACGATGTCGAAAACCAAGGCAACCTCCTCCCTCCAAGTGAGCATCACGATAGTGTCCCCGACAATGGTGATGCCTTCCCCGAACAGGCTCTGGTCGAGTTGTGTCTGGCGTAGTACCTCCCCACTCGATGGATCCACTTCCCTAAGACTTGAACTGCCATACAGACCAGTGCTCTCGTAAAGTGAACCTTCGTGCATCTCTAATCCCTGAGTGAACGCTCCCTCGTCGTGGAAATGAGATGAGATGAGATGTAATTCAGTTACTTCTGAGCTACCTTCAGCAGCGACGGGTGCGAATGTTAGAAGCAGTATGGCCAGCAGAGCCGGGAATACGCGTGGCGCCGGACCGGGCCGAATCATGTCCGAACGATGCTCCATCGATGTTAAAATAGGTCCCAAACGGGCTTGAACTTGTTCTGAACACGAAGTGTTACCCATGTTGACCATACACCCCTCTCGACGCACAACAACTTCGTTGTTACTAGTCTCGTTGATGTTAGTGGCTAGTTTGTCCCCGATGGCACTGGCTGTGCCGGTCGACGAGGATGCGGTTTCAGAGTTCATTGCGGGCGATTTGGATGAATTCGATTCGACACTTGAAGGTAATCAATACATGTTTACCAATAATGATGAGCCAGTCTTTTCGGCTACTAGTTACCTGAAAAAGCAATGGGTTGAAGCTGGTTACCCTAATTTGATTTTACCTTTTTCGCAGTCATACAGTAATTCTCGGTCTTCTGCGAGAAATTGTACAAATGCTTGGAGTCAGGGTGATACCGATACAATTCCAACCGCCAGTGGCACCGTCGATGCGACGGTGCAAAAAATCTCAACTAATTCAGCGATTTTTGTCCAAGATGGACAAGTTATTCCAGCAACGACTCTCAACGACATAGCTTCGACTTTTGAAACGACAATTTTTCCTACTGACACAACATATTTCGGAACGCCTCCGGATGTGGACAACAATTGTCAGGTAGAGATAGTAATCATTGCAATGGATGGAGCCGGTGGGGTTGGAGGATATTTTTCGCCAGGTGTTGCCTCGAGTAGAGAATCTGTTTTCATCGATAGTGATGACATGAATTGGCGAAATACCATTTTAGCTCACGAGTTAGAACATCTTTTGCACAATGCTCGTGATCCTTACGAACATTTGTGGATTGATGAAGGAGCAGCCGACATGGCCGCTTACCTTTGTTTTGGTGTGACCAGCACCTTGACTGGTCATGCAAATGAATGGGCGGCGAATTCCAACCTTAGCGTTCGCTGGTGGAATCAACGAACCGCTGATTATGGTGCTGGTTTCATGTTCATGATGTACCTAGCTGACAAATTGGGTGGTGGCGCAGCGATTGCTAGTTTGGTCGCAGACACAGCTACTGGCGGGGCAGGAATAGTTAACCTCGTAGCCAATCCACAGCCAGGGTCGATTTCTATTGGAACGACTATGAGTGAGATTTTTGCTAATTTCAGCGTAGCAGTTACTCTTGATAGTGCACAAGGAGCATTCGGATTTTCAAATCTCGACCTAGCATCATCCTGCACCCCTTCACAGGTTTGTAAAGTTCAGATGAGCGGTTTCAACGACCAGTGGGTTAACGATTGGTCTAGCGGTTCTCAATCTATCGAAGGATGGGGGATGCGCTCATACAAGTTCTCTCAAGGTTCTGGAGCACCTCTCAACATGATGGTTTCACCAACTCAATTCGGTTTTGAAGGAGTGGTCTTGCAGAAAGAATCAGCGACGGGGACATGGAGTATGGATCGACTTCGAATCGACCCAGCTAGCGGTGCTGCAACCGGTCTCGTTCATGGGTTTGGAAATTTTACCGATGAAGTTTGGTTGATTACTTGGTATGAATCTCTAGTAGATGATTGTGATTACAATTTTGCAAGTTGCGGAATCACAACCGGCTCTTATCCAGAAGCAGCAATAACAGTTCAAGCAGGATTGATTACTAATCCTGCAGAAATCCAAATAAATACTGTGATTCCATTCGATAGAGATGGAAACCTTCTCGATGATAGCATTGAAATCCAACTTGAGGTGACTTCAAATGCTTTCTTTGAGATCCTTGAAGTTGAGGTCAAAGCATTCCTAAATAATACACTGAAAGATACGGTAACTTTCGATATTACTGCTGGAAATAGCGTCGCATCAGAAAAAAGCGTATGGTTCACACCGCCTGAAACTGGTGATTGGACCTTTGGGGTAAGCATCACCGACGTTACCGGGGCGCTCGTTGACCAAGCATTTGCATTACCGATTAATCTAGCAAATATGGAGCCGGTTGCATCTGGTTCACTCTCGACAAATATAACTCAAACTTGGCTACCAATCAGTGTGTTTGGTTCTGGATATGATGCATGGGGATTCTCGCAATTAAACGGAACATTCAGCCATAACGAAACACCGATGGCATATTTCTGGGATCTCGGTGATAACACCAGTTCTGGTCTAAAAAACCCAGTCAAATCTTACATCAATGCCGGTCAATATGTCGTCGTCCTAACTATCCAGGATCAAGGTGGATTTTTCTCTGAGCCACAATCTTGGATAATCGACGTCGATGACACCTCTGAACCAATTCCCATTATATCCGTCGATGGCGTTGTTCAAAACGATGAATTAGTTTTGAAAACGAACCAACGGGTTCAATTTTCTGCTCATGATACAATTGACAACGTCCCTACTGGTGAACTTCAATTCACTTGGGATTGGGGAGATAGCAATATCGAGACGGGCCAGGGATTAGTCGAGGCAGGACATGCTTGGGTCGACGGAAGTGCGGACGGAATTATCTACACACTGACCTTAACTGTCGATGACGGAACATATTTTGTTGAACATACACTTTACATCAGAATTCTAAACCGCGTTCCTTTACAAATATTCGATGAAACATTACAAACATTCACTTTGACTCCTCTCGAAATGCCAGATATCTTCGAAGACCTCGACGGATTGATTGTCGAGTATCGGTGGACCTTCGAAGAGGGGGTTAATCTTGGAGGATCTGGAATGACGTTGACCTCCGATTTCTCCGCAACCGAATCTTTTGAAATGAATCCAATTGTTGGTTGGAAAACACCTGGAATCAAGAATATCACACTCGAGGTTACCGATGATGATGGAAATTCCTCGGTCGCAAACCTCGAGGTCCATGTAACTAATCAGCGACCAGTTGCTGTTTTCGCTCGTCCCGCCGACGGGACAGTAGATACCGAATATCTATTCGAAAGCATTTCGTTCGATCCAGATGGAGACACTTCACTTCTAGAGACGATTTGGAACATTTCTAGTCTCGATGAACCGATTTATAATATCTCATCTATACATCAAACCTTCCTTGAACCTGGTCTTTACACAGTGAGCTTAGTTGTTGTGGATGAGAGAGGAACCGCATCCGCAGTGAAATCGTACTCAATTAGAATAGCCAATCCACTTCCAGTTCCTACGCTAGATTTCAGGCAACCAAGCATTAATGGGTCAATCATTGATTACATCCCTTCTGACGAATCGACTGTGACTTGGCAAGTATCTCAGACCGAGTTCGGAAATGCATTTATCGCACCGGGTATGCCACTACAATTCGATGGCTCAAAGAGTTATGATGCTGATCCACTCTTCGTTGGGAGGACATCCACGGAACAATCCGACTCAGAATGGAATGGAATATCCAGATGGATTTGGGACTTCGGGGATGCATCTCCACAAGTCGAGGGCCCAATAGTTTGGCACCATTACGAATTATCAGGAACATATCTTGTCACATTGACTGTTATCGATGGTTTTGAAGCCGGAGAAACCAATTCTACGACAATGTTAGTTCATGTTTCACACGCGCCGGAAATAATTACGACAAATCCTATCGGCGCGGATTATGTTTTCGTCAATGATTTAGTCATGCTCGATTCAGAAGCAATCGACCACGACTTAGAAAATGGCATCTTAGCATGGATGGATATTGATGAGAATGATGATTCAGATGGAGATGGAGATCCTGCGAATGATCGAGATCGTTTCCTTTCATCTAATTTGACGATTCAATGGGATTTGAACAGTTTAATCGATTCTAATCTTGATGGTGATATGCGTAACGATTTCATATGGGGAGAACATACATGGACGAAACCAGGTGAGATCCGAATCATCATGGAAGTCTGTGACGGGGTTGGAGTTTGTACATCAGAAGATTTCGTAATTACTATTCTTGGAATACAAGAAGAGAATAAAAAAATAACTCTTGCAGATTTGACATGGCAAGATTTAGTTCCCAACGCTAGCAGCGCAGGTTTACTCGTATTAGTAGCAACAGTTCTTCTTCTCGGTTGGTTCATTATGAAACAGAAAGATGAAGAGGAACTCGACGCCGAAAATATGCAAGAAACCTATGATGTGCAAGAGGTAGTCGCAGAAGGGAACTTGCCAGGAATGGACCAACATTTACCTCCTCCACAACCTAAGTATCTGACAGTCGAAGAGCGAAGGGATAAGGAATCAGGATATATCCGCCCAATTCGTACGAGGAGACGATAATGAAAAACGGGCTCCAGAAAAAATCAGTTGCCCTCTTTCTCAACACATGTTTGATGACGCCAATTTTCGCCGTTGTTATTGCGGTTTTAGTCGCCCCGGCAGCCTCAGCAGACAGTAGTTGTCAAGTCCCGGCCAGCAATGATTGGGACATATACACATCAGTAGATACTCATCGTGTCGGCCAAGAATCATGGTTTAATTGGGAAGCATCTGATGATTCAAATTCACAAAATAACGTCGCCTTGTTTAGAGATCTTAGCATTGAAATGGAATTGAAAAATGACTCTGGACAAGCTTTGAGTATGCGTTTAACTACCGGCTATTCATACACTTTCTGTATAACTTTCAGCCCAGATTTGAGCAACCCGCCATCGAAAGGTTCTGAAGGTGATGTCTATCTTTTATCGAGTGGAAATTGGGATAGATATAATGCAGATTATGAACAGAGAAATGAGGGGTGGGGTGATTTTCTTGATCTGAATATTATCCCAGTAGAATGGAGAGATGTAGTCATGTGGTTACCATTTCGAGATGTACACGCATATGAAGATCGTCAAACCGTAGAATTTTCCGTCGCAATTGATACAGAAGGTTCGGTTTGGAATACAGATTGGTTCGATTCAAATCCATTGTATTACCTCGTTTTTGATAATTGGGATAACACAAGGCACACTGATGCTGGCACAGCAGGAGGCGATATGAATGTCGAGGTACTCATCGATGTTGAGGATAGATTGACATTGCCAAAATTTACGGCCTATATTTTGATTAGTATTCTACCACTTTCTTTCCTCATCATACCGATGGTTCTACACAATAGATACCATGCATTTGGGCTCAATGAGAGTGCTTCAGAAGTTAATTCAGTACCATTATTAGACCAACACGAAGGCGAAGCAGAAAAAATGGAAGATTGAAATTAAGAATATTCTAATAATTTCCAAGCAGTTTTCAAATCGCTTGCATTAATTCGTCCTTCCTGTGATAGATGCCAACCTGTTTCCATTGTAGTATAAACCAAATGTTGACCGAGGAGAGGAGCATGAATCCGACTCCAATCGCCGCCTAAACCACTACCCATTATCGCGGTTTTTATCTCTGAATCTTTGAAATTCCATGCCGCTTTGAAGAGCCGGAGTCCATCATTTTTCCCTGTACTTTTGAAACACATTTTTATGACTTCACCAGCGGATTGATTCTCTTCGACTTCTTGAATTATCTCCTCAGATGAAAACACGGAATCATCGGAATGAAGCGAAGCGATGATGCTGGTATTTTTTCCAGCTAACTTCATCAATTTCTTGCGTACTTTAGAATCAATGTCAATCTCTAAATCTACCCAACTTACGCCGCTTTTAATCGCCTTGGTGAGAATTTCAATCCGTTCATCTTCCGAACCTGGAAAATAACCATCCTGGTTGTTGGATCGACAGGTCATAATGACAGGTAATTCGATACCGGCTTTGAATGAAATAATTGCAGAATCAAGATCGACTGAATCCAAGGGTTGAGGAGTGTATTCTGGAGCGATATAAACAGGACGAGGACGGGGTTTATTGGGAGTCGGAATAATCTTCTCAACAGGCTCCGGTTGTTGCTTCAGTGCCCACAATTTATCGAGGCGAACTTCGACTAAATCAGCTCCAACAGCAGTTGCTCTAGCTGCATCCTTCAACATCTCGTCGACAGTGCACCCAGAGAGTGTGACGCAGGTGAGAGGTAGACCCATTCGGCCGAGGCAGAATCGTAGTCTGTTTAATCGTGTCGAGTCAATTGTCCAGAATAAATGACCATGTTATCTCCAAAAACTGCTGATTTAGCCATTTTCAAACCCCCAATAAGAAGCATTCAATAACCCTCAACGTCAGCCATTAAGTAGAGTGATTGAGGGTTCCCTTTGGGAACCCTCGCATAAGTGGAGAAGATTAGAATTTCAGATAATTACGACGCCGATAGCATCCAAGTTTTGGAAGGCCTGGAAGCGGTCAGAAAAAGACCAGGAATGTATATCGGAGATCCCAACGACGGCTCAGGTTTACATCATTGTATTTGGGAAGTAGTTGACAACGCAGTAGACGAGCATCTGGCTGGGCAAAACGATTTCGTAGAAGTCAATATCAACACAGACGGTTCTTTATCTGTGAGAGATTTTGGCAGAGGCATACCTGTTGGTATCCATGATGAGTTTGGTATTTCTGCAGCAGAGGTCATTATGACAAAGCTGCATGCTGGTGGAAAATTCGATAACGATGCATACAAAGTATCTGGAGGATTGCACGGAGTTGGTGTTTCAGCAGTTAACGCCGTTTCAGAATGGATGGAGATGACAATCCATCGCCACAACAAAATATACTTCCAAAGATATGAAAAAGGAGTTCCGATGTATGATTTAAAAGTTATAGGAGAATGCCAAGACACTGGGACTTTAATCACCTTCAAGCCTGATTTGGACATATTTCACGAAATCACTGAGTTTGATTTCGATACCGTCGACACGCGCCTTAAAGAAACATCATTCCTCAATGCAGGGCTAAAAATTACAATCACCGATGAACGCGGTGAAGAAGAACATGTCAGTGAACATCATTATGAAGGTGGAATCAAAGAATTTGTCCACCAACTAAACATTCGCCGTGTAGCAATGCACAGTGATGTCATACATGTTGAAGGCATGAGAGAAATAGAACTCGGAGAAGTATCCGTTGAACTTGCACTGCAATGGTCAGATGCATTTAGCGAATCAATTCAGTGTTATACAAACATCATCCGTAATAGGGATGGGGGGACACATTTGAGTGGCCTCAGAGGGGCACTGACCCGTAGTGTAAACAAATATGCAAAAGGCCGAAAGTTGCTGAAAGGAGACACACTTTCGGGAGAGGATGTTAGAGAGGGATTGACCGCAATCGTCAGCGTAAAGCATCCTGATCCATCCTTTTCATCACAAACTAAAGACAAATTGGTTAGCAGTGAAGTAGCAGGTATTGTCGATTCAATTGTTTATGAGAAGTTAAGTGAATTTTTCGAAGAAAACCCTTCCACTGCCAAGCAAATAGTTGAGAAAGGTTTACTGGCCAGTAAAGCGAGAGAGGCTGCTAGAAAGGCAAGGGACTTAACACGCCGTAAAGGCGTACTAGAAGGTGGCGGCCTTCCTGGGAAATTAGCCGATTGCCAATCAAGAAATCCAGCTGAATGTGAAATATATCTTGTTGAAGGTGATTCAGCGGGTGGTTCTGCAAAGACCGGCCGCGATAGAAGAATCCAAGCGATACTACCGTTGCGTGGAAAAATCCTCAATGTGGAACGTCAAAGGAGAAATTTGGTAAAGGTTTTCCAAAACAATGAGATTCAAACCATGATTCGGGCTTTTGGCGCCGGCGTTGGAAACAATCCCGAGGACGAGGGCGCCTTTAATACAGAGAAGATGCGCTATTCAAGAATAATCATTATGACTGACGCAGATATTGATGGCGCCCACATTAGGACGCTAATGATGACCTTCCTATGGAGGTTCATGCGCCCTGCAATAACCGGTGGCCACGTATATATCGCTCAACCCCCATTATATCAAGTGTCTAAAGGGCGTATTAGCAAGTATGCATTTTCCGAAAGTGAGAGAGATGAACTAATCACAGAACTGAGGGCCGGTAACCCCGCTGCAAAAATTGGGATACAGCGGTACAAAGGTCTTGGTGAAATGAATCCAGACCAACTATGGGACACGACAATGAATCCCGAGACTAGAACTATGTTGAAAGTAACAGTACAAGATGCAGAAGCATCAGATCGCATGTTTGAAATCTTGATGGGGGAGGATGTCCCTGATAGAAGGGCCTTCATCGAAAAGTACGCAAAGGAGGTGACCAACCTTGACATCTGAAACACCCGAAGAAGACCAAGAAACAACCGAAGAAGACCCAATAATAATTGGCAATATTCTCAATCAACCAATTGATGAAGAGATGAAAACTTCGTATATCAATTATGCGATGTCGGTCATCATTGGCAGAGCATTACCAGATGCTAGAGATGGATTAAAACCGGTTCATCGAAGGGTTCTATATGGTATGTTTGAGGGCGGCCACACATCTGAAAAGAAATTCAGTAAATCTGCACGTTCAGTCGGGGAAGTAATGGGTAAATACCACCCCCATGGTGACCAATCAATCTATGATACAATGGTTAGGATGGCGCAAGATTTTTCCCTGCGTTACCCACTTGTTGATGGGCAAGGTAATTTCGGCTCAATAGATGGAGATCCACCTGCTGCAATGCGATACACTGAGAGTCGCCTTGACCGAATTGCGAAACATATGTTAGAAGATATTGATAAGAAAACCGTTGATTTCCAATCGAATTTCGATGATTCTGAGCAAGAACCAACAGTATTGCCTTCAAGGCTGCCAAACCTTCTATTGAATGGAAGCGACGGTATTGCTGTGGGAATGGCAACAAAAATACCCCCTCATAATTTGACAGAAGTCGCTGCTGCGGTAGACTTGCACGTCAACCGAATCATGGAAGATAATGGTGACTTATCCGCAATGCCAGATATTTCAATCAATGAATATATGGAGCATGTTAAAGGGCCTGATTTTCCAACGGGAGCAAGTATTCATGGAATAGATGGAATCTATGACATGTATTCTTCAGGCAAAGGTAGATTCCATGTACGTTCAAGGTGCGAAGTACAAGATGATTCCAATGGAAAGAGAGTGATAATCACTGAAATTCCATATCAGGTAAAGAAGGCGGATATGCTTGTACATATCGCTGATTTAGTCAGTAAGGGAACTGTTATCGGAATCCGTGACATTAGGGATGAATCCAGTAAGGAAGGCATTAGAGTTGTTATTGAAGTAAAGAATAACGCCGATCCCCATGCAGTATTAAATCAACTATTCAAATCGAGTCGCCTACAAGAATCATACTCTGCAAATATGATGGCTATTCTTGACGGTCGTCCAGTGTTAATGACTTTACCAAGAATGATTCACACCTATGTTAAGCATAGAGAAAATGTGATTGAGAGAAGAGCGGTTTTTGATTGTCAAAAAGCAGAAGCAAGAGCTCATATTTTAGAAGGCTTGGTCAAGGCACAAGATAGAATCGATGATGTGGTCAAGGTTGGAAAAGCGAGTTCGAGTCGAGAACAATTTGAATCCGTATTACGCGGTGATGAAACAATGTCTGGTATTTCTAAATTCACATTTACAGAGCCTCAAGCAAAAGCAATTGCTGAAAGGAGATTGTACCAATTGAGTAGATTGGATGTTGAAAAGGTTCAAAACGAATTTGATGATTTACAAGTGAAAATTACAGATTTGACAGATATCATTTCATCTCAAACACGTCGTTTTAGCATACTGTTGGAAGAATTATCAGAAGTTGGTGAGCGACATGGAGATGAGCGTCGAACCCACATCGACCCAAGTCCGCTTTCGATGGATAGAGAGGATTTGGTAGCAGAACGATCGTTGGTTATTTCCCTCACTCAGGACAATTACATTCGCCATTTACCAGTCGAAGGATTCCGCGTACAAAACCGCGGAGGAAAGGGCTTGAAAGGCGTAGCGACCAAAGATGAAGATGCCCCGTCGGCTATCATAACCTGTTTCTCAAAAGATAGGCTACTAATATTCACTGACAAGGGACGCGTCTACGGACTCCGCGCATGGGAAACACCTCAAGCTAGCAGGCACGGCCGTGGAACTCACATTCGTAACCTTTTGAATGGAATTAGAGATGATGAAAGTGTCATTTCCATCCTTCCTATGAGCAAGGAACTTATTGAAGATCCAGGTGGAAATTTCTTGATATTTGCTACCGCTAAGGGTAGAATCAAGCGTAGCAAACTCATTGATTATGTGAAAATCAATAAAAACGGAAAGTACGCTCTGAAATTTGCTGCGGGCCAAGATGATTCACTCGTATCGGTCCGTTCAGCGATGGAAGATGATCATGTAGTCCTAGTTTCGGCTGGTGGTAATGCTTGTAGATTCAAGCCAGCTGATGTCAAATCTCGAGTCGACCCAGCAAGTGGCGATATTATCTCTACGCATACTGTTCGAGTCCAGGGAAGGGTCAGCCAAGGAGTTAGAGGGATGTCTCTACGCATATCTGACAGAGTCATCGGAATGATTGTTTCAGATGATTTTGACACCAGTATCTTGACGATTTCAAAATACGGAATGGCGAAGAGAACTAGACTCGGTTCCGGTGAAATGGTTTCTGCAATCGATGAAGATGGAAATGAAATTGTCAATGAAGATGATGAAATCATCACATATCGAGATGGATATCGGAAAACTAACCGGGGAACAAAAGGAGTCAAAACCATGTCACTAAGAGACAAAGATGAAATCGTCAGCGTAAGACAAATTCCGGATTTAGGAGATCAATTATTCATCCTAACCAAGTCTGGGATGATGATTAGATTATCTGCAGCTCAGACTAAAGAAACCAGAGGGAAGGTCACCAAAGGAACTCGAATTATGGAGCTTCGTAATGCAGACAAAACCGACCATGTTGATGAAATTATTTTCGTTGCCCGACTTCCAGCAGAATTAGTAGAAGATGATAAAACTCTCGAATCTGATGAAGAAGAGTGAAGTCTACCGTTCCGCTTAAGCGAGAATCGCAGGTGGGCGGGTCACTGCGGCAGTCGCATAGCCTGGCCATTGCGCTGGATTGCTAATCCAGTGGTGTTTCACCTCGGGAGTTCGAATCTCCCCTGCCGCGCCACTTAATCAATCCGTCAAGCGGGAGCAAGACAGCAGACTTCATCCCATATTGCGGCTAAGGTAAGTTGTGATTATACCCACTTGGCTCACCTTCCTTCTCACAAATATACTTCTATTGGCCATTTTTATCGCCATTCTCTTTGGATTTATTTGGATTATGAAATTCCTTAGATTGAAGCCTTCAAATGATCGGAGTTGGGTAAACGATAATGCACACACTGCTAGAGTTGAATTTGATGGTGATCAAGTAACAATTTACAATTTACGTGATTTTCACTGGCAAACGACTCGAGATTATGACGAAAAATGGATTGTTGAGTCGTTCGACCTTCGCAGCGTCAAGAAAATTTGGCTGATACTGGAATATTTCGAACCAAAATATCCACAGATGGCTCATACAATCCTTTCATTCGAGTTCGAAGATGGTAGAAGAATTGCCTGTTCAATCGAGGTTAGAAGAGAAAAAGGAGAAAGGTATCATCCAATAAATGGTTTATTCAGAGAGTATGAATTAATCTATGTATGGGGAAAAGAGGAAGACATAATCGGAGTACGTAGCCGCTGTCGACCGAAATCTGTGACACATTTATTCGAAGGAATTGTCCTAGGTGAGAACAATCATCGAAACCTCTTGGAATCATACCTAAGGAGAACCAATAAACTCGCAGAATCACCAGAGTGGTACAATACCCTAACCAATACCTGTACGACTAATATCGTCCAGCATGTCAACGAGGTTTATCCCAAGCGTGTTCCTGGATTTATCTCCGTTCTAATGCCAGGATTGAGTCCGAAAATGCTAGCGAAACAGAATTTAATAGTATTGAATGGAACTTTGGAAGAAACTCTTCTTCGAAGTAAAATTGATGATAGAGCCGCATTGTGGGATGAGGCTTCAGATTTTGGAAATTTTATTCGCAATGTGGATGCTTGAAGCAAGGATTCAACAAATATGGCTCGATGTCGAGTCGTGTTAAGCATCGAGCCAATTTCACCGAGTGGTGAATTCTTCTATTCTCTACCACCCTCAAAAAGTCATATGATTCGATTTATGGCGATGGCAGCACAAGGAAAAAAAACACTGAAAATCGAAATTGCGAGTGAACCGGGGGGGGATATTCATTCGATGGCGAACTGCTTAGAAAAAATGGGAGTGGGAATTGAGAGGGGAGTCACAGAATGGTTGATTAAACCGCCAAAAGGTGGTTTGAGTGCCCCCGATTCAACATTGAATTGTGGAAATTCTGGCACAGTTGCTCGAATAATGACTGCGATAGCAGCTTGTTTCGATGAAGAAATCACCATTGATGGCGATGAATCCCTTAGATCACGAGAATGTCCTGAATTGGCTTTCGCTTTACGGGAACTGGACGTTAAAGTTTCATCTACAAATTTACCTTGTACAGTCTGCGGACCGATTTCAGGGGGAAAAATTAGTCTTGAGGTGGGACGATCTAGCCAACCACTAACCGCATTGATTCTAGCCTCTCCTAAATTTTCTGAAGAAGTTGTGATTGATTGCAATGGAGAGTCAGTAAGCACGGGTTATCTAGAGATAACCGGACTTGCCGCAGGGATTTTTGGAAGTCCAATTACCAAAACGAATGACAAAATATCGATCAATAGTTTTGATCCGAGTGGGCCTGAATCATTGGGGATACCTCCTGAATTGAGTCTTTATCCGATGGGGATTTTATGCGCTGAATTGCATCATGAGCTCGATGTTAAAATGGAAATTTACCCATATGACCAATCTATGATTGCCTCTTTCGACCAACTCACTAAGCTAGATGGAGGTGAGTTGAATCTGCAAAATACTAGCGATATTATATCCCCTGCTGCTGCATATCTAGCTCTAAAGAATGGTGGAAGAATCACTGGTGTCGCTCATGCGCGTGGCAAAGAATCGAATCGAATTATGAAAACTGTAGAGTTGCTAAATAAATTCGGCCTGTTTTGTAAACCGACCGCTGATGGATTGGTAATCGCTGGAGGTCAACGGCCGAAACTACCAGTGGAGCCGGTTGATACACATGGAGACCATCGTTTGGCGATGACCGCAGTATTGCTAGCCACTTCATGCGGAGGAGAAATCATCAATCCAGAAGTTTCGGCAGTCACACACCCGGAATTTTTAGGCCAGATTGGAGTCTTGTCATCATTATAATCTCAATTATTTGTGATCGAATAATATTAGCCATGACGCCCAAAATGCTTGTCGAGATGACCTAAACTCAGTCTTAGAATTGTCGGACGACCATGGACACAAGCCCAAGGATTAGCTACCGTTCTCATATCGGCAAGCAAGCGCCTCATCTCTGCAAGATTGAGTTTCTGATTTGCCTTCACCGCCCCTCTACAAGATCGCATGAAAGCGACCTTGTCACGTAAATTCTCGACAGCATCAACTCCACTCGATTCTGGTTGGCTGGAAATTTCAATCAACAAATCGTGGACAAAGTCCTCGGCTGAATTCTTTCCGATAAGAACTTCGGGCAGTGAATGGATCACGAAACCTTCCGCCGATTCGTTGATTGAAATCCCCAGTTCTGTGAGCCGAGCTGACTGAGAACGGGCAGAAGCCGCCTCTCGCGCCCCTAAAGAAATATGTAGTGGTGTAACCAATTGTTGACCGTCCCAATTTACCATTTGTGAGCGCAATCGCTCATATCGAATGCGCTCGTGTAAAGCATGCTGATCAATGATGAATAATTCATCATCACCTTCTGCTAAAATGTAAGAATCGGTAAATTGCCCCAAGGGAATCATTTCAGGCAGTTCAGGAATCACCGCTGCATCGGGAGTCGGCTCATCCAGTGGTGATTTCGCCTCACCGAGAGCAGAGAGACGGTGCAAAGTTCTCTCTTCGGATGAAAGAGATGAGGTGATTGGAGTAGGATCTAATCCAGGTAAAGTAGATTGTTCAGTTTGTGTTTCATCAGGTCGGCGTGTGGTTGCTGCAGGTGTTTTTTCAACGGCGTGACGAAGTGAACTAAAATGAGTTTGAGTCATTTCACGAGGAATTGCTTCAGCCCAACTTGGTCGAATTTCATCAGTGATTTTCTCTTCAATAACAACTTTATCTATGCCTTCTAGTATCGTATTATCAGCAGATTCTGGCTGCGTCGCAACTTTGCTCAATGTATGCTTTATCGCACGCTCTAATCTCTCCAAAACCCGCCATGAATTCCGTAGGCGAACCTCCCTTTTTGTCGGGTGCACATTGACATCGACCTCGTTGGCTGGCAAATTAAGTGAAAGAACTCCGATAGGATGTCGGCCGATCATCAAACGGCTATGATATCCTCTACGAACCGCTTGTAAAAATGGCCCAGGAGATACGGGTCGGCCGTTAACAATAACATGAATATCATCCGAGCGAGAACGGGTTAATCCGGGTGGTGAAATCCACCCAATCCAACGTTCTTCACCGGGTGCTTGGTTATCAATAGATGAGGTTTCAAGCTCGATTAATTTCGCAGAAGTCGCTCCGAATAAATCGTAAAGTCGATCTTCCATCTCAGCACTAGGTGGGCAATCAAGAACGGTTCTACCATCGACTACAATGATTATTCCAGTGCCTGGTTCACTCAATGCCAATGAGATTCCTACATCAATAATTGCAGCGGTTTCAGTGGCTGGCCGGCGTTGAAATGAAAGTCGTGCTGGAACTTTTTCGAAGATATTGACAACATCGATTCGGGTCCCCGGGGCAATTCCAGCAGGCTCAGTAGTTCCGATTATACCATTATCGACAATAATCGAGTTTCCAACCGAACCAGAGGGTCGGCTGGAGACTGTAAGCTCACTAACAGAACCGATTGAAGCCAAGGCTTCTCCACGGAATCCTTTCGTCAGGATTTTTGCTAAATCTTCCGGACCAGATAATTTACTCGTCGCATGACGAGTTATCGCTAATTTCAATTCCTCTGATGGGATTCCGTGGCCGTCATCGATTACAGTGATTCTATCGAATCCACCACGAGTGATTTCAACACGAATTCGTTGCGCGCCCGCGTCAATCGAATTTTCGACTAATTCTTTCACAACCTGTGCAGGGCGCTCAACAACCTCACCTGCGGCGATTTGGCCGATAGTGAGATCATCCAATTGTTGAATTACCGAACGCGTGAGTTCAAGCTCGGTCAAAATCAATCCTCCAGGGGTTGGGAATGCTCAGTATTTCCGAGGGCATTTCTCATGGCGTAGAGAGCCTCGAGAGCATCGCGTGGGCTAAGTGAATCCGGATCCAGAGTACGTAAGCGCTCGGCAATTTCTTGTAAAATTGGGTCTTCTCGAATAATTGTTTCAGGTTCTTGAACCTCACTTGGGTCAATATGTTCTGAATCTGAAGACAATTCTGGCGCTGTCGGCAAAGAAAGCATCCAGCCATATAGGCTCGACTGACCTTCAGGGCGTGAATCTGGGGAATCGCTAGAGCCTGCTTTCGCACCTCTAGCCTGCCCTTCGAGGAATATTAGCAAATCTCGTGCACGCTCAACAACGCCGCCGGGTAAACCTGCTAATGCGGCGACTTGAACCCCGTAGGAATCATCGCAAGGGCCCTCAGAAATCGTGTGTAAAAAGTGGATTTCACCATTGACATCAGCGACTTGGACATGGATATTTCGTAAATTACTCAATTCTGCTTCAAGACCAACCAATTGATGGTAATGAGTTGCAAAAAGCGTCCTTGCACCCAATCTGCTGCTGATATCCTCCGTTACAGACCACGCAATAGCTAAGCCATCAAAGGTCGAGGTCCCGCGGCCGATTTCGTCTAGCAAAATTAGGCTGCGATCGGTTGCTCGACGCAATATGTGAGCGACTTCAATCATTTCCATCATGAAGGTTGAGCGACCACGGCGGAGATCATCGTGTGCTCCGACCCGTGTGAAAACGCGGTCAATTAAACCAATTTTAGCTTTGTCAGCCGGCACGTAAGAGCCGGCTTGCGCCAGAATGGCAATCAATGCATTCTGTCGTAAATAAGTCGATTTACCACCCATATTTGGGCCAGTGAGTAGGAGGAACCTTCGCTTATTATCAAATGAGATATCATTCGGAACAAACCTTCCATCGGTTTCGAGAACAGGGTGCCTTCCACCGCGAATTTCCATCCTGCCATCATCTGTAATCTCTGGTCGTGTCCAAGAATTTTTACGCGCATGGAAGGAAAAAGAAGCAACTACATCGACGGTCGAGACCTTTCTCGCTAACTCTGCTAAAGCGGGGGCATGGTTTGCTACTTCAGCTCTCAATTGTATGAATAATTCGTTTTCAAGCGCCTTAGCACGGTCATCTGCTGTGAGTATTATTTCTTCCCATTTACCCAATTCGTCAGTCGTAAATCGCTCGGCATTAGTCATCGTTTGACGACGCCGATATTCCTCAGGAACCTTGTCGACATGAGTTTTAGTAATCTCGATGAAAAAACCAAATTGGCGATTGTGTTTTATCTTCATACTGGGAATATCAAGACGTTCGCGCTCCCGAGATTCGTAACCCTTCAACCAGGTTGTGCCCTCTCCTGCTTTTTGCCTTAAATCATCGAGTTTTTCATCGATACCTGCACGAATAATTCCTCCATCTCTAATGGTTGGTGGTGGCTCATCGACGACACTAGATGAAATGTGGTGCATTATCGGTTCGAGACTTGTCATACCTTCAGCGCATTCGTTTAACAAATCTGAATTTCCTTCACTCAATAAGGATTGAAGTTTTTCCATTCGTGCCAAACAATCTGCTACTGCAACAAGATCTCTTGCATTTGCTCGACCATAAGATAAGCGGGTAGCTAATCGCTCCAAATCTCTCATCGATTTCAGAGTTTCACGAATCGAATCAAGCCGCCGCGGAGCCTTAACAAGACTTGCAACCGCGGCGTGGCGAGATGCAATTTGCTCACGATTCGTCAATGGTCGCATCACCCATTCTTTGAGGAGGCGGCGGCCCATCCATGTTCGCGTTGAATCAATGGACTGTAGCAATGACCCTTCTTTTTCACCAACGAGAGTGTGGCTCAATTCGAGGTTACGTAATGTTGTCTGATCGAGAACCATATGGCCTTCATCTGCATCAAAGTGAACCTCGCGTAGCGGAACCACATCGATAAGATGAAGGCGGGCAACATAACTCGCTGCAAGTCCACACGCCTGTAAGCCCAGTGGCTTTGAATCTAGATCGACTGACCCTAAATCAGAGACTTTGAGATGATCGCGAACAGCCTGAAGCCGCTGTTCAACATCAACTTCATGGACACTCAAAATTACGCGATCTAAATCTGCCAATAAACCTGAAATATGCTCACTTTCAGCATCCTTACCGCCGACTACAATTTCACTGGGAGACCATCGCTGTAATTCGTCCTTAACACGTTCCCAACGACCGGCCCCTGTATGCTCCTGTACCCATGAGCGGCCAGTTGAAGAATCCAACAACGCCAAGCCAACTGAATCACCCTTTGGTGCTATTGCAGCGAGTAAACTTGAACCATCTTCGCCAATCAAATTCTCTTCATAGAGCGATCCAGGTGTATAGACGCGAGTGACAACCCGTTCGAGAATTTTTGAACCTGGGCGGGGTTCATCTTCTTGTTCGCAAAGTGTAACCTTGTGCCCGGCTCGAAGCATTACTTGCAGATAGCCTTCGACAGAATGCCATGGAACGCCAGCCATAGGCACAGGATTATCCGATTTCTTATCACGGCTAGTCAGCGTAATCCCCAAGACATCTGCCGCTAATACTGCATCATCGTGAAACATCTCGTAGAAATCTCCCATCCTGAAAAATAGCACCGTATCAGGGTGCTGCGCCTTGATTTCTGCGAATTGATCGAGCATACCTCTCTTTGACACCTCACCTCACCTCCATCGCTTACGCTGCGCGTAGATATACTCACAGCGCCGGCGGTGCATAAGACCTACTACCATCTTTGCAAGCCAGTGCGGAAAAGTCGATTACAATTGGTATAATTTACCTTGATGGTTCGGGAGCATCTGAGGGCAGAGAGATGTCGGGTGAGAAGCAGTACAAAACGCACGCAATGATGGTGCTTGTCGCTCTGATTTGGGGTCTATCTTGGCCAGTCGGTAGAATGCTAGCCCATGGTTTACCACCGATGACCGGCGCTTGGATGCGATATGTTTTGACAATGATTATTTTCTATGCTTGGTTCACTTTTCAGGCCGCTAGTGGCAAGCCGGTTCAATGGTTTACTCGAGATAAAAAGTCATTGAAAACAGTGACTATTCTTGCGCTTACCGGAGTTTTAGGATACCAATTATTTTTCATGCACGGTGTATATTATACCGCAGCTAGCGATGCATCACTAATCATCACATTCAATCCCATCTTCACAGTATTACTCGCAGCTCCACTCCTCGGTCAAAAAGTATCAACAAAAATGTTGGTAGGCCTAGCCTGCGGCTTCATTGGTGTTGCAATCGTTACGGGTTGGAGCCCGAATACTCAAATCGAATTTGCTGATAGAATTCTAGGTGATATTTTGATTATGTTCGCTGCATTATCCTGGGCGGCGACAACCAACATGACCAGGAGAATGATGGAGCAAAGAGGAGGAGAAGGACCTTCGACAGCTCTTCAAATTGTAGTTTGGTATTCATTGATAGGCACTGTGTTGTTGACACCTCTGGCTATATACGAAACATGGCAATTTGGTTTGCCAGACCCTACAACACAGGACTGGTACGCTATTTTCTACCTTGGAGCACTCTCGACAGTTCTGGCATATTATTGGTTTGTGAAAGGGATCGAGAGATTAGGTGCAACCTCCGCTGCTTCCTACGTTTTCGTGGTTCCAGTTTTTGGAGTTCTGGGCAGCTGGTGGTTACTCGATGAAAAAATTGGTATTTCATTGGTAATCGGCTTCATCTTAATCGTTGCAGGAGTAAAGGTAGTAAGGGCGGAGAGCGAGCGGCTCAGAACTACTTGAATTCCCACCTACGGTGGCTCACTCAGAATTATATACGGCAGGCAGGTCGGCCGAGTCCGAGGTAATTCAGATGGCACGCAAGCCGGCAAAAATGTACCGCCAGATTAAGGGTCAGGCATTCACTCGACGTAAGTACACCGGCGGTGTGCCAAATAATCGAATTTTACGTTACTTTATGGGTAATCGAGTCAAGGCTGAAGCAGGAGAATTCCCAATTCGACTTGAATTAACTGCAAATAATCCTTGTCAAATTCGAGACTCGGCTCTCGAGGCAGCACGTCAGGTAGCAAACGCAACCATCAGATCGGTTGCTGCTGACCAATATGCACTTCGAATGCACACCTACCCTCACCAAATTTTGCGAGAAAATAAGCAAGCGACCGGTGCAGGGGCAGACCGTGTATCACAAGGTATGCGTCTTTCCTTTGGGAAAAATGTCGGAACCGCAGCTCGCGTTCAGCGAAACCAAGTAGTCGTTTCGATTGTTACCCAACCCGAATTCTATGCTCAAGCTCGAGATGCACTTCGTAAGGCAACTTGCAAGTTCCCAACCCCTTGCACTATCCATGTGGCTGAAGGATCTGAACACTTACGAGCCAAGGGACTAATTTGAGTGTGGTCGGGAATGACTCCCGGTGACCCATTATCAATCTTGCAAGATTCACTCAGGGGTTCTCCAATTATTTGGAAGGGAGATTACCCTTACTTTATCCATCCGATTTCAGATGGAATACCTCGGATGGATGCCGATGTATTGCGTGCTACGCGTGATTTGATCGTTGCTAGCGTAGATTGGTCAGAAGTCGATTTGATTGTAACAGTCGAAGCGATGGGCTTGCCACTTCTGGCTGCAGTCGGTGATGCAACTGGAAAGCCGACTGTTGTCGTCCGCAAACGCTCGTATGGAATGGAAGGTGAAGTGGGGGTGAACGTTGCTACAGGTTACTCTCAATCCACCGTTTACATCAATGACATTCACCCTGGCGACCGAATTGTTATCGTCGATGATGTAATCTCTACTGGTGGAACTTTGGAGCCTTTGTTAGAGAGATTAGAAGAGATGGGAGTAATCCTGAAGGATGTCGTCGTCGCAATCGAGAAGGGTGAAGGGCGAGAGCGATTGAATCGCGAGCGTCCAGAATGGCCAGTACGCTCACTTGCAAGGATTGACATCATCGACGGCAAGGTTGAAATTCTCAAGTAATTTTTATTGTTGACAGTAACAACAAGAATACTTGTTCGTTTAAATTCTAACCCATGTCTGCGGTAAATAATGGTAGATATGGAGTTCGGGTTGCACACCTTCGGCGATGCAACGAATGGGCCTTCCAACCAGTTGCTTGATGACGCCCAAGTTCTAAGAAATGTGCTTGAACAGGCGATACTAGCTGACCATCTAGGAGTTGATTGCTTTGGAGTAGGGGAGCATCACCGAGAGGATTTCGTTATCTCTGCGCCAGAGACGATGCTCGCTGGAATCGCAACAAAGACTAACAATGTTCGACTTAATACCGCTGTTACTGTACTCAGCACTGATGACCCGGTGAGGGTGTATCAGCGCTTCGCTACCATAGATGCCCTTTCGAACGGGAGGGCTGAGCCAATACTCGGCAGGGGATCTTTCACCGAGTCATACTCCCTATTCGGATTCGACCTCAGTGACTACGATGATTTATTCGAAGAAAGGTTACAGATATTCTCCCAATTGAGAGATGGCTCACCGGTTACTTGGCAAGGTCGCACTCGCTCTTCCCTTCAAAATCAAGTAGTCTATCCCAGACTCGAACGACCTCAAATGAAATCATGGGTAGGAGTTGGAGGGAGTCAGGAGTCAGTAATCCGAGCAGCTAGATACGATTTCCCGTTAATGCTCGCCATCATAGGAGGATCACCAACCAGGTTTACTTCTTTCGTCGACCAGTATCATAATGCTCGAAAGCAGTTCAATCTACCAGTAGGTGAGGTAGCAATTCACTGCCCAGGACATATCGCAGAGACAGATGAGAAGGCGAAGCAGACAGTCTGGCCACACCTACAGAAAATGTATGCCAAGATAGGTAGGGATAGAGGTTGGCCACCAATGAGATATGATCAGTTCCAGTTCGGAACTAGTCCTGATGGAGCGATGTTTGTAGGTTCTCCAGAGACTGTAGCAAGAAAGATAGTAGATGTCACCAACCATCTGGGAGTCAATAGATTCGACATGAAATACAGCAACGGCACAATGCCTCATGAAGATTGTATGGATTCAATCAAACTCTTTGCTACCGAGGTGATTCCACGTGTACGAGAACTACGCGAGGAATGATTTTGGATGAATGCACGTCACTATTCAGATGCAACCGCTCAAATACAGGCCCTATGACGGTGAGTCGGTAATAACCATGGATATGGAACGTCATGATTTCCAACTCGAGGATTTAGTCGAGAGAATCAAAGAGAACGACCATCGTCTTGTGGCACTTCAGGTCCCTGAGGGCTTGAAGATGCAAGCCCTGGAAATGATGGATGAAATCGAAGATGGCTCGATGGCAAAGGTGGTTTTAGCCGCTGACCCATGCTATGGTGCCTGTGATTTGGTGCACGATAAGATGCGCATGATGGGTGTGGAGTTAGTCGCTCACATGGGACACAGTGCAATGAACATCGATTCAGGAATGCCAACTCATTTTATCCCTGTCACCTATGATGGAGACCCTGAAATCGACCCGGTATTGCCAATTCTAGCACGCCATAAGGCAATTGCAGAGGCGCGAATCATCGAATCAGAATCACCTATCGACCTCAGCGATGAAGCAGCACGAGAGCGTTTCGTAGATGCGGTTGGGAGAGTAGCTCCACTTACCGGAGTAAAGTTAGGATTGGTTGGCTCGATTCAACACTTGCACCTTTTGGAGGAATACAAGTTGCGATTAGAAGCAGCAGGATTTGAAGTTACGATTCCTACTGGAGGTGCACGCCTAACATTCCCAGGGCAGGTTTTAGGCTGTAATTATTCAGGTGATGACCCGTCAATTGGTCACTACCTTTTCCTTGGTTCAGGAGATTTTCACCCAATTGGTTTAGTAATGCACACAGGTAAACCACTGGCACTGCTCGATCCTTATGATGGGGGAGCTAGTGAAATGTCGTTTGAGCGAATCGAGCGAATATTGCGTCAGCGAATGGGATTGATTTTTAGCGTAGATGACGCTAAGAATTTTGGAATTTTGATTGGCGAGAAGCCTGGACAAATGCGCCGTAATTTAGCGATTCGAATGAAGAAGCTTCTCGAAAAACATGGTAAGAAAGGATATCTTTTGGCCCTCGACCATGTCGGCCCAGACCTAATCGATTTCTATCCAGTCGATGCCTTCGTCAACACCGCATGTCCACGCATTGCTATCGACGATGCGGTGAAATATGCTAAGCCATTAATCACGCCGTTTGAACTTGAGGTTGCCCTCGGTGAGAAGCAGTGGGAGAACGGCTATCAATTCGATGAAATCCCTTGATTTGTTGACTATTTTCTCAACATCGAATTTTAGGAAATTTGATTCTATTTCCACGCGCGCGTGCACAGAGGCGTGTATGTGCGCGCGTTACAGCAAATATCTCTAATAACGGCGAGAGCACGAGAACAATGAATGGCAGGATACCTCGACCGCATCGGCGCTGGCAAAATCCTTCGGGATAAGTCACCTTTTTCTTTCGATTGGACACCTCCAGCTTTAGTCAATCGGGATGATGAGTTGGAAGAACTCGCCAGTATGTTTTCACACATAGGAAGTAATGGCACCAGTGGAAGAGCAATCATCACCGGCCCTGTTGGAACTGGAAAAACTGTTTTGACAAAAAAATTCGGTGAAGATTTGCGTAGACATCTTCACGAAGTTCGAAAAGTCACAGTTGTCCATGTAAATTGTAGGGTGAACCCCTCTGCATCCCAAGTTCTGCAACAAATCGCAATATCTCTCGACTCTGGACACCCTGAGCGCGGACTGAGTTCAGGGGAAATTATTCAATCGATTCGTAGAAATCTACTCGCGCACGATTTGCATCTTTTACTCACACTCGACGAGGTTGATACGTTAATTCGTCGCGATAATTCCGACCTCATCTACAAACTACTTCGAATTGATGAAGGCAAGGACCATCAAGGGTCGATCTCGCTTATTCTTGTCAGTCAAGATTCAGCCCTGTTAACGCTATTCGAGCCGGCGATAATTTCTCGACTTGGCGCTAGCAATCTTCTTGAATTGGCGCCATATAATCAAACTGGACTCTCAGCCATCGCTCACCAACGTGCCGACGCTGCTTGTATCACCGGCACGGTTGGTGAAGAAGTTCTGACTCGAATCGGCGCACTCGCTGCTGGTAGCGGTGATGCACGTATTGCTATTGAGTTACTCGAGGCTGCGGTCCGCCGCGCCGAAAAATCTGGTCGTGGAGAGGTCACTATCGAGGACGTTTTACCGAGCACACTTCGTTCTGCCTCACTCGAACCGAGTCAGGTTGATTCACTCTCAAAAGATCAAAAATTAATCATGCTCGGCCTGTGCAGGCGATTGAAAAAGTCCGGCGAAGTAACGAGTGGTGATGCAAAGAAATTATACGCATTGGTCTGTGAAGAATTTGAGGTAAAACAACGAAGTTATACAACATTTTGGAAACACCTAAAGTTCCTTGAAAGTGAGGGGTTAATCGAAACACGCAAGGCAAAATCAACGGTAGGAAGAGGTCGAACAACTCATATAACGATGAACAGTATCGCACCCGCGAATCTAGAAAGAAGAATTGAGAAAGATTTGCAACGAAGGAAATAAGCCCCTAGGGGCTTCCGAACCGCTCTTATAGGGGTCGTATCTCGGGATGCCGTCCAAGGTGACTAATATGGCAGGAGAACAAACCTTCAAGGCAGTAATCAACGATACGAACCCCGATGCGGGTGGACGTGCGTTTTCAGTAGAAATTGCCGGCTCTAACTACAATCATTTCCTCGGAAAAAAGATCGGCGATAACGTTGATGGAATATTCGTTGGAGAAGGTGATCAATCACTTTCCGGTTACAAGTTGGAAATTACCGGAGGTTCCGATAAAACAGGTCGCCCAATGCGTGCAGATCTCGCTGGTGGCAACATCAAGTCTGTTTTGATTACAGCAGGTGTTGGTTACAAAGGTAAGAAATACGTAAAGAAGAACTCCAAGGTTTACCGATACAAGTACGATGGTATTCGCCGCCGAAGAAATCTCCGTGGAAACACTATCAGCACAGAAACACGTCAGTTAAATCTCAAAATTATTGAAACTGGAAACCGTAATCTCGGCACCATTTTTGATGTTGAGGAATTTACTCCTGTCGAGTCATCCACCTCCGAAGAAGAGTGAATCGATAGGGGATGATGCTTCTGGCTAAAGCGCAACGACAGCCCGAAGTAAACATCGGAATGGTAGGTCACGTCGACCACGGTAAAACCACTCTCACACAAGCTCTGTCTGGAACTTGGACCGATACTCACTCCGAAGAGCGTAAGCGTGGAATCAGTATCAAACTCGGTTATGCTGATACAGAATTTTATTCGACGAAAGAAGGGAAATTTTACGCCAAAGGAAAGCATCCTGAAGGTAAGAAAGACGATGTAAAAGAATACCTACGCACCGTTTCTTTTGTTGATGCCCCAGGACACGAGACACTGATGGCAGTGATGATTTCAGGCGCATCAATTATGGATGGAGCTCTTCTATTGATTTCAGCGACTGAAACCTGTCCACAACCACAAACTCGAGAGCACCTCGCTGCTCTCGAAATTGCTGGAATTGAGAATATTGTAATCGTTCAAAATAAAATCGATCTCGCTACTAGTGAAAAGGCCAAGCAGAATTACAAAGAGATCAGGGATTTCACAAAAGGAACAATTGCAGAAAATGCTCCAGTGATTCCAGTCTCTGCTCACCACGATGTAAATCTAGATATTCTGATTCAAGCGATTGAAGAAATAATTCCCACACCAGACCGCTCTGGAGAAGAAAATGGTCTAATGTATGTAGCGCGCTCTTTTGACACAAATCGACCTGGAACTCGACCAGAAAAGCTGACTGGTGGAATACTCGGTGGAAGCATCGTCGAAGGATTTTTTTCTGTCGGTGACGAGATTCTGATTGCCCCAGGTCGTCGAATCCAAAAAGGCAACAAATTCCACTGGGAACCATTACCGACAGTAATCGAGAGTATCAAGGGCGGCGGCAATGATTTGGAAAGTGCTCACGCAGGTGGGCTTTGTGGAATTGCGACACCTCTCGACCCTGTTGCATCCAAGGCAGACGAATTATCAGGTCAGGTTATGGCAAGAGTGGGGGAATTACCTCCGACTTGGGAGAAATTAGGAATTAACCTTGAATTGCTCGATAATATGGTCGCTTCAGGAGGTGGTGAAGCAGAGCCTGTGCGCAATTTACAATCTAATGAATTGTTGATGATCAATTCAGCAACAGCAACTTCTGTTGGTACCGTAACCTCGGTTAAGGGCAAGAAAGCAACCATGGAATTACGCAGACCAATCTGTGCAAAAGAAGGCTCGAGAATCACACTTTCACGCCGGGTCGGAACACGATGGCGATTAATTGGTCACGGCACAATCTCTGGGTGAAAAAATGGTTAGCGTCCTTATCGACGCCTGTGGTTGGGCTGCGTTGATTGATGCTGGATTGAATCTTGATGTTTCGATGCGCGATGTGCTAGGTAAACCCGATTACATCGTGCTCGACAAAGTCCAGGAAGAACTAGATTCATTGGCGCAGCAACGACGAGGACTTTTGTTGCCACTTCTGGCCAAACGTGGGAAGCCAATGGCAAATCCGGAAGGAATTCGACATACGGATTTGATGTTAATCGAACTTTCTCGGAAAAATCGCTGGCCAGTTTTGACTGTTGATCGACGATTGAAAGAGCGATTAATTGAAAATGGTGGCTCTTATGTCGAAGTCACTTCGAGACGAATTTTAAGACACGTCGAAAATTAATCTCATATCGTTGTAATTAAAAATTTGCAACGGAGATTTTCAAGGTAATGTGAACAGCCTATCGTCACCATGTCCGTTCATCAATCCGATGCGCACGGCTGCATCTATCCATGCATGAGCGTAATTTATTGCTCCAAATGCACGGACTAAATCTCCTTGTTCCATGAAATGACGTGCATCGGATTGGTAATCATCACACATTCTCATCATCGAGGCAAGGCGAGTTGCGTCCTCATCGCTTTGTGTGCAAGGTGTTGCTTTGGCTCTGGCCTCGGCAGTCAGTGCAAGATAACTCTCAACTTTTTCGCGCGTAACTATTGAACCATCATCCGACATCATTTCACCTAATTGTTTGATTTAACCCATTCCAGCTGTCGCAGCAATTGCTGTGGATGCCGCACTGCTGAGTTTGAAAAATCTAGTACGGCCTTGCTTTCGAACCGAGAGCATGCCGGCTTTTTGCAAGCCATTGTAAATTTGTGACAAGCGCGGTCGACCAACTTCCAAACGCGCTTGTAATTCAGCATCGGAAGGAGAAATTTCACGCACCGATGCAGTTTCGAGAATCATTCGCTCAGAATCAGAGAGGGTATGGAATTTTTTTGAATTAAGGGGGGAGTCGTCATCCCAAAGTGGGGCGAAAGAAAGAGGAATTGATGGTTGATGGGTAGGTTGGGAAGGAGTTTGTACAGTTTGCCTTGGTTGTTTGATAACCCCGAACGGTAACTGAATAGGTTCAGAACTATCTGGAATTAATTGAACGGAAGGGACCACAGGAATTTCAGGATGGGGGGGAGTCGGTTCATCCCTGACAATTTCTTCTGGGTAATCTTCTTCAAATTGAGGTGTTTCTTCAATAATTAGTTCTTGTTCCGTTTCCTCTTCAAATGCCGATTTTTTATTCAAATCAGGTAAAGTATTGCCAAGAGATTGATCGACAAACCATTCAGCACCATCGCTTGAGAACACATGTTCTTCAGCAATTTTCTTGATCGAATGGTCCAGTTTTGCTGGCATTTCAGGGGTATCACGCGAAGATTCAATTTCATAATGATCTTGATTCTCTTCGATTTCAACTATGTCGTCCGGAATTTTTTGGTTTGAGGATGGGCTCGGTTGATTTCTAACATGGTCTGCATAGATGATTTCGGTCTGATCTAGTCCCTTCGGCATTTCGTCAGTTGTCTCGGCCAGGCGTTTTCTCAAACCTCCAAATGACCCCCCTCCGAAAACGCTAGCAGGAGGTTCAGTTCCAGCTTGCATGAAAAGTTCTGTTTCTGGCTCGGGAATGTAAGGCTCAGATTCTGAATATTGATTTTCTAGAGCTTCGATGCGAGATTCTTCGTCATCATCTTCGACTTTCGTTTCGACTTTAGCATTGTCAATCCAATCAATTTCAGGATCGCCAAAATCATCATTCCAATCAAATTGTTTCGGTTCTTCCGGAAGACTTTCGTCCTCTTCGATATCCCATAGATCATCCGGTTCTTCATCGACATAATCTTCTACAGATTCCTCGGAAATCATAATAGAAGGGGACTCAGGTATTTGTAAATCTTCTTCTAGAGATTTAGTTTCTGAAACTACAGGTTCAATGACTTGAGCAAAAGGATCAACAGCCCTCCATGACATTAATTTCGCCAAGGTGCCTACCCCACCCACATTTCGTCGTTCATCAACTAAATCACGAAGTAATTTCAGGACTTCACGAGGATTGCCTCCGGTTTGGTTATGAATTGCCTCTAGCAAAGTTGGTTTGATATTCCACATCTCCCTTGAACGGGTTTTAGTTCTGATATTGACCATTTGTTGAATTTCTGATTTTGAGAATCCTGTCAACCGATCGGTGATATCGAATAGATCAATCACTCCATCTCCGAGAGCATTGAGTTGAGAAGGAGTAATCGAGATGATGGTGAAGGCGCGAAGGCGAGAGAGGGTTGGGGCCATTGATGAGATAATCCTTCCAAGATCAATATTAGATGGGTAATCAAATGCAATTAGTGGCAACGGGCCTGAAATTTCATCTAGACTGGAAACCAATTTTTGTGATAACAAATTCATCGAGCTTGGAATTTCAAAATCTCCGAAGTGAACTGTCAGCTCTTGCAAAATAGATTTGACTGGATCTTGTAACTCAGGAAAATATTGAGAGATGTAACTCTGAGAAGTCAGAGAAGAAACCGTGTTGACTATCGAGGTACGTCCAGAACCGGGCTCGCCGATTAACAAAACCATTCTCGGCGATTGAGAATGAATATGATCGCGCCACTTTGCGAGAAGAGGTTGGTGGCCAACTAGTTCGTGCGCACGAGATGATTCGATAGGGCGACCATCGAATGGGTTTCCTCGGAGAGGAGGCAGTTCGAGTAGATTTACGCCTTGGTCGTCCACATGCGCGTTGCATGCTTACGAGTACATAATGTTCACGCATAATTACGCATCAATAGGCCAAATTAACGCTTTATTTTTTCAGCGGTCCTTCGGGAACACTGAAAAATTGCTTATTTTGGAGATTAGGTGCATAAATATTAACGCTTTATTAACGCTTTATTGATGCGTTAGAGAAGCGTTAATGGAGGAATTAACGCATTATCCATTAACAAAAGTGAGTCTCACGCCCCGTAAGCGGACACTGATTTAGAAAAAAACAAAATTAGCCCAGAATTACCTACCAGCACCTCTAGAGGGAAATATGAGGATTGTGATGAAAAAAAATAACCACCTCATTGCATTCTAGGCCCGTAGTAGACAATTAGATACAATGATGGTAATCCAAAGAGGTTAGATACAGAATGGCGTAGCAAGGAGCGGTGGAAACATGCCCGTTGACAATAGTCGTTTGAAAGGATTCTACAAACTCTCTGTACCAGAACGAAGGGAAATGCTTGCAGAGATTGCTGGACTAAGTGATGAACAAATTGCTGCTTGGGAGAATGCCGAGCTAGACGAAGGCACTGCTGATCGAATGATCGAGAATGTCATTGGACGCTATTCCTTACCGATTGGAGTCGCAACTAATTTCATCATCGACGACGAACATTACCTAATCCCATTCGTAGTTGAAGAGGCTAGTGTCGTTGCTGCTGCTTCTAACATGGCAAAAAGGTGTCAAGTAAAAGGTGGATTTACTTCAGATAATACTGACCCTGTCATGATTGGACAAATTCAAATCGTTGATTGTGAAAATCCCTCTGCCTCCAGGGATGCCATTCTCGCTGCCAAGGATGGATTGATCCGATCCTGTAATGATGTTGATCCGATTCTAGTCAAATTTGGTGGCGGTTGTAGAGACGTCGAAGTTCGTATTATCGAAACCATGTCTGGTCCAATGGTCATCGTCCACATCTTAGTAGATTGTCGAGATGCGATGGGGGCTAATGCAGTGAATACGATGGCAGAAACCATAGCCCCTCAAGTCGAATCAATCTCTGGTGGGACAGTAATCCTACGAATTATCAGTAACCTAGCAGTCCACAGACTCGCACGCGTAAGTGCCACCTTTACACCCGAGGAAATGTCAGATGCAGGAACTGATGCAACACGTGGCACAGAAGTAATAGATGGAGTGATTCAAGCCTATCATTTCGCTGCAGCTGACCAGTTTCGAGCAACAACACACAACAAAGGGATCATGAATGCGATTTCACCAATCGCTATCGCTTGTGGACAAGATTGGCGGGCCATTGAATCCGGTGCTCACTCCTATTGTGCATATGGAAGAGAATATGGATCAATGACGCACTGGGAAAAAGACAACGAAGGAAACCTAGTCGGCTCGATTGAGATCCCAATGGCAGTCGGCCTCGTCGGTGGAGCGATTCGAATACACCCAGGTGCCCAAGCAAATGTCGCCCTCCTCGGCATCAATTCCGCCGACCAATTAGCAAAATGTATGGCAGCGGCAGGATTAGCACAGAATCTCGGCGCTCTTCGCGCACTGGCTACGGTTGGAATTCAAGCAGGACACATGAAACTGCATCTTCGCAATATGTGTGCAAGCGCTGGTGCAGAAGAAACTGAAATTGAAACTGTGGCAAATAAGGTTAGAGAGAGCGGTGAGCGCATTACCATGGCAGCTGTCGAAGCAGCTCTAAATTCAGTTCGTGGCAACTGATTCACAAATCGTTCGTAACCGGGATTGCAGTAAGCTGAAGTCTATTCATCAGATTGAATATTGACTTCAGTCGAAGTCCCCTCTTCAGCTGAGAATTCTGTAATCGTCATCTGCTCATCTGGTGCTAAAGAAGCTGCTAACTGTGCACTGGTCAACCCCATCTTAGCCGCCTCTGCCCTGAACCAAGTTCGGACGGCACGGTATTCAACCTCTGGACAACCAAAGTATTCTGCAAATCGTCTGGTTGTTGTCAGTCTACGAGTTAAACCGTCACGACGACGATCGATCAATCCCAAATTGGCCAAATCTCGAACGTGATCATAAGCTCTCTGACCAAGCATTTCAACCAATTGAGATTGGGCCATCGGCTGATGATAAGCAATTAACGCAGCAGCTGGCAATAATCGTTGAGGAGTGTCCGGGCGGAATGAGTCAGGTAAGTGATCTGAAAGATTTGGTCTGACCTCGAAAATCCATCTCCCTGAAACCTCTGTTAGTTGAAGAGCTGAATCCTGACGACGCTTGATTCTTGCCTGAAGTTCTGATAAGGCGGCACCTACTTTTGCATTGGATTTCTCAACAATTACCGCTAATTCAGCAGTTGACATCGAACGTCCAGATGTGAATAGAATAGCTTCTAGAATGACGGAAAGACTCGCTTCAGACATCTGCAATAACGCCCCCTAATAGTTCACTTTTAGGATTTAATCGTTCACTTAAAGATAAGAAATCAGTATCATCTTGATGCAAATTTTGTAAAGAAATCAAACCATTTTTCCCAGGCTCCTGAGTTAAATCAACATAGCCCCGGTGAGTTAGAAATAATGAAGAAACCAATGCTGTAACCTGTGCTTCCGCCGACGCTTCATCATCTGAATAGCCTTTTTCGAGAGATTGTTGCTTTAATAATTCGACAATCTCACCGAGATTGACCATACCACTGCCATCCACTGTTCTATCGCGGAGAACATTCCAAGTTCTGCAAAGATCTGCTTCTAAATCTTCGACGTGAAGACTACCTTTGAATTGAGCCCGGGCTCGTTCATGTGCTTCGCGTCGTTCTTTGGCGATTTGCTCACGTAATCGTTGTTCTTCCGAAAGGCGACCTGCCGCTTGCAAGCCCATCAGTAATTCACCTAAGGTAACGGGTCGGCCTTCATCGCGATGAATTCTACCTTCAAACATCGAAGGCAGAACATCTGAAGCCTGACCAGAAAGAACCGTTGCAGAAAAATTGTAATCTTCATCAGAAAATTCTGTTTCCCAAGTATCGTGGAAATCCCAGGTGTCCTCTTCCTCTTCCTCTAGGAGAGATCTTTCTTGGCGCTCAATTAATGTCGATGCTTGGCCGCGAAGAATTGCCCAAGCCATTCTGACAAGGCGGCCGCATGTTGGTAAATCGATATTTTCTGCCTCATCAATTCGCTTGTTAAACATCTTCAGAAAAGCACTCAAATCGACATCCCAAGGATCGAGGTCGCTCGATTGAAACATTTGGAAAACTAGAGCGACGGAACGGTCGAATGGTTCGATGAGGAATTGATGTTCGGCCTCTTCGAGTTGAGACAGTTCGACTAATCTATCGAGGTATTGACTAGTTTTAAGGTCGGTTTCACCTATCATGAGTCGGGAGACAATGTCTTCCTTCATCGCTGTACCATCGAAAATTCCCATATTCTCAACTCACTCTATATCAATTTCTGAAGTATCTGAATCGATTACTTCTGTAATTTCTGATTTCGATTTAATTTCGGATTGTTGTTCATCGACTATCGCATTTTGAATAATGTCAGATTCCTCGAGATCCTCTGACCAATCATCTGTTCGCTCAATCAATGATTCGAATGCGCTCACCTCATCCGCAGGAAGTTCAGTTCCAGCCAAAACCACTTGATCTAGTTCTGTTGATGAATCCACGCCTATATCAGCGGAATCTTCAGTTTCAACACCTGCTCTATCAGCCAATCCACCAAGAGATTTAGGGGTGCCGAGAGCTTCAGGGACTCTGGGCATTATAGCAGGGTCAGGTAAGACAAGTGATTCGCGCTCCTCCTCAGATTGCTTCCGGGAACGTTCCTCTCGTTCTAATTCCTCACTCATTTCTAGGGCAGCAGCCCTGTTAAAGTCGGTGATTCGGCGACTGAGACCATCCCCCGCATGTGTGATTCCAATGTGGTGGTCGGCTATCATCAAGCTGACTTTTCTCAAAGTGACCATGATGAATTGAGCGCGTTGCGAGCGTATTCGGCAAAGCGTTGCGATGCGCTCGGAGTTGAATGGGTCAAGATTTTGATCGACCTCATCGAAGTAATAGAATGGACTTGGTTCGTAATCTTGTATTGCGAAAATTAGTGCAAGAGCCGCCATCGATTTTTCACCACCAGATAGTAAGTTTCTGCGAGTTCGGCGGCTCTTTCCTGGTGGGACACAATCCATTTCCAATCCGCCCTCGAACGGGTCCTTCGGATTCTCCAATCTCAGACTACCGAATCCGTTTGGTTGTAAAATTTCGTAAACACGGCTGAAGTTTTTGTTTACATGTTCGAAGACCAACAATAATCGTGATTTTCTCTCGGTTTGTAATTTATCTACAATCGAGACCAAATCTTCACGGCGTTGACGCAATAGTTTTCCATCATCTACCAGCCCAGCAATTCTTTCTACGGCGATGTCATACTGCTCGATTGCAAGCATATTGACATCGCCGAGATGACCGAGGCGGCGCTCGAGCCCCTGCACGCTCCTCTCCGCCTCGGCCACTGTAGGTAGTTGGATATCTGCTGCTGGCACCTCTATGTGCTCAGCAGCTAACTCAGCAACGATCTCATCGACCGCAAGCCGCTTTTGTTGAATTTGAATCGACAATTCTTCGATTCGCGATAAGAATGTTTGTCGTTTCTGTGACATAGTATCGAGCGAAGTTCGTAAACTCGCTCGTTCACCGATTATTTCCTCCCTCCTATCGGTGAGGAGTTGTTGTTCTTCATCGAATTGAGATGCTTGGCCTTTCAATTCGATTAATTCCGTCTTTGATTTATTTATTGATTCGCTCAGAGACTGAACCGCAAGTAAAGCGGATTCAATCACACCCTGACTGCGTGAAATTTGCCGAGTAAGCTCACTTACTCGAGCATCAAGAATCCCCATTCTTTCCTTTTCTGTAGAAATTGACGCTTCAGAGGCGAGGCGAGTTCGCTCGGATTCTGTTCGTGTCCGTTCCGCACTCCTAAGAATTTGTGAGAGGTGATCTGGCGTGTGATTTTGAAGCTTATTTACTGCTTTCGTTCTAGCAACCATAGCATCATTAAGGGCCTTTTGAGCGGATTCCGCTTGAAGTTTTGCAGAAGAATATACTTTCTCGAAATTCCTAAATTCTTCTCTTGCAGTAATTACTTTCTTGCCAAGTTCATCGACATCTTTCTGAGCTCTCGACAAATCAGACTTCCACTCTCGCACCTTTACAGAATGATCGCTACCACCTAAACCATTGATTTGGTCACGCAAAATTTGCTGATTTGAACGCAATTCACGCAGAGCAGCTTCGACTGTAGAATAAACCAAATTTGCTTCTTCAACTGTTCGCTCAAGCTTGTCAAGACCGAGGAGGTTTTGTCCGCCACCACCAAAAGAAGAACGATTTGATGAACCAGGAGAACCGCCAGTCATAGCCCCTGAACCTTCGATTATATCGCCCTTGAGTGTGACCATTCTGACACCACCCATATTTCTACGGGCGACATCCATGGATTGAACAATTAGCGTATTTCTTGAGGCATACCTTACTGCCAAGTCAATTCCATCATCGTACTCTAGGAGGTCTTTTGCAAATCCAAATACTCCTGGATTATTTGCTACGATTAATGTACGACCTTGTGGCCGGCTGACACTCAATCTATTTAGTGGCAAGAAAGTTGCTCGGCCACCTCCATTTAGTCTGAGCCATTTGATGCAATTTGCTGCGACTTCATCATCGGTAACGACAATACTTCGAAGCCCCCCTCCAAGGGCATTCGACAATGCTTCTTCGTGAGCTGGATCTTTCGGTGAACACAGTTCGCCAAGCGAGCCAAGAATTCCTTTCACCTCGCCGCTTTGGCGAAGCTTGGTCAATGCGGCGAGAGTGATAGAGGAGCCGGGGCGGCTCGCGCGGGTTTCGGCACGAGCCCGAGATTTTGCGAGGGCTACTTCTGAGTCACGAGCTCGAATTTCAGCACGGTCGCGATCTTCACGCATGCTGTTTTCCTGCTTTGTCAGACGACGCATTTCCTCAGCTAATGATCCGCGATCAACGGTATTACCGTCGTCCTGCAAATCCTCTCCGACCAATTCAAGGTCGTCCCGAGCCATCGTAGCATCTTCATATTCCTCTTCTAAATCAGCGAGTTTTTCTGAGGCTAGTTGAGTATTTTGTTCTGCACGGTCGGCAGTAAGTCTCGCTTCAGCATGGGCTATGTGTGTCTCATCGACCAACTCATTCGCTTTCCCTAATGCTCGATTCAAATCACGACCATGGCGGTCGCCTGATTCGATTGCATTTCTTGCCTCTTCCTCATCTTTTGCTGCTTGAAGAGAGGAGGCATGAGAGGATTTCAAAGAATCATGGGCATCATTGAGGCTCGCTTCAGCAGCATCCTTCGCAGATTGAGCTGCTTCTAAATCATCGCCGATTTGTTCGATATCACCCTCGGCTTCAGAGATTGAGCGATTATGATCGCCAATTCTATCCGAATTCGTTTCGACATCGATTTCGTGTTGTCGAATCGCCTCGAGCAATTGTCGCGCATCGCCGCTCATGATATCATCGAGATCAGTACCAATCTGAACTAATTCTTCATCGTATTCACCTAACTTGAGGTTTCCAGAATGAAGTTGCCCATTCAGTTTCTCGCCCTCATCAGAATAATTTGAGCGCTCATCACCGAGCAACCTCACCTCATCGATTCTGTTACGATGTCTAGATTGGTGTAAGATAATTTTTGATACATTGAGTTCACCTTTGAGTTCCTTGAACTTGAGGGCTTGGGTGCGTTCCTTTTCCAATCCCTTCAAGCGCTTCTTCTGATCATCTTCGAAAACATCGATTGTCTCGATATTGTTTTCGACATGCTTTCTTTGATTATTCGCTCGGCGAATTTCATCATCATAAGCAGTTACGCCTGCAACCTCTTCCAATACGCCACGGCGCTTGTAAGGCGTCATCGTTGCGAGTTTGGTGACATCTCCCTGCAAAACGATGTTGTATCCATCGCCGTGCAATCCGGCTTCTGCTAGAACACGTCGCATCTCCGTCGCAGATGACGGTTCGTCGTTGATTCTGTAAGATGAGATTGGCTTACTCTTTCGATTTAGACGAACAGAGCGAGTAAATGAAACTTCATCGGTATCGATTCTTAATCTGCGTCGATCATCTATTTCTGGTGAATTATGGAAAACTAATGTTGCAGACATCTGTCGAGCAGCCTTACCTTTGCCCCCCCCATTGAAAATTAACTCGGTGACATTTGATGCCCGTAGCGTTTTCGACGATTTCGGTCCAAGAACAAATTGTACAGCATCACCACAATTTGACTTACCTGAGCCGTTTGGACCAGTAATTGCAGTGAATCCTTCGTCGAAGGGAATAGTGATTTCACCACCGAATGATTTGAAATTCTCCAATTCGATTCGAATAAGATGCATCCCATCACCATTTTATCGTACTGTTTATCGCCGACGACGTTCTCGTGCTCGCAACCAAACCGCCTATGAATGTTGAGGAAAACTATCTCGCAGCACAACGGTTTTCAGCCTCTAAAAATAAAGCCAAATACATCGAACACTATGCTTCGAACCAGCGAAGAGATAGAGAAGATTCATTGCATTTTATGAATTGGAGACACCATGGCGAACCTGGGTTCTGCTGAGCTTATGAGCCCCGTTGACGTAATTGTCGTCGGTTCAGGTATCGCCGGCTTATTTCTCGCCCACCGCTGCGCTGGCGCTGGTATGAAAGTTGCATTGGTGACCAAAAAAGCAATTTCAACATCCAGTACTAATTGGGCTCAAGGTGGAATTGCAGGCGTCCTCAACCCTAATGATTCGGGAGCACTCGCCGCCCATGTCGCTGATACGATAGCTTCAGGAGCCGGTTTATGCAACGAAGAAGTTGTTCGCTCAGTAGTCGCAGAAGCCGCTGATAGAATCCGTGATTTGGAAACACACGGTGTGCGTTTCGACAAGGGCGAAGATGGGGAATACGACAAGGCGAGAGAGGGGGGGCATTCCGATCGTCGGATTTTGCATTCAAAAGATGCGACAGGAGCAGAGATTGAAAGAGCGTTGACCAAGCGTGCAAAAGAGGAGATGGATTCCGGTTTTTCAATCAATGAAAATTGGATGGCAATTGACTTAATCCAGCGTGAACATGGAAATCCTAGTGCTGGAATTTGTGGGATTTGGTGCTTGTCTCCAGCAGGCAATGTCCACACATTACCAGCTCGAGCCGTCGTATTAGCAACAGGAGGGGCAGGTCATTTACATCGAGCGACAACTAACCCCTCGATTGCAACAGGAGACGGAGTCGGCATGGCATATCGTGCCGGAGCCGACATCAA
>CAWVXH010000002.1:0-235426 GCA_963934165.1 uncultured Candidatus Poseidoniales archaeon
ATACCTTTTGCCTGTATCCTAAGCATTTAGTTATTTTACAACCATATTAACAAGGATAGCCCTAATTAACGTATACATCTTCTTCGGTACCTTAGTAGTCACATACATCATAGAGGGGCACCCTTAGTGACGAACATGGAAGAGAATGAAGGAAAGGGAATGGACCGACTCTATGGTTTCCTTTTTGTAGCAATCTTAGTGACAATTTTCGTGTCAATTCTACTTTTCGCATACCTGCAAAAGGGGCTTGACGGCTTTGGTGAACTGGCGAGTGGTTTCTTTCTCCTGTTGATTTGGTTTGGGGCGGTAACACTGTACCAAAAACTATTCAAAAAACAAGGGAATCTGACAATTGGGTACAATTTATGGCTTTGGGCTTCTGGCAAGATTCCCTTTGCAAGCGACGAAGAAGAGTGAACATATCATGTTCCCTAACTAAATACTTAGGAGCTAATCAATAGATATGGACCAACTAAAACCAATGGAGCGGTATCCAGTTGTATTTCTAACCTCCATCTTATTGATTGTCATATTTATTCCTAGTCCAGCTCAAGGATTGTGCATAAACCCCGAAGCATGTGGAATTATTGTGGGGACGTGGCTCTCGATGTTAACGGTACCACTCTGCATAGTAGCATTCTTATTCGCGATTTGGCCAAAAACCAGACGATGGCTCCAAGTCTTTGCAGTTTTACCAGGAGGTATGGCAATACTTACTGGGTACCTAATGGTCATTCGAGTAAATAGCGTTGATTTTTTGTTTATTCCTCTTATTCATTTTGGACTAATGATTGTGATGATTGCTATTGGTCGTTTTGATCGTCATAAGGAATCAAAGAACGAAGAAACATAGGCCCGTCATAATGAGTAGCGTAGTTGATGATTAATTTTACTTCTTGGATTCGAACTTTATCCCAATAGACTTCGCTATTTCTCTTGCTTTATCATTGTTATCATCGGAGGCCCGTTGCCCGAACACTCACACTAACTCAAAGTATTGTGATGAACACATCCAAACAGGAAAACTCACTATTTCGTGAGGCATCTATCTATTATACGGCCATAATAATGGGTTAACTATGATACCCTTCCTGATGCCAATTTACTAGAGGTATTCGAAATACTTCATAATGCGAAACTGATAATTATGAAGAGTTCGCTAACACAATGCTTCTTCTCCATCTCAAGTAACCGTAGGCAGGTAGCGACCAGCAGGATACCGATACCACCCATGCGACCAGTGAACCAGTGTACAATCCGAACTCATCCAAAGTTGTCATCGCGAGCAAGGCATAAACTCCAACAGAACCTCCTCCAAGCAACATTGGTGCAGCTGCTCCCCTCGGTACTGAGGCCTCTTGAGATATCCAAAGAGCCACCATCGACGTTAGGAAAATTGCTGGGAATACCGATGCAAGTCCAGCAACTAGTGAATAGCCCAAATTAGCAATCCAAACCGAAATTCCAATGGCAGTAGCGGCCATCAAACTTCTAGTAATCAACATCGATTTGCTTACCTTTTTCGTTCCAGGAGGTGTTGCTCGTGGTTTCCAACCCAAAGACAAACCCAAGACCGCGGTTAGGGCAACACCGGCAATCGCAATCTCTTGTGCGCTGAGGGATTTGCGTACCTCATCTACAGCAAGTATTACTGACGTTCCCACCAATAACCAGATCAATAGAGAAACAAAGATTGTCGCTACTAATCCCTTGCTTGAGGATAAATTAGGAATCATCTCAGGGAAGTAAATCCATACTGAAAGGAAGATGGCATTCGCCAACATACCGAGCGGTACTACCGAGAGGCTAGCCATCAGGTCAGCATTCTCTTGTGCAAGCGACATTCCAATAACTGCTGGAATGATTGTCGATGGAACAGTTCCTAAGGCTCCGCCCACTAAACCGCCATATCTCTCGATTAGCACAGTTACAAGCGTCGCAACTAGGCCAGCGCTAATTGCAGCCAGTAAGACCTGCTCGAGCACAAATGGCTCAGAACCTCACGGCTCATAACTTCGATTGGCTGACATTTACAGGACAATCACTCAGCGGCAGCGGTGACCGCGCTCCGTTATCGTGCATCATTTTGATGATGATTGGTGTTTTAGGCATAAACAGATTGGTCAGAGGTTTTGATACAAAACATTCTACTGAACTTTTACGACGCCCCTACCAACATATGCATCATCTAGGCTAGGGTATTCACTCAAGGGTGAAAGAGGAAAGCCGCGCCAAGGATAACGTAAGCACCCAGAAGCATAACTCCCTCAAGCCAGTTGGATTTACCATCCGCAGCAATCAAATTAACTATCAACACAGCGAGAAAAACAGACACTGTCTCAAGTTCCCCAAATTCAAAAGTTAGAGGCACACCCAACGCCCACGCAATCAATACCATCAATGGAGCAACAAATACTGCAATCTGCGTCGAGGAGCCGATCGCAATTGCGAATGAGAGGTCCATTTTGTCTTTGGCTGCCACCGACACGGCGGTGAAGTGTTCAGCAGCATTGCCGAATAATGGCAAAAGAATCACTCCGATGAAAAGGTGTGGTAAGCCAACATCATCAGCAGCAAATTCCACCGAACGCAAGAGAATCTCAGCCATCCAAGATACCATAATTGTTGCCAATACCAATAACAGAATTGCATTACGTTGAGTCATCTCAGGCTCTTCACTATGCTGACCTTCGGTGGCGAACAAATGTACATGAGTCTTGAATTGAAATAATAAAAATAAACCATAAAGTGCCAAGAGAATCACTGCTGCAATATGACTGAGATTTTCAACGCCAGCATTGCCTGCATCCCCTCCAACCACCGAGTGGAATACTGTAGGGACAACGAGGACCATCACAGCGAGGAGGAGGAGGGATCCGTTGGCGCTGACTTGGGTCTCGGAGAATTCCTGTTCCTGAAAGTGGATACCTCCCCACACGAAAGAAAGCCCCATTACCAGTAATAAATTTCCCAAAATACTGCCAATCAGACTAGCTTGCACCAGATGCACCATCAGATACGCAGTCTCACTACCAATACCGACTTTGTAGGCTGTCCAAATCGCGAGGAAAGCAATGATCATCTCGGCAGCATTTCCGAAGGTGGCATTGAGGAGGCCCCCCAGAGACTCAGATGTCCGCAGAGCTATTTCCTCGGTTGCTCGTCCCATCAAGAAAGCTAGCGGCATTATGGCTACCATCGAGGTGAAGAAAGCCATAGTTGGATTATCTGCAAGGTATGCATAGTAGCAGGTGATAGGTACCGCAAGCAGAAGTAAATTGAGTTTTGTTTCCCGGGGATCTATGGCCTTCATCAGGCTGACACTCTCGTCCATGCCCCTGCGCCTGCACCATTATGGGTCAATGTTGCGCCTGCCTCTCGATGCGTTCATGGGTTCCTCCACTCGCCCAAGACTCGTGGAGAACACCTTCCGACTGGCTCTGACCGGCACTCCCGGCACTGGCAAGACTACTATTGCAGCACTGCTTTCCAAAGAGGGTTTTGTGGTTGTTACAATTGAAGAATTGGCTGAAATCGCTGGCGCTCTTGACGAGGTTGATCCCGTGGATAATGCTCACCCGGTCGACCTCGATGTACTTTGTGACTATCTCGCTGAAACATGGGAACCGGCTCCTTCCTCGCCGATATTGATTGATGGGCACCTTTCGCATCATCTCCCCGCTGACGCTGTCGTGGTGCTCCGCTGCGACCCAGAAACCCTGCGTGGACGCCTTGAGAACCGGGGTTATTCTGCGGCAAAAACAGAAGGAAATCTCGAATGGGAATTGCTTGGTGGTGCGTGGAACGAGCGCGAGGCTAGGACACCATGGATAGAATTCGATACTAGTGAAGAGAGTGCTGAAGCAATTGTTTCTGAGATTTCCAAATGGATTTCAGATGGCTTCAAACCGGCCGACCCTGAGGCAGAGATAGATTGGATAGCGAGGATGGATGACTAATGTTCGAGAAAATGCGCGATACCTGGACAAAAGCCATTCAACCCCTCGTCGTACGAATGGGAGACCTCGACCCGAGTGTTCTGACATGGACTTCACTGGTGATCTCTCTTGCTGCGTTTTACTTGCTTGCCATCGCCGGCTTGGACAGCACCGGATCGATGATGATCATCGGTGCTGTCATCCTCGTTTTGGTAGCAGGTGTGCTCGATGCTCTAGATGGGGCTTTGGCCCGCCACCAAGGCACTGCGGGGCCTTATGGCGACTTTTTGGACCATTCGATTGATAGGATTGTCGATATCGGACTTATCGTTGCGATTGGCTATAATACTGCATTTGTAATCGATCCAATAGCCGGTTATGCTGCTGCTTTGCTAACCTTACTTGGATCATATATGGGGACTCAGGCACAGTCGGTCGGATTGGGTAGATTGTATGGTGGATTTAGCCGAGCCGACCGCCTGGTTATCACCTTGGTTGGATTGCTTTGGGCTGCTTACCAGGCAGGAACTGGTAGCGCAGGAATTGATATTTCTGGTATTCATGAATATGCGAATTGCGCTCTTCTGGGTAATGCTGAATTGAACGGCATGACACTTGCTTTGGCGGTCTCATTTTGGGGTGGAATCTACACTTTCCTTGTACGTTTTATCGAAACTCGTAAGCGCCTCTTGGCTTGATAATGGACTATCTAAAATGAGCCCTTAGGGCTCAATTCAAAGGGGAAGCATTATGCTTGTTTTAGAGCCCGAGAGAGATTGTGAAGCATCTGATTGACCGTGTTTTGGAATTACAGGATGACGAAGGGCTGCCTTCTGCTCCAGTCAAAACAGAAAATGATGTGGAATTAGCCACCCTACTTTCTAGCCTTCAACCACGCATTCGTGTCTATGGATGTGGAGGATGTGGTTCAAACACCGTTGCTCGACTAGAACACGAGGGGCTTTTCGATCAAACCTATGTTCGTGGCATAGCGATTAATACCGACGCTCAGCATTTGCTCCGTGTTGGTGTCGAAAATAAAATTCTAATCGGAAGATCTGCACGTGGCCGTGGCGCTGGCGGTGATCCCGAGAAGGGAGAACAGGCTGCTTTCGAATCTGAGCGTGCGCTGAAAATTGAAGTTGAAAATTGTGATTTAGCTTTCATTACCGCTGGGCTTGGTGGAGGAACTGGGACCGGTTCCGCTCATGTTATCGCTAGGCTTGCAAAGGCTGCAGGCGCACTGACTATCGCTGTTGTTTCTTATCCATTCCTTTCCGAAGGCGCTCTTCGTCGTCAGAATGCTGAGTGGGGGCTTGAGCGCCTTCGTGAGATTTGTGATACGGTTGTTGTTTTACCGAACGAGCGCCTGCTAGAGGTTGATGGTGTTCGAGATTTGCCTCTCGATGCAGCTTTCCGAGTGGCTGATGAATTGATAATGCGCTCGATTAAGGGAGTATCCGAGATGATTGCGAAAGAAGGAATTGTCAATCTTGACTTCCAAGATTTGCGCTCCGTTATGGAAAATGGCGGCGGGGTTGCGATGATTGGACTTGGCGAAGCGAGTGGGGCTAATCAAGCGGCTGAGGCAACAAAAGAGGCGCTGTACTCACCTCTCCTCGACCTCGACATTTCCGATGCGCGGGGCGCTCTCATCAATGTCGTTGGTGGACCGGGCCTTTCACTTGGTGATACCGAGGCTTGTGCAAAGATTATTCGCGACCAAATCAATCCTTACGCTCGCATCATTTTAGGCGCGACGACAGACCCTGCAATGGGTGATGAAATCCGCGTGCTGCTCGTCTTAACCGGTGTTAAGTCTGATCAGATTCATGGTGCAGCATTACACACTCAAATGCGCAATCTGCGCACTCGAACAGTTGAATTCATTAATTGAGTTTAGCCAAACCATTCATTTTGCAAACCCTTTGGGTTTTCCCGGCGTGCTTAAAGAGGGATGGTTGGTCGCCGGGTCGCTAAGAGGGTCAGTCATGTCTATCGAGAACTCAAACACAAGTCCCATCGAGGATAAAGTTCAGGGTTGGCAAGATAATATTGAGGCTCGAGTTCGTGGAATCCAAACCAGTCCTTACGCACGAATTCTTAAAATGGCCCGCAAACCTTCCAAGGAAGAATTCCGCCAGACTATAATCGTTTGCGGAATTGGAATGTTCATTCTCGGAGGAATCGGTTTCGCAATGCTATATTTGATGGATAATTTGCTTCCATCATTCTTCGCTTGGCTTATCGGTGCATGAGGTGAAAAAATGTCTGACACATTTACTGTTTATCTTCGTAATGACGAGAAAATTTTACTGATGCAGCGCGCCGATGAAGTCGCTGATTACCCAGGTGCTTGGGATGGAATATATGGTAACGGAGATCCTAATGATCTCGATACTGTTGTCGCTCGCATCACCGAATCTACTGGAATCCCTGCAGATCAACTCGAGTATGTTCGCTCCGGTGATGCTCGTGGCCTCGCGTTTGGAAACCGCTTGAATGATGTCTCCCCACTGCTATTCTTCTCAGGAACTAACGAAGTTACTCCAAAGACTCTCTACAAGAGCTTCGAGTGGGTTGACCCTGGCACTATTGGTCAGAAGGAATACGCAACTCCAAAGTTGCGAGAAATGTACGGTGACGTAGCTTCTTATCTCTATATTCTCAAGACTAGCATAGGTCAGGAACAAAACGTCGCTCGAGAGATTCAAGCACGCCTTTCTGGTAGCGGATCTCTCGAAGACATTCAGGGTGAAATTTTTGGTGTTCTTTCACCGAATTTTATGCGCGGATATATTTTCGTTGAAGCTTCTGCACTACATCACGTCGAGAAACTTATCGGACGCGTTGGAGTCGCTGCGACTCCAATGAAAAATTGTAGAAAAGTTCTCGACGGGGAATCACCGCTAGAAGATGTTCTTCCATACTTAGAGCCGAAAGCTGCTACAGCTGGAATAGAAGAAGGCTGTATCATCGAAATCAGTGGTGGCGCATTCAAGGGTCAACCGGCCCGCGTAGTTCGCGTTACTGAATCCAAGGAAGAAGTCACAGTCGAGCTGTTCGAAGCTCTAGTACCGGTCGCTCTGACTGTGCGCGCTGACCAAGTTCGCGTTACCCAGCGCGTTGAGTAAAGCAATTTACAGGAGACCTCATTGAATCAATCACTCTCAAATAGTGAAGGTAAGTCGGCGAGGCACAAATACAGGAGGTAAGCACATGTCAGCAAGAAATGAGACACCACACAAAGTGAATCAAGCTCTTGGCGTAGAGAAGTGCAACGGCTCCTGGGAAGAAGCATCTGAAAACTTGACAATGGTTCAAGTTAAGCAACTTGCTGAGGATCAAAAGGACCGATTAACCGGTGCTGATTTGTATGCACGAAGCCGCGAAGTTATGGGCACGTGCGTTTCTATGAGAGTCAAAGTTGAGGGCTTCGAACCAAAAGAAGCACTCAAGCGAATGAGCGAGGGGGAATTCAGCGAACACTTTAGCTGAATGATCACGAAGCGTGGGAGAGGGAAACCTCGTTGACCACGGAGGTGAGATAAATGCAGAAAAATATCACAACAGCAATTGAACAAGCACTCGAGAACTCCCCCGAACGTAAGTTCGTCGAATCGATTGAAATGTCGATTACACTGAAGGATGTCGACCTAAAGAATCCTACAAACCGTATCCAAGAAGAAGTTCGTCTTCCTTCCGGTCGAGGTAAGGTCGTCCGTATCGCAATGTTCGCTGGTGGTGAGATGGCTGCGAAGGCACGTGCTGCTGGACTCGACGTTATCGAGCCTTCTGAGATTGAAGACCTTGGTGGGAACCGTCAGAAAGCACGGAAAATTGCTAATCAATACGACTTCTTTCTATCAGAAATTCCACACATGGGAACCGTCGGACGATACCTCGGTGTTGTCCTCGGTCCACGTGGTAAGATGCCACGCCCAGTACCACCGGCTCTAGACCCTGCAAATATCGCAGCCGGCCTTCAGAGCACGGTTGTCGTGCGCTCGCGTGATAAGGTCACATTCCACACACTTCTAGGCTCACGTGAACTAAGTTTGGATGAAATAATTGCAAATGCAATGGCAGTTTGGAACCGTGTCATCAGTAGACTAGAGCGCGGTGGAGGAAACATTCGTTCATGTTACATCAAGACCACTATGGGTCCTGCTATCAAGGTCGTGGTGATTGAGTGATAGATGCTAAAGTTGCACCTTGGAAGCGAGATCGAGTTGGCGAGATCGTTGAAATTATCAACTCCGATGGAGTTGTAGGAATCGTCGATATCGGCGGAGTTCCAGCAGGAAACATGCTCAACATGCGCAGCGATCTTCGTGGAAAATTAACCATGACCATGGCAAAGAAGACACTCATCAAGTTGGCTTGGGAACAATCCGGCCGTTCGTTGGATGAACTTGATACACTTTTCGATAATGCGGCTCAACCAGCTATTGTCCACACTAATGCACTCAACTCCTTTGAGTTATTTAGTGAATTAGAGAAAACTCGACAAGGTCGTGCTGCAAAGGAAGGCGAACTCGCACCTATGGACATCGTTATCGAGGAAGGACCTACCTCATTTGGACCAGGGCCAATCGTCGGAGAGTTCAACGCTGTTGGAATTCCAGCAAAAATCGCCAAAGGTAAAGTTGCAATTCAGAAAACATCTACCGTTGTAAACCAAGGAGAGGCAATTTCTGCAGACCTTGGAATCATGCTAGCGAAGTTGGATATCTTCCCAATCGAAATCGGCCTAATATTGACCGGAGCAATCGAAGACGGTTTCCTATTCCCTGCATCTGCTTTGGATCTCGATTACGAGAAGTTCGAAGCGGATATCATTCAAGCGACATCTGGTGCATTCAATCTCGCATGCAATGTTACTTGGTTCTCCAGCACAACAATGCCAACCCTCCTCTCAAAGGCTAGCAGCGAAGCATTGTCTGTCGCAGTCAAGGCAGGCGTCACAAACGAGTCGACCATGCCTCTGTTTATCTCACGTGCAAATGCGCGTGTTTTGGCCATTGCTGGCCAACTAGATTCCTCAGCGCTCGATGAAGAGTTATCAGCAGCACTTGGTGCTGCAGTTACTACGAGCGAATCCGCTGCTGCCTCCTCGGCAGAAGCGGAATCAGGAGCCGAAGAACCGGCTGCTGAAGAGGAAAAAGAGGAAGAGGAGGAAGCTGAGTTCGGAGGACTCGGCGATCTCTTCGGCTGATAAAATAGGTGAGATAAAATGGAATATGTATATGCTGCAATGTTACTGCACTCTGCTGAAAAGGAAATTGACGAAGACGCTGTATCCGCTATTCTAGCGGCTGCTGGTGTAGATGTAGACGGAGCTCGAGTTAAGGCTCTAGTCACATCTCTCGGATCCGTCGACATTGGTGAAGCAATGGCTACCGCTGTTGCTTCTCCGGTAGCCGCTGCTGCTCCAGCAGCTGGTGGAGCTACGGCTGCACCTGCTGAAGAAGCAGTGGAAGAAGAGGAAGAAGACGATGGCGCAGGCTTTGAAGGCCTGGGCTCACTCTTCGGCTGAACACGCTTAGTGAAGGAAACAAACAGATTCTCCGCATAGCGGAGTTAGTCCGTGCGGACGCTGGCTGCTTGAAAGCGCGGACGCCAAGAGGTAGGCTCACTCCTCTCATTGTCCAAGCTGCACTTCACAAAAAATCCAAATGGCTTCACACGAATCCATATTGAATAGGCTCCCATCCGATTATCATGATAGCGAGCCGCTTACTGGATATCCCTGTTAGTGTGCAGCCTGTCGACGCGATTCGTGCGATGCGATTGATTGCTGAATCGCGAGGTTGGCAGACCAAATTAATCGAAGAAAGTCGAATGGTTCACCGATGGGCAATCGTGATGCCGATTACGCGGCAAGCTCGCGTAATCGGCTTTCACGTAACTTCAGGAGAAGCAACAGGTTTCTCGATTAGAACATGGTCACAGACTCCTGGATCTGCAGGTTCGCTAGTATTCGTTTCATTCGAAATTCCACGACAATTAGAAGGAGATAGGTGGGATTCAATAATCAAAGAATGGGTAATAGGGTTGCCGAGGTGTCCATGGAAATGGACTTTTGGCGAGCGATCACGGCTCGGTTATATGCTGCCAGAATTCAAGCGTTCAAGGGTTCAATTTACAAAACAAGGAATCGATACGAAGTCTTGGATTGGCTCGAGCATAGATTAGGGCAAGGAAATCAAGAAAGAAGATAATTAGTATTTACGCATTTTATATTCGTGCCTATACTTACAAACCTGAGGAATTTTACGAACCTTGACAGGGTAATTTAGGGATTCTTAAAAATCCAATAAATTTATTTTTTGTGAGAAAATCATTAATTTCACCCTAATTTTCGTATTCAATCTCACAGATAATGGAATTGTTTGATAGGGAGAGAGCGGACGCAGAGACGGGTTTGAGATGGATTTCAATGACTTCGTCGATACGCCGCGTAAACAAATAATGCTGGCTGGCACGGCATTTTTCTTACTTATTTTCCCAATATATTTCGCTGTGATGCCGACGCTAATTGGTGATGATTTAGTTTCGGGTGGCAGTAACGGAATCTCTACAGATTGGGAAGTTTCTTTCATAGAAACGCCTATCTCACTTACGGAATCGATTAATCTTGGTGATGGAGACACTCATGATACATTCTTCGATCTCATGACGGAGATGAATATTGGATATGTTGAATTGAATGTTGAATGTAACGACAATGATGACCCCGGTCCTGGTTTCACTGATAGTGTAGATGGTAGTAGTGATGTTAGTCAGGTCGAAGGTGAATTCGATGATCAGGATGAAGATGGAATGTGCGGGGGTGGTGGTGATAATGGATTTACAATGCGATGGGATGTAACTGACAATTACACCGGTGCTAACTTCACGGCTATCGATATGAGCGAGTCAGAGTTGAGAGAAATGTGGACTGATGGAGGGTTAGGTAGAGGAACTTGGGCTGCTACAATAACAGCAGACATCAACTCCCCTCCAAGCCCCCTGGGTTCTATCGTCGATAATGACGAAGATTACGAAATCATTTGGACTGCGGTAACCTATGAGTTGGTTCTGACTCCTGTTGTCGAAGTCGAAGCTTAATCGATTTCCCTTCGTCAATTTTCAGAAAAAAATTATTGTTTTTAGTTCATTTTTTTGCATGAATACTGATAATATCGCCATTCTGAATTTCATGATCCGCACCAATTACCCGTCCACTTCTAGCATCGGTAGCGCGGATGAATCCGTCCCCTAAATCGCTGTGAACCGCGTAAGCTAGACCCTTCGCAGTAGTTCCTTCAGGCACAAGTAAGGCATCAGGAAGGATGTTTCCTTCACCGTCGATCCAGTGCATGTCATCTTGGACGGGGTATGCTACACGACGGCTTAATCTATCGAAAACGACTGTTGAAAGCAAGCCAATTAATCCGCCGCCGTCCCATTGTGATAAAGTTTCAGAAATAGAAATTAAAGCTGTCCTTTGTGCTTCAGAAAGTTTTTCTTGACCCGTTTTTGTTATTTCAAATTCAGATGTTTCCGGATCTAATTCAATTAAATTAGCAAGTGAAGCACGTCGTAAAGCGAGTTCTGCCTCCGCACTTGTCGGTACTAATACACCACCCGAATTCTCGACGAGCATTGTTAGATCATCCCACGAACTTTTTTCAGTACGATCGGCTTTATTTGCCGCAATTGAAATCGGGAAAAGTCCTGCTCGAATTGTCGCAGTAAGAGTTCCGAGAACTTCTTGACTCCAATTCCACGGAACTCCGGCATCTGGATGATTTTGAGAAACCGCTGAGACCCCGGCTAATATATGAGATTCTTTTGCACCAATTCCAGTTAATTGTTCGAGAAGATATGTTACGAGAGCTTTCTCGCCTTCAGATTGAACTCGTCGCGCTCCGCGCGACCAACTCGACTTGATTATCCCTAAAAGCCATGCATCGAGTTCATCGAGCAAAAATTTGTGTTCTTCCACCGGATCAGAGCCGCCTTCACCGACAGGATTACCTTCAATATCGGTCGAACCAGAAACATCGACAACTTGAATCAGAGCGTCACAACGTGCTAAATCTGACAAAAATTGGTTTCCTCGGCCACGACCTTGGTGAGCACCGGGCACAAGACCAGCAACATCGATCAAGGTCACGGGAACAAGGCGTTTGTGAGCTCGACAAGAACCGGATTTGGGAGTGCATATACTACCAGCACGATGGTGGTCTCCTTGACCTTCATCTGAACTTTCTAGCCGGCCTAATGCTTCTTTTTTTGCTCGAAGTTCTGCACATGCACAGGGTTCTCTCAACGGTAACCAAGCGACACCAACATTCGGCTCGATTGTCGTAAAAGGATAATTAGCAATCTCGACTGGCGTTTGAGTGAGAGCCGAAAATGATGTTGATTTTCCGACATTTGGTTTGCCGACGAGCCCGATGCGCATAAAAATCAAAGTTTGGTTGCGTTGCCTTTCTCATCGGATTGACTGACTGGAACTACCTCTGTGTCGAGGCCAGCTCCACTGGCGAGGATTCGGCGTACACTAGTAGCAGAAGTAAGCGAGTACGAGTCGCTCTTTATCGAGGAAGAATTTGCTGCAATAGTCTCAACAAGTGCGCCACGGAACAGTCCACTAATCATATTTAAGGAATGAATAACAGCACCGATAACGACGCCGTAGAACATAACTGAGCCAACCTTGCGCAGTTCTTCAACGAGTGAAACAGGGTCTTCGACAGTAGCAGAAACGAGAGCCATGTCGATAAAATCTGCAATCATCGTAATTGAAATTCCAAATAGTGCGCCACCAGCAAGCATCCAGAATCCCCAGCGAGCGCGGTTTTGTGAAAGTAAATTACGACCAGTAATCGCTGGGTAAAGACTCAATGAAGCACCGAGAGTGAGTGGAACTAGAACTAACCAAACAGCCATCAAACTCAACGCGTTCGATAATCCAGCAAGTTCACCTGTACCCGCAACTACATCGGTTTGAACGAAAAGAGCCCCGATGGTGATTGGGATAACTAACCAGGTACCGAGATTCATCTCCATGCTACCTGCTCCTTCAACGGATGCATCATTTCCACGCATCGTAATCATCATGTTTCCAGCAAAAGCAATCATTGGAAGGAAAGATAATGCCATCAAAAACGCAACTGCTACGCCATCGGTTGCGCCTAATTCAATTGTAGCAGAATCGGCTAGTGGGCCGAGCATATCTGCAACCATCGATCCATCTGTTGCACCGAGTGGATTGATTGTCATCAAACCACCAACCAAAGTAACGCCAGCCAGAACCTTCGACCAAAGCGCATTACCCGTACTTGCTGAAGCAGCGTAAAGTGCAATCCCGGATGTTCCCAAGAAGAAGAAAGAACTACCGATTAAGTGGTACGTCATCCATTGACCTATACCGGTTGTTGCTGCACCTGTTAGAATTGAGAGTGTAGCTGCGATTGGGTTGCCGAGAAGACCGAATACAAGCATCCATGCCGGTAATGCAATCGTAGCGGTTCTTGCCGAGATTGTTAATAATTGATTGACTATTACTGAAGTTAGTGCAAGAATTTGAACGATTGTTCCAATCATCAATACTGGAATTGTCAGGATGATTGGTGCGTGAGCACCGATGATTAGGAATAATACCGAAAAAGTCCAGAGAAATGAAGATAAAACTCCATTCGTCTCACTAGCGAGTTTAGTACCGACCAACTTTGGAATGATGTGAAGTCCGGCACCGATGATGAACATCGAGACTGACCCGTATAATGCAGTGTATTCACCTGCAGAAATCAAGCTAGCAGCTGAAGGCGAATATCCCCACGAAGAAAGTGAGTGAAGTGCAGTCGGATCGTGGGTTAACCAAAGGCCTTCAAAGGTGAAAGTAGCTGCTGCGAGCAGCCAAATTGTTCCTTGAATAATCCATGCTTTGGCACCAGAGCCGGCGCGACCTTCAACCAGATCAGCGCCGGGCCCGAGAGCCTTTTCAAGCATGAAAAGAGACATGCTTTTTACAACATCAGTGAATATCCAAAGTCCGCGTTGAATCAATAAATAGGCAGTGAATAATCCGGCCCAGAATAGGAGCATCATTGTCAAAACAGTATCCATTTATCATCACCTCACTCGCTTGTTGCCTCCAAAAGCAACGTACCAATTATCGAAAAAGCCCCAACCATAACGCCTAAGATAAAGAACCAAATTCCTGAGTCAAAAATTCCTGAAAAGATTGGTAAAACACTGGAAATAACCGGTAATTCCTGGCCGGGGTAAAGTAGACTAAACATCACTAAGAAACTGAATGTTGCCACCACACCAAGAGCCAAAAACACCCAAGATGCGGCTGGCTCTTGTTCTCCTTGGAGAAATTTTTCTGTTGAATCAATTCCACTGTCCGACATAATCACACCTAGTGCATTCCCATAGGGAATGCTCCGACCAGCGGTAATTGACCCTTAAGCATTAGGCGAAAGGGGGGCGAAGTTTGCGACCGGGCACATCATGGTGCACGAGCCAGTTCGACAGCCAGTCCACGCCGATCAGTGCCTGAACCGAGCGGCGCTGGAAGAATTGAGTCATTGATTATTTCAGCTCGCCATACCTTTTTGCAGTCGCAATCGAGTCCTCTGAATTCATCAAGATTTCGAGAAACAGAATAGCGCTCGATTGCGGCTACGACTTCAGCATCGCACTTCTTACAATTATGTGCACCACGGATTCTTCCCCCAGCAGTAGGATGAACAATTGTCCGACAATTTGAATCCACTATATCGGCGTGAGTGCACTCAATCATCTCAACTAATGACCATAGCCAAGGTGGGCGATATTCGCGATTTCGGAAAATTCTATCGACGATGGTTCCCTTTTGAATATTCATTGGATTAATAGAAACCTCATCGGAAAGAGGAGCTACCTCTCGTAACCATCCATTGGTCAGGTTGAGCGCGTCACCCTCAGACATGAATGGTGGTTTGAACAGTAGGTATGTTTTGACACGAAGCCCTGCTGTTCGTAAATCATCAACTGATTTCCGCCAAGTTTTTGTCGAAAATCCTTTGTTACAATGAAATCGAAGAACCGTATCATCCAATGCTTCGAGGCCGATTGCAACCGTGCATCCAGGATGACGCTCGGCCACCCAAGCAAGTTTATCTGGATGACAAAGATGAGCTTGAGCCTCAACGATCAAATGAAGGCCTTTTTCATGAGTCTCCTTTAGAACGAAATCTTGAAATTCAACAGGAATTTCTCTATCTTCAAGAAATGTTCCAGATGTGTAAACTTTGACCATAGAACAGCCATCAAAATCATTAGTTTTTCGTTTGGCTTCATCCCATTGAGCGAACAAATCATCTGCTGTTACATCATCACGAACATCATTAAAATATCCACAGAAAGTACAACCCGATTTCCACCACCAAACACAGCCGCGAGTTCGTAAAATTACAGTCGCGGCTGTACAAGGAGTCCCGTCAGGTAGGGTCTCAGGGGTTTTGTAAACCGTCGCTGGGCGGGAAGCATCCCAAGATTCTCGGCGTGAAATCGATGATACAGAATTTTCTGGAGCCTTGACGAGATGATGGATTTTGACAGCTTTTGAGCCGTCACCGAGTAAGCCACAGGCCTCTGCCATGAATGATTCCCATAGACTTGTTCTCTTGATACTGCCGACAAGAAATATTTTACTGAAAAATAATCAGAAATGTTTGCCGAATCACTCAAGATGCTCCGTCCCTTCGTTACTCTGTATGCGCTACTTCAATGCAGTTCAAATCGGAGGTACAACGATTGTGATTTTCTTAGTGGGATTATTTTGGGGAGTATGCATGATTCCTTCAGCAGCAATTCTCCTCTATGCTAAAGACTACCTAGCCGATTATAGTTTAGTCGAACAATCAATCGGTTTAGGAATCGCTGGTGGTCTCGCATTCATCTCTTTTGGAATCTTAAGCGTATTACTTTCAGGCGCACTCGGGTTGATTACAAGACCCAAATTCAGAGAAGGACGGGTTCCCATAAAATCGATGACTACAATCAAATGGGCATTATCATCAATTGTCCATGAATTGTCTAGCCTATTTCTAAAAATGCTATCCGTCACTTGGATTGGTAATTTGCATTATCGTATGATGGGGGCGAATTTAGGAAAGAATGTCCAAATCAACACCGGCTACCTCAACGATGCTTGGGTTGTCTCTATTGGAGATGGTACTGTGGTTGGTGGGAATGCTACAATTAATGGCCATCTGACAGAAAAAAATGATATGGTTTTCGCTCCGGTAAATATTGGCAAAGGTTGCATTATCGGTGGGCGGTCTGTCATTAATCCCGGTTGCACTATCGGCGATGGTGCAGTCATTGCATACAATGCAATTTTACCTAAATTTACTAATGTTCCAGCAGGCGAAATTTGGGGTGGTATCCCAGCAAAATGCATCCGTCGAGCTGATGGAACAAAACCAGAATGATTCTCTATCAATCTTCTGATTCATCGCCAGCATCTTCATCGAGTTCCTCAGCCATATCTTTAGCGTGAGAAACCGCATCTTCTGCAGCGTCGAGAGCTTCATCCATTCGCGACTTGAAGGTGTCTTGTTTCGCAGCAAATTCTGCAATCTTCTCGACAGCTGAATCAATCATTTCGTAGCGAGTGTTAATCGCTTCGTTCAGATTTTCGAATAATTGCATATGTTGAACATACCAGTCATCACGAGCACCGAGTTCTGCTTGAGCTGTTTGCAGCGACTCGTCGAGTTCTTCTGCAATTTCAAAAACTCGACCGAGTCGGGCCTTCTCTCGAGAGTACATTTCTTCGGTTTTCTCAAGTTTCGGCAAAAGATGTTCCATCTTCTTGCCGGACTTAGCTCCTTCCATCTCCATACTGCGAATTCGGTTGTCCTTTTCGCTCAACAATGATTCTAATCCCTCACGGTCGATTTCATGATCGATTGCTTCCTTCTCAAGAGCATCGATAATGCCGTTTTTCTCTTCGAGTTCAGCCTCAATATTGCGATATGCAACGTATAATTTTTCAAGTCGATCAGATTCTTCGTTCAAGCGCTCTTCGAGCTGCTTTACGCGAACTTCTGGGGTTATCGAACCGCCTTCTCCGTCACTCATGTGAATCCCTTGCTATGTTCGAGACCTACTCTCGCTTTAACTTCGGCGGATTCATTCTCATGATGAACGGTGTTCGCCCATCCTCACTGTGAAACTGCAGCTACTGTCGCAGCGAGGACAGCAGTCAACCGTTTTGAAGAAGGAATGTGGAGTTTTTCGTCCGGCCCATGAGCATTATTTCCTGGCCCCCCTGTGCCAGTACAGAGGAAACTCGTGTTTGGGTATTTATTCTGCATCATCGCCATGAAAGGGATTGTCCCCCCAATCCAAGTTGCCATAGGCGGTAATCCACTGACATGCTGGCTGGCTTCTGCAAGTGCTTCCGAGACTTTTCCTTGCATCGGTGGTGCGTGGAAACCATCGGCCACTGCATCTTGTGCGTAAGTAACTTCAGCGCCATATGGGGGATTTTCTTCGAGACGTTGCTTGACAAGTTCGTCTACTGTCACAGCATCTACTCCAGGAGGAATTCGGAAACTCAACTTAAGATCTGTATTGGTTCGCAAAACGTTTCCAGCGGTCTGGGAAGGTGGTATCCCATCTGCTCCAATAACTGCCATAGCCGGGCGCCAATTCATATCGAGAAGGATTTCTTTTGTTCCTGAATGCTGTGGGAGGAGATTATCTACTACAGGTAATTGATCCCAAATTCCATTTCCGAGAAGTTCTGCTAATGCTGTTGCCTCTTCGTGAACTTTATCCGAAATATCAACATGCATTTCTGGAATTAACACTTTTCCAGTTACTGAATCTTCTACTCTGTCGAGCAGCATTCGCTGAATTCTGAACGAAGATGGAATCGTTCCACCAGACATTCCAGAATGTACACCTTCGTGTGAAACTCTGACAGAAAGGTTTCCAGAAACTAAACCACGTAGGGCTTCAGTGACCCAAATGTGTTCATAATCTGGCCCTCCACTATCGAGAACAACGACTAGGTCTGGGTTGCCTAATTTCTCACTTAGTGCTTCCAAATATGGTGGTAAATCGAATGACCCCGATTCCTCGCATGTTTCTATCAAAAAATGCGAGGTCGGATACGGCACTCCTTGTTCCTGAAGCATCCTGAGTGCAGTAACACAAAGATATCCACCATATCCATCATCTAATGCGCCACGACCGAATAACCAAGGATCTCGACGGACACCTTTCAATGGATGCAATCCTTCTGACCAAAGATTTGGGCGCGATGGTTGTTTATCAAGATGAGAATAGAAGATGACTTCACCCGGTCCTGTTCCTTCGACCGAAACCAGTAACACAGGACTTCGATCATCGATTCTATGAACTTCATAACTCATATTTTCAATGTTTTGTTCGTCGAGCCAAGCCGTAAAAAGGTCAATTGTTGCATCTAATTCGCCTTTTTCAGCCCAATTTGGTTCAAAGCCAGGTGACAATGCCTCGATTTCAATAAATTTACAGAGACTCGGCAAAATCGAGGATTCCCACAACTCATCCGCTCGCTCACTCAATCGGTCCAAATCTACAGCCATAGCCTCCTGTCGTGGAGTCCTTTCTTTGTTTCTTCGACAGTGGAGCCTGTAAATTTACGAAAAATTAGCCCCGATTATTCTACAATTTACATCTCAGCAGGACCACAAATTGGAGTTAGCCCCCGATTAAATGGACAAGTTTGGCAAGCTTCTGCATCTTTTCCCGAAAGGCGTTGGTGATTTGATAGGGGTTCATTCGAGGATAATGCCATACTCGCTGCTTGAATGAGAATATCGTCAAGGTCTCGTTGGGCTTGTTCAAACATATCCTGAGGATATTCGACAAGCCTACCCGTCACACCAATCCAAATCGCAGGTCGGAGAACCTTACGGGTGGCGAATCCAGCCTCAATGCGGAATTTTTCAAGGCTTTCAATCGCTCGATAATAGAGTGCTAATTGCATTCGATGATGGAGCAGCATGTCTATTTCTGCTTTGCACTGAGGTGTGATTCCAACTTTTCCAGACCCTTCAAGCAAGCCGTCGTCCGAATTGGAATTGAGTTTCCATGCCTCTTCAGTTTTGAAATCGATTGGACGAATTGAAGGCCCATTTTCATCAATTGTACACAAAACCAAATCGATAATACCGTCCATCTCAATAAATGCCTTATCGATTTGAGCAAGCGGTTTGTCACCATCAGGTGTCCATCGGCTACGAATTAGACCCCCCAATGGAGCTGGCATAGAGATGTGGAAGGGCATTTCTGTTCGTAATCCTTCGACAATTTCACCGCTATCATCTGAAATTCCTTTTACCAAATTTCCAAGTTCACCATTCTGTAAATTATTAATCATCAAATCTACGAGTTTTTGTGTCGTCTTCTTATCTCCACCGGCTGGAAATAATTCTCCATATACCTGATTGTGGAGGCTCTGTTCAGCCATTTTATCATCATTTGATTGTGTCCAAGATGTACCGAGAGGTGTTGAAGGGGATTCACACCCAGGATTCGGAATACCAAGTTCGACAATTCGATGGATTATTTTTCCGAGCGTTGCCGCATCGACTCCAGCAGGCATTCCGGTGACAACGCTCGATTCTGAACTAGGAATAATTGGGTCAGAAGTCAGACCACCACGAGTCTCGAACCAATGCCTTCGTGAGCATTGCCCGAGAATAGATAGACGGTGCGGTGCGATACGAATTCGTGGTGCAGAGTCGGTACGAGCAGGAGGGAAAGTTACTTTTTCGCGAGTGGAGGAATTTTGTGCAGCATTATTTGTACGCTCAATTTTCTGTAGTGGAGTATAGAGGGGTTCATCGTCTGAATCATCGGTACTGAAACAATCTGAGTGATGTAAAACAACCATTCCACTCAGATTCTTCTCGCCGGTAAATGCATCGAAATTCATCGAAAATGGGTTGAGATTACGAATCGTATTATGAGTTGAAGGTGAGATATCTGATTCAAAATCATCTTCTCTATTCCAAATCGAATCACTCTCACCTCGACGCCAAGATCCTTGACGAAGTGACTCTAACCAAATCTGCCCGAGTTGTGGCATGGTTTTGCTGTAATTCCAAGGAATTTGTAATCCAGAAGGCTTCCCCGCAATTTCATCTTCAGAATCATCTTTCCAAATCGTTCCTTTCGGTGAGCCAACAAGAATCAATCTGTGTTTAGCCCGAGTCGCTCCAACGTAGAGAAGCCGGCGTGCTTCAGCATCTTTTCTCGCCTGATAAAGCCACTTTGTATGCTCCCAAACACCAGACTTTGTTTTATCTTCATCAGTCCAAGGAAGTGGACTTCCAGCAAATATTTCTGGACTCACAATCGCTCTCGAACGATACTCATGATTGAGGTTAGTCTGTCGTTTAGAGAATATGTCTACTAGGAAAATAACGCTCGCTTGCAAACCCTTTGAGCCATGAATTGTCATTACTCGAACAGCATCCTTCGGTGGAATTGTCACCGCTTCCATTGCCGAAGAATCCCTTTCTCGTAAATCTCTGATACGGTCAGCGATTACAATTGCATCGCCACCAACCTCAACCATGAGAGAGCGAACCAATTGAGTGAATTGTTCGACATCTTGGAGGGAAGTTGTATCGGGATAAGTTGCGAGTAAATCAGAGCAGTCGAGCGTGTCCTCCAGCAATTCGGTAATTCGACCGGTTTCAGCAAGGGCAATCCACCGGTCAATGAGGTTTTTTTGACGAGAATTAATTGCGAATTCAGCCATTCGATGAAGCAAATTTTCATCTCGTTTAGCCGAACTGATGAATAGTTGCAATCTAGCATCATCAAAACCAACTAAACTAGAGCGCGCAACCCAAGCTGCATTGTGACGGTCGAATGGTCGCGCGATTAATTGCAGTAATCCATCGAGTGCGTGCACTGCTGGACGCTCAAGTAAACCTCCTTCCCTATCGGCTTGAGCATCGATTCCAAAGTCGTTCAAATACCTTATTATTATATCACGAATTCGCGCACGAGTTGGTAGCAGCACCATGATTTCGTGCGCTGGAACTGGTTTTGATTTCGATAACACATCCCATCGGCCATCAGGTGATTTAACCCTAACTGAACGACCTTCAATTAAACTCTTAATCCGAAGGGCAATCATCATCCCTTGACGCTCCATTGAATCTGGTGCACCCGGCCCAAAGGCATCGAGATATTCGTACAAATCGGTGGGTGGATCTGTTGTGATTTCTTTGTTGAGAGGGCAGAGCCATTCAATTGAACCACTCGATTTTGTTAAGTCTGGACAAGCGAATAATTCTTGAGAATCTGCATAAAAATCACCACTTGGAACAGTCCGATGACGTGGTGAAAAAATATCGGTCCACCATTGATTCATCACGCGTAATAAACCACCATCTGTTCGGTAATTTACATTCAAAGAAACGTGACCTTCTACCCGCCTATCGACCTCTTCTTGACTCGGTGAAGAAAGTCCTTGATCTGTCGCATCGAACGGAATCCAACCGACTAAATCACGTCCACCATCCTTCCATATTTTTGTCGCTTGAACAATTGTCAAAGGATGATCATTTCGTGGATCTCGACTATGAGTTTCACTTCGCAGCGATGGATTTCTTGTCAATTCAGAAAGACTTGCGAACTCCTGCTTATTGACCTCTCTTAGAGTACGGGCATATGTGCGAAATCCTGTGACTTCGGCTTGTCGGAACGCATAGATGCTTTGCTTTACATCGCCAACATAACATACTGTTGGCTGCCATGGTGTATTCGGAATTTCGGGGTCTCCATCTACCCATTCTCGCTCGCCCCATAGCCTTGCTAATAGTCTCCATTGTAGTGGAGAATTGTCTTGGGCTTCATCGATGATGAAGGCACGGTACCTGCGTCTAATCTTCTTCAATAATCCATAACGATGGGTTAAATCTGTGCGAATTTGACCTAAATGAGCAGCAGCTTCACCGGCTCGACTCGGTTCTGCTTCCAGTGCATCAAGAGCAGCAAATGCAGTGAAGATATTCTCATCTCTCCAGGGTTCATCACTCGGTTTGTCGAGTGCTGACTGAATCGAAGGATGGTAAAATCCTCGACATGCTTCTGGACAATTAGCTAGAAGTAAGTCGCCAGCCAATCGTTGAATGTCATCAAAATCATGAACTTCATCTCGGGCTTTCAGTTCGGCGAGGATTCCTTGAAAGCCACGTAAAATTAATCGTAAATCATCGAGATTTCGAGCCTCGTGAGAGAGTGAAAAACGGTGTGCAGTCCCCTTGCCAACAGTTGGAGCAACCTCAGGAAGCTCTTCTGGAAGTGTCGCGAGGGGTGATTGCCAATTTTCATTCGAACATGGAGGGGGGGTCTCATCGAGTAGTATGGCTGTTCGAGTGAAGTGAAGGTAGGTTTGACCAACTGTAGTACTCCACAATTCATTGAAACTTTTCACGATTACATCGAAAATAGATTTCAATGAACCGAAATTTTCGATGCCTTTTGGCCAATCATCATTCGGCAGCGAGGCGCGTGGGAAAAATGTGATTTTTTTGTTGAACCAGGTTGAACGATTAGCAGTACATTGCAAAATATGACCGAGCCAGATTAATTTATCCCAAACTTGGTCACCTGGACCATCGTCAACTAATCGATCTAAGCATGCAATTCTAGTGTTTGCATCCCAAGCACCTCCTAAATCTGCAATATGGGATTTGACAGATTGGCAATATTCATCAATGAGTCTGTGAATTTCTTCAGTAAATCCATTTAGAGATTTTTCGTCAATCGATTCCAATATTCGTCCTAACAATAATTCTTCCGAAATTGCATCCTTTTCATCAAGTAAGTTTCGAATCCCTTCCTCGATGAAAACTGAGCGATTGACAAGAGAACGAAGGACTGAAGTTGCTCGGCGGCGACCGGAATAATGTCGTTGAATTCGGTCGCGAGCAGCCAAAACTGATTCTGCAATTTCAGCGGAAATTCCAGCATCGACTGCTTCACCGATAAGATTCGGTGAGCTTGGCAATCTCCAAAGTGTATTTAGGGCGGACTCGGTTAGTAGAATTCGGCCTGAATCTGAGACATTTTCGCGGCTTAATGCATCTCCTAAAATGCTGCGATAAGGAGCCACTAACTGATTAAAGAACGAATCAATCGTCCCGATTGGCGCATCATCGAGAAGAGTCAGTAATTGCTCATTAAATCCTTGATGGCGTATTCTCGGATCCTTTCGATATGTGCCATCATCACTAGCTGAGCCCGGCTTTAATCTCGAAATTCTCTTGCGAAGCCGATCTCGCATTTCATCTGCTGCTCGATTTGTAAATGTCAACAAAACAACTTCGCCAGGCAATAATCCCCCCCATTTCCTCAAATCGATTCTTTCAGCCGAACCGGCGACCAGCAACCCACTTTGCAATCGAGATGGACGCTCAGGTTTTGGCAATATTCGTGTTGCTCGTTGATCTTCACAGAGATAATGTTCGATAACTCTATCAACGATAGTGCTGGTCTTTCCAGTACCTGCACCAGCATCGACCACGATGTGAGAATCTAGGTTTAGAGCGAGGAGTTGGGCTGTATTCAACTGCATCAATTATCCTCCTTCAAATTTACATCGCAAATTTCTGCTACCCTACAAAATTTACACGCATCTTGAGATGGCGTAGGATGAACTCGACCATTATTAGCACCGTTTGCAACACCTAGAGCAACGGATATTCTTGCGGCTAGCCATGCCCTTAATGGATCACTTTGAGGGTTCTTATCCTCATTTCTAAATCGATATCGGTCATGAGTACGAGTTGTTCTTCTACCAAATGAAGCACCTTCATTTGTAGGTTTGAAATGGTTTGAAATTTCTATGAGATGAGTAGTTTTGTGACCGAGAACAGATATCCCTGCGGCTACGACTAAATCACCTGGATGAGCAATTTCCCATGCACGGGCGTAAAGGGCTAGTTGCAATTCTTCGAGCAATCCCTTTGCATGACGATCATCTACTTTTGTTGATTCACTGGTTTTGAGATCTCGAATTGCAATTAATCGTCGAGGTTTCCAGTCAGTGCCAACAATTTTCAAAGGAGCAATGGATTCGCTTCCTTCCGCATTAAACCAAACAGATTCATTCTCATCGAATGACAGTAAATCTACACGATCAATCATTCCTCTCAAACGCAGTGAAGGTAATGCTTCACCACCTGGAATGGTAATTTCTGCTGGTAATTCAATCACAATTCCTCGTTCATCGTGATTGGTCAATTCCCATTCTAATGCAAGAGGAATTGCTCCAGTTAATTCAAGCTCTGCTCGTATCATTCGGCCTATTCGGCCGGCAATCGCTGTCGGCTGAGGATTTGGTGTCCAATTCATCCATTCGCGCAGATTCATTCCTGTCATCATTCGAACGCGATTGGTCGAGACCGCATCACTACGACTTAGCCAAGGTGCGCGGTCGTCTAGAACCTCGAGAGCGATTTTCATGATTTGCTCTTCATCAATACCGGATTTCGCGATACTGAGAGGAATTTTACTATCTATGCTAAAGTCTATTTCACGGTCGCCTCCCATATCAAAATTTAGTATTTTACACAATAAATCATGATGGACATTATGGAATAAATCACCATGGGTTCGCGAGTCTAAATCTTCAGTTTGTAAATCTTCGACATCAGCATACAAACCGCGACCTAACCAGCCAGCACGAGGGCATCTCGCCCAATCGTGGAGACGGCTAGCCGACCAAATCGAGATGTTTTGTTCAGCTCCAACAGCATATCCATGTCGAGCATCATGGACCAGTGAATGGACAGGAAGTGGTTTGAATGGGCGAGGATCGATTGTTACCGTCCTAATCTCCTTTGATGCTGCACCAGTGCGGGCACTAATGACCGGCCAACGTTCATTCGTCCTAGGCGGAGTGATTCCTTTTGGTGAGCGTTTATCGAGATCTTTTTGGCGAAATTGAAACAGATGTTTTTTGGCTGAATTAGGCAGATATCCATCTTCTTCAGCCACGGTTGGTTGTCGTCTCTCACGGTCTCTTTGAAGGGATGAATCCAGTGAAATTGTTATCGAATCAGGATTCAATGCAGGGGTAATCGGTTCGATATTTTCGAGCATGCGCTTACCATCGATTTGTCGATGAGCACGTGGACTCAACAAAGTGATTTTATCCAATTCAAATCTCTCACAATCATCATCTGGATCTTGCTCGAATGACCATTCTCGAATTGGAGCAGCTGCAGGGGTTGCTTCATCAAGGCTTGGATCGAGAATGATTACCTCATTTGCACAATTCAGGAAGTGATCACGATGGTGCCGAGCTTGACGAATGGGTCCGTCAGGTCTCAGTAGGTTCTTTTCATGTCGTTCTTCGTCTCCGAGAAAGGGTAATTTAGGTACACGTAAATTCCAAGATATACTCGAAGTATTTGCAAGAATGAGCAAATCTGCTGAGCAGCCAAGAGCTTGGTTCGGATTTAATAATCTTAATCTTGAACTCAATCTACTCTGGCTTGATTTCAACTCGGCTGAACGTAAAAGAGTTGAGATTTGATCAACCCAATCTGGGCCCATTCTTGGTTGATTAAAGCCGACTAAGGATTGAGATGAACGTAAGGAGGAAAATTCTTTCACAATAGTTTGAATGACTGCGACTGGAGTTGCAGATACTCCATCCGAATTTTCAATTCGAGACTCAACATCGAAATTAGATAAGGTTGTCATCAACCATTTGTCACCAGTTTTTGTTGATGGTGATAAAGGTAATTTATTTCCGCTAAAGCAGCCTATTTTATCACACTCATCGAATACTGTCCTGTCGGCTCCAGTCAAGACAGGTCTTAGGCTATTTACGACGGATAATAACCACCACAGTGTTGACTCTTTGGCAATGGCATCACGCTCTTTATGGGGTGGCCGAGAGAGAGTTTCTATCCAACGTAACAATGCCCCAGGGCCACCTAAAATATGATCGCTGCGAGCTAATTCACTCATTAAATTTGCATCGGGAACTGGCCGGATTTCGGGATTTGATGAATGATGTAAAACCTCAGGAAATAGCTTGATTGAATTTTGTAAGGCTAAGGCTCTCAACTTCTCCAAAGAGAACGAATCTGGCCCATGTCCAACTTGAATCAAAGAATGTAACCAATGTCCAAGGGAATGTTCTATTACCGTTGATTTTTCAATGATAACTGGGAATCCTAAATCTCGCAATGAACAATTCCATTTTACCTGATTATTCGTTAAATTTGGATCGACGATGATTATTTTCATCATTGAGTTTTCTCTCAATTTTTCATCGGCGTAAGCTATTGCGGCGTGAAATGATTGACTTTCACGTTGCAATAATACTCGTCTTACTTTAGATTCAGAATTATTGAGACGAAATTCATGTCTCGGCACCCATTCCGGCAAATTTTTTGATTCTTTAACTGGATATTTATCTTCGAGTAAAATACCATGAGTACCGAGTCGAAAACTGCCCTTGTTTGCAAGTTGATGAATAGGGCAATGTTTCGATATTGCAATCATCAAATCAATGTAAGATTGAGGAAGAAGAGGGGCATGATTTAGCATGATTATACCATCGATATCGATCAAGGAAAACGGGTACTCTCCTCCATCTAAACGCTCGATTAGCCGGTCAAAAACAAAGTCGGGATGAGTTCCTTCCAAGCTTTTCTCGATTTTCCTTAAAATTTGACGGAATGTATTGATTCCTGGCCCATCCCAAGAAGCTCCGGCACGCTCTTTTGAAAGGAAAAAATGCAATTTAGAAAGAGCGGTGGTTTTTCCCATCGACCACCTCATAGTAGGTAAAGGATTAATCAAAGGAAAACCGAGTTTCTCAGCTTCTCGCTGACAGGATTCATGCAAAATCAACTCGAAGGATGAGTCCGTCGATAAAACTCGTGGTAGCCTAAAATCCGCCACCAATAAGGACGCTAATGAGCTCACAGTTTGATGGAGCGTCCTATCGATAACACGCCCTCCTTCTGCTAAATTTACAATCATTTCCCGACGCGCCTCTTCGCTGGGGTAAACCACCATGATGCGCGCCGAACCACCTAATTTCAATGAGCGAGGGTCAATGATTTGCTTCTCGAGGTGAGCCTTGAGCCAATTCGGGAAAGCGCCGGGAGTGACTTCCTCGTTAGAGATTTGATTTTCGCGGACTTCCAACATGGCCTCACCGAGCGTTGACGATGTACGGCGGGGGTTATTCAACCCAACCATACAATTCGCCGATGATGGCCTACTCAATCATCTCTTCGTGGTAGTAGGGCTGCCCCAAATAATGGCAAAAGAAGAGATAATGCCGGAGCAGGAAGTGCCGCTGTGAACGAATTATCATTCTCGACTTCAGGTGAGAACCAATTGAAAACTAGTACTGCAGACAAATCATCGCCATCAAAAGCGGCGATATGCTCGACTGGTATCTGACCAGAAATTGCCGGAAGTTTGACTACATCGCGTAAAATGTGATGATAATAATCCGCTCCATTGCCACCTTCTGGAAAATATCCAACATCTTCGATAAAATAAATCATCGGCTGAATTTCTAAATCTGAATACACATCGGGAACTGAAATGTCCCAAATGAAAATTTCTTCTCCGGCTTCACTCGTAAAAGATAATGATCCTGAAAAACCACTTTTATCTATTGTCGAACCTGTATTGAGAGAGATTGAATAATCATTCTCGATAGAGTCTGAAGTCGGCGATGTTCCAATATGGAACCTTTCGCCGTCAAAAATATTAGTTGGCGCTAAGCGTTCTCCACCTGCGGCAGAGAGTGAGGTTTGCGCGTATCGGCCGACCCAATAATCGTCGGTAGATTCTGCGCCGAATGGATCTTGAGTTTCGGCAATAAAACGATGAAAATGTGCTTGGAGAATGTTTTCACCATCGATTATGTTTTCCATTGCCGCCTCTGTTTGGAGACAATTTGTGCACCATGTAGCGGTATAAACTTCGATGATTGTCGGCCAATCAACTCCATCTAAACTAGTCGATTCCTCAGTTGTATTATTGGAAAGAGAAATTGATATCCCTCCTAAGGTTCCCGAATCTTGCCAAGATTCTTCGACAACATCTATCCATGTTATGGATTCAGTAGGAGAAACACCGGCAACGTTGCCAGCGAGAAGAAGAATGGTCACGAGAATCGTGAATAGGGGACGATTCATGACCATTCGGTGTAATGTGATGCACTCAAATGCTTGGGTTCTGTGATACCAATTACAATACCGATTCAAAAGCTGTTATCGCGCGCTTAATATCCTGATCCATGATGTGTAGATGGATGACCGCACGTATTGTCGAATCGTCAATTGTCAGAGTATCAACACCATGATCTGCAAGCCTATCGACGAGCGTCTGCGCCTCACCTTCAGCGGTTGAGATGTAAACCATATTCGACTGAACCGAATCTAAATCAACGCTGAATCCGGACATATCATTCACTGCTGCTGCCAACCTCTTTGCTCGAATGTGATCCTCTTCCAAACGCTCGATATTATGATCGAGCGCAAACAATCCAGCGGCGGCGAGAATACCTGCTTGACGCATGCCACCGCCGAACATTTTCCGCCATCGATAAGCTAATGCGATGAATTCCGAATCACCGATAAGCATGCTTCCAACTGGTGCACCCAGACCCTTTGAGAGACAAATTGAGATGGAGTCATAATCCCGTACCATACGAGCGACATCGGTTTGGGTTGCAATAGTCGCATTGAATATTCGAGCACCGTCCATATGTGCGGCGCAGTCATTTGTGTGAGCGATGTGGGCAATCTCGTCTAGGACTTCCTGCGAATAACACGAACCACCACCACGATTCGAAGAATTCTCAACACAAACCAATGACCCATTAGGGAAGTGCCCCAAACTACCATCAACCTTGCGAATTGCCTTCTGCACATCGGCTGGTTCCATTAATCCAGCATGTCCGGAAACCAATGCGATTGAACACCCCGATAGGGCAGCGTATCCACCACCTTCGTAGATGTAGATATGACTCGTTGCTTCAGTGACGATTTCGTCACCAGGATTTGTATGGGCTCGAATAGCTATTGCATTCGACATCGTTCCACTCGGCACGAAGAGAGATGCTTCCTTGCCAAATATCTCTGCAATTCGATTCTGCAATTCGATAACTGTTGGATCATCACCTAGAACATCGTCGCCAACCTCAGCTGTTGCCATTCGCTCACGCATCGCTGAAGTTGGCTGGGTTATCGTATCCGAGCGCATATCGACTCGGTCACTCGGGTGTTCGTGCATTTGAATTCCTCATTCTCCTGTTCCGCCAAGGAAGTATTCTCCAATTTCCGGATCGGCTAATATATCGGCGGCCTTGCCAGTATGAACAACCTTTCCAGATGCGAAAACGTATCCTCTATCCGAGCGAGAAAGAGAAAGGCGGGCGTTCTGCTCAACAATTAGAACGGTAATACCGCTTTGACGGAGTGCATCGATTCTGTCGATGATTTGTTGTTGAAACAGTGGTGAAAGTGCTGCGGTAGGCTCATCGAGCAACAAAAACTTAGGCTTCGAAATAAGTGCTCTAGAAATCGCCAACATTTGCCTTTGACCACCGGAAAGAGAAGCTGCTAAATCATGCATGCGAGAAATCAAATCGGGGAACATTTCGAGGGAATCATCGATTCTCTCATTCAGCACTCGAGCAGATAGTCGGTTACCGCCCATCTGCAAATTTTCTGCTACAGTAAGTGAAGGAAATACATTATCCACTTGAGGAACATAAGAAATACCGCGTCTGACTAATTGATCGGTTCGCCACCCAGCAACATCCTCTCCATTATGCTCAACGTCACCACCATAGAATGTGCAAAGACCGAAAATTGCCTTGATAAAGGTGGATTTACCGCATCCATTCGGGCCAATAATCGTAACGAATTCACCTTTTTCCACATAGATATCTATACCGTGAAGAATCTGAACAGAGCCATAGCCTGCTTGCAAGTTTTTAACATCTAAAATTCGCTCAGCCATCACTCTTCACCAACCATTTCGGCTTCGCCTTCGCCACCGAGATATGCTTCGATAACCTCTCGACTATCCTTGACTTCTTCCGGAGTCCCCTCCATTAAAATTCGACCTTGGTCCATCACGATAATTCGGTCAACACCTTGTCTAAGAATAAAATCCATATTATGTTCAATTATTAAAACCGAATTTCCGGTTTTGGAAACGTGCTCACGCAAATCATTGAAGATTTTCATTGCTAGTGGACCGGCAACTCCGGCGACCGGTTCATCGAGGAGAAGCAATTGGGGGTCGCTCATCAAAGCACGGCCAATATCGACCAATTTGCTTTGACCACCAGATAACTCACTGGCTAAATTATGTGCCATATGAGGGATTTCTAATTGTCTCAAAACTTCATATGCACGCTTCAGCCGCTTCTTTTCTTCTAAGCGGCTGAAAGGCCTGAATAATGCCAAGAATTTATTGGGTGAAAATTGATTTCTCGGAGGAACTAGTAAATTTTCAATTACCGTCATTTCTCGCCATAATCGGGTGTGTTGGAAAGTACGTGTGAAGCCAAGTTTTTGAATTTGGTCCGATGATAAATCTAAGGTATCTTGACCGCAGACTTCGATGTTTCCAGTAGTGTTCGGAAGTAGACCGCTAATGCAATTAAACGTCGTCGATTTACCGCATCCATTCGGTCCGATAAGCCCGACAAATTCACCAGGATAAATGTTGAAAGTCATGTCTTCAACGGCTACCAGTCCACCGAATTCTTTGGATAATCCCTCAACCCGCAATAATGGTTCGCTCATGCTTCCACCCCTTCTGGATCATCTGGTCGACTTGGCACTTCAGGCACGAGACCCTTCTCAGCGAGCAATAATGAAGCGATGATCACCAAACCAATTAGTGCTAATTTGAGATAGGCTAATTGGGCTGTAATAGATAGTGGATCATCTAAGAACCTCGGAAAAGCATGAGTAAGCGCTTCATCACTCCAAAGTAAGGATAGGGGAGAGTCGAGCATCAGCCAGCGGAATGCTGAATCGATGTAGGCAATTAAGAAATGAAGACTAGATTCGGCATTTCCACGAGCGGTAATGAGGGCGTTGAAAGTAAATTCTGTAACGACCAAAATCATCGCTCCGACCATCATTCCACGATTACTCCCTTTACCACCGACAATGAATGCGGCCCAGATAATGAAAGTAGTGCGTACCGGCGAGAGATTATCTGGATGAATTGTCGTATTCATCCAAGCCCAGAATATGCCACCAAGCGCTGCTATAGCTGCGCCTAATGCAAGGCTAGCAGCTTTGTTGCTAATCACGTTGTGACCATGATGTTGGGCAACTTCTTCATCTTCTTTTATCGCTCGTAGAATTCTACTCCAAGGAGATGCAAAGATAATTTCCAGTAACCACCAGCAAACAATGGTTGTGATCAAAGCAGTGAATCCTAGTAAAAGTACGTATGGGGCATCAGAAGGAGCACCGTTATTGGCTAATCCTAACATACTTCCTACCGATTCTGAAGGACCTGATTCCCACCACCCTTTCATCGGCAGAGTATAGCGTGAAATACCGATTGCGGTGGTATTTGTTCCAGCTCGAAGCATAGGTTCAGCAATCAAGGTAATTCGCAATAACTCACCCAAAGAAACTGTGACAATTGCGAAATAATCGGTGCGTAATTCTGCTGTTGGATAAGCAATAACCCAACCGATAGCTGCAGACACCAGTAGAGCGAGAATAATTGCCGGAATAGGATGCCATCCATATCCACCAACATCGACCATGACGCCGTTCATCTCAACGCTGATGGGCGTTGTTAGCAAACTTACAATCACCGCTCCAATTCCAACGAAGAAGATAACACCAAAGTTGACCATTCCGGTCAAACCGGTGTGGATGTTTAACGAGAAACTCCATAGCGAATATATGGAGAATAATAGTAATATTCGACCGATTTGCATCGCCTTTGTGAAACTAGATGAACTCTCTAAGCTAGCTGTAATAGAGAATGTTAGAAGCATCAATAACGCGAATATAAGGTAGGAACCATTCGGGCTTTCTCGACCATATGGAGCGAATTTATGCCATCTTTGTCTAGTAGAGTCAAGCTTATCAATCAAAATGTTTGTAGAATCAGTCTTCAATTTTTCACGTAATACTAGTATTAATTTTGAGATTACAGATTTAATCGTATCAAAGAACTGCCCGGTTGCTCTATTTATACTAGAAATGGCTAAATCGATTGTATCTGAAATTAACAAATTCGCCTCATGAATTGGTTCTAGAAGACGCTTGAATGAATCTAACACCTTCTCAAATGGATCTTCGGACTTGCCAATTAAGAGATAACTTCCTTCGATAATTGCTGAAAGCCATACCAATGCCATGAGCCAGGGGACAGAATTCATAATTCCAATATTAATTCCAACCGAATAACTCCAATTATCGATTAAGAATTCCGAACCGACACCAACAATCGAGGCATCGAAAGCCCAACCAGCGAGTAGCCAAAGGAAAATTCCCATAATTGTGATAATTAACTGATTTTCAGCTCTAGAAGTATTTTCTTTGTAAAAATTATGCAAACCAAATGCCCCCGTTGGTAAAAATGCCAAAGCAACAAAAATTTTCGGATTAGGTTCGCGTTCACTCTCGGCCTTCTTACGTAAACGATCAACATTCCAAGATTCGAAAGCATCTCCAAGTCCCTTCGGCATTAACATTAGAATGACAATTAGGAAAACGAAGGGCATGACTTCGGAGAATCCGCTCCAATTGGCACGACCCAGAGAATTACCTGAGCCTACAAGAACCGGTTCGGATAATGAACGGACTAGACCGACGCAGAATGAGCCGATTATAGCTCCAGGAATCGAGCCAATCGTTCCCAATACAATTACCGCGAATGCCGGTAGAAGAATGCTCAACCCAACCTCTGGATTAACTCGAACGGTCGCAGCAAAAAATGCTCCACCAAAACCAGACAAACCTGCAGATAGGAATGCGCTGTAACGATGGATACTTTCGATATTAATTCCGCTGCTCGCTGCTAAATCAGGATTGTCCGCAACAGCTCGCATCCTTCGACCCAACCGGGTTTTCTTCATCAATAAATAGAGTAAAATTACTGAAGAAAAAACGACTAAAACCAAGGCGGCTTTATAGTAAACAAATCCGTAATCGTTGACAACTGCATCCCATTCGAAGATAGGATTCAGATCTGGAGCACCAATTGTAAATCCTTCTTCGGTTTTTTGATATTGCCAATCCCAAATTGAATCGCCCCGCTCTCCAAGACGGAATCGCATAAGCCGTGAAGGAACCTCGAATTTTTGGCTCGTCAGACGCCAGTCAGGATCTGGTGTAAATAGCTCTGACGCTGCGGTAAAACGTAAGTAAACCATAGCACGTAGAATCATCGCCACCCCAAGTGAAGCGATCATCATCGTCTGAGGTGAAGCATTCTTCAGCCTAAATCGATAGTAAACCAACCGGTCGATTACCACGCCAATTAGACCGGTGACAAAGAAGGCGATAAGCCCAGCAAACAAAATTAAATTCCAATTCACAATACCGTCCCGTGGTGCCGAAACACCCTCAAAAAATCTGTCACTCCACTGAAGGGTCAAGGCGATATACGCACCGATAATGAAAAATTCAGCCTGAGCAAAATTCCCATAGCGTTGAACTCGATAAGTAAGTGTCAAACCAACAGCAATAGCCAGATAGGTTGCACCCCAAACCAAGCTTGATGTCAAGATTGATGAAACATTGAAAAACATTCTCGCATCATTATCGAGGCCGGCCAGTAATAATTCGAAAGTGATCCCGATAAATATTAAAACTAATAGTGGAGATAATGAAACCCCAAGGATTTTTTTCCAACCGGATAACTCTGAAAAAATTATTTTTACTAACAAAAATGCTGCAATTAGCATCTCTGCACCCTGCATCATCCAGATTAAATCGCCGGGTATTTTTCCACCCAAAAGTAAATCAATCCAAGAGAAAATTCCTTGATGATATCGCAATCCAATTCCTGAATCAAAAAATAAAATTGAGAATAATAACAATTTTTGCTGTAATGGGGTCAAGTTATTTTTTGTATCAATAATACCTTTCATACCCCCCTCTCCCAACATGATAGGCTTTGCCAGCACCAACTTGCTTCTATTAGTTGCGCCTGACCCGAGTCAAATTATTTGAGAAAAATGTGTAAAAACAAACTATTAATTCATTATTTTATACAAAATCATATGAATTTTATCTGTAAAATATCCTGTTTTCTGTTGTATATTTCACTCGGTAACGCCGGATTCATCAAGTGTTGTTTAGCACACCGGCGTATGGAAAAAAGTATTACAATCATTAACCGTCACCGTAATTCGACCTGTTTTGTTATATACCTGCTAGATTGCGGGAAATATTGCTCACTACGGTGGGAGGAAAAAAATATGGATATGGATTGGAAAACGAATATGGCCGAACTTGGTGGCGCCTTTATGGTGTCCTGGATGGTTCTGGGTGAAATGGGCGACGATGGTAATATGGTCATGGCAGGAGTACTGCTGGCTGTTACTTGCGCCGCTATGGCAGGGGCACACGTTCTGCCTATGTTCACTTGGATTAGTGCAATGACAGGTGATTTGCAAGACACAGATGCGTGGATCGGTAACTTGACGCGTATGGTGATGCAGATACTTGGAGCTGGTGCAGCGCTCGCTATGGTTGGCGCAGGTACTGTAGCTGCTGCTGAAACCGCCCCAGATATGGCGGGTTTCGATATGTGGCCACTGCTAACAATGTTAGCTGCTGGTGCAATAATTGGTGCAGTAGCTAGTAGATGTGAAGGCTGGATGACTGCATTCGCAGTTGTTGCTCTTGCTGGATCTCTAGGTGCTGGTGTAACTGGAGCCAATGATGTGGCTGCAGAAATCATGGGCAGTGGAGCAATTGTTGAAGGTCTCAGTAATTGGCTGGTTGATGGTCTTGTAATCGGCGTTGGCGCTCTCTTGGGCGGCATGCTAGAAGATGCACTCTGAAGACTTAAAGAATTAAAGAAATTCTGAAACACGTAAGGCAGACTGGGGGGTTCGCCCTCCAGTCTCGCCGACTCTAAACAACCCCGAGGAGCATTCGCTTACTCGGGGATTTTTTAATTTCAAGCATCGGCCTCAGTATTACTCTAAGCGAGTAAACGGGCAATCATACATCGGGTGCGGGTTTTTACTTCACTAGTGGAAGGCTGCTCGTAATCGAATCGATTGTTGAACGCGGCCCTGGCCCTATTCCAACAACTGTTACAGTTCCTGCAGGGATCTCAGTATGCCCTGCATCCTTGACCATGTAAGTAATCAATCCAGATTCTGAAGCTTCACCAAAAATTCTCTTTAATCCTTCAAGGTGTTTTGCAGATACTACGATCTTTCTAGCACCTTCCGTCCGATACCTTTCGAGGATTTTCGGAGCGACCCGCTTAGCCTTCAAAACGCATTCAGTGGCCGCATGACTGCATTGTGCAGCCAACTTACCTTTCGATAGATTAAGGTCACTACGAGTGACGAGAATCATAGTTATTTCATCAGTTCGTGACAACTCTACTCACCGCGTTCTCATTCGGAGTAATTCGATGTCGGTGCATTAGGTCACCCAGTGGCACAGCCATCCAAGCAGCGAAAGCCAAATTACCTGTTGCGTGATAGAAATCGTACAACAATCCATTGAAAATGTAAGGAAGCATTACGGAAATATCCGTCTGAATTAGAATACTCAAGGAAACTATCCAATTGAAGGCGAAACCAGAAATGAATGCAACTAGAGCAATTCGATTAACATTCAATTTCTGATCGGTTTGTAACCAGTCGCTCAGAAGAGCTCCCGTAATCCCGACTCCACCCCATCCAATTACTTGGAAAAGTGTCCAAGGTCCGTGCCCCACAACTAAGAGGTTTGAGAGAAGAGCTACAATACCTGCAAGAGCAAATGCACGAGGTGCACCAAAGTAAATTCCGGTTAGTAATACGATGACTGTAACCGGTTGAATATTAGGTAGCGGATCAAATAAAATTCTGCCACCAATCGCAAAAATTGCCAAGATTCCGAGCATTATCCATGAACTGCTTTCATCGAGTTTACGCTCTGCTTTCAGCAAAGCGAATACAATTATTCCTAAAATCGCTACATTGAACAAAAGTGTTTCTGTGGCTGAAAGAGCTATGTTGTGTGCATCGAACATGTTAGGTCCCTGCCACTCTGGTTATCATGCAACACTTGATGCTTGTCCAAGGATACCTAAGATTCGATGCGCCATGTGATAACATCATCAGCATCGATTTGTAAATCGCCAATACCGACCGATGCTTCTGCTCCGTTGATGTACAATCCCCACCAACTGCTCCAATCATCGGCTTGAGCAACCCCGCCAATCGAAGTCACAAACGGCCCGTAATCACCGATATCGTAGACGATTTCGAGATCTTGATTAGGCAAAAGAGCGACTGCATCTAGAGTCAAATCGAAGCCATTAGTGTACCCTGAAAGCCCTCCGATACAAACACCAGTCATCGCCTCATCACCAACGAAAGAACCGTCCCAACTCGCTACCGAGCCATTGAATGCATCATTGACTGAAATCGATTCACCGCTCGCTGAAATCATTGTCGTCCCGGACATGAAAACCGGATGGTTTGAGTCAGAAGAAAAGTCAAAACAAATCACTTGAGTTCCGTCCCATTTTTGTGGTAATCCATCATGGGAATTACCATCATCGTCAACATAACTTATCGCTTGAGATGCCCATAATTCGGATAACATCGGTGCAGTAAGGACCAACGCGAGAATCCAAGCGCCAGAAATAAATTTCAATCGATTGTCTTCGTCGGTTGTCTTCATAATTACAATCGAAATTATCACTACCATTCCAAAAACGAAGGTTAGGTCTTGCATGGAGTTCGTGTGTGATTTAAATTGGTTTATAATCTGTTTCTCGAACAAAATTTCAAGTTAATTTTTGAATCTTTTCTCGCAAAACTTGACTGACAATTTTCCCATCTGCTGCCCCACCGAGTTTGCCCATGACCATACCCATCAAAGGACCTATAGCATCCATGCCACGTTCAGCTACGAAATCTGCTCTTTCTGCAAGGATTGCGTCTACAGCATCTTCGACCGCGCTAGTATCGGCTGGCGTGAAACCTTCTTTCTCTGCACGGTTGGCAAACCAACTCAAACGTGTTTCAAATTCAGCTTCGCCGAGAGTTGGTCCTTCTGTAATCAATAAAGCAGCCATAGGAATTAGGCCATCTCGAGTAATTATTCCTTCTTCTCGAGCATGAACTGTTAGTGTTAATATTGACCAATCGACTGCTTTTTCAACAATATTTACTGCCTTTGCAATATCTGACCGGGTATTATCAAGAATTATGCTAGCCCATGCTTTCGCAGGAAGTGAAGGACAATCATGCAACCCTCCTTCAACTCCAATTACAAAAATATCATCGAGTTCTGACCCTAATAATGCTTCAATTTGGTTAGATGAAATTTTGAATTTTTCAAGGCGAGTAAATCGCTCGCTTCGATTCATTGGAAGATTTTCTGAGATCGTGTTCCAATAATCCCCCTCAATTCTCAAAACTGGGACATCGGTTTCTGGATACATCCGGGCACCACCAGGAAGTGGACGCATCGCAGTTGTAGTTCCATCTTCAGGTGAACCTTTTCGAATAACGACATTTCTGACTTCTTGCGGTATTCGATGATAAGCCATTCTCGCACGATTAACCACGGATTCGAGAGCTAAATCTGCTTGCCAATCAGGAGCCAGACACAAAATGAACGCATCCTTTTCTGACAAATTCAATGCCTCCCTTACTCGCTCCACCTCTATGCTGCTGATACCGTATGCTGGCAATTCATCAGAGTGGAAAATACCAGCGACGCCAGCAAGCTTTGCCGCGCTGGCGAACTCCCGACCAAGTCGGGGCATTTGTGCACCGTTTTTGTCAACTTCTTTTGTTCCGAGTTTGTTGGCGAATCCGGGCAAGGAGATTCCTTTAACGACAGCACCAGATTCAAGAGCTTTTTTCACCATTGCAGAATCACATGTTTCAAATTCAGAGGTCATATTTTGAATGGTGATAGGTAATCTTGACTTCGCAGAGGCTGAAACTCGATTCTCAACAGGCGTGGAATCTTGGCGACGATCTGGAGGTAAAACAGGCAATCCTGCTTCTAAACGAAGTGTGTTCGCTAGGCGATAGAAATGGAGCTGACGAGCCATCTCTAATCGAATTATTTTCGGAATCCAATCCAAATCTTGGCATCCTTTGATTTCAACGCGATCGCCACAGGCGATACTAACATTGAGATCTTGGCGTATTGAGCCGAGGCCACGGCGAACCATTCTGGTATCTCGCAACATTGTTCCAAGTACTATCGCGACCTCCTTTGCATGATCAGGGGTTTGTACATCTGGTGCGGTTGCAATTTCGACCAGAGGCATTCCCAGTCTGTCGAGAATATAATAGACAATTTCTCCTGAATTTGTTGATTTTGTATCGAGTTTTCTTGCTGAATCTTCTTCAAGGCAAATCACGTCGATTCCAACGATTCCTGAATTAGTAGAAATTACGCCATTTGTTGCGACTAAGGTTGTTCGTTGAAATCCACTAGTATTCGAACCATCAACTACAGTTTTTCTCATTACTTGAAGTGATGAGACCGGTTTTGCATCCATCATCGCTGACATCGTCAAAACCGCATTAACCGCATCTTTATCGTGCTCGAGAGGCGGGGCCTCATCGATTTCTATCAATCCTGCATTTGGCGGCTGGACGTAAACAAATGATCGGTTTCGTCGCGCCTCAAAGCGTGCAGCAATATCGACTCGCCCACCTTCACCTTGCGAGGCGCGGAGTTTTCGATGGGATTGTGTCCATTCTCGTGGAATTTCTTCAAGTCCTTGGTCGTAAAGTTGACTCGGCATTCTAGAATGTAATTTTCCAGTCGCCAACTGTTGATGGATTTCCAACCCACACATGAAACCAAGGCCTTGCGGATTCAAAGAATCCGAAGCAAACACATCACCGACCGGTTCCATTCTAATCGAGGTGGCGAGGCTCTCGCTCATATGTTCAACGGCTGAGCCTAGACGAAAGAATACTCATCGTTTCGATTACTGAATAGTTGTCCTGCTGTTCTCATCTTGGAAATTACTTCATCGACTGTGAACTCTGGAATCTTTTTGGCTGCAGCACGATTGTAGATTTCAGTGATCGTTGCAATGTTGTTTTTCTCGGCACAAATATCTCTAATGATTTGCCGAACAACGTTAGTCAAATTTCGACTTTTAGTCGTTGTACCTGAATATTCAGACTCATCTTCGATTCCCGCTTCTTCCCTCCAATGTTTGTAAACCGCGATAGCAACTTGGGCATCTTCGTTGGTGGCAATATTGCGTAAGTACATCTTTGCATGAGCCTCAGTTAATCGAATTAAGGCCTCCAGCGCACGTGCGGTAATCGGGATTACATCTGTTCCTGGATCTTGATCACCACGGCCATAAGACTGGCGTTCCTCGGTATAATAATTCAAAATTGCAGCGGTTGCATCATCATCTAAATTTGGGTGGCAATTCAATTTTGCATATGCGATATATTTGCGTAAGAAATTAGATGTTAAGTGCTCCTTACCATCGACTCCGGTATCGGTAATCTGTTCAGATTTAGAATCGGCTGGATTCATCTCCAAATTTTCTTCAATCATCAATTCGCTGACACCAAGGGTTCGAGTCGCCAAAATATGCCGAGCAATTCTTTCATCGTCCTCTTGCTTGACTTCATCTCGCATCATCCAAATAATATCGAATCGAGATGCTAAGGGTGGTGGTAATCCCGTTTCGCTAAATGAGTGAAGAACGCTTGCGTTTACACCTCGTTGAGAAAATCGACCTGCGGTCGGATTGGCAGCAGCAAGAATAGAACAACGGGTGGGTAATGTTGCAGTAATTCCACCCTTTGCGATGTGGATTTGTTGCTGCTCCATCGCAGGAAGAATCGATGATCGATCCTCTTTGTTGATTTTATCGAATTCATCGATTGCAGCTAGACCTCTATCAGATAACGGTAGTATTCCTGCTTCGAGAGCAAAACGTCCATCGGAAAATGAATCTTTGATGGCGGCAGCGGTAAGACCGGCGCTAGAAACTCCGCCACCCGAAGCTAATTTCCCCCGAGGAGATAATTTTGACATATATGATAGAAGTTGAGATTTTGCAACACCAGGGTCTCCCATCAAAAGAATATGAATATCACCACGAGTTCGGGTTTTGTCTGGATTTATCCGAGCTACCCCTCCAAATAATTGCAAAGCGAGTGAGCGCTTGACGAAGGGCAAAACACCGGTTGGGAAAATCGATGGGGCAATGGAATTTTGCATCAATCTAAACAGATCATCACGTTGAGAAATTTCACGGATTTGTTCCTCCTCTTCTTTGGTGATTTTTATTTCGGTAAATGGTACAGATTCGTGTTCAGAACTAACCAAATGATACATGATATCAAACATTGGAGTCTTTTTGTTTCGGCGATATTCAGAGTGAACAACGGGAATTACGTTAACAATAACCCTCTGACCTGGAAGATGTTTGTTTACTAAATTGCCCTCTAACAAAGCAGAGGCGCGACCTGGTTGCGAACCACTTGAAACCTGCTCTGGCAATTCCTGAATCTCAATCCACTGATTGTTAACCAGCTTTGAAATATTGTAAATCAATTCAAAACGAGTTGCGCCATTTTTAACCGTCTCGCCACAACCACCTTGATCAGTAGGGGCACACTTCAGAGGTTCGACCAATTCGCGTTCATTATGTTGTGCGATTTCAACATTATATCCACACGCCTCGCACTGGAAAACTGCAATGTGCATCCTCGGCTTCAAATCAGAGATTTTGGTAACGATAACTTCTGAACTTCGGAGTTTTTCGATGTCCGCAGCTCCAATATCTCTCAAACTGCGGCGAGAATCGCGCGGTAATTCACCAACTCGCAACATCACATCAATATCTTCACCACGCTCACGGCAAATCTCTCGCAACATTTCGGTTCCAGATGCGAGGATTTGACGAGGAAATTGCAAAATGTCTTCAGCAAATTCAGGATCAAAGCCTTGTAACTCGTGAAATGATACTTCCAAAACAGGTGTATTTGACTGTCGGGAAAGAAGGAGAAGGATATCAGAATCCTTTGCTTCAGAAAAGAAGGTTTTCCATCTTGCAGAGGAATCGTGTGCTGCCATTGCCATGTCTAATCCTCACCGGGCATTTGAGACGGGCGTCCACAGTCTATAACCAAATGGTTTGGAAAAACCTACCCGTATATTTCCACTGGAGAGTTTTGATACGGGCAGGTAAGCGAATGTGGTGCTGAGGGCTTCCACTGCAAGAATATAATGATTCAAGCCAAGTCCAAAGGAAATCTACCTTCAGGGGAATTAAAATCTAAGGTGCCTATCGCCATTCATGGATTTGCAGCGTGTTGGTGATGATGTATTCTTGCGATTAGATCAGGGCGAAGAAATTCATGCTGCAATTCAATCACTCGCTGAACATGGAATTACTACTGCAGCTATTACCAGCGGAATCGGAAGAGTACGTGATATTGAGTTTGGATTTCTTGATTCGACTGGTATTTACCAAACCGCCATTCATACAGGACCGATGGAATTAATCTCAACTCAAGGTAATCTAGCACCATCCTCAGATGGCCCCTTTACACACATTCATTCGATTTTCTCCGATGACAACCATATCGTTCATGGCGGTCATCTAATTACGGCGACAATCGAAGTTGTCGCCGAGATTCACCTTCGTGTTTTGAATTCTCAAAGTGATGATCCGATGGAGCGGGTCAAAACTGAAAACGACTTCGTGCGTCTATCTTTTTGTAATTTGAGGTGAAAGTTTTGAAAGTCCTGTGGGCCCATGGCCTAGAAGGAAGAGCAAATGGTTCGAAACCGACTTTTTTGGTTGAACAATATGGTTGGGAAGTAGTTTCTCCAGAGATGTCAGCAAATGGATGGACAATTTCAGATCAAACAAATATTATTCTTGAGACAATTTCGGCAAACCCTGATTTCGACTTTATTATGGGGTCATCATATGGAGCTCTCGCTATCGCTAATGCTGCATCTCAATTGAAAGATACTGATCTAAAATTAGTACTCCTAGCACCAGCATTTGGACTATACAAAAACTTCCACGACAATATTGGGAAAGAAGCGGTCGCTGAATGGCAATCTTGTGGTACTCGATCATATTTTCATCATGGATTCGGACATAATGTTGAATTTGGATGGGATTTTATGGAAAGTGCTGAAAATAATTCTTGGCCGAAATTTTCTCAATCAGCAGTAATCATCCACGGTACAAATGATGACATTGTTCCATTTTCTTTTTCAAAAAATTATGCTCAAGAAAATGAAAATATTGAATTAATTACTGTCAATGATGGTCATCGACTACTCGAATCATTGCATCAAATCGGGAGAGCAGCCGAAAAATTACTGAAATAATCAATCTTTAGAGCCTAGGAAATATTCGCCTATTTCTGGATCGTTGAGAATGTGTTGAGCAGCGCTGGTATGGACAACTTTTCCGCCAGCTAATATGTATCCACGATCTGATCTTGCCAATGAAAGGCGGGCATTCTGCTCAACTATCAATACCGTAATTCCATCTTTTCTCAAAGAATCTATCCGCTCTATTATTTGTTGTTGATAGAGTGGTGAAAGCGCTGCAGTCGGCTCATCAAGCAACAAAAATTTCGGATTGGAAATCAATGCCCGAGAAATCGCCAGCATCTGCCTCTCACCACCAGATAGGGATGCTGCCAAATCATAAACTCGATCAGACAAATCTGGAAACATCTCCAATGCGCGCTCAATTCTTTCATTGAGAAGTGCAGTTGGTAAATTGTTGCCACCCATCTGGAGATTTTCATGAACTGTGAGCGTAGGGAATACATTGTCCACTTGAGGGACATAGGCAATCCCACGATTGACTAATTGGTCAGTTCTCCAGCCTGATACGTCTTCGCCGTGATGCTTGACTATTCCTGAATAATGAGTTGCGATTCCGAATATCGTTTTGATTAGAGTTGATTTACCACATCCATTGGGTCCGATGATAGTAACGAATTCACCTTCTTCGATATAGAGGTCAATATCATACAAAATTTGTACCGAACCATAACCACCATTCAGCCCTTTGACATCGAGTATTCGTTTGCTCATTCACTTTCCTCCTTGACCCCAGGTGCACCCAGATAGGCTTCGATAACCGCACGGTTTGATTTTACTTCTTCGGGAGTTCCCATCATCAAAATTTCACCCTCATTCATGACGATGATTCGGTCTACGCCTTGCCTGAGAATGAAATCCATATTATGCTCGATGATAAGAATTGAAACCCCAGTCTCTGAAACGATTTTACGTAAATTATTGAAAATTTTCATCGCTAGAGGGCCGGCTACACCAGCTACTGGTTCATCGAGCAATAGCAATTTTGGATCCCCCATCATCGAGCGACCTATATCGACAAGTTTCGACTGACCACCAGATAATTCATTTGCTAAATTATGAGCCATGTGTGGCACTTCGAGCTGATCTAAAGTTGCATATGCCTTTTCGAGTCGCTCACTTTCAGCAGGCCTGCTACCTGGGAATAATAGTGAAAGAAACCGATTTGGTGCGAATGGGGCTCTAGGAGGAACAAGTAAATTTTCGATAACTGTCATTTCTCGCCAAAGACGAGTGTGCTGGAATGTTCTGGTGAAACCGAGTTTTTGAATTTCATCCGGGCGCATGTTTGATGCATCAACTCCAAAGATTTCTACTGAGCCATTGGTCTGATTAAGCAAGCCGCTGATACAGTTGAATGTGGTAGATTTACCGCATCCATTTGGACCAATCAAACCAATGAATTCACCTTCCTTTACTTCGAATGAAACATCTTTAACTGCGATGATCCCACCAAATTCTTTGCGTAAATTATCGACACGAAGTACTGTCTTGGACATTAGTTCTCACCTCCCGGATTTGATTCAACACGAGGAGGTCGGTGAGGCACTTCAGGCAGAATTCCCTTAGCATTGAACTTGAGAGATAATATAATCAAACAACCAACTAGTAAGACTTTCACAAAAGCCATGTCGGCTGAAATTTCACCATAAAGGAATGATTCTGAAACTGATACTGGTCCGAGAAAAATTCCAGCAAAAGTGAAAGTGAAAGCGATTATCGCCCCATAATCTATAAGTTTCTTAGATCCTAATATGTATCCGATTATCAACAAACCAAGTCCAATATTCACTACCTGCCAAGACTCCAAAACCACCCACGATACCAAACTATCAATTTGACCCGCTGTCGTATGCAGAGGAAGGGTCGATGAGCCTTGGCCAGCAACTAAGACGTTGAATACGAATTGCATCAAAACGATGATGAATGCACCGATGACCATTCCTCGGTTATTGGCAGCACCACCAATAATGAATGCCCCCCAAACCAAAAATGTCGAACGGGCCGGTGACAAGAAAGAAGGTTGGAAACCAGTCAATTTCCATGCCCATAGGGCCCCGGCAAAGCCAGCGATTGCTCCACCGAGAGCGAGGCTTGCGGCCTTATGAGTTAGAACATCATGACCATGATGCTGAGAAACAGCCTCGTCTTCACGAATCGAGCGGAGAATTCTCCCCCATGGTGAGCGCAATAGAACCTCTAGTAACCACCAAACGAAAAGCATTGAAATAATTCCAATAATAGCTAACAACATCATGTAAGGTGCTGGCTCACCTAATTCGAGAAGATTACCGAAAGTGTCGGCGATACTTTCGATTTCAACGGAATCCCTACATTCATCAGGGCTGAATGGATTGATAATATCATCTGCAGTTCCAAGGATTGCATCCGGTCCGACCAGTGGATCTTTCATTGGGGTATTCCAACCACAGAACCACCAACCCTCCATTGGCAGAGCATACCTTGAAATCCCGATCGATGAACCCCATGAACCCGCCCTGAGTAAGGGCTCACCCATCAATAATACTCGAAGAATTTCACCGAGTGAAATCGTAACTATTGCGAAATAATCGATACGCAACCTCGCCGTTGGATAAGCGAGCAACCAACCAAATCCGCCAGCGAGAGCAATACCAACTAAAGTCGCAGGCAATACCGGCCAACCATATCCGTGAGAATCGCTAGGTGCGGTTAGAATACCGACGGTAATAGCGCCGATACCTACGAAGAAAATTACACCAAAATTTACCATGCCGGTGATTCCAGTATGGAAATTAAGAGAGAATGCCATCAGTGCGAAAATTGCTAAAGTGACGAGAACATTTGACACTTGTAATGTTTTTATAAATCTCATATTGTCTTGTTCAGCGACCGGAAGCCATTCTAAGAAAAGAAGTAAAATAATCAGTACCGAGAAAAACATCATCCAAGAGCCAAAGGGACTTTCTCGGCCAAAAGGTGCCTTTTTCTGATATATTTCTAAAAGACCCCCCCCCTCTTTATACTTCAGATATGCGAAAACCGCTACCCAAAACATCCCGATAATGAATACTCCTCGACTGAAAAAGTAAGGGAGTTTGGACAATATTATCAATGAAAATAATACCAATGGAATCATTTTTTGTTTGGTATCTAAGTCACTTGTTCGAGTGGATATCTTGTCAAAAACGCCTGATTGAATTTCTCTAATTGGTGAGTTTATTTTGCTAAACAATTGAGAGAGGTTTGAAGAATTTGATTTAACCGCTTCGTTAATCTTCATGCTGAAGATATTTAATTGGACTAAAATAGGCTTCAATGGGTCTTCTTCCTTACCCTGAATGAGAAAAACTCCCTCTACGATAGCTAGTAACCAGAGTAATATTGGCACCGCTGGCCAAATAATATCGCCGAAAGTAATCAACGATTCAAGCACTCCTAACTCACTCTGCATCAAATTTAACCAGCCTGTATTCAAATCAGAAAGAGCATTTACCGCCCATTCTTCATGCAAGTTAGGGGCTAAATCTGAAGGAGGATCAGGGATATCAGTCAGATCAAATGGGGCATCATCGAGAATAATCGTGCCATCCCCTCTACCGGTTAAAAACTCAAGGTTTGTGTCGACGCCTTCATTTATTTCACAGGCATTTGAACAAGAATTCCGTGCAAATGAATGCTCCTTAATGAAATTGATAATACGGGAAAAGAACAGAGCTGCTACCGAGAGAATTAACATCGATTCTCCTCGAGCTGATTTTTTCTGATGGAATTGATGTGCACCGAAAATTCCTAGTGGGGAAAATGCCAGTAGAGCCGAAATTTTCGGATTTGATTTTTTGGTTGATTTTGCTTGCCGTCTCATTCGGTCAACCTTCCATTTCTCATAGGCAGAACCAATTCCCTCTGGCATAATCATTAAAATTGCTACTAGGAAAATATAGGGCATTACACCATCTAATGCTGTATAATTTGAACGTTCTAGAGGCATGCCTACACCAATTAATATCGGTGAAGATAATGCTCTAACAAAGCCGACAATCAAGGAGCCGATTACCGCTCCAGGAATTGAGCCAAGTGTTCCGAGAACAATTATAGCGAATGAGGGCAGTAAAATTGTGAAAGCTGTTTCAGGAGTAAATCGTAAAGTCATCGCAAAAATTGCGCCACCCATGCCGGAAACGCCCGCTGAAAGGAATGCGCTCGTTAATTGGATTCTCTCGACATTGATACCGCTGCTTGCAGCCAACTCGGGGTTGTCTGAAACTGCCCGCATCCGACGGCCAAGTCGTGTTTTTCGAAGTAAAATAATCAAAGTGATAGCTGAAGCAAAAATCAGTATTGGCATGGCCGCTTTGTAATATGCATAACCAGTCGTAGCGTGAGACACACAGTCATTAGCAACATCATACATCTCGAACATTGGTTTACTTCCAGTGACAGGGATGTGCTCCATCACAGTTTCACCGGTTGTTGAATCTACAACGGCTTGACAATTTCCGGAATTGTAGATTTGGCCTTCATCGAGGCTACGGTTACCGAAGATGAAACGGAATTTTTGAGTTGGTATATCCCAACGAAATGATGGTGTGCGCCAGTCTGCATCGGGCTCAAATATTTTTCTAGCCGAACCAAACCGCAGGTAAATTATTGCACGAAGAACGAGTGCAACACCCAAGGAACTAATCAACATAATTTCTGGTTTGGCCTTAGAATCACGGAATCCTTTGTAGACTAGGCGATCGACAATTATCCCAGCCACTCCTGTCAAGAAAAATGCGAGAACGATAGTCCAAAGCAAAACAGACCAAACCAATGTTCCATCAGTAGGTGCATCGTAAAGGGGGAAGAAATAATCACTCCAAACCATCACCATAGCAAGGTACATTCCAATCATGAAAAATTCACTTTGAGCAAAATTCCCATAACGCTGAACCTTGTAGGTTAAGGTCAGTCCGACAGCAATCGCCAAATATGTTGAAGACCATGTCAAAGTGCCAACTCCAATCGATATTAAATCGAGGGTTATCGTCGCTCCCCTATCCAATCCTATAAGCATAAATTCAATTGTCATTCCAACAATAAATAGTAAAAATATCGGTGAAAGAAAAATACCAATTGTTCTAGGTGTACTTCGTTTAACATCATCAAAAAGAATCTTGATGAAAAAGAATCCACCGCCGATGGATTCGACGGCTTGAAGCAACCAAACCATATCGTTCGGCATCCTTCCACCGATAACAGAATCAAATCCATTCAAAATACCGAAACCGTACAATAATCCGAGTGAAGAATCCAGCATAATCGCCATGGCGATGATGAATCTACGCTGTCCACGACTCAATGAATTCCATTGAGCCGATAATTGATTAAGCGCATTCCTAGACATGTTAGTCACTCCTAGTTCAAACGCAACAATATCCAGTAATGATTGTTGGGGAACTTGTTTATCAATTTCAGATTGAAATTTGATAGTGGTTTTGAGATTGTCTTTCTTTCACTTCCAAATTTTCCTCATAGAGCCCTTTGGAATACATCGATTATCTCAATTTTTCAAGCAATTAGAGGGGGGGCGCCACGGCGGGAGAATCCCACCGTGGCGCTTTACGTCCCATTACTCGATCAGGTTAGTTTCCTAATTTACTAATCAAGCAGTTACAAGGCCGCCATCGCGGCTCCAGTATCGTGTGCAATCGAAGGAAACTGCTCCATCTGCTGCAACACTGAAGGTTCCAACACAATATCCGTTTCCTGCAACATCTCCAACTGCGTCAAATGTGTGAAGACCACTTGCACCAACGAAGTTGTTACCTACTGCTGGGATGATCGCACCTAGTGGAGTTCCCGGAGGGCTCGCTAGTTGGGTAAATACTGAATATCCCATAATGAGCATTGCATCGAAAGCTTCTGCTGTGTAAATTCCACCTGCACAATCAGGTATTTCACCGCAAATTGCTGCGAAAGCCATCGAGCGCTCACTAGGAACTGCTGATGCTGGCTTGGTTGCTACAACTCCATCGACAATAGAAGTATCAGCCATACCTGCTGCTAATCCTTCTTCAGCGACACCATCTCCACCGAAAATTAATCCGGTGAATCCTTGTGCCGAAAGTTCTTCGACAAGTGCTGCACCATCAGCTGCGTAAGAAACTAGCATTACACTGTCACAGTTAGCATCCATAACTTGCTGAACTTGTGCAGTGAAATCAGTTCTTGTATCTTCATAACCAATCCTTGCACAAAGCACCGTTCCATCTTCTGTCCATGCTGCATCGAATGAATCAGCTAAGCCAGATCCGTAATCGTTAGTCATGTACAATAGAGCAACACTGGTGCCGCCATCAGCAGCAACAACGTCTGCGAGAGCTGGTCCCTGAATCGCATCGCTTGGTACAACACGGAAGAAGAGCGGGTATGCGGACGCATCGCTCAATCCTGGGTTGGTACTAGCGTAGGAAATCATTGGGATACCCGCCGCCGAAAGAATACCATTAGCTGCCATTGTTGCACCAGAACATGCTGCTCCGACAACTCCGACAACTCCTGCATCAATCAATGTCTGTGCTCCTGTTGCCGCAACGTCACCGCTGCAACCAGAATCAACCATTACTAATTCAAACTGAAGTCCTGCACCCCATCCACCGATATTCATCATCTCGAGTGCAATATTAGCTGCAACACCGAATCCAGGTGCATAAACTGCAATTGGCCCAGTCATTGGATTCAAGAAACCAATCTTAACAGTCATTCCTGTGAATTCAGTTTCCTGCATTCCTCCATCCAATGTCCAGTAGTCATAGCAACCGAAGTAAACATCGACTGAGGATAGAGCATCAAAGGTACAGAACTCAAATCCTGAACCAGCGACATCTCCATTCGCATCGAATGTGTGGGAGCCGCTTGCACCTTCGTATGTGCCGATCATTCCCATGTGTTCTACCATATTTGCTCCATCTTCCATCATAGCAGCCTTACCCATAATCATCACTGAATCATATGTTTCTGCTGTGTAAACTCCACCAGCACATTCTGCATCTGCAGCACAGCGCTCATTGAAATCTCCGAAAGAGGATGCTGCGCGAGACTTAACCGCGATTAATCCGTCTAGGATATATGGCGCGGCAGATAATCCAATTACTTCTTCAGATGCTAGAGCTTCCATACCGATAACTGGAATACCTAAACCAGCGAATGCCATTTGTTCTAGAAGAGCTAATCCATCATCAGTATAGCTGACGAGAACCATCGAGTCACAACCAGCATCTGCAATAGCCTGAATTTCTGCAGAGAAGTCCGTTTGCATTTCATCGTATCCGATTTCAGTACAAACTGAACCACCAGCACCAGCCCAATATCCGCCAATAACAGCGCCCATTCCGGCACCGTAATCATTGGTCATGTAAACTAGAGCAGGATTTGCAAATCCTTCTGACATCATCAAAGTAACCATTGCTGGACCCTGAATTGTCGCAGGAGGAACTACTCTGTAGAAGTCCGGCGCCATGCTTAGAGCAGGATCTCGGCTAGTGGGGGAAATCATTGGGATTCCCGCTGCCGAAAGAATTGCATTCGCTGCGTGTGAAGCTGCGGAACAAACTGCTCCGATAACTCCTACAACACCTGCATCTGCCAATGTTTGTGCTCCGGTAGCTGCTGTATCACCGTTGCAACCGGAATCTGCTTCAATTATCTCGAAGTTTCCGCCCATTGCGTTCAGATCAGCCACAGCCATGGAGGCCGCTTGAACTGCAGGTCCAATCAATCCAGCAACAGGGCCGGTTCTAGGAATTAACAATCCAAGTTTTGTAGGCGGGTATGTGCAACTACCATCATTGGATGTCGCATCGGCGTCGTAGTTGACTGCATCCGAATCCATGCACCCATATGCATCGTTGCTTGCAACGCCTGCATAGTGGAATGCTATCTCATCAGCGATTGCGTTGCCGATATCGACATCGAAACCTTCTGCATTACCATCAGCATCAAGATTCTCAAATGGAGGGTATGAAGTATCTGAGCAGAATTTTAGATTACCTGATTCTAGAACTTGTGTTAGTCTGCTACCTTCTGTTGCCATAGGGTATACTGTTGCTGTGTCTACGGTGCGGTCATCGGTTAGGACAACTGCGCCATCGAACCATGCACTGAAAATTAAATCATATTCTCCAGAATCAATTAGTGCAGTAATTGCTACATCCAATGCGCCAAGAAGTTCTGAATCGCCATCATCGACAGCAAGCCCGAATGTCTCATCTGAGAAAGTAACCATTAGATCACCAGATAGTGCCATTACAGGAGAGTCTCCTATAGCATAATCTGCATCACCGTTACTGATTGATGCCGTTACTGACGGGAAGTCAGCGTATGCAACAATTGTTGCGTCTGGTAAATTTGCATTAGTCCAGATATCTGAAGTTGTTCCAGATTGGACTGCTACTCTTGTACCAGCAGCATTTAGATCAAGAGCATCAGATATCATAGCAGAACCTGAGGCACCGATTACACCCTGGCTACTTGTGTAGTAACCACGTGTGAAATCAACCACAAGTTCTCTTTCATCGGTCTTGGTCATAGCAGAAAGGATTGCGTCACACATCTCTCCGTCGTTCAAGTTGGGGATAATCGGATCCCAGTCTGAAGTCACGAAAACTGCGTTGACATCGTCAGCGGCAGTTAGTGACCATTCAGGTTCCGGTTCGTCGTGCGTACACGAACCATCATCGGATGTCGCATCGGCATTGTAGTTGTTCGCAGTAGCGTCCATACAGCCCAATACATCTTCCGGTTCAGGTTCAGGTTCGTCTTCCCCGCCTAAGCAACCAGCGAACGCAGCCGCTAGCATACTTAGGGTCATTATCATTGCAATTATTTTCTTATTTTCCATTGAGTATTCACCCTTCAGTCTCCTACGCGAGAAAGTATTTCTATTATAGACATTATTACGCAATTGTCAAAAAGGTGCTTTCTTAGGGTGATTGATTAAGGAAATATCTATGTTTTAGATAGAAAAAGAGTTTTTCGACCCATCAAAGAAAATATCAAACAGAATTGTTCATGCGCTAGTGCCACTTCACAAGGTCATGAAAGACACGCCGCTCGACTATGCCTCATCGGGCGTGGACATCGATGCAGAAGGGGCGGCGGTTGCAAGTTTAATCGGAGCATTGAGCCCATCTACCCGTAAACCCGGTGAATATGGTGCCCCTGTCCCATTACCTGGAGGATTTGGAGGAATTATCGAATTTGGAGATTCCTGCCTCGCCCTTGCCGCCGATGGCGTCGGATCGAAATTGATGCTCGCTAATCAACTCGGACGGTACGAGGGTGTTGGTATCGATTGTGTCGCGATGAACGTTAACGACTTACTTTGTGTCGGCGCAGAACCACTCGCCTTCGTGGATTATGTCGCCGTGGTCAAAACCGACCCTGAAACTCATGCAATTCTCGGCGCATCTCTCGCTGAAGCTTGCAGACGCGCTCGTATCACTCTCGCTGGCGGTGAAACCGCGACACTGCCTGGAATCGTAACAGAACTTGACATGTCTGGAACTGCCTTAGGCTGGTTCCCTAAAGGTGAAGCAATCACTGGTGAAAACCTCGAAGCTGGAGACCTTCTGATCGGTTTACCGAGCAGTGGGATCCATTCTAACGGTTACACATTGGTAAGAGCAATTCTCGAAAGAACAGGCTCTTCTCTAACCGAAGCTGCCCCATTCGATTCTACACATGCACCTCGTGAAATCGAGAGGTTTGAAGGAAATAACAGCACCTCTCGAGTAAGTTTAGGTGAAGTTTTGCTGAATCCTACAAGAATTTATGTCGACCCATTAATCGATTTAATCAAACAGTGTAGAGATGGTAATGGACCTTGTGAAATCAGTGAAATAAAAGCGATGGCGCACATCACCGGAGGGGGACTTTCAAACCTTCTTCGCCTACACAAAAGTTTGGGTTGGCATATCGAAAGCCCACTTCCTATCCCACCTGAATTCACTTGGTTGGCTGAACAAGGTTCTGTCGAAATTCGTGAGATGCATCGTACCTTCAATATGGGCCTAGGAATGGTTCTCGTAGTCTCCCAAAGTGCCGCTCAATCTGTCCAATCATGGATATCTGAGCGGCTGCCTGGTAGTCAGATAATCGGTGTCGTTAACGATGATGGAAACCGTGTGACTCACTTTAATTCAGAAGTGACTTTCGAACATTATTGAGTCGGGCTTAGGTAGTCAATACCTTGTGTGATGGGCTTGTCGGAAGCCTATGGAGAAACTCGCTGGTTGGCCAGGTGAGCTTCATCGAGAGGGACGGACATTATTCCGAATTTCGGATGGAGCTTCTCAGAAAGGAGTTGGTCCAGCAACAAAGGATTCGACTGTTGTCTTCTACAATCCGGCGATGGCGGGTTCACGAACCCGCAGTGTGATTTTGATGCAAACAATCATCGAGTCAGGATATCTTGGTGAGAAGGAAATTTACGCAATTGATGGATTGTCTGCTAGCGGATTACGGGCACGACGCTGGTTGAACGAATTGCCGGAAAAAATTGCAGCTCGGCTCGATGTTACAATTTGCGATATGGATGAAAAATCACTCAATTGGGCAATGGCGACACATGAGGAATTTCCTCCAAACAAATTTGGAATTTTGAGGAAGAGAGTAGGTGATTTGCGCACAGCGGTACTCGATCATGGTCGACATTGGGTCGATATCGACCCATTCGGCACACCGATGCCATTTCTCGATACCGCGATCCAATCATTAGCTCGCAGAGCGGTTATCGAAGTTAGTGCAACAGATTCGGCGGCATTGACTGGCTCATCAAAATCTGCACTACTCCGCCGCTATGGCGCTCGTGTTTTGACAGATGGGTTGTGCCATGATTCTGGAATGCGGGTGATGCTTGCCAATATCGCTCGAATCGCAGCCAGCCACGACCGCTTTATTGAGCCGATTCTATCAATTTGGGATTCGCATCACCTTAGAGTTTCTGTTAAGGTTACGAAATCAATAGAAGGTGCAAATCGATTCGAAGAAAATATCGGTTGGAGAATCGCAAAACCTGTTGAATCAGAAGTATTGGTTTCAATCAAAAATAATCTACATCCAAAATCGAATCTTGACATCTTACCAATGCATTGTTTCGTCCCATTGAGTCAACCTGTGGATAGTGGAGACAAGCGGATTTCTGGACCGATGTGGATTGGTCCAACCGGAGTGAGAGAAGTAATGGAGAATATTACTGAACAAGCAACATTTTCACTATCTTCTCCAATATTTCGAATAGATGACCCCCTGGGGTGGAGTGAAAAAGAAATTGAACTAGAACAGCGAAAAATTTCAAGGAATGTGCGTTACATTTCAAGCGAAGCCACTGCGATTCATTCCCCGCATTTTATCCTCACCGATGATTTGGCAAGTTGGTTGAAAATCGGCTCACCTCCCAGTCCAAATATTATGGTAGAATTACTTGAAGAAAGGGGGCACTGTGCAGCTAGAGCTCATTATGCAAAACCTGCATTTCGAACCGATGCACCGTGGCATATTATTGTTGAAGTTGCAAATTCAATTCAGTCAGAAAGTTGACTTATTCGAAAAATTCCGAAGCGAATTTTCGACTCATCCCCCGATATATGACATTTCGATTCGAGGTAATGACCTGGTTTCACTGGAGCGATTTTCGCTATAGCGGTCGTCACGACGCTGCCAAATCGCAGCAATGGCTTCATTCAATTCATCCTCACTAGTCTCACTCTGAATCAGAGCGCGAATATCATGCCCACCAGTAGCGAACAGGCAAGTTACCAATAGCCCGTCTGCAGACAAACGGATGCGAGAACAATTTTCACAGAAGGGTTCGGATACAGATGAAATAAATCCAATTTCTCCCGAACCATCAGAATGAACCCAACGAACTGCGACTTCGCTTGGATTCTCTGATTCAAGTGGAACTAAATCAAATATTGTTTTGAGATGAGAAAGAATCTTTTCTGAGGGGACAATCTGCCCTAATTGCCAACCATTTGTTCGTCCAACATCCATATATTCGATAAAACGAACAACAACACCTGTTCCACGAAAATGTGTGATGAGTTTTTCGATTTCAGATTCGTTAACACCACGCTGGACAACACAATTGACTTTCACAGGAGACAAACCTGCCTCCCGTGCGGCATCTATTCCATCCAATACATCCTCAACCGGAATCGCACTATCTGTCATTACAGAATGAATATTGGGGTCTAAGGCATCCAAACTTACAGTCACACGAGACAAACCGGCTTCGCGTAAATTTTCAGCCTGATCTCGCAAAAGAGACCCGTTCGTTGTCAAAGCAACCTCAAGGCCGAGGGAAGATATTCGTCGGACCAAATCGGCTAAACCTGGCCGTAATAGTGGTTCGCCACCAGTAATTCGGACTTTTTCCAAACCAAGGGGAAGACAAGAGCGAACCACTTTTTCGATTTCTTCAAAGGATAATAGGGCACGGCGTGGAAGAAAAGTATGGCTTTCACCAAACCTTTCTCTAGGCATGCAATAACGGCAGCGAAAATTACATCTATCCGTAACCGAAATACGCAAATCTTTCAATTGCCGGTCAAATACATCGAGCACGGTTGGCTGCACAACCTTGCCAACCGAATCAAGGCAATTAGTGTTACTCGATAAAAGACAGGTTGAAAAACGGCAGACTTCAGGGGAGGATGAGAATTATGTTGACTATCACCGACAAGGCTCGTGAGATGCTCGAACAATTCATTTCTCAAGCAGATGGTGGAAAAGACCTTGCTGTTCGAATTGAAATTATTGGCCGAGGTCCGAAAGGCTTCCAATATGATTTGCAATTGATTGAAAATAAAGATTTGAAGGATGACGATATACTGACAAATTCAAGTGGTTTTGATGTGATAATCGCGCAAAGAAGCGTTCAATACATAGATGGAACAACTCTAGATTTCAAGGAGACACTGATGGGGGGTGGTTTCTCTTTCGAGAATCCCAATCCCCTCTGGATTGACGAATTATCCCAATCCGTAGCTGAAATTATTGAAGAGAAAGTGAATCCCGCTGTGGCTTCACACGGCGGACATGTTGATTTTATCGGCATCAATGAGGGTAAGGCATTGATCGCCTTCGGTGGTGGATGCCAAGGCTGTGGTATGGCCGATGTGACTCTGAAACAAGGAGTTGAAGTAATGATAATCGAGAATGTACCTGGTATTACTGAAGTCGTCGATACAACCGATCACGCGGCTGGAACAAATCCATTCTACTAATCAGTAGACCATGTGGACTTCATCATCATCATCATCATCGCGTGGTGCTGGAAGGGCTGTTGATTGCGCGCGCTCGAAAGCTTCTCTGACGCGCGCTTCAATATTTCTTGCATCGTCGAGTAATCCTTGAACAGGAATTTCCTTATCTAGAAGTTCAGATATCCCCTCGATAGCGATTAACGCAGCACGAGCGTCAGGATACATCGGATTGCATTCGGCAAGCAGAGCAGTCACATCGAGACCTCTTCGCTCACCTTCAGCGATGAGATATCCCGAAATTCCTGAAACGATGCCGTGTTGAATTCGTTGAATTCCGGCATCATCAAGGTGATTTCTGCCTATTTGTGAAGAAGAAACTCCCCATAATTCACTATCTTCTTTAATTCCAAGTTCATTACTAACAACACCATCAATGACAATTAGTCGATCGAAACCTCCCTTGGTGAACCATTCTAGGACGGTTTCGCCGAAATATATATCATTTTCAGACGGAAATTGTATTTCCGAAGTAAAAACTCCTATTTCTTCGCCTTGGTAGACACGAACAGGATGCTTTGGAATCGAATCGTGGATTAAGGCAATGGCAGGAAATTGAGGATGTAAAACAGTCCCCATCACATCTAAATTCAACGAACTGATAAGATGTGATGTTGTGATCACACCAACTGAACCTACGGTGGAAAATCCACAAATAGCGGTTCCACCGAGGCGATTCGGGTCTGCTTCAGCATGCAGAACCAATGGATAGGCCCCGTTGTGGTCTGCTCCCATATCAACCGCCTCTGTGTATAGATTTCTTGAATGCGACGGTTGAAAGTAACCTGCCCAATTTGTTAAAGAACGAGACGATAAATTTACAAAAGCCGACTATTCAGTATTAATTCATGAGCGAGGGCGGTCGATCGGACGTAGGAAGAATCTACATTAGAGTGGGGAGTCAAGAAATAGATCTTTCCGGGTCAGCGAAAGAAATGGATGATGCTTGGCTAAAAATCAAAGAAGAGGGTTCGTGGACTGCAAATTTATCTGTTATTCGAAAAGCTAGAGAAGAGGCTGTCGAAGCTGCTGCACAGCGAGCTATTCAAAGCGGAATCCCAGAGCGTGGCTCTGCGTTTCGTCGACTTTTGGATTCGTGTAATATCGAAAAAACAGGAGATGTTATTTTGGCGGCAATTCACTATCTACGATTTGTCGAAAAAGAGACTAATACACCTCCTCGTGAATTGAAAAATTTGATATCTTTAGCAGGAAAATGGACTGAGGGGGAAGTAGAAAAATGGAATTTTTCACTCTATATCAATCGTATGTTAGAGGGTGGAATCAGAGGAAATAAGCAAGAACCATTACTCCAATACCCAACAGGGATGCCAAAGAAAAACCGCTATGTTGTACTTACTGACGCCGGCCGAAATCATATGGAAAGGGTCTCTTCTTGAGTGAAGAAGACACGCCAGAGAAGCCTGAGCACAAAGATTGGTCGTTTACGTCTCATATCGGCGAAGATTTGCGTGATGTGAATCTCTCAGGAGCTGATTTGCGCAGAGCTGTTTTCGATGAAGCTGATTTAGAAGGTGCAAATCTCTCTGGCGCAGATCTGAGAAATGCCTCATTTTTACGAGCGAATTTGATGAAATGCGCATTTGATGGGGCTGATATGCGAGGAGCGAGATTCCTGAAGGCGAGAATGAACATGTCTAATTTTCAAAATACTAAGCTCGAAAATGCAGATTTACGGGGCATTCGGGGCCGATACGCAATATGGCGTGATGCAAATTGGTGGGATGCAAGAATGGATGACGAACTCGCAAAAGTTTTAGCAAAAAAATGGCCAAAACCCTAGTTAGATTGCATCTTTTCCAATCCTTCACGCATCCATCCCGGGACGGGTATTTTCTTGTTCACCTGCCTCATATCAGTACACACCGTAACTTGATCTGCTGTCCAGCATAGAATACCATCTTGATTACGGAATTCGTAGTGCCAAGTGACGGATGTGGTTCCTATTTTTGCAACTTTGATAGAGCAATGAACTGTGTCGCCATAGGCTAGAGGGTGTAGGAACTGGGCTTCGCTGTGGACAAGAGGAAATGCGATTTGGTGTTCACTCAGAATCTCATTGTAATGCATGCCACAGGAGAACTCCCAGGATTCTTCGTAGAATCGGTGCGCTAGATCCCAAAATTTTGGATAGTAGACAATCTTTGCCAAATCGACCATCGGGAAGTCGATACGTCGGCTTGATACGAACGTCATGATATTGCGTCTATGTGATTCCGCTTGAACACTATGTTGACGCACCCAAGGGTTTCTGACGAGTAAATGGCGAATCTGCCGCGATTCGAACACGGGTTTCCAGCTCCGGAGGCTAGAGTGATATCCAGGCTACACTACAGATTCAGTAATATCGCGACAAGTAGGTCCTAAATGAATCGGTCGAAAGACTAGCATCTACTTTCAATCATCTAATGGCAGCTCTCAGCACAATCATAGATTGTGCCCAGATTCACCATCTAGTCTTGCTTTCACTAAGACCACCTAGATGGCGGACCCACCGCGATTTGAACACGGGTTTGAGGCTCCGCAAGCCCCAGTGATATCCAGGCTACACTATGGGTCCAGTGAGCCGGTCGACCGGCGACTCCTGTTTAATTTCGCCGGTTTGAAGAATTACTTCTTCACAGGCTCAAAGGCAAAACAGTTTTCCAACTTGGTTGTGCTAATTTCTTTGATTTAGGACCGTCACGAGGATTTGCAGTCCCGTGTATGAGGGTGCCATGCATCCCTTCAACACTGAATTTAATTCGTAGTTCGACCATCCTGTCGCGCTCTGCAATTTGCATCATCTCCTCATCGAGTTCGAAAGATGTTGCATTATCTTCAACTCCGTTGTTCTTGATGCTTAGGACATTTCCATCGATCTCTGCCCTAGGAGAAAAATCATAGTCGGTTGGGTCGCCCATCAATACCTTGACATCCGCAATCAACCGATCGCGAATAGAGACCTTGGTTATCTCCATCGACTTGACCATGATGCTGCCACCGAGAACGACTTGAAAGCCCTTCGCACCAAAGCCGATGTTACTCAAATTCCAATCTCACTTACTCGTGGAACAAGAATGATGTATTCAATAACCAATTTCCAATCATTACCACCATCTGGATCGACGCCATCTACTGGAAAGTCAGGGTCACATTGGTCGGCTGTGACTGTCCAAATCCAAGTTCCTTGACCAAAGCGCTGTCCAGCTTGATTCAACAAATCACCAGTCAACCACTCATCTGAGTCAGCCTGAGTGGAATATCCGCTTTCGGGGCGGTCATTCATCTCACTTCTTTCAATTGACGAAGTTGCATTTTCAGTGATATTATCGTGAGTTGTAGAAGAAAATGTATTCCATCCAGTCATCGGAACGCTCAGAGATAGTGTGAAATTATCTTCGGGCCACATTATCGGTAGAATATCTCGGGCGAGAGTAAGGGTTGCATTGACTTGAATCATCCTTGCGCCAGCCCCTGGTTCGTGTTCAAATTGGATGGAATCTCCTTGATTGAGATATCCTGAACGCTCGATTGTGACATGTTGTTCTTCCCAAACGATATGGAAATTACGAGTGATTACCTTCACCGTCCAAATCTCTGTCGAAACCCCTCCTTTGTCGTCGACAACGGTTAACTTGCCCGTGCGGTTGCCTGATTCAAAGATATCAAGAGAGGTTATCGAAGTGGTTGCATCTGCGTCGTTCTGGAAATCTCCGTCGCCGTTTGAATCCGCTCCTATGTTGAAATCCCAAATGAATTCAAGTGGGCCACCTTCAGGATCGAACGAATCCGTGGCGTCGAGCGTTGCAGATTCACCGGTTCTGACATAAGATGGCGATTCAATGAGAATTGTAGGAGGGGAATTCACAAAAATCGTAATGGTAGCATGGTCTTGTTCACCTCTATCATTGACTACGACAACTTCTACATCGTGATTTCCAGCTGTTAGGAAAATGTGACTAACTATGCCCGTTTTTGTGGTGCGAGTGCCGCCATCATCGAAATCCCAGAGGAAATCCTTGATGATGGTGGGGTCTGGAGAAGAGGAATCTCGAGCATCGAAGTTTACAGTACCACCTACATTTACTTCGTTTAGGTCGGCTGAAATATCTGCCCGAGGAATTGTGGCCGATAAACCGGTACATCCAGCCACTGAGACGAGTATCAACATTGCACCGATGCCGAGTGTCATCGTCTGCGAGGTGCCCATCAATCCAGTTCTGCGTGATGTTGCCCTCATAGCGATGTTGGGTTATTACAGAATATGAAGAGGGTTTTTTCAATATTGTAAGGGAACGGGCAAGAAGTTCATGGACAATGCCCACGGCGATACCTTCGTGTCTAGCGGAATGCTCACCGGCTATCGGGTTCTTGGATTTGATTTGGAAACTACTGGTTTCAATCCACGAAGTGAGCGGATTGTTGAATATGCATTGATTGGAAGCGATTGTGATGGAAGCCATATCCATTTGCAATCATTGGTATATCCAGGTAAACGTATTCCCGAGCAAGCAACTCGAGTTCATGGAATTACAAATTCTGATGTGCGCGAATCAGGAGAATTTGCTCGACATATTTTTGATATTGCAAAATTAATGGATGATGCTGTAATCGTTGGACATAACGTCATTCGTTTCGATTGGACTTTTCTCGAAATGGAATGTGTTCGCGCAGGTGTTGAAACACCAAAACCACGAGCTATTATCGACACATTAGTCCTCGCAAAGCGTTTGCGAATTCCTGGCCGACACACTCTCGGTCATCTTTGTACAAGATTTGGAATCGGCTTGGATAATGCTCACCGAGCAAGTGCCGATGCTGGTGCGACTCTACTTCTTCTGTGGGAAATGATGAAGGCAAACCCTCGTTGGTTCAGAGGGTCTCTAGATGATTTACAAGATTCTTTATCGGGTCAAAAGATAGATGATACCCTTGGGCCTGGACTTGTCGACCTCGAACCAATTCCTGGAACTGGGGGTAATTTACGTGAAAGTGAAAATGGTATCGTTATTGCCTTTGGCAAATATAAAGGTAGAACCTTACAGGAATTAAAGGTCATTGATCAACGATATTTAAATTGGTTATTTTCACCTTCAAGTCCAATTCCACAAACGATTTCAAATCAATTACGCGAAGACATTCTCGACTGATTCTCGCGTTGAGAAAAGAGCAAGGGCGACCATGGCAATACCTCACTCCAGTCGCCGAGATGGACTATTTTTCCATCGACTCTAGAACTGCCAAGAAAAATCGGACCTTTATATCCAGAATTCAGTAATTCATTCATCTGAATTTTGGCTTGATCACGAATAATCGCCCCGAATTTATGTTCAGAACGGGCTACTTCACCATCGTGACCGATTGGTGGCATTCTCTCAAATAATGCAGCACCTGCATCTGAGTCGAATCTTATCACCCGAACCACTTCGTCCCTAAACATCGGTCCTGGAGGCAAAATTCCATCACGCCTTGCATTCCACCAAATTGGGCACCAAGCCTTGTACTCGCAAAACCCGCAGGCTTGCTCACTAGGAGTCGCTTCCATTGGCTCATCTGTCGGTCGCATTCCCTCCCAGGCGATAAGTGCGGCTGGCAACACAGAATCACCATCAGCACGATGAATCGTCTGATTTGCAGAATACCATCCTTCGGCCGAAACTTCAGGATGATCTGGATTTATTTCTTTCAATAAATCTCGATAAAATCGTAATTGACGGCTGACCTTCTCATTCAAGTTCACTTTCGGCGGTCTGCCGGTTTTCAAATCCGCAACAATCCACCCTCGAGAAATTCCTTCCTTATCGATATCAGCGATCAATAAATCTAGCCTACCCATCAATCGACCACATTCTGAAACCAAAGTTCCTTCGTTTGCTAAAATTATGGATTGAATTTGCTTCCATTGACCAATCGTCACCTCCGAGAGGCCGATCTCACCGACTGGTGATTTAGAAAATAATATGTTCAAAGCACCGATTAGTCCATCATGTGCTTTGGTAATCATCTCCGCTTTCCATCTCGGATGACGAGGAGTTTCAAGAAAATTTTTCTTCTCTATCGCCCAATGGCGGTCGAGAATCGCCTTCGCAGTAGAAGGAAGCCATCCGACTTCGCTTTCGTCTCGGTCGCCCACATCGATATTACAAATATCCTCGACCGAATTATGCACTGCATTTCCCATAGCGGCTGGCATGCTTGCCTTACGAGGTAGACGTTGACGTGAAAGCCAATATTTCCTCGGACATTCCTCGTATCTACTCCAAGAAGAAGGTGATAATTGATGTGCGATAAATTCCTCAACCATCTTCAATACCTCATGCTCGCTACGATATAAGGTCCTCTTACAGTCATAACGATTAACACCTTTCACCACTCACTGTCCTACAATGTCTGAGGCACCCGCGGTTGAAGTCGACCCCGAAATCGATGTTTCTGGTGCGCTAATCGTATGTTGTTTTCCTTCACTTGGCTTCGTTAGCAGTATCGTAGCGCATTATTTAGTTGAAAAATTAGAATTGAAATTGGTCGGCGGAGTACGCCATCCCTCTCTTCCGCCGGTCTGTTTGGTTCAGGAAGGATTGCCCCTACCACCATTGCGATTTTACTCAGGTGAGCCGATTTGTAGTATGAAGGAATGCAATAAAGTAATTTTGATTGCATCGGAAATTCAAATTTCTTCTAAATTATGTTTACCACTTACCGAAGCCCTGTTGAATTGGTGTAAAACAAATAATACTGGTCCAATGATTATGGTAGATGCCTATGCCCTAGGAATTGAACATAAGCACACAATTTTCGATGATGATGATTCAACTGAAACTCTGCTCGGTATCGGTTCGACCACCGCTGCGCACAAGATTTTAACAGATCTTAAAGTTCCTTTATTGCAACAAGGAGTGGTTGGTGGAATGACTGGAGTTATGATGGGTGAATGTCGACGACGCAATTCGATAGGAATGGCGATTTTAGCTGAATCTTCTGGTAAAATCGGAAATGGTGCGATTCCAGATGCAAGAGCTGCTGCGAGAATTATTGAATGTCTAGATGGTTTATTGCCTGCTGTTCATCTCGATCCTGAACCCTTGTTAGAAGAGGCTCAGAGACTTGAACAACAGATTCGGGACATGATGGCTGCGACTCTGAATCCAGTTGCAGAAGATGCATCTTCGGCACCTACAACAATGTATGGATAATCAATAGTCGAATAGCGTTGCGCGCTTTTCTTCGTCTTTTTTTGTTGTTTCCGGTTGCGAATTTACATCACTGACTAACAAATTGAATTCAACTTCGTTCAATATTCGAACACCTAATCGGGTTGCCTTTTCAAGTTTTGAACCTGCAGATTCGCCAGCGATTAAAACGCTCAATAGACCCGAAACAGAAGAAACAACTTTGCCACCTTCTGCCTTAATTAACAATGCTATTTCCTTCCTTGGCCGACTCAATGTTCCTGTTATGCAGAATGTTTGGCCGAAAAAATTTCCCTCAGAGGTGGGGGCCGATTGGTCTGAAATTTCTAGTTGATTTGTCAAATCGACGACTGTTGCTAATCTAATTGCGATTCCATTCAATAATTGAGTTGCAACAGTCGTACCTACTCCTTCAATTTCGATTAATTGTGATATCGCAAAATTATGTTTGAATGGTTTACCAGTCTCATCTTCACCGACTTTATCATCGCGGGCTTCAACCAACTCAAGAAGAGTTGTGATTGTTCCGACTTTTTCTGCGATACTAACGGCGATTTCTGGGCCTATTCCGGGTAATCCTAATGCCGATAGGAATCGGCTGAGAGTTAGCGATCTAGTCGCACCTAGTTCATCGATTACCTTCGTTGCAGATCGCTCAGCCATCCGCTCTAATTGGAGTAAATCTGGGATATTTAGTCGATAGAGATCTGCAAGTGTGTTGACCAATCCTTCAGCGATTAATTGAGCTGCTAATTTTTCGCCGATCCCATCCATCTCAAGTGAGCGACACCAATATACTATCGAGCGCTCGAGCCTAGATGCACAATCAAGATTTTTACAACGAATAAATGCCCCATCTTCGACTAATTCGAAGGAGCAGGAGGGACAGATTTTCGGGATAGAAATCTCGGCTATATTTGGTAAAATTCCAATAAATTCGGAGCCATCTGCATGAGAGAGACCGCTAATATCAATAATTTTTGCTGCGCCGAGGGTTTCAATGATTTTAGGAATTACATCACCTCGTCGAACTATTCTTACCTTATCACCAATTTTTATTCCCAAACGCTCTAATTCACCTGAATTATGTAGTGTTACATTCTCGACAGTCACTCCTGAAACCACCACTGGTGCAACACGAGCAACCGGAGTTACCGTTCCTGTTCTGCCGGTTTGCCAATCGACATCCATCAACACACTAAATGCTTCTTCTGGCGGGAATTTCCACGCCAATGCCCAACGGGGATGATGTGCGGTTTTACCGAGCAATCCGCGTTTTTCGAGCTGGTCTAATTTGATGACTATCCCGTCAATCTCCCAATCCGCATCTGCTCGATGTTCAGCCCAATATTTGGTCACATCAATGATTAAGTTTGATGTCGAATCATCATCATTTCCTTTGACTACGGTATTTCCAGCAATTTCAATTCCAATCGTAGTAAGCCATTCATTTGCTTCGGAGTCGAAAATATAATTTGGTGGTTCTGGGCTATCAGGATGACGATATTCATTGCTTGGGAATTGGACATCGTAGGCAAGGAATATCAAATCAGCAGCATCACCTTTTCCTGATTCGATATTTTTTTGCCGTAGAGAACCAGCTGCTAGATTTCGGGGATTCGGAGCAATTCCAGAATATTTATGTCTAAAAATTGCCAGTGGCATCACGACTTCACCTCGAATATGACAATCTCCTTGCCAACTAAGTGATTCGGGAATGTTAGCTATTCGACGAGCGTTGGCAGTCACGTCCTCTCCACGCAAACCACTGCCTCTCGTCGCTGCCCTGACCAGTCGTCCGCGACGATATTCTAATGAGAGAGCTGAGCCATCAAGTTTTGGTTGACAAACAAATTGCCTACCATGGGCGGTAGTTTGGCCAACAAAGTGAGATATCTCATCCGATTCTGTGGCTTTGTCAAGACTACTCATAGGAAAAAGATGGGTGATTTTTTCGGTTCCAGCCGGTGGATCTGACCCGACACGATTCAATTGTGGATTTTCTGAATCTAAAGACTTTAATTCATCCCATAATACATCAAATTCAGCATCTGATATTTCCGGAGAGGCTTCGTTGTAATAGAGGTCTGAATGATAAGAAATTTGCTCGGATAACCATTCGATGAGCGCCCGCTCATCACCTACGTCTGGGCGCTCTCCAACCATGTACTTCGAGGCGGGTTAAGTGCCTAAAACCCTCTCTTTACTCTACTTTCTTAATGAGTGAATGATTGTTATCACTAGTCTTCATTGTTGGTGGGCCAGCCAGGATTTGAACCTGGGTCTCGCGACCCCCAGCCGCGAAGTATAGGCCAAGCTAACCTACAGGCCCTTTGGGTAATCCTAACGAATTAGGATTAGGTCAAAGCACTAACTGACGATTTATGTCTCGCGAGAGATACTGAACGGGGCAACCTCGTCGATTAGATCGACGTGGCCAACGAACATTCTTCGGCAGCAATATCGCTCGATTTCGAGTTTATCCAAAACGATTTGAGCATCCTCTCCAAGAGCGATAGATTCTTTGTATTCACTATACTTCTGAGCAATGACTTTGCCACAGCTCCAACATCTAACTGGAATCAACATTTCTCTTCACCTCACCTATACGACTTCTGCCACTTCTTCCGAGCGCCGCGACCCATTTGGTGCTTCGCTTCCTTTCGGCGTGGATCGTTAACTAGTAAACTACGGTCGAACCGTAGATATTCATCTCGAAGTTCTTCATCAATACCCTCAGCACCGCCGTTATAATGGACTAATCCGCGGGCGATTGCTGTACGAATCGCATCGACTTGTCCCATCTGGCCACCGCCTTCTACATTGACGATAACGTCAACATCAGCTAAGCGGTTCATACCTTCAGCAATTTGAACCGGCTCAAGCGCCTTACGACGAGCAAGGCTTGGCTCCATGATGTAAATTGGTTGGCTATTAACACGAACACGGCCTTGTCCTTTTCGGACGGTTGCTCGAGCGATCGCAGTCTTCCTCTTTCCACTGGTATTTACAGCGGTTTTCCTCTGCTTCTTTGCCATATTCATTGACCTCCCCAACGTGTTGCATCCACACCGAGTGAGGATGAAATTTCGCCCAATCGAACGAACTTCAATGGTAGTGGGCGATTTAGATGAGTTGTGTCTCCCCATGCGTGGCCGTCAGGCAATTCCTCTCCAGAGAGGTTTGCTGGCTGACCGATAAGTACACGAAGGTCCCTTACTGCATTTCGACCACTGCTATTCTTCTGATACGGCAGCATTCCACGGACAGTGCGCTTCATGATTTGGTCAGGCATTCTTGGGAAGAACGGCCCCTTACGAGGATGGTTCAACTTGTACTTGAAATCGTAATCTGCGAAAACCGTCGTTTTGGGTCCCGAAACGATTGCGTGTTCTGCGTTCACAACGATAACTCGCAGTGGGCTTCCAGCCTTTCGCGCGGAAAGTAATTCCTTTGCAACATGGCTAGCCAATCTACCGAGAACCTTGTCGGTTGCATCGTAAACAAGTGTTCCAGCTTCAGCCAAGGATTCTCACCCCCGAGCCTTCTGGGTTTTCGTTCATCAATTCACGGATCGTGATTACACGCCCGCCTGCTTCTTCAATTTTAGAGCGGGCTCCAGAACTGACACTGTAGGCGGCGACGTTAGGCTTTCCAACCACATCACCGCTACCGAGCAACTTGCCTGGCACGAGGACTGTGTCCTCTTGCGCAGCATAGCGCGATAGACGGCTGAGGTTTGGTTCAGCCCAGTTGCTGCGACTGGCTTCCAATCGCATAGCAACGTCTCGCCATAGTGCAGAACCGGTAGACCTGCTCTGTGCTCTCAAATCACCGATTAAGGCGATAAGGGCAGCGTTGGTCTTTCTCGTATTCTTTATCATAATGACTCCCTCGACGTTTCTTGGGTATCGCGGCCACCTGCCTACCTGTTATGAATGCTACTACCACCCCTAAGGGGTGTTTCGACATGCTGCGGACATGTGAGGGTTGTAGCCCAAATAATTGGGCGTGCAATTCCTACGTCCGGCCTCATAAGCTGAAGCCGTCGTTCTCATTTTCTTCATCAATTCCAGCAATTCTTGTGTTACCTTCAGAATCGATGAACTCACCGGCTTTCACACGCGAGCCATAAAGGGTCGATTCATTAGACGATGTTCGGTTCAACATACTCTCCCCGAGAGCATTGCTTAGATGATTGATAAGCGCCTGTAGAGCTGCAATTGCTCGATCCCTTTGATCCGCCCCGATTTCGTGGTCTGAATATCGCGCTTCTTCAAAGATTGAAAACAATGTATCCAAATCTTCAGGTGGCATTATTCCTCCAAGCATGGCATTTATTGCATCCTCAAATTCACGAGTTGTTTCATAGACTTTCTTCATAGCTCCACGGCTGCGGAAGAAACGAACTAAATCCTTGTAACAATTGAAAATTGTCTGAATATAATCATTCGATGCTTTCAATGACATCAATGAATCTGTGAGGATTCCACGAATTATTTCGATTCGGCGGCGCTCATTGTAATTTCGATACATTATCGCACCGATTAGGACAGCGAATGCTAGAGCAATTCCAATAACTGTCAAGACCTTGAACGTGAAGAAATTCGCGTTTTGTTCAACAAGAGGCTCACCGAGATAAATCACCGGTGTGCTGTTAAGGAACTCTTCTTGGAAAAACGACGATTCTTGGAAATGAATCAGAACTCGCCATTTGCCATTCACAGCAGTAATATCGAGCTCTCCAGGCACTTCTTCTCCGGTGTAAATAAAGCTGAAATTCGCCTCACCATGCTCATTTGTCACAGCGTATTCAACATTATTTGTTTCCCATCCTGTGCCATTCCAATACTGAAAGGTGAAGATAACAGTTTCACCTTCAACTGAAACATCCAAACGGTCTCGCAAAATTGCCACGGCCCCAGCGACTTCATCACCGATCTGGTAACCCAATGGATTTGACCAATGGTTCTTCAGCAAAATATCAACCTTGCTTCTGACTAGAACTTCGACATCTTGGAACGAACCATTGACGACTGGGGTCGTCTCAGCCCGGCAACCTCCGGGTAATTCCTTAGTCGGCTCATATGCAACTCTAATCGTCCTGAAGCCCTCTAACTGGTTTCCGTTTGGCTCAACACCACGGCGGCTTGGATTATCATCCGGATCGCCGGAATACCATTCAATTTCACCAGTGCCATCACGAGTGATGGCAGTTGCGATAGGACGGGTATTAGTTTCAGGGTCGAGGTAGATGTTGAGACACTTTCCTCCGACTGGATTACCATTGACTTGAGTCAACATTGCATCGATATGGAACGATTCCTTTAGGTAAAGAACTGGGAAAACAGTTCCGTTTTGGAATTGATATGTGTCGACATCAGTACGGAATGGCCCTACTTCTTGGAAGGTCATTGTAGAATTAGAAAAGACAGGGAAGAACTTCGTTAAACTCGAATTTTTATATCGATATTGATCTCCGGTTTCATATGAAAGGAAATTCACAGTTACCTTCGCTTGACCTGCTTGAACGTCATTTAGTGGGCAAATTACATCGAACATGCCATTGATGTCAGTTATATCACCTTGGCAAGATTTTACGCCTAAATCAGAGCCGACCATTTCGTATTGAACCTGGATTGCTCGGTTCGATAGATTCGAGCCAAGCTCATCGATTAACTGACCGGTAACAACCATCGGTTTATCGATAGCTTGGCCAGTAACTGGGTCAATTTCAGAGGTGTAAACAATCTGATCGTCAACAGAAAGCGTGGTGCGGCCAATCAGGCTGAATCCACGCTCATCGTGACGGAAAATCTTTCGATAATGATCGCTGTTGAGAATTTGGTCGCAAGGATCCCAAGCACCTGAAATTCTCAACATTTCCTCATCGAGAGGTTCACAACCTTCATGGGGAAGGTTTTCTGCGAAACGAAGGATGACATTGACTGGTCCAAATCCGTCAGGAAGGAAGGAATTAGGGTCATCTCTGAGCAATTGTGGATCTAACAACATTCTGTAATTAATTGAACCCGCATTAGGGCAAAGCGTCTCAACGATTTGCCTATGAATGCGTTGTTCGAAATCGACGCCTTCAAGAATCACTAAAATTTCTCCGCCATTTTCATCACATCCATCGAGGAATTCGCCTTTATCCTTGATAGCGGCGGTTCGATTATCGTCTGTTACCTGAGCACTGAATTCCCAATAATCTCCACTCGAAAGACGATTTTCTGTCGTACTTTGGAGAGACACAAATGTTCGAGAAACAACCCAGAGGTTGATTTCGTGAGCACTGCCTTGGCGATATGTGTCGCCTGGATATGTGTAACTTAGAGTGAAATTACCGAGTTGATGCATTTCATCAATTGTCAAATTGACTTGAAGAACACCGTTATGATCGGTTATCGCTATATCGCTAGTTCCGTCTGCAGACCAAGTGAAATTCACTGGAGCATCGCGAACAGGCTGATACGCATTGTCGATGAGCCGTGCCTCAATTGTTGTATTTTGTCCTCGATAAAGACGTGGTATCAGATTCATTTGGAAATCGGTAGTACCAATGACTGAGATGTTCACATATGCACCTGTCGGCGCGAGAACATTCGATTGATTTCCAGTAAAGTAGAAATTCGAATTTGTAAAATCTGCACGGATTCCAAATACGCCCGCTGCATATTGAGAATACCAGGTCCAGTTGTAATCGAATACTGCTTCGCCGTTCACCATATCTGGAGCACGCGCAAATCCAGTCTCTTGGGAACCTGCGAAAACACCGTTGTGATCTACATCAACCTGTAGAGCCATAGGGTCGTGAGGCCATGCGGTCATAGTTCGGTTCCAAACCGTTCCAATAATTCTGAACGTTTCTCCTGTGAACATTTCTGGTACAATTTCACATCTCGCATCGCTTTCCGGATCTCTTGGGTCAATCGGTCCACATGGTGGAACGTTGAAATCCCCCCCATTTTGCATTGCGATGAACCAATGAGTGCCATTCGAAGAGAGGAATGGGCGTAATCTACCAGACTCACCCGTCAATCCTTCAGGCGTACCATCCCAGAGCATAGCATATGGTTTCCCAAGACTTTCTGTACCGAAATCAAGGCCTGCATTAGCCAAGGACGGGGAGTGGAATAATGCTCGCCATGCTCCGAAAGAAGAGCCGGTGAATTGAGTTGAATCCCAAAAGTAAACTGGCCGGATGGATGGGGTTATCACATCTGCTTCGATATACATTCTATGCATTGATCGGATCGCGAATGAATCTGTTTCATCGCCCTCTAGATATGGCCAAGGCCATTCTGCACCTAAATCGGGTCGAGACATACCAATGAAAAGATAGTCGCCAATCGGTAAACTGGTGTTTGTATATTCATATATTCCAATCATGCTGTGTGATTTTGAAGTGTTATCCCAAACAATTTCCTCATAAGCACCAGGAACTTTTCCTACTCCATTATCAATTGTTGAATTCCATTGAACCTGTTTCCAAATACCTTGGCTTCCGCTCGATTGAACAAAGGAGAGTGAAACCCACCCTCCTGAATCAGATCGATAACCGTAGCCATAACCATCGAACACAGTAGGATGAGTGGCATTACCAAATGGGCCACCGTGGACGGTGAACGAAATCGGTGCATGTGAGAGTCTGTTGTCAAATTTACCTCTCTCCCAATCTGCAGTATAGTGTACCTTGTAATCGATGAAGAGTGGCTGTTCATCACTACGGAAATATGTCCATGCAACATAATCAATTGTTGTGTTCGCTCGGACTTCGGTTGGAACCGGTTCTGTTGCAGCACCATCGTGAATGAACATTTCAGTTACTTCTGCATATACATTATAAGTCAAATTAGAACCGACTGTCAAATCCTCTGGGAAGAGGAATTGACCAACCACATAATTACCGTTCTCGTCGGTAAGAACATCGATTGTCTCAAGAGCAGTTGTACCATTACGAGCCCAATCAATATGGATTTGAACGGGCAGATTTGGGGCTGGCATGAAGACACCCTGCTCAGGATCTAGCCAATTTACAGTACCATTGAACTTGACAGCATAACGATAATCCAGCCACATTACTTCTGGGACGGTTAGTGTAATTCTAGTAGGTATTTTATCATCTTCATCTAAGATGCCATCATTGTCAGAATCCCAGTCAGAAGTATTTCCATCCTCTTCCTCAAACTGATCCCAATCCGTATCTGTGCGATTATCGGTATCGTCATCTTCATCGATTGCATCTGGGCCGGTTTGAGGATCTGTTGGATTAGCAATACCTTCGCCGCCTCCGAAATCATCATGATCCCATGGATTAGTTGATTGATTATTGAATCGAGATGGCCAAAGCATAACTTCGTCAGCATCTTCCATTCCATCTGAATCATCATCCAAGTCAATATCATCTCGCAACCCATCATTATCGTGATCCCATGCTGAAATTAGAGGAGTCGCTGTAGCCAATTCGAGAGTGTTGACTCGCCCATCCCCATCCCAATCATCATCAGCCCAGTTCAATATTCCATCATTATCGTGATCCCAAACAAATTGTTCTTCTCCGACGAAACAAAGTAGTTCCTGGTCTGCATCGAGAATTCCATTGTTATCATCATCTGGATCCTCGCCATCCGGAACACCATCGTTGTCATTGTCGACATCGTAATACTTCGGATGTAGTAATCCTTGCCCTAGTATTCCAACATCCCAAACAGCTTGGTACCATCCGTCGTTATCCGGGTCGGTATCTGTCCCATCATCATCATTGTCATCACAATTTGAACCGATGAAGAAATTGCCAGCCGGCTCGGTATTAGCATCGTCATCATGGTCATCATTTGTGTCAACTTCGAAATAATCCCAGATACCGTCATTATCATCGTCGACATCCCAATGATCGAAAACATTGTCGAAATCATCGTCCAAGTCTGCTGTATCATTGAACATACATTGTGGGTTCATATTTCCTGAAACGGGTGCTCCGCAATCATCATCTGGATCGACGTCATTATTGAGTAAATCAGCCTTTTCATCGGGGAACCAATTTGCATTTGAATCAGAATTCCACTGGAAAAAGCCGTAGTTTAAGCCAACGTAAGCAATCCACAAATCTCGGTTATTTGCTATTTGATTGTATGTTACGGCAGAGCTTGGGCTAGGATTACTCCCTGGGTCGAAAGTAAACCAGAAGCAATTCTTGTTACATGTCCATTGCCCCTGAGAATTACTGCCATTATATGGACCATCATCATATTCTGAATCTGGGCGAGAACTGTATGGATATGTGTAAACCAATTGGCCTTGATTGGTTGAACTTGGGCTAATAATCGGTGCTCCGTAGAGCCATGCATAGAACAAACCGCAAACGTGTTCCTCAGCTAATCCTGCCATAAATGCGAGGAAAAGGGAAGAGCCACATTCATTATCATCAAAAGTACCACCAAATTTGATGTCATTAACGTCGAGTTGCCCATCATTACCTTCATCCTGATCCCACCAATCAGGCAGTCCATCTCCATCTTGATCGATATCGATTCCGTTGATTAGAGAATCTCCATCAGTATCTATATCAAAGAAATTGCCGCCATTGAAAGCACTCCAACGTTGAATAACATGCCAATAAAGTTCTGGGACCTTTCCGCTATCATCAGGTGAGACTGCCGAATCATATCCATTGTAATTCAAAATAAATCCATCTTCAGAAGTGAATGGATTAAACATCCATGATTGATTCCAATAGAAGTTATGGGCGATATCGTGTGCATATATCTGGCCATCATTCGAACCATCGAGCAAATCACCATCGTCAGTTGGATAAGTCGAATCAAAAATATCAGTAGTGTCGAAGTCTTGAATTCCACAATTTCCATCATCTGGGTCGTAATAATCAGAAATTCCATCATTATCATCATCCCAATCCTCATCATTCTGTAATCCATCGCCATCGATGTCTGTGTCGAGATGGTTAGGTCCGTCGTCTCGATAGAGCGAACCATTCAACAAATGCATGTCATTGTCATCATCGAAATCACAATTATCATCCATATCGAGCCAATCTAGAATCCCATCATTATCATCATCGACATCATCCCAATTATTGATTCCATCACCATCCCAGTCATTAAAACCAGTATACGATTTTCTCAATAAGTAACAATTGTCATGAGGATTCTGTGGATTAGGATTGGTAAGGCTTGGGCAATCCCAGCCATCTACGGTGTCCTGGTGAACATTTGGGAAGATATCAAGTTCGTTGATTATTCCATCATTATCCAAATCCCAAGGTTCGTCGTTTGGATCAAGGGCGGGTGCCCCGACTGGATTGTCAGGAAATGGAGTTCCTCCCATATCTGGGTCGAGCCAATCCCATACCAAATCGTAATCTTGGTCGATGACTCGATAGCGGTCATCATCTGCATCACGATCATAATCTAGTTCACAATCGATTCCCGGGATCTCGATTGGGCCGGACACCGGTAAATCACCAACCCCATCTCCATTGGTATCGACTTGATGGCAACGATCAGGAATTCCATCATTATCATCATCGACATCATACATATCGGCCAAACCGTCGTTATCATCATCGGTATCCGAAGAATCTGGTGAGCCGTCATTATCATTGTCTGGATCGATGAAATTTGGAATCCCGTCACCGTCTAAATCACCGTCGACAATATAGCTAAATGATTGCTCGCGGGGATGCCAAGCCATTTCTCTGTCAACGAAATCAACGCCTCCAACATATTGAGAGTAAGTCCGTAAATTAGCTGTTGAATTTACATTAATTGACCCAGTCATTGTTGAGTGGATTGTACAATCATAGCCTAAAGTTCCTGCCGTAGCAAAGGTCATTGAAAATGTCCCACTAGGTGCAATATTACCACTATCGAATGATCCTCCGATGCTTTCAGTAACTGTATGATCTGTGGTATCATCATTCGTCCAGACGATTGTGTCACCCACATTGATATTGATATTTCTTGGAGAAAAACCAGAACTAGTTATCGAAACGTGATGCACTTGGGCAGAATGCCAATCTACTGCAGCTGACCAATTTGCTGCAACATTTGTGATATTTCCGGAACGAGTTGAATCCCAAGGGTGTTCATCCCATAGATCTATTACTCCGTCACCATCATCATCCAAATCAAAATAATCAGCATCTCCATCACCATCAAAATCACATGGCCAAGTGAATTGATCAATTCGTCCATCGTTATCATCGTCTTCATCATAAGAACCTCGACCTGAACCATCAATATCTTCATCCGGGATTCCATCATTGTCGTGATCGTAGGGATTCTGGTCAATTCTGTAACCATTTCCAATTACTAAACCCGTCCAAGGGTGAACGGTATTCGATTGAACATAACGATCTGAACTGACATTTTGCGGATCCGCACCTTGTGAATAATCGATTGGCCCTTCTAGAATTCCGTCGTTATCATCATCCCAATCGAATTCATCTTGAATTCCATCATTATCGTGATCGTAAGGATCGGTCCCATAGCAGCCATCGAAACGCTCGATTAAATCAGCGATACCATCGTTATCATCGTCTAAATCATACAAATCTGAGATGCCATCGTTATCGTGATCTTTGGTATCCGTCTCTTCAAGGAAAAATCCATAACTCGGATCCAACGCAAGGGCGTCACGGTCACTTATCTTCCCATAAACTGCCATCGGATCATTATAAAACGGATCGGTAAAGGTTGGATCATTAAAGCTGTTTTGAGCAGCAGGGTTACTTACTCCATCTCCAGTTACGGGACCAGATGCTGTGTTAATTTGTTGATATGATGTACGCTTTTCGGTAGGTTCCCACTCAACATCATTTACCTCTTCATATGAATCAAAATCTTGTAATGAATACATTTGTGTGCTAAACAACATCAAAAATACCATCAAGACTGCTGTAATTCCTTTTTTGGTATTTGCAATACCGAATCCATTACTGATTTTACCTAACATCGTAACCACCGAAGTACTTTCGCTGACTCTGCACTACTTATCAACGACTACCCTCGTGTGCGCGTAAACGTATCAGAGACTGGTTTGGGTATCATTATTCATCCACTCCTCAAATTCAAAAAAGAATTTTTATCGCAGGATTTGATGACAGCTTACCGAACCGTCCTCAACTCGAAAATACACCGGGCTTCTGTTATCCAGGCTGATCTCGATTATGTCGGCTCAATTTCAGATACCAATCAATATACTGATTAAGCTCGATGATAAGGTAAACCTTTGATGATTGTAACGGCTCGATAAAGTTGCTCTAAAAGCACGACTGCTGCCAATTCATGAGGGAGGGTAATCGGCCCTAATGAAAGTGATTTAGCTCCAGTTTGCTGCTCACCAAACCCACCAGGGGGCCCAATTACGAGGTGTACATCTTGGCTTGCTAATCGCCACTTTTTCATCTCTTCAGCATAACCCATGCTATCAATAATTTCTCCACCTTCATCGAGTAGGATTACCGTTGAATCACCAGCTCGCTTTAACACGGTTTTCAAATATTCATTGGGGTCGGTTTGATTTCGGTGTTCGACCAATGAAACACCATCTGAAGAAAGGCGATTTGCATACTCATTTATTGCGGTGCGAAATGCAGCATCTTTGGGCCTTCCATGAAGATGAACTACGATACGAGCCATGTGCGTGGCAGAACCCGCTAGTCTTTGATGAATTCGCAAGCATCAAAACTGTGAACACACTGGCTAAACTGAGTAAGATGGGTTGGTGGCCGTTCAGAAAAAAATCTAAACCAATTCATGATGATCCTCATGTCAAAGGCACTAGGCTCTGGATTCAAGAATTACGAGATGTTTGCGAACGAAATTATGACAATTTTACAGAGGGGCAACGATTAGTTCGACAGATGCAAATAGAATGGATTGATGCGAATCAAGAAGGGATTGTAGACAATTTGTTGCTAGAAGGTCTAGATCGACGTGCATTTCGACTATTAAGAGCCGATAGCAAAGAATGGTTGGCATGGCTCGACAACGAAGATTTTTGGAAGCCCGGCTGGCGCGGTGATATCGAATAAGAGGTGTTTTGATGATTTTTTGGATTTCTTTATTTCTCATTTTGGGTGCCACTGTGTTCCATTATTCTCGTGCCCAACCTTTTCCAGAAAAAAGTGGAAAATTTGCCTTTTTATTAATTACTACAGGAGTAATAATGATTATTTCCATTAGTGCCCCTCGCCCTACTGAAGATTTGGTTGCTCCGATGGTTGCCACTATTATCGGTGGACTCGCCGTCATCATCGGTACAATCCATATGTCGATTCTACGAGATGATGTGATTATCGCACCATTTGGGGGATTTCTTCTTTGCATTGGTGCGATCGATTTGCTCTCATCTCAATGGGTTGGAGCCGGACAAATCGAACAAATCGGCTCATTCGCTTTCGCTTCAATTCTAGTGTTACTGGAGATTTACTTAGCATTCAAAGGATTGGTTGTCGGAATTCAGGGCATCTCTTGGTCGAAATCAGGGTTGAGGCAAATCCACAGGGGAATTTTGTTAGGAGATTCGGGTGCAATCGCTCATTTTGAGAAATCATGGGATATGGAAAATCAATGGATAAACGCGATGAGTCATTCCGCATTATCGTTAATTTATCGTCATCTAAATAATGATAATATGGAGAAAAAACACGCCATTGAGTTAGAAAAATTGGGTGGTTGGCAAAGTGTTGATGAATCTTGGATAATTACTATCGAAAATGCATTAGAAATTATTTGAGTGTCGGTCTCGAACATTTTATTGTAGTCGAGACGATTTCATAGAGTGCAACCCAATCCGACAAGTGGATATGGTTCGCATTACAAGGATTCACACTGGTGGCGGAGACGGAGGTGAAACTTCTCTCCTCGATGGAGAAAGGGTTGGAAAGGATCATCCCCGTGTTGCATTTTATGGCACAATCGATGAAGTAAATTCACAGATTGGAGCCGTCAGAATGGAACTAAATCGAATCGAAAAAATAGCACCAGATGGTGGCCAAAAAACAAATCTAATTCGTGCAGCAGAATTGGCAGACAAACGCTTAGGTATTATTCAACAAGAATTATTTGACATTGGGGGAGAATGTTCTTGCACACCAGGAAAATTACCGAAAATGATGGAATTAATATCTGAGCAGCAATGCGAAAGATTAGTCGAGGAGATGAACGAATGGATCGAAGATCTCGAGCCACTCGAATCTTTCATAATTCCTACAGGATCTCCTCCCGTCGCTACCCTGCACGTAGCTCGGTGTGTCACGCGTCGAGCAGAAAGGGACGCTTGTGGACTTCGCTCAATTGAAGGTGAATATGCCATTAGAGCAGAAGTAATATCATACTTGAATAGGTTATCTGATTGGCTCTTCGTTCTCGGAAGATGGATTACAGTAAAAACCGGTGAAGAAGAAGTTTTGTGGATGCCTCTCGGTAAAAGAAATGCTTAGACGGGTCGACCAACAGAAAGAAGATGGGCATGTGCTGAATTTATCATCTCTTTTTCTTGTTCAAAAGTCAATTGAGAGTGAGCAGATTCGAAGTCAAGCCACAGATAATTACGATGTTCATATGATAGTTTAACAGTCAATTCATCAGTTTCAGCAAGGTACCAATATACTTGTTTTGGAGTTTTTACACCCTTTCTGAAAAATGTATATTCTGTCCTCATCTCCCAGCCATCTAATATTTTGACCGATTTGATTCCCGTTTCTTCAGAAAGTTCCCTCACCGCGGTTGAATGATAGTCTGAATCAGTATCCTCTATGTGACCTTTCGGAAAGCTCCAATGACCTTGAGGATATTGCAATAATAGGACACTATCATAATTGATTAGAATGAAACCACATGATGTCTCCATGCAACACACGGAGAGGACTTTGCCTATTCAATTGTTGCAACTGAGTGGGAAATACAATTGAGTAGAGACCGCCCGTCAAGAAAAGATGGAAGAGGCCGCGCTCGCTCTAAATATCAGAAGAATCGTTACCGATAGTGATCTCGACGGAGTTGTCACAGGCGCAATTCTGCGTCGTTGGTGGCCAGAAGCCGAGGTAGTATTTGGCCACCCTGGAAACCTTCGAGCGGGCATGATGGATCATCTAATCGACCGACATACTGCGATTTGCGATTTGCCTAGACACGAAGATTGTGGACTCAGTATAGACCATCATCAATCCAACGAACCGAATGCATCAGAGGATACCGAAACAGTAATTCTTTGGAGGCCAACACCATCTGCAGCAAGAATTGCCTATGATTTACTCTCTGAAAAAATCGATTTATCCGATTTGACTCAGATGATGATATGGGTCGATAAATTGGATGGTGGGGGCGTGACAAAAGAAGAATTCATGGGCAATCACCCCGTGGTTTGGCTCGGAAGAATTATCGGTTCTGATGCTGGAATAGCACTCCATATTCTTGAATCACTTCAAGCGGGCTCTTCTGTTGTTTCGATACTAAACGACCCAATTATCGAGAGTATAGTGAAAGAAAGAAAAGCTCGTCAAAGTATTCTCGGCGAGTCAATTATTTCGAATATGAAAATTATAGATCGCCTTGCAATAGTACGATTTGAAGATAGTGGATTTCGGTCGAATGGCTATCACATCACAGCCCTTGCAGGTGAAAATTGCGATGCTTGTTTGGTAATACACGGGGATGTTGGGGTGGGATTTGATGAAGAAGACAAGTATCCCGTCTCTGCCTCATTCTACACAAATTCATTCCTACACAAAAACGGCGGAATTTTTGATTTAACAAAACTTGCCACACGTTTTGACTCCGATGGGGGTGGTCACGCAAATGCATGTGGTTGTAGAATAAAACCATTAGAGAATGGGGTGGTCGTAGATAGGATGGTTAACTCAAAAGATATTGAGAAAAACCTCGAAACATGGCTATCATTGTGGTCAAATCGTTAAAGAAATTTGAAAAGATAAAGAAAACCAAGAAAGGCATGAATCACTATCAATAACGCCATTATATCGCTAATCCTTCCGTGATAATCCTTGATTTGAGAAAATGATTGACCACTATCTCTTTTCGATTTCACTGCCCTGCCTAATTTCCTAAGGTAGAGAATCATTGCTAAACCAAGTAAACCAACCCACCCATGGAAATGACCAGGGAGTATATTGGTTGACGAAAATGAGCCGTTAATAATCGAAAAATAAATCGCTTTCGAAACAAAGGCAAGAAGGATTACTCCCATTACTCCGTAGGTTAATTTTTCCCCAACTTCTTCGTGGTTTTTCAAGGCGATTTTTCTGTTATCTGATTTTAGGAGCGATCCTTTTTGCCTCCATTTCCTCTGATTGAAGAAAACCCAAATCAATCCAAGTGCTGAAATTGGATGGAGGAGAATGATGATTGTAGCTAGCGCTTCCATGATTTTTGCTACATGATAGTCAAACTTGAGGTCTTGCTTTCACCCCCTTGCTTGGCAAAGCGGATAATTCATAACAAAATTAACGGGCGAAGAGTCGTTGGAGTGGCTTAATTTGGAGCAGTATCTACTCGATTGTCTCGAAGACCTGCATAAAGCAGGTGATGATGAAGTACGTCGAAAGAATGCAATTCAGAGATCGGCAACATGGGGTTTACTCGATAAGAGTTGGAAACCTTTAGCAATTATGGCGGCCTCAAAAGAAGCTCCAATCGTGAAAGAAGATTCACAAGATCCATCTGGTCGACCGAGGGGTGCAAACCGAAGTCACCGGAGTCGAGGGGGGCGCCGTGGGGGGCGAGATTCAAGACGGGGGTTCGAGGATAATCTTCCCTCACCTGATCGAGTTTTAAGGGATGATCATTCAGCAGGATTCAAACTTGCTGTTTTAATTGCCCAGAAGCATAAAATGACTACAAATTGGAATGATTCTTGGGATGGGAATTTAGATTTGGTAAGAATTGAGTGCGCTCAAGGGTTACATCCAGTCTGGAGCCGATTGGCACGTGAGGCTCCTCTCTTTGCTGAGATGGAGAGGTTTCCCGTAAATGAAATTGAAGTTGAAGTCTATGATTCGAGTGAATGGATTGCCGCTGCTCATATCGACCCAGAAGACTCTAAACAATTGAGAGAATGGCTTTCTCTCCCCCCCCCATTCAGATTGAATTCCGGCCAGGCGCTTGCACTGGATAAAATAAAGAAGGATCTTGCTGGAAAACCACGGCCACAATCTTGGCCTAAAACAATGAAAGAATATTTGCGTGAACTTGAGGGGATTTCTGCAATCTTGGAAAGTTTAATTCTATTGGGTTCAAAACATCTCGATTCAATCGATTCATTAGGCCGGGTTGGTAATAATGATTCATTACAATCATTAGCTGAAAAACATGCGAGACTTTCGTCACATCGAAATGGAAATTTCGATGAATGGTCGACATCAATCCAACAAACTGGTGATGATAATCTATCAAAGGCAATTAGGGTTGAAGTCTGGAAGAATTACAATTCTTCCTATTCAAATTTAACAAAAAAAGAGCTGCTCACGGGGTTAAAAATCTTGTCGGAAGAATCAATTCCCCACGCACTCAACTGGCGTATCGCGGAACTTTCGTCAGAATCTGGGGGAATGAAAGAGGCACTTGCCATAAGCCAAAAATTGTCTATTGAGAATGATTCGCACCTAAGTATTGCTCTCAAAATATCTACCGCCACCAAATCTCCGATTTTAGAAGAAAAAATTATTTCCGTGATTTCAAACATCTCTGAAAAAAGAGTTGCTGAAATAATGCAAAATGATAATTTGCCAATTTCAATTCAATTAGCAGCAGCAGCGGTCCTAACAAATATCAATGATGTAAGATATACCAATGAAATTCTTTCAGTATTTACTAGAGCCGCTGACGTAACTTCTCTAGCAGAAAAAATGATTGCAGATGATTCACTAGCACTCGCCTATCCATTCAGAGCATTGATGGTATGTCAGCTGATATCTGCTGAAGATGCATTAAATATATCTTCGAATCTGAAAAATCTCAAATCTCACGCATTATTGGCTTTGGGAGAATCAACAGAAGATGATACTCTCTCTGAAGTATCACTTTCTCTAATATCTCTTCTCGCCGGAGTACCATCAAACATGGATTCGATTCACCAAAAACTCGATACTGATGGCGTTGTTATCCTAAATCAAGTACGAAGAGCCCTCTCTTCAGATGGAGATGGATTAGTCAAAGAATCTCTAATTGAATCATTAGAAAAATCGATTCGAACCGCAGATGTTTCCCATCTTGAGGCGAGATTGTTTTCTGCTTTGATTGATGCTTTATATCTCAATTTAGCAGCCTTAGGATTACAAATGGGCGAGGTAGACAAGAAAGAAAGTTCAATAGAAATATTTGAAAAATTATCGGGTCGTAATGAATTGACTAATAGAACGATTCGTTCACTCGATGACCTCGTTGTCGAGCACAGCATAGGAATTGTGTCTCTAGAAAAGTGGTACAGAATTAACGACAAAGATTCTGCTGAATATCATGTTGTAAGGGCTGCGGTTGAGAGAGAGAGGGGGAATCGTGCAAACGCCGCTCGTTCTTACAAAGAAGCTTCAATAAAAATCGTAGAAGATTATGAAAACTCATCAATTTTATTGAGAAAATCCTTGATTGAATTCGCCCACGCTGGAGTATGGGATGAAGCCGTTGAAATGATTGAAAATAACCCCCAATTAATGGCTGCAGTGACACAAAAATTCCAGCTTTACCTGCATACCTGCGCAGATGTTTCAGCAGGATATACAGACAAAGCAACTCGCCGCTTAATCGAGTTTGTATCAAAAGAAGAACGGACGGACCCTGAATTTGAAGGAGTCGACGCAGAATTCAATAAACGGCGAAAAGAATCGTTAGAATTACTCCAACGATACCCTGATGAACATAATTTACCAAAGGAAATGTTCAGTGGAAGAATTCGTGCAGCTTTCAAGACCTTAGAAAAAAGTGGCGCTTCTCGTCAATCTGATTTAGAGCGAAGATTCCATTTCGAATTGCATGATAAGAAAGATATCTTCGAACTGACTTTGCTCGGTGGGCAAATCGCTGAGAAAAAACCACTACGAGGAATTCGAAGATTCGAAGAAGCGATTGAAACTGGATTTTTTGATGATTTAGGTATTCGACGTTTAAGAGATACACAGCGTGCTGTTTTCGTAAGTCACAGCAATAGTATTCCAGTAAAAGATCGGAGGACTTTACACCATTTAGGCCTCAAACCACTCATTTTAATCGATACGAATGTGTTAATCGATGCTTTGAAAGATGATTTGCTTAGAGAAATTTCAAGTGACCAATACGGATCTCTAGATTGGACGGTCGAAAGGTCGTTTCATATGATGTTAATTCGAAGAAGTAAGGGTGATGTTTTTGTTACCATCCCCCCATCGGCAAGAAGAGAGTTCAAACATCGAACGAAAAGTCCAGACTCCGTTCTAGATTTATTTGAAGGAGTCTACATCAACCACCAAGAATGGGAAAAAATCATTACTCCGGCATTCTTGAAAGAGAGGGTGGAAATTATCTTAAATTCATTCAACACATGGAACCAATTGATCGAAATAGCTAATCGAGATGATGTAGAATTAGAAGAATTCTTGTTGAAGCATGAGCAGATTTTTGAAATGGTTGACCAATATAAAAGGGCGCGTTCTAATTCAGTACCAATCCGAACAGAATTGAAAGGCAAGGAAATTTATCCAGAAAATGGTGATATCGAAATTATGCAAGACGCCGCAGGATTGGCAAAATTGCCCCTTCAAGAAATTGGTTGCGTCTTAGTCGCGACAAGAGATTCTGATTTTAGATTGATTTCACGTGCTCTAGAAGAGGGATATGGTTTCGGCGTTATCTCTGATGCTCAGCAATTAAACAGTCGAATCTAATGATTCTCCCAGACGACGCATTATAACTGTCGCAGATTCAATATTATCGACCGTCTCAACGCTCTTACCGGCAGAGAAGTATTGTTTCTTCTTGGCAGCAGAACCACCTTTTTTCCTAGACAATGCCCGAAGTTTAGAAAAAGATAAAATGTTCAAGAATAGCCTAGCAGTGTGTCGAAAACGGCCAGTTAGTAAACGCCTCATTAACCAAGAATTGTTCTGTTTGAAATGTTTTGAGCGAATAACAGATATCGGGACACCTGTCAAACGGTTGGTCCAAACAATATCATCCTCTTTTGCTTCAACTATCGCATCTTTATAATCTTGAGGAGATGTGCATTCTGTAGTTGCAATAAATCGTGTACCCATTTGAACACCATCATAGCCAATGGCTAATACTTCTGCTAACTCCTTCTCACTACCAACTCCACCTGCACAAATTAGTGGCATTCCAAGATCGGATAATTCTTCATAGAGTTCAGCTGCTGATTTATCACCGAGATGTCCTCCTGCTCTGTCGTTAACACAAATCAAACCATCGATACCACAATCAATACCTTTCAATGCATGTATTCTAGTCGTAACATCATGATAGACGACCCCCCCTTTAGCGTGAACTCGTTCACAAACCCAATCTGGTTTGCCAAGAGATGTTACAAAAAATCGGATACCTTCTTCCAAGGCGATGTCTATCCATTGAGACATTCGATCAAAATATTTCTTTGAACCCTTTTCTATTAGAGCATTGAACCCAATCGGCTTATCGGTTAGGCTTCGGATATACCGAACACCCTCGCGAAAATCCCAATCATGCACATAGGTAAGTGAAGCAGGTTGGATAATTGCGATTCCCCCCCCTTCGGAGGCAGCAGCGACTAACTCGGGGTTCGAACAGGGAAACATCGCACCACAAATAATTGGATATTCTATGCCCGCCTCTTCTGTAAATTTATTTTGATAGCTCATTCAATCACCTCTCATTGAAAGGAAGTTCCATTCAAATTTCCAATCCGAAACAACATCGCCATCAGAATCGATTCCTTTTGCGTGCATCACACAATTTACCGATTTACCACTAATTTCAGATTCTTCAATCGCTGCTCTGGCTTTTCCAGCATCCTCACAAACAAATTTGATGCGCCCTTTAGCTTGTTTAACGAATTTGACATCAGTGCCAATAACGAACATACGTATTTTTCCTGAATAGGCTCTAGAGAGTGCAAAAGGTGTGGCACCGGTTGCGAATTCGGCTGCCATACCTTGTGCAGCCCAGTACATCGTTTTGAACGGATTTTGAGAACGCCATCCACCCTTGACTGAAATTTGGCAATAATCTTCGTTTACCTCATCAATTTTGAGACCTACGAAAGCAGCAGAAGGCATCGAAATCAGAGTGAAAAAACTGAACCGAAGGGGTTTCAACAAACCTCGATACTCTTGTTCCAACTTACTCTGATCAATCGTCAACGGCTAATCCCCCATCAACGAAGGTGACTCGGAGTTCATCAATGAATCCACAAGGTCACAATATCGCTTCATCGCTTCATCGGCAGAAACTCCTCGTAATTTTCTCCAAGCGCGAAATTTGGCCATGGCAACAAGGCCCGATATACCACTGATGCCTCTGGCATCGTTATCTGTCGCCTGTTTGTATAATGCATAAAGTTCCAAGAGTTGTTCATCACTTGGCTTTACTTTCAATTTCCAAACCCTCTTGCTCGATTTTTCGAAGCGCCTCAATAGGTTCATCGCATCGCCTCCAACCAATCTTCAACTATCTTGGCTCTCTCTGGCCGATCAACATGCGATGTGTGAGGCATATTCTCAATGGTGTGGATTTCACAATCGACTTCATCATTGTCGAAATGCTCGAGCAATAATTCGAAGTGGGTCGAGCCGAGCGTTTCGTCATCTTCTGCTTGAACAACTAGAATTGGGACCTTGGGGATTCCCCAATAAGGCAGTTCGGATGTTGCATAACGAACCGGGAGGTCAGGATGAATTCGTTCATATTCTCGACGAAGAACATGTCGAACCCAAGGTCGTGCCATGACCATTTTTCCTGGTAATTTTTCATCAATGATTTTTGGAAATGATGAAACTGGAGATTCAAGAATGATTCCTTTGAGAGCGTGTTCCCACCATCCAGATTGATGGCTGGCGAGCCGGATAGTGATGAAACCCCCCATTGAATGGCCATATATCCACAACTTTTCAGGCGTAAAACCAAGTTGCTGTGGGGCGGCTTCGAGAATGGCTTCGGCATCAGCAATTACTTTCAACAATGTCCAATCCATTCTCCCTTGTTGAGTTCCAAATCCCCTTTGATCCATCCCAATGATATTAATTCCAAAGGATTGAATGTGTTGGCAACGTGATTCTCCACGCCCAAGTGACGAATCATATCCATGTAAATAAAGCAGTAAATCTTTACTTGATTGATCTGATCTAAGTATATGCCCAACCATTTTTTCCTCCCCCCATCCGAGGAAATCAAATTTTTCCCAACGATCATCAGTAACAGGTATAGAATGTGTTTTGGGGGTTGTAAAAACAGAAAGATAAATCTTCCAATAAACGAAGAGCCAGAGGCCGATTGGGACAGATGAGCCAAACAAAACAACAGCCAAACGGCTAGCCCTAAGGCGAGGAGATGCAAGTATGGCGACTGCCTCAAACAAAAATACGATTGTCAAGACGGTTGGGACATCTGGGGTCCAAGTCGTTGGCGTCTTCGCATAGGCAGCTGCACGACGAGCTCTCAATACGATTTTGTCGCGCCGACGAGAGCCTTGTAAAGGCTGCTTTCTTCGACCTCTTAACTTAAGCATACCAGGTTGAGGAATTGCCATCACATCATCTCCAAAGGATACTTCATTAGATGTTTATGACCGGATTGTATGGATGCTGCCAAAGAAATAGTCTCAGGGAATATTCGCTTGAAAAATACTCGCGCACTGGCTAACTTTGCTTGATGAAACTTTGAATCGGGATTATCTAGGCATACTCTAGCCATCTTAGCCCACATATAAGCAAGTACAACATTTGCGAAATAACGCAAATAATCGCTTGCACCTGCTGCGAGGAAATGTGGATTGCCCATACCTTCTGTAACCATCAGTAAAGTTAATTGTTGTAGGCCTTTCACCCCTTGATGTAATGGTTTATTGAATTCTTCCATGCCTTTAACACCTCTATTTTCCTCGATAAAATCTACTAGTGGCCACATCAAATAGCGTAAATTTCTGCCGAGATTTTGTGTGATTTTTCGGCCGGCGAGGTCGAGCGCTTGAATTCCGTTGGTGCCCTCCCAAATCTTTGATATTCGGACATCACGGTAGAATTGCTCAACTCCGTATTCCGAACAATATCCAGCCCCTCCCATAACTTGCATACATGTATCAATCGTTTCACAACCTAAATCTGTGAAGTGGGCTTTGACAATTGGAGTCAGCAAAGCAACGAGGGCTTCGACTCGTTCCCTTTCCTTCTCGTCTTTGCTATGCATCTGATCAAGAAGAATTCCCACCCAAACTGCGAGGGCTCTGCAACCTTCATTGTTAACTTTTGAAATTAATAACATTCGACGGACGTCAGGATGCACGAGGATATTATCCGCTGACTCTTGAGGGTCTTGAACACCTCTTAAATCACGGCCTTGGCGACGTTCTCTAACCCACTCGAGTGAATTCTGATAAGCGACTTCACCGAGAGCGAACCCCATTATTCCAGTATCGAGGCGTGCGCCGTTCATCATCTCGAACATCAATGCCATTCCATTATGTAAATCACCGACCAGCCAACCGACTGAATCATCGAAATTCAACACACAGGTTGGCGAAGCATGGATTCCCATTTTCTCCTCGATGCCCGAGCAAGTAACACCGTTCCGAGTATCGCTCAATTCCTGAGATAATCCCCCAACTCCTCCAGATTGCCATTCTTTAGGCAAGTATTTAGGAACTAAGAACAAAGAAATCCCTTTCGTGCCTTCAGGAGAACCGGGGACCTTAGCGAGAACCATGTGAAGGATGTTTTCAGTTAAATCGTGCTCTCCAAAACTGATGAAAATCTTAGTGCCAGAAACAAGGTATGAACCGTCATCTTGAGGCAATGCTTTCGAGCGGATAATGCCGAGATCTGTGCCTGCATGAGGTTCGGTAAGGCACATCGTTCCAGCCCATTCTTTAGTACCAACCTTTGTTGCATAATGGTCAACTAGACTCTCTTCTGCATGTGTAGAAATCAGATGATATACACCTGTAGAAAGCCCGGAGGCAACTGACATAGACATGTTGGTAGCAATCGAGAATTCATTCGACATCACCCCCATGAAATACGGCAATCCCATACCTCCATGCTCTGGTTTTATTCCGGCCCCATACCAACCAGTATCAACTCCTTCTCTGTAAGCTTCTTTGAATCCGGAAGGCATGATTACCTCCCCATTCTCGAATTTAAGGCCTTCTTCGTCACCAATTTGATTGAGAGGAAGAAGGACTTCTTGGCAGTGCTCACCATAGCCTTCCATCAACATTTGAATATATTCGCTATCAATTTCTTCCTTTCCGAGTGATTGGGCGACTTCGACTACATCGAAAACTTCGTGAAATAAAAATTCATAATCTTTGTAAGGGGGATTGTAAACTACCATTTTCTCACCTCAATTCCTCAACGGCTTACCCGTTTGCACCATATGCTCCATCCTCGCAAGCGTACCTGTTGTTCGAGATAACCTACTGATTGCTTCGCGCTCCATTCGCAAAATATCATCTTCTGAAAGTTTGTCGAGAGTATCGGTGTCGCCACCGGAAAGTATCATAGCTAATTCCGCTGTTACTATAACATCATGAGGTGTTGCTTGACCAGATCGTGCTAAGTCTGCTACAGCCATATCAAGAGCATACTTCGCCGTTGCTCCAGGAAGGTTGTATGTGTATGGTTCGGGGGGCAAATAGCCGTCAACTAATTCGAGGGCGCGCGCTTTTGCATCTCCAATCAAGCGGTCTCGATTCATGGTTATTCGATCATCGGGACGAAGGTACCCCATACGCCTTGCTTGTTCAGCAGATTTGGCAACTTGAGCGGTTCCAATCTGCTCGAAGGCTTTGAGAATTGGGCCCATTGGCCCAGCAGAAACGAGATTGAATGGACTGAGCCGGCCCAACAATTCCTTGCACCCACCCCACCCCGGAACAATTCCTACTCCAACTTCGACAAGCCCGATATAAGATTCTGAATGGGCTTGAACAGCATCACAATGCATCAGAACTTCGCAGCCGCCGCCAACACAAACCCCGGTTGACGCTGCAACGACTGGAACCGGAGCATACTTCAATTCTTGATAGGTTTCTTGTCCAAGCGCAATGAAATTTTCAACATCCTTCCAAGCACCTAAATTCGCTGCAAACAATGCCAAACCTAGATTTGCTCCAGCACTAAAATTCTTACCATCATTTGCGATTACGATGGCTTTCCATTCATCTTCTTCAGCCAAGTAAACCGCATTTTGCAATATCTCCATAATGAATGGATCCATCGCATTCATTTTCGAATGATATTCGACGAGTAATACTCCATCTCCTGCATCCCAAAGGCTCGCTGAGCCGTTTCTTCTGATCGGTTTACCTCTGCGCTTGAGATCTGTCACCGTAAGGGTATCAGTTGGTCGATTGATTACGACATATTCGCCGTCAATATTGAGGCGTTGGAGGTTGCCATCTTCTATCTTGTAAAACGAACCAGCATGGGCTGCTTTTTGGAGTAGGTTTGGAATGGGTTTTCCTACTGCTTCAAGGCGCTTAACAAGTTCTGATGCCCCGATTTCATCAATTATCTCAAAAGGTCCACGCTTCCAATTAAAACCAACTTTCATCGCTTCGTCAATTGCACTGATATCATCTGTCACTTCGGGGACAAGATAAGCAGCATAAGAGAGTGTGTCGAGTAAGATTTCAGTAACGAAAGTTGCGCCTTGGTCGTGGTGATCAAGCAATCTCAGAATTCCTTGTTTAGCCATCTTTGCAGATGCGAAACCTGCTCGTCGATTTGCGGGGGCATATTCTCCAGTCAAGAGATTTCTAGCTTCTTTGACTTTACCGCCACCTTCGCGATTGAGGCGATAGAAGCCACCCTTGCCTTTTCGGCCAGTATATCCTTCTTTGATCATCGATTCAATGAATTCATTTCCCGCACCAGCAATTTGGTGGAATGGGTCATCTGGTTGAAGGTGTTCGATTAGGCTTGCCATGATATACGGAGTTAGATCGATTCCGACTAAATCCATCAGGCCGAAAATAGCAGTTTTAGGAATGCCGAGGGGACGGCCGAGCATGGCATCTGCTTGTTCGACTGTGAAGCCATGCTCTAAGGTCGCACGAATCGCGCGTTGAATGAAATACACACCAAGTCGATTGCCAATGAATCCGGGCTTATCGTTACAATGGATTACTCGCTTGCCAAGGCGAATATCGGCAAATTCGACTATTCGAGACACAACCGATTGGTCGACTTCAGGCCCCGACACTAACTCAAGCAATGGTAGATATCGGGGCGGGTTGAAGAAATGAGTTATGAGAAACCGACTTGATAACTTATCCGACATCTGTTCTGTCAGGACCGAACGAGGAAGAGTAGATGTATTTGAGGAAACGATAGTTTCTGGACCGACATATTTGTCGAGTTTTTCGTAGAGTGAACGCTTTATCCCTAGATTTTCGATAATTACTTCAACTACCCAGTCATAGTCTTTCAGCAATGAAAGATGGTCTTCAATATTACCTGCAGTAATACGTTTTGCGTAAGATTTATGCATCAGCATTTCGGGGTTAGATTTTGCCATTTTTGTAATTGCTTCTGCTGCGATGGAATCTCTAGCCGACTGATCTTTCGAATCCGCTTTGGCTTTTGGAAGAATGTCGAGGAGAAGCACTTCACAGCCAGCATTAGCACAATGGGCTGCAATTCCTGCACCCATAACTCCACTACCAATTACGGCTACCCGTTCAATACTCGGAATTGCCGAATTCGATGATTGGTTTTTTGACAAATTATCACCTCACTCTATTTTTGAAAGAATTGTGGCGATTCCTTGGCCGCCACCAATACACATAGTTGCGAGTGCGTGGTTAGCATCCTCGCGAACGAGCAAACTTGCTACCTTTCCTGTGATTCGGGCACCACTCGCACCTAATGGGTGGCCGAGGGCGATTGCCCCCCCATCGATATTAACTTTTGATTGATCCAAGCCCAACTCCTCAATTACTGCTAGCGATTGTGCAGCGAATGCCTCATTGAGTTCAATGATATCAATGTCACCGAGTGAAAGTCCAGCACGATCTAGTGCCTTTCGAGTTGCTTCGACAGGACCAATTCCCATAATTTCTGGTGAGCACCCAGAGACCGCGATTGAAGCGATTTTTGCGAGTGGAGTCAAGCCATTTGCTAGGGCGAATTCTCCTGTGCAAACTACAACAAAAGCAGCCCCATCTGTCAAGGGAGATGAGGTTCCAGCAGTAACAGTCCCATCTGCATCGAAAACTGGGCGTAATTTTCCAAGTGTTGTAGCATCCGTCCCTGGACGTATGCATCCGTCCGAATCTATGACTTTTGATTTAGTAGAAATCTCAATAATTTCATCTGAAAATTTACCCGTCTCGCGCGCAGCGCTTGCTCTCGCATGGCTTTCAATCGCAAATGCTTCCTGAGTAGTGCGGTCAATCCCATATTTCACTGCAATATTCTCTGCAGTTATTCCCATCGAGGTGAAGGCTCCGGGAGCTTCCTCCAGAAGACGTGGGTTAGGCATTGGATTGAATCCAGTCATTGGAATTCGAGTCATTGATTCGATGCCGCCGGCGATAAAACACTCGCCAGCGCCCATGGCAATTCGCCCGGCTGCATCATGAATCGCTTGCATGCTTGAGCCACAGAAACGATTGATTGTAACTCCGGGAACTGTCTCAGGAAGATCGGTTAGGAACGTTATCATTCTAGCCACATTGAAGCCTTGCTCACCTTCCGGAAAGGCGGTTCCGACAATCAAATCTTCAACCAAAGAGGGGTTGAGATTTAACTTCTTGAGAAGCCCATCGATAACCGCAGCAGCGATATCATCAGGGCGTGTTCGAGCGAGTTCTCCTCGACGGGCGGGAGTAAATGGTGAGCGGGCGTATCCAGCAATTACCGTGTTCATACAGGTGTTCAACACTCGGTGTAATAATTAAACCGTCAGGTTTCAAAAATTACAATAACTACAATTTGCTACATTCGATGTATTTTATTACACCTACCCAGTGCAACGATTTCTCTAATTATCTTTGAGAATATGAAATTTCAAATACATTTTACACTTTATGTGTAAAAATATTATAATTCTTTAAGAAACTCATTATTGTACCATTGAAACCATATTACCGAACTCGATAACGGGCCGATGCTTGTGTTATTTACGACTTCGGCCGCGGCCTGAACGCCGACTATTACGTCCACCTTTGGATTGGCGATTTGATTTCTCATTCGAGCGATTGCCGTTGGATTTGTTATTGCGCGGCTGGCGCCGACCACGACCCCGATTCTGCTGCTTCTTGGGCGCCTTGTTACCCTTACACGACCGTGCCTTCTCGGAATGGAAAGGGTGTTCCTCATCTACTGGGATGGCTTGACGGATTGTCTTCTCAATATCGCGCAGATATTCACCTTCGTTTTCATCACAAAAAGCAATGGCGATACCACCTTGGCCAGCACGTCCTGTACGGCCAATTCGGTGTACATAGACTTCGGGCTCGTTAGGCAGATCCAGATTGATGACGTGGCTGATATCAGAGACATCGATGCCGCGGCTCGCCACATCGGTGGCGACTAGTACCTGAAGGCTACCATTACGGAATCGGCGGAGGGATTTCTCACGCGCACCTTGGCTCTTGTTGCCGTGGATTGCGAGGGCTTCGATACCGTCTTGTCCAAGTTGTCGGACAATACGATTGCAACCGTGCTTGGTTCGACCGAACACAAGCACCTTTTCGGGTCGCCCCTCCTTGATAATGTGAGTCAAGAGCCCACGCTTGTCGCTTCTCATGACAAACATAAGAGATTGTTCGATGGCCTCTACGGTGGCCAATTCAGGTGTGATTGAGACACTTACCGGGTTGTAGAGCATATCACGGGACAATTCGGTGATCGAGCTTGGTATGGTGGCACTGAATAGCAGACTCTGGCGCTTCTTTGGAATCTGTGCTAAAATTTTACGGATATCTCGGATGAAACCCATGTCGAGCATTCGATCCGCCTCATCGAGAACGAGGAATTGGACTGACGAGAGGTTAACGTGTCTCTGAGAGATGAGGTCAAGCAAGCGACCGGGAGTGGCCACTAAGATGTCTACGCCGCGCCGTAATTTGTTTACCTGTGGACGTTGCGATACTCCGCCAAACATAGCCATCGAACGGACGTCTAAGTATCGAGCATATTGCTCGATATTGTCGTGAATCTGGGCTGCAAGCTCGCGTGTTGGGCACAGCATCAAAGCGCGGATACGGCGTGAGCCCTTCCACGGATTTTGGGATATTGCATCAAGAATTGGCAGAGCGAATGCTGCGGTTTTTCCTGTGCCCGTTTGGGCACAACCGAGCATATCTCGGCCTTTAATGAGATCAGGGATGGCCTGGGATTGAATTGGCGTCGGAGTGACATAACCAATCTCGTCGAGAGCATCCAACAGAGGCTGACTGAGATTGAGGGAAGTGAAATCCATAGGGGTCAACTCACATGTGTGTGATAATTGCGGCACCAAACTCACTACACTTGAGCAGTTTTGCATCATTCATCAGGCGCTCGAAATCGTAGGTAACTGTCTTGGCAGAAATTGCACCTTCCATCCCTCTTACAATAAGGTCAGCGGCTTCATCCCAACCCATATGTCGAAGCATCATCTCTGCAGAGAGGATTAGGCTTCCTGGATTGACCTTGTTTTGACCTGCGTACTTTGGCGCCGTGCCATGGGTCGCCTCAAAAATTGATATTCCAGTATCGTAATTGATGTTCGCACCCGGTGCGATTCCGATGCCCCCCACCTGAGCGGCGAGCGCGTCTGATATGTAATCGCCATTGAGATTCATCGTTGTCAAAACACCATACTCGCTCGGGCGTGTGAGGACTTGTTGGAGCATCGCATCTGCGATAACATCTTTCACAATAATCGTGTTGTTAGTTTTTGGATTTTCAAAAGTACACCATGGGCCACCATCGAGTTCGGTAGCACCAAACTCTTCTTTTGCAAGTTCATATCCCCAATCACGGAACCCCCCTTCAGTAAATTTCATAATATTTCCTTTATGGACGAGAGTTACCGAATCTTTGTCATTATCGATGGCATATTGGAAAGCTGCTCGAACTATCCGGGCCGTTCCTTCCTGACTAATTGGCTTGATTCCAATTCCACTAGTATCAGGAAATCGAATTTTTACAACACCCATTTCATTCTGTAAAAATTCGATAACTTTCTGGGCTTCTGGACTTCCAGCTTCCCACTCAATTCCTGCATAAACATCTTCGCTATTCTCACGGAAAATAATCATATCAACTGCTCCAGGGTCACGCACGGGGCTTGGTGTTCCTGCATACCAACGAACTGGACGGACACATGCAAAAAGGTCGAGTTGTTGGCGTAATGCAACGTTTAGGCTGCGAATACCGCCTCCGACTGGTGTTGTTAAAGGACCTTTGATGGAAACTAATCCCGTTCTCATCGCTTCCAGAGTGGCTTCTGGCATCCACTCGCCGGTTGCGTCGAAAGCCTTCTGTCCTGCAAGGACTTCATTCCAGTGAATTTTGCGAGTGCCACCATAGGCGCGCTCGACTGAAGTGTCAACTACATCGATCATAACAGGAGTAATGTCGATGCCAATTCCGTCGCCTTCAATATAATGAATTACGGGCTCATTTGGCACGTTTAATTTACCATCTAGCATTGTAATTGGGGCGCCGGATGACATGTCTCTCAGAGCGGCGACCTGCCATTCATTGATGAAGCCGACCCCCGTGGAACAAAACGAAGGTGAGACGAGATGAAGGGGTCTGTTGAATGGGTTGAAGGGAAAGTAATGAGGGGGATTACTGAATCGGGAAAGGTAACAGAATTTTACAGCGATACGGCTGCGAATCCGATGGAAATTGTACAACAAGCTCATGCGGCATGTTCGATGATTGACCTTTTTATCGGATTGAAAGATAGAATGGACGATGTAAAGTCGATGAGAATCGACATCAATACAGATAGAAAACCTGATCCCCCCCGGGTTTTCACCGATATCAATATGAAATATGTAATCGAAGGAGATATTCCTGAAAAATTAGTTCGTCGAATTATCCAAGCCAGCCACGACAAGTATTGCTCAGTTGGTAAAATGCTAACCAAATCTGGTGCAGTACTGACGTGGTCACTAGAAATTCAGCCATGAAATTTTTCTCAGTTTATAACAAAAAAATTGTTTGTTGAGATCTAAGATTAAATGCCTAATTGCTCTTTCTCAAAGGGTCTCTTTACTCAATCATTAAAGTCCCTCGGTGTTCAAGAGAAATTCCCTTGCGAGAGAGAGTGACTCAACCCACTCACATGATAACCGGAAAATGATACAATGCAGAGCCGAAACAAAGAATCCATTTCCAACGACGCTGACGATATTGCATCCGAAGATGGATTAATTATCGAGCGCCGATTTACATCTGCAGGGGATGACCCGTTCGATGGATTCGATTGGATTACAATGGATGTCGAAATACGCAACCCAGATGGCACTATGGCAGATGCTATCGAAGGCGTTCAGCTTCCTTCAGGATTTTCTGGAGTGCCGGGGAAAGTATGCGCTCAAAAATATTTGAGAAAGGCTGGAGTACCAGTTCATCTACGAAAAGTTACGGAAGATGGTATTCCTATTTGGTTACAACGAAGTGAGCCGGATCATGAAAAACTGCAAACTTTACCGGCCGATGAACGATTCACTAGCGAACTCGATGGACGACAATTATTCCGCCGTCTCGCTGGCACATGGACCTATTGGGGTTACAAACACGGCTATTTTGCCAGTGAAGTTGATGCTCGGGCATATTACGATGAAATGTGTTATCTGATTGCAAGCCAACGCTCTGCTCCAAACAGCCCACAATGGTTCAACACCGGCCTTCATTGGGCATATGGAATCGAAGGGCCCGCACAAGGCCATCATTATGTCAACCCAACAACCGGTGAACTCGAGTTATCGGCTAATGCATATGAACATCCTCAGCCCCACGCTTGTTTCATTCAGTCCGTCAGCGATTCACTAGTGGGAGGGACAGGATCAATTATGGGATTATGGAATCGAGAAGCTTTGTTGTTCAAATTTGGTTCAGGAACCGGTTCAAATTTTTCAAACATCCGTGGAGCTGGTGAACCTCTTTCAGGTGGAGGGACCTCTTCCGGATTGTTGTCGTTCCTCAAAATAGGCGACCGTGCAGCGGGCGCTATCAAATCGGGTGGAACTACCCGTCGTGCTGCCAAGATGGTTACACTCGATTTGGATCATCCAGATATCGAAGAATATATCGATTGGAAATCAAGTGAAGAAGAAAAAGTATCAGCACTCGTAATCGGCTCAAATATATTACAACAACATGCAAATGCATTGATGGATTCTATCTGGGCTCACGAAGACGATGATTCTAGGTTCGATCAGTCTAAAAATCCGGGTTTACACAAGACGATGGTTCGAGCAATTCGTGACAATGTTCCTCCACCACACATCCAAAGAATTGTCGACCTAGCTAAACAAGGATGGAAGGGAGTTGATTTCGAATGCTTCGATACCGATTGGCAAGGTGAAGCATACCTCTCAGTTTCGGGCCAAAATAGCAACAATTCCGTTCGTGCACCTAACTCATTCATGGATGCCGTAAAAGCTGGCGATGATTGGGATCTCGTGTGGAGAACCGAGAAAGATAAGGCTGCAAAAGAAGGTCGTGAACCGAGTGCATGCAAAACCCTAGATGCTGGTGAACTTTGGGATAAAATTGCATACACTGCATGGGCTTGTGCAGATCCAGGGGTACAATTTGATACCACAATCAACGAATGGCATACCTGCCCAGAAGGTGGAAGAATCAACGGATCAAATCCTTGCTCCGAATATATGTTCCTAGATGATACCGCATGTAATCTTTCAAGCATTAATCTGCTACACTTTTACGACCTCGACAATCAGACATTCCAGATTGATGATTTCAAACACAGTGTTCGATTGTGGACCGCCACGCTTGAAATAAGTGTACTTATGGCTCAATTCCCATCGGCTGAAATCGCCCAGAAATCATACGAATACAGAACTCTCGGCCTTGGCTATTGTAATATTGGCTCCGTACTAATGCACATGGGGATTCCATATGATGATGAAAGAGCCTACGCGATTTGCGGGGCACTAACCGCAATTATGTGCGGTGAGTCTTATGCCACTAGTGCAGAAATGGCAGCAATTCTCGGGCCTTATCCTGATTATGAACGGAATGCGGAGCACATGCTCAGAGTCATGAGAAATCATAGAAGAGCAGCATATGATGCTCCAGTAGAGGAATATGAAGGATTGTCAATCGCGCCTCAGGGAATCAATGCAAAGAAGTGCCCACAAGATCTTCTCACTGCAGCAAGAGACGTCTGGGATAAGGTAATTCGAGAAGGAGGGGAACATGGATTCCGTAATGCGCAGACAACTGTTATTGCTCCGACCGGAACTATTGGGTTGGTAATGGGTGCAGACACGACTGGTGTCGAACCGCAATTCTCTCTAGTCCAATTCAAAACTCTCGCTGGCGGCGGATCGTTGAGAATTATCAATCGCGGCGTACCAAACGCATTGCACCGCCTTGGTTATTCAGATAGTGTTTCAAAATCGATTGAAGAATATGTTACGGGCACAAAAAACCTCATTAATTGTCCACATCTTTCTGTAGAAAAATTACAATCGGAAGGATTTACATCTGATATTATTACAAAAATTGAAAATTCATTCGGCGATGTATTCGACCTTCGAACAGGGTTCTCTCCCTCCATCCTCGGAGAATCTTTCTGCTTAAACATCCTTGGTATGACTGGAGAACAATTCAGTGATGATTTCTTTGATATTCTATCCCATATCGGCTTGACTTCCGCCCAAATCAATGAGGCGAATGATGTAGTCTTTGGAAAAGCTACTCTTGAAGGTGCCCCAGGATTAAAGGATGAACATCTCGCCGTCTTCGATTGTGCTACACCCTGCGGTAAATATGGTACGCGGTCGATTGATTGGCGCGCTCACGTTTTGATGATGGCTTCGGCTCAATCGTTCATTTCCGGAGCAATTTCGAAGACCATTAATATGCCCTCCAATTCAACTATTTCTGAAATTCGTGATGCATACGACCTATCGCACGCAACGATGAATAAAGCGTGCGCAGTCTACCGAGATGGCTCAAAACTTTCCCAACCATTGATGAATCAATTAGTCGATTCAACTACTTTGGCAGAGGATGAACACGAAGAAGAAGAAGTCGTGGCTCAACAAATGGTTCAGCAAGTCATTGAGCAATTGCCAATACCTCAAGAAATTTCTCAGCCAGTAGCAACAAACTTCGTCCACGAGTACATTGCATCAAGAAAGCCGCTACCTGATGTTCGAAGTTCGAGTACGATGAAAGCGAGAGTGGGGGGGCATACCGTCTATCTCTCATCGAGCACCTATGACGATGGCAGACTTGGTGAAATCATGATTACAACTTCGAAGGAAGGCGCGGCATGGCGCTCAATGCTAAACCAATTCGCGATAGCAGTGTCCATCGGATTGCAATATGGAGTCCCATTGGATGCTTTCGTGAAATCGTTCACCTTCCAAAAGTTCGAACCAAGCGGAATGGTTACTGGTGGCAGTGGTAGAGTAAAAATGTCGACAAGTATCGTCGACTATATCTTCCGAGAACTTGCTATCCATTACATTGGTCGAAACGACCTTGCTCATGTTACTCCTGAAGATCTGGATAAAACCTCGATTAGTCGCCCAGAAGTTACCGATGAAGGCATAGCTCGAAATCAAGGTCAACGTAGAGAAGTTCAACTCACTCTCGATGCGATTCCTTCAAACATTGAAGATTCCGAAGCGGAGACAAGAAGAATTGCCAGAGAACGAGGATTCACAGGCGATATATGCAATGATTGTGGTGGTAGTCAAATGGTTCGGAATGGAACTTGTTTGAAATGCAATTCCTGCGGAGCAACCACTGGTTGTTCTTAATCAAAGAATCTTTCCAATCGATTGACTGCGCATCGATATTCTCTTGAAAAGTTCATTGTGTGCTTCTGAGTCTATCTCCAGAATTAATCTCGATATTGCTGTTAATGAGTCTGGGTTTATTCTGCCTAATTCAAGTAATAATCCAGACAATTGAGAACGTGCGGAAAGGTTGGAACTTACCCATATTGACGGGATTAAATTACCTGAATCTTTAGAATCAACAGACAAATAATACCTAATCCCTGATTCAACCAATCGTTGAATCATCCGTTCATCTCCACTTTCAATAACCAATTTCGCAAATTCAGTAAAAGAAATTGTATCGGATCTTGAAAGACCTCCGAGATATGTAGTTGCCAAAATACGCGTGTCAGAATCGGGATTTATTAGCAATTTTTTCATCAATTCCAATGCAAATTTAGGGTCGTCACTTTCAATCCTAGACAAATTCGATGCAACAGTTCTACGACCGAATATATCTTCGTGAAGAATCGCCGCAGAAAGAATTTCACGCGACCGCTCGGAATCGTTGGAAAAAGATTGAATTCCAGCCCTTATAAGAACTGCAAGACCATCACCTCGTGCTTGACTAAGAGCAGATTCTATACGATTTGGAATAGATAATACAGAAGAGACGTGGGGCCCAAGTGCTAAGTTTTCAAGCCAATAAGGCAAAATAGAATTCGCTGAATTCTCATTCATTGAAAGAATATCGAGTATTGCATTAGCGGCTAGCGTTCCGGTAGGGTGAGCGATTTCTTCGATGAAATCTGTCGTTTGGTTATCATTCCATTCCATGTGAAATGGCCCAGTCACTTTATTGATTGGCCAATTGCCAGGGGGACGTGCGACAACAATCGATGAAAATAAATGAAAACAACCATCCCTAGCGATTTTTGAACTATTTAATGCCAATCCTATCAAAACACTCGATGCCAAATACCACCTATCCGCATTTGGAACGGATTCATCTAACGCTAAAATTAACCAGTCTTTTATTGTTAGAATTAGGATCTTTTCACCGATTAATTCTGCATTTTTTGAAATCCATTTTTCCCGACTAGCCTCTGGATCAATGTCTCTCTTGACATAATCTGGCTCAATTGATTCGATTACCATTTCGAGCCGGTATCTGAAGCCTGCTCTATCACTAGATGTAATCCCAAGGGCTTGCTGCGCTAAATCGGTTGAATCGGCCGGAGGTAGAGCAGGAAAATCGGGTAATTCAAGCGGAGGGTGGGGTAGAGGTTCATATTGAAAAGCAAGAAAAATTGAGGATTTCATCAATTTGGTGTGTGCATCCCAAACGAGGGCGCTAGCCTCTCGTCGAACCATATATATGTCACCGACTTAAATCTCAAGTTCAATGTTCAAATTTTGGATTAATTCCTTGTATCGATTACGGATTGTGACTTCGGTTACTCCAGCAACTTCTGCTACTTCCCTCTGAGTGCGGCGCTTACCACACAACACACTTGCGATGTAAATAATCGAGGCTGCAATCCCAGTTGGGCCACGGCCACTGGTCAATTCCTTTTCTTGTGCCGCTGCAATCAATTCGTATGCCTTAGCCTGAACTTCAGCATCAAGATCGAGGCCAGAACAAAACCGAGGAATATAATCTTCGGGCTTGGTTGGAGGAATCTTCATTTTCAATTCTCTAACCATGAAACGATAGGTTCGTCCGATTTCTTTTCGGCCGGTTCTGCTTGCTTCACCAATCTCATCAAGAGTCCTTGGATTCTGACATTGTCTGCATGCAGCGTAAAGAGATGCAGCTGCAACTCCTTCGATAGAACGGCCACGAATTAAACGGGCTTCAACTGCTTTCTTGTAATTCACAGCAGCAGCTTCACGAATTGACTTAGGCAAATCAAGGCGACTTGCCATACGATCCAATTCAGCGAGAGCCATTGCGAGGTTACGCTCGGTTGCATTGCTCACACGCGAGCGCTTCTGCCACTTTCTCATTCGGTAAAATTGTGAACGATATCTTGAAGAAATTGCTTTACCTGAATAATCTTTGTTTTGCCAATCAATATCTGTCGATAACCCCTTGTCGTGCAACATCACGGTCATCGGTGCACCGGTACGGGCTCGTTGGTCACCTTGTTCTGGGCTGAATACACGCCATTCGGCGCCTTGGTCAATTACCTTGTCCTCAAGCACCAACCCACAGTCATCACAAACGACCTCGCCACGAGTTTCGTCTCGATTTAGATTACGGCTTCCACATTCATCACATTTTACTGTGTCTTCTACAAGATAATCTGCCATTCCATCGCCTCCTTTCTGAGAGAAAGGTAAAATACTCCGCCAAACCATCATATATAAAACTAACAAAATAATAATTAGGACTAAAGTCTACTAAATCACTAACTTACAAAGAAGAAATATATTGAGAATGGTGATATATCAGGCAGTCTTGGCAATAGATGTAATAGGTGCTCTGATGACCGTACAATGGCCTCCAGCAGAAATTTCTCTCACCCCTGGTAAGCGTGTGTTATTTCTTACAAAAAACCTTGAATTGATTCGAAAACAACTCTATGAAGGATTAAATCTCAAAATGAAGGACCTTTCCATCGAAGATCTTCTCGATGACATCAATACTGATGTAATGACTCCTGCCTGGGTTTGTTTTGACTATGAACCTGCAATAATAGCAGAAAATGCCTACGCTGGATTATTGCATAATGGAAGACGGGTTTTCGAACCACAAGCATTGATTGATGGTGGGTTCGAAGTTATCGTATCTGGTCATAGAAAAGGTACCGGATCTAGTAGAGAGACTGCCCCGCAGTGTGAACGATGGTCTGGAATCCGAATTGTAATCGCTGCTTCATTCGCCCCAATTCATGAGCGAAATAACATAAATCTTGGTCAATTGATGGGTGACCACACCATGCTTGAAAGATTGCAAGATGGTGAGCAACTTTCATTGAATGAATTTACTGAAAAATACGATCCCGTAACTCGTTTAATTCTCGAAAATGGAGGTCTTTTTCCATTCGCAAAGAATCTGGAATCTGGTAATGTTCAACTGCCGGAAGTTAGCCTTGAGAAACGGCCGATGACGATGGTTGAAAAAATAATTTCAAACAAATTAATCGGAATGGAGGGCGCTCGTGGTTATGTCAAACCAAATGACGCCGTTCTGGCTTCTGTCGATGGAGGTTATTCACACGAGTTCACTACGGCACAGGTTCATGAATTTTTGAAATTAGAATATGGTAGCGACTATTCTGTGCCGAATCCAAGCAAATTTGCTGTTTTCGAAGATCATTTATTGTACGCGACTGGAGTTCCAAGATTCGGTAAATTTACTAACAAAATTCAACTTCTACGCGATTTACAAACCACATTTCAGGTTCACACTGGCGTTCGAGATTATTCCGCGGAAGATGGTGTTTCACCAGGAATTTGTCATCAAGTAGCACGGGAAGAATTCATCGATGTTGGAGATTTCATCCAAGCCACAGATAGCCATACCTGCATGGGTGGGGCAAGTAACTCTCTTGCCTATGGCGTTGGTTCAACAGAATATGCAAATCTAATTCATAATCAATTTGCTTTCGTTAAAGTTCCAGAAAGCATCCGATTTAATCTAGTAGGGACTTTGGATGATGGTTGCACGGCTAAAGATATAATTTTACACATCCTATGGAAGTACGCTACAAACTCAGATACTCTCGATCGTAGCATGGAATTCGGCGGATCCGGGCTCACTAGTTTATCAATGGATGAGCGGGCAACTTTGTGCAATATGGCGACTGAATGCAGCGCAAAAACTGGAATTTGTGATGCTGATAATTTAACTGTCGAATGGCTATTAGATAGACGTCCTCATCTAACTGCAGAAGCCATTCGAGACTCTTTTGTTACTGCCGATTTGGATGCTGTCTACGATGGTGGCGTACACACTATCGATCTCGACAAAATACGCCCAATGGTCGCTCATCCAGGAAACCCCGATGAGGGTGTGCCATCCGATCCAACAAATGGTGCCTATGTTTCTGACATTGGGAAAATCAAAATCAACATTGCTTACGCTGGCTCATGCACAGCTGGAAAAGAGGATGATTTTGCTTACTATGCGGAAATTACCGAAGCTGCATTAGCAGCCGGAATGACAATTCATGAAGATGTTGAATGTTACATCCAGTTTGGTTCAAAGGCGGTTAAAGATTTGTCCGTGCGCAACGGTTGGACAGAAATGTTTGAGCGTGCTGGAATCAAGCTAATCGATCCAGGTTGTGGCGCTTGCATAGGCGCTGGTCCTGGAGTAAGCAATACGAAAGAACAGGTCAGCGTGTCAGCAATAAATCGAAATTTTCAAGGGCGGTCCGGACCAGGTGAACTCTATCTCGCTAGTCCATTGACCGTAATGGCAAGTGCATTTACCGGCCACATTACAGCCTGGAATGTGAACCTTTTTTCGGAGTCAATTTGAACTACTTGGATTTGTTCGCAAATATGATGGCTGATTATGAAATTAAAAAGCATACAAAAATAAATCGGATTCCGGGCCGGGGCCATTATGATGAAGAAACGGTTAATTCCATAATCCACCACAACATGTACAAGATCGGGGCGGCGACATTTTCTAAATCAATAATAAAATTGCTATGTTTTAGTGAAAGGTAGCGTAGCCTTCAATAGGTGTCCGACTCCGGGAGAGTATACCACAAGTTGGCCCCATGTCATCAGGACTTGGGAGGACCAAGTGGAGGGATTGCCCATGGTAGATGCTAAAGAAATCTCAAGTAAGCAAAAACAAATCGCTGTCAGTGAATTTTTTGAAAAGAACAAACATTTCCTTGGATTTGATTCCCTCCAAAGATCTTTGATTACCGCTGTCAAAGAAGCAGTGGATAATTCTCTTGATGCATGTGAAGAGGCTCGTATCCTTCCAAAAATTCGTGTTCACATCGACCGATTGAAGGGAGATGAAATTCGACTGATAACTCAAGACAACGGCCCTGGTATTCCTCGTGATGCTGTCGAGCATGTCTTCGGAAAATTCCTGCTCGGTTCTCGATTTCATGCCATTCGTCAAACTAGAGGTCAGCAAGGAATCGGCATTACTGGGGTGGTAATGTATAGCCAACTAACCACCGGAGAAAAGACCAAGGTTACCTCAAAAATTGCTTCGGACTCATCGGCGGTTTTTGTTGATATCGGATTAAATACTCGAAAAAACCGTGCAATAAAATCTCGTGAAAAAAGAGATGTGTGGTTTGATGAAATTACAGGCGAAGAAGTTGAACATGGCCTTAGAATCGAAGCGAGACTGAAAGGAAAATATCAACGTGGAAAACAATCGGTTTTTCAATATCTCAGAATGACTTCAATCGTCAACCCTCACGCCACAATAAACCTAGTCGTCCGAGATAGTGATGGGGATGTCTATGAGCAGGGGTCGTGGAACCGTACGACCAATAGATTGCCTCGGGTTGTAGAAGAAATCAAGCCTCATCCCCATGGAATTCAACTCGGAACTCTACAAAGAATGTTAAGAGAATCTGAAGAGCGAAAAATGACCTCTTTCCTCCGCCATAATTTCTCCGGAGTGAGTATGCGGGCTGCTAAGGAGATTTTATCTCGAGCGGAAATCGATGGGAATAGGTCGCCAAAAAGAATTAGCACAAATGATGCCCATGGAATGTTAGATGGATTTCAAAATGTGAAGCTACTGCCTCCCCCAACTGATTGTCTTTCGCCTATTGATGATCTATTAATCAAGAAAGGGCTTTCTAAAGCAATTGATTCACGATTTGCAGCAACTGTAACCCGGAATCCAACTGTCAGCCAAGGAAACCCATTTCAGATTGAAGTTGGATTGGTATTCGGTGGCGATCTTGCCGCAGATGGGCCGATTGAAATTTTGAGATTTGCAAATCGTGTTCCGTTGATGTATCAGCAAGGCGGATGCGCATTAACGAAAGCTATCGAATCAATCGATTGGAAACGATATGGGCTCGACCACCCTGGCGCCAAAGGGCTACCGAAGGGCGCCGCCGCCGTATTGATACATCTCGCTTCTACAAATGTTCAATTTACAAGTGAAGCAAAAGAGGCGGTCGCTGAAAATGAGGAGGTCTTTGAAGAAATTCGTAGAGCATTATTAGAGGTTGGTCGAGGTCTGAAAAATCACTTAAAGAAAAAAGCTCAGCGGAAGAAAGCTAAGGAAAAGTTTGAATTAATCAATGTAATTTTACCTGAAATATCAAAAAAAACCTCTAAACTTCTAGGAAAGCCAGAACCAAACCTATCTCCCGTGATTACTCAAATAATGAATGCTGTTTTCTGTGAAGAAACATTAGGTTGGGATTCTCAACAAAAATTAGCTACTTGCTTAATCGAAGTTTTCAATTACACCGCGAGGGCGAGGGCTTACACTATTCTAGTCAAATGGCCTGAGAGCGACACTGTGAAAATGGCAGTGAATCCCCTCGGGGGAAGAAAAGAAGCGAGGGGGATTTGGGCTTGGCGAATCGAGACTATCAATCCAGGATGTTCGACCACAATAAACATCGGCCTTTCAGGATTGACAAAAGGAGATTGGGCAGATACTGATATTTTCTTCCGAGGAAATGGCGACATCATTGGTGCGACAAAAATCGATGAAAAATTACTCGAGGAAATACGGACTACGGAGTCTTTGAATGCTGCTCAAAACGAGATAAATGAACAATATTCAGAAAATGAGGTCGATCATTTAATCCAACGTGCAGATATTGCAGCAAAATCTGAATTAGATAGCAAACTCATTGATGCGCCCCTCCCCGAATCTCATAATTCATCAATCCAAAATGGCGGTCCAAAAATATCCGATTATGTTACGGAGGAATTAGAATGAGTGATTATACTAAAAGAAAGTCAAAGGAAGAAGTGATAGTGTCTCTGAAAGGTATCGCACTTGAAATGCATAAAAAAATGGAACGGGGGAATCCTCCTACAATGACTTTACCTGTTCGTTCAAAGACAAATATTGCTTTTGATAAAAAATTAGAAGTTTACAAATATGGCAAGAAAAAAACGGTACGAGATGCGGCGAGTCTCGGCTCGGCGCGAAAATTGCTCCGAACGTTATATGTGACTGAATTTATTGAACAAATGATTGAAGCGGGGAAATCTTCAACATTAAGAGAAATGTATTACATCAGCGAAAGTTGGGGCCATGGTAAATTTGGAAGCCAAAATGATAGCAATAATCTCGCTGAAGATCTAGAAATCGTTACGAAATGCTTGCGGGAAGATTTCAAACTCCGTCCTGAAGATGATGGGGCGAGAATAATTGGAAATGTTACATTTGAGGAAAGGAATCGGAAAGGAAATTGGATGCGAATCAATTGCCGTGACGATGTTGGAGATTCAGGCTATGGTGTACCATATAATGTTGAATCAGAGAAATTGAAATTAATTACAGAAGATGTTGATTTCATTATGGCTATCGAAACCGGTGGAATGTTCGATCGATTGGTGGAAAACGGTTTCGATGAAGATGCAAGATGCGCATTGATTCACCTAAAGGGCCAACCGGCTCGTTCTACACGAAGAATCATGAGAAGAATGAGTGAAGAATGGAAAAAACCCATAATCGTCTTCGCCGACTGCGACCCTTGGTCTTTCAGAATTTTTGCAAGTATTGCCTATGGTGCAATAAAAACAGCCCATATTTCTGAATATCTAGCTACAAAAGGTGCACATTATCTCGGCATCACGGCAGACGACATCCTCGCATATGATTTGCCTAGTGATGATTTAACCAAGCAGGATTTAAATGCACTTGATGCCGAATTAACCGATCCTCGCTTCAATTCTGGCTGGTGGAAAGAACAGATTAACCTCATGAAGGAACTGGGCAAAAAAGCCGAGCAGCAATCTTTAGCAAAATATGGTTTGGATTTCGTCACCGACACATATCTTCCTGAGAAATTATCTGCCATTGGTTTAGATTATTGAATGCTAAATCTGAAAGCCAACAACCATTTGCCTGAGGTATGGCGGATAAGATCCGATTATGGGCCAAATGGCTTTCTGGCATTTCATTCGCCCTTTTAGTTCTTGGATTAATCTCTTATTCGAATGCTTCCGACGTGATGCTTAGTGAAATGGATCCATCAAACAATCATTTGTTGGAATTGAAACCAGGCGAAAATGCCATCGTAAATTTCGAGGGGGGGGGCCTCTATACAGCCCTTCGAATAAGTGAAAATGGGGTCGCCGTGGATGCTGATTTACGGCTTATATTTTCAGATGGTGAATTAGTTGATGGGCGCGCTTCAAACGTAATTGAGTTAGCAAGACCAGGGGAAGATGGAGAAACCACATATGTTCCGGTCCGACTTTTCGAAAAAGAAAAGGGCGGTGAATATCGGCTTTACAATGATGGAAATGATACTCTTTGGCTCGTTAATGATTTACAATCTCAATTGAACATGATATCTTCTCCCTGGGTATTACTATTCATGACTGGGTGTTGTTTTGGTCTACCAATAGGACTAGTGGCGGTGATTCTGCTTGGAATTAATTTACGAAAGAAAAAAAATGACCAACAAGTGTCTGGTATCAAGATAGAAAATAAAGTATTAAGCACCGATGAAATTTATCGACAATACCATTCAATTGACAATGAAAAAGAAAACGAGGTTAGCCAAACCGTTCCAAGCCCGTTCCTTACTTCTTCAGAAAACATTGTCAATACAAACAAAGTTGAATCCTCAAACACCGAAAAAGAAACTAAAGATTGGCACGATTGGGATGAAGGTTGAGTGCTAAATTGCTATGATTCCCTCTTAGGGGCAAAAAGTTGGGTTTTTTAACCACCCTCATACTACCCAACCTTGAGTTGAGAAGTGATGGTCGAGTTTGATGAGGCGATAAACATTCTCGAAAATAAGGCACGCCGACAAATTTTACGTCATTTGGTGAAGGAACCTCACTATCCTTTACAACTTTCAGAATTGCTAGAAATAAGTCAGCAAGCCGTAATGAAACATCTAAAAGTTCTCGAAAAAGCAGAATTTGTCGAATCGGAACGAGTGCCTTCGGAAAGAGGGGGGCCTCCAAAGAAAATGTATCGAGTTAATCAATCGTTTTCGATCCGACTCGATCTTGGGCCAAATCTATTCCGTGCCGAACATCGAACGATGCCGGGTGGAGGCCCAATGAAATTATCAAATAAATTACCCAGTGAACTTGATGAGGTAATTAATCGGCTTGGAACTCGCAGAAAGTTGCCAATGGCTGAAGCCATAGATATTCTTGCTGAGTTAGATCGATCGCTTGAAAAAATCGATGAAAGCAGAGATGCAGTGATTGCTTTACACCAACAAATTATGCATAAGGTCACTCCGAGTGTTAGTGAGCATTCGGAATCTTATGAAGAGAGAATTATGGCCAGAGAAATCATGAATCAACCAAGGCGGCCACTCGATTTGGATTTGTTTTCACATAGTTTACGCATTCAATCAACTGATGCCGAATCGATGATGGAGAGCTTACGTGACAAATTGATGCGAGATTTTGCAGCAAATAGTGGCAACTTTGTTGCTGCTCGCGATGGCACTCCTCTGCCATGGTGGCTAATCCGCTAAATCAGAAGACTATATCGTCATCATCTTGGAGATTTGCGAGCATACTACTCTTCTCTGCAAATCGGGTCAAAGCTTCCATTCTCCGCCCATACATTACAACGCCCGCTACTCCAATTAGTGCAAATGTTGCTCCGAGAATAATTACTGGAACCGAATATCTTGCAATGATTTCTACACCGACATCGAGAAGTCCCCAACTCGAACCCATCTTTTGATCGACTTTTACAAAATTGTTACTCTCATCGGTCTCGACGATTACGTTATCTGGATCAACAACGACAACGATGTCGTGACTTCCGGCTTCCACCATATACAGCAGTGTAATCTGTGGCGGTTCCTCATTAGGATCGGACGGCATTATCGCTTCGATTAACTGACGGTAGGCGATATTGTCTTCATCACATCCTCGTTTCTGGATTTGCTTTATCGTCTGATCAACACACAGAACGATATTTACAGAAGTTGCATGTGCATTTCCTAAATTCTGAATTTGAACATTTACAGACAGCATATCACCAATTGAGCCGGTGTAAGTACGGACGTCCACATCAACAATCGTCAAATCAGGTGCTCGTAATCGTAATTCAATGACCTGTTCATTTGTATCACAATTAGGAGCGTAATTATCCGGCCAACCATCATGATTCATATCGATAGTACATGAGTCGTCCCAAACTGGAGTTTCATCGAAGTCCCCTCCTACTTCAGAAGAACCGAAACTGGATAACACCTTGATTCCAACCTCTCGATTAGCTAATGCTGCTAGAGGGTCGATGGAAACAATTGCGACTACCTGCAAAGTAGTATATGCGGGCATTGAAGGCATAGTTACCGCTCCAGTTCGTGCATCAACATAACACGTGCCGTCCGCAGGTGTGTCGCTAATTGTTAGTATAGCACACTTCTTCTCAGACGGATATTCGGTATCAAATCCTTCTATCAAAGCGTATTCAATCAACCAACTGGAAAGTGTGTTCATACCAGGAACTACGTCCCATCCTGCACCATCCATCGTGTGGTTGTGGAGGGTTGGTTGATCGGGCACATTTCCGAAGTTTGTCACATTCATCGTGAACCGAACGACACGCCCGGGGGCGGTTGTTTTGATTCTGCTCTCAACTGTTGGATCGATGGTGATGCGCATATCATGGAATTCGATAATTTCAATTTGTAAAGTGATGATGTCTCGCACTTTTGTTCCTTCAAATGACTCTTCACTAAACACTAGCAGAGTAACTGTGTACATGCCTGCTAAAGTTTCCTCTGGTATGTTAATTATGAGTGGAATAATTTGAGATTCATCGCGGTCGAGTTCCTCGAATAAAATTCGTGGTATTTCAATGTCCCAAACATCTGAATTACCGTCTTGATCAACAATTGATCCGATGGCCATGTCATATCTATCAGCGCCATTTCCAGTATTTTCAATTGTTATATCCAATGGATATGATTCTCCGGGATGTAGAGATAATATCGTCTCTGAAGTTGCTCCTAATTCATATCGTTGAATTATATTAGTGACTAAAACCACTGAATCTCTAACCTGATGAGCACCATCTAAGTGTGCCTTGATAGTTACAGAATCTCCTAAACCGGCAGTTGCATTATACGGCGCACACATTATCGCAGTTACTGGGTAAGGGACATTGACAATCGACCAATATCTTGGACTATCATCAGGAATGCTATTCCCCCCAGGAGCATTTGCAAAGTCTATATCGACTGTCCAGTGATCAAATCTCCAAGTCTGTTCACTTATCTCAGAGGGGCGTTCATCCGGACCTCCGGGAGTTGTGAATACAAGGTGGCCGGGGGTGAAATGTTTAGTCACCTCAATATCGAATTCAGCACAGTCTCCAGGGAGAACGTATTGAGTCGTATCACCAAGATTGAAGACGATATTGCCGGTACTCTTTATCGAAACATTGACCCATAATTCTAGCACATCAAATGTTCCTCTATCAATTGAGAGAACTGGCTCACCCGTTGACCATCCCTTGAGGTAAATTACGAAAGTACCTGGCTCTTGAGAGGTGGGTACGCTAACATGTAAATTACGAGTAACGGATTGTCCCGGATCTAAAGAGAGGGAAATCGGAAAATTGATGCCCCAACCAAATGGCAACGCCCACTCTGTTTGACCTTCGAGTGTCGCAGGATCATAGAATGCGAACGTATCGTATACGTTTCCTGTATTGGTAACCGTGATTGAGAATATTGCTGATTGGCCTTGTTCGACATCGGCTTGGAAGTGAGAGGTGTCTAACTCAATTCCGTGAACCACGTCCATCAATGTTAGAGTTAATCGCTCGTCACGAATTGCAGGATCTTTGTGTGACAATGCAGAAACTGTAATTGTCGCAAGTTCATCTTCATGTGATTGATAAATTGTTGGAGCTCGAATTTGTAAATACATTGGGACTACTTCGCCACCACGGAGGAATACTGGTGTTGAGTCAAATATTGGAGTATTGTTCGAAGAAAAGAACAATGTCGCACTCCAATTCATCGGCACACCATCCATCGTTACGGTGAAAGTATCCGACACAAGTTCGGCTGGGCCGGGAGTGGGGTTTGAAATCGTCATATTGTAGGTTGTTTGCTCGCCTGGTTGAATAGTGTGATAATAGGTTTCGTCACCAGCTAATGCTACCTCGACTAAACCCGTCAACACATGAACGTAACAAAGGGTGTAAGATCCCCCGTTGTGTTGATCGTTACACTTGTTTGTATCCGACCAAGCGATATGAGCTCCGCTACCAAGATCATTTGCGAAACCAGGAGCTTGCCCGAGTTCTGGCACTGCGGCCGAATTTGGGCCTAACTTATCCGATTGCCATTCGGTAATTGGTAAAAGTTCCCACTCATCAAAAACAAAAGATGCTATCGAATTAAGAGGGAATCCATTTGGAAAATCATCATTTGTATTATTCAAACGAGTGTACATGATTGTCTCACCCTGTGAACCATTGTAATTATCCAACCAAGTTAGGTGAACATTATCAAATGAATCAGTAAGTATTGCGGGCATATGTGAATTAGCACCAAATGGTCGATCGGTTGGAATACCATCATATCCTTCTACTTGGGAAATAGCTCCATCTGCAATTTGCTTGATACCGTATGAAGGCAGTCCGCCAGGCGCTCCGTCCCAGGCGCCCGCACCCCTCATTCGAAGTCTGGTGTAATAAATTTCGTAGTTGACATCAATGTCAAATCCATATGCACGTCCATCCATCCAAGTGATGTGAGTATTGCCTGAAGTATCGAGTGCAATAGCTGGGTGAAGGCTATAGGCATCATTCAATGTAATTCTGGTATCATTCACTACAACTAAATGACCATAGCCAAGAGCATCCATAGAAGGCCCTAAATCTTGAATATATTTATCAGCGGTGGTGTCAACAAAAGTTCCAGAGTCTCCTTTTGACCAACCAGGCCATGGAGATTCAAGTAAGGAAAGTGGGTCGAGAATTGTCATGAAGATTTCACGGGAATTATTTGTCGATAAATATACGAGAGCTTCAACCATTAACTGCATCTCTGCAGAATTGGAAGCAGAAGTTGGGAATGTATACATCATGCCTTCAGCATTCGTCAATCTAAGGGTTGTACCAGGACACGTTCGAGTTGATAAACTCTGGAAACCGTTCGGGCACTGAGCCAAGTCCATCATGTGCGAACCAACATCGGTTGAGCCCGAACCAAATCCTGCTGCGTGAAGAGGGATTGGGATAATTCCAGCATTTACACAGGCGTCATGTGCTTCATTAATCGATTGGATATCATCAGATTGTTGGGCAGGGCTTCCACCATATGGCCCTTCATCGGAGATTGGGATTACTATTTTCGTAGCGTTTGGGTTCCAATGGTGATCTAATTGTGTTGGAGGATTGCCGGGGACATTCCCATTGATATCTTCCCAAGATAAACAAGCCCAAGTCGACGCAGGACCCCAGAATTCACTGTAATATCCGCCATCTGTCGGCAAATTGATTGCTCCGTTATTGTAAACAACGTCATTCAACTCTCTGATTCCACCGGAGTCATCATTGGGTGCTAATCCTAGTGCAGTTGAACGGGGGCCTTGATTGCCACTTCCACCGGTTGCATACGCTGTCTGACAGTTTCCACTCGTTGCTGCTGAGGGCCAATTCCCACTAAGGGCGTATAGTGTTTCGTAAACGGTCATATTCGCCCGCTCCAACATGGGTTTTAATCCCTGGAATGTGCCGCCACTCGCAAAATTTCCACCATAGAATACCACACACATGTCAGCCCATTCTGCATTCATAGAACCAGAAGTGTCGATTGGTACGACCATCTCGACTTTTCCTCCGCGTGTATCGTCCCAAACAATTTGAACAAAGTCATCAGCATCGATAGCGATATCAGGATGGCCTTTGTGACCAATAATCGGAGTCAACAGGGTTTCATCAACTGCAACAATTGCTTCACGGGCCGAAATATCGGCTTCCAACATTGCGTAGTAAATTTGTGGTTGTTGGTAATACTTGTCCAGAGGTTCAAAGGAGTCTTCCCAAACGATATGTGCATTATTATCTGAATCCACATCGACTGCTGGCCAATCTCGATTCTGAGAATGTCGTGAAACAATTGTGTCATCGATTACAGAAATTATTGCATCCAATGCGACACTGCCGTCGAGATTATCTTGGGATGGATCTATGACTGTGTATTTGATTGACCACTGGCCGGACTTGTCGGTCCAGACGATATGGGCGCGTCCATTATCGTCGACCCGAATATCCGGGTGCCAAGCCCGATGGGAACCAGCATTCGAAATCTGCGTGGCCTCGATTAGAGTGTCACCACGAGCATTGGTTAATTTGTAGAAAAGATGCTGGGTATTACGGCTCCAAACGAAGTGAGTATTGCCTTGTTCGTCGGCATCTACTGCAATCATTCGATCATTTGCAGAACCGCCATTGACGATTTGTACCGCATCGGTAAGAACTATTTCGCTCGCATTCACAATAGGTACTCCCATCGCAGCAAATGTGCTCAATACCATTAACAAAACCATCAGCACGCTCTTCCTAGTTTTTCTAATTTCCATAATACAACCTCCAGCATAATGCTGCAACATTATATTTCGGATTTTTTCTATACTTAACTGCTACCCTTTCAGGTCACAAAAGGCACGAAAAAAAATGGGGGGTTTTTTATTGGTTATGCCCATTCATCGGGGTCAAAATCACGACCAAATCCGCCTGTCTCATCCATATCCACTGAAGATTTAGGATTGCCACTTGCGCCACCTTTTGATGAAGATTTTCGGGCTTTTTTTGCGATCCAATCATCAACCGGCCCGGGTTTTCCAGTTCCTGGCCCATAGCCGAATTTTATTTTATGTATCAAGGCTAATTTGGACAGCCAAACATGACGCATTGTATGCATAAATTCGTTTTGAGTGAGTCCATCGAACCAAATCGGCCTTGAGAGGTTGAAGGCTTGAAGTGGACCGAGAAGTTCTTCTTGCTTTTTCCCAACATGCAAGACCCAATCTAAATTGGCTTGAGTCAAGTGCAATCTCATCTCATGTAGCCAAGTTTCCCAACCACCTGAATCCTCTTCATTATGAGATATCATTTCAGATTGTTGGCCTTCATCAACCCTAGTTATAGAATATACCAAAACCAAGTTTCGGTTCTTTGGAATAACGACATTGAAAACATGCCCTTGTTTTGTCGGAGGGTATCTAACATGTAAATGCATGATGTTTTGATGATCTTTTACCTCGCGAATTTCGAGGCGTTCACTTTGCAGCCAGTCTTTGACTGCATCAACTGCCTCGCGGGCGTCCATAAATTACTTTCCAAAGCCCGACCTATTTGAGTGATGCTAATCCTTCCTTCAAATCAAAAAGTAAAGAAGTAAACGTTTCACCTTCTGATGATTTTCGTAATTTCGTTCTTCGAATATCCTCAAGACAATCTGTAATCCAATCATATGAAACAAGACTAATACTAGCCGCCAAATAATAAAATATAAGCAAACAAATGAATGTTGCCGGCATAGAAACAAGAGATATTTTCAAAATAATCATCGAAATTAAAGCAACTATTGGCCAAATTATAGTTAATGAAAACATTGATGCGAGTAAGAAATAGGATGTTCTGGCATCTAATCCTTCATCTGTATTATTGGCTAAAAAATATGCTAAGCACGTTTGCATTCCGCTAGATGGCAGTGTAATTGGGAGCAATAGGAGAATGCTTGCAAAACCGAATATGGCCTTGATAATTCTTAATGGTTTACGGCGATGAATCGACAAATTAGGAGACACAGAGAATCCGTCTAGATCTTTCTGCTCAAGAATTTCTGCCGCTTCTTTCGCACTGTCGACTAATTTATGGTGGTTATTTTCAGAACGAAGACTTTCTCGAATCTTGCGCGTCGCAATAACTTCATCCTTTAATGAATAGAGCGGTTTCCCTTCGTTAATTGATTCGACATGTGCCATTAATTTCCAAGCCCGAAACGTGACCCAATCTGGCGCATCTGGTCCTAATTGCGCGAGTTTGCTATAGAGATTGTCCCGTAATTCAATTACATCTTTGGGAGGGGGTTCAACCCATTCTCCTTCGAGTAATTTCACCTTGTCTTCCTCGGACATAACATCTGGGATTTTTATTGGTTCTCCATACTCAACGTAGTGGTCAGTTCGGAACCAATAATGCTTCCTCCAGTGTAGACCTGTGGGTTGAATCATAGGAAGTGAATTACCTCGCGCATTAGCTAAAGCTGCGGATACGAATGCGGAACGTATCGATCCTGTTCGAAGATTATGTAATCTTGTATCTTGGTGTGATTTGCCCTCTGGCATTATTATCGCGGAATATCCTGATCCGATACAGTTTGCAACAGTCATCATGCTACGGTCATTGATTTGCCTCGCTTGGTTCGCATCGGCCACACCGGCTTCAATTTCAGCCCTACGTAATACTGGTTGAATTCCAAAACGACATGCCCACCAGCCCAATATTGGTCTTGTAGTTAGGTCATGACGGGATAGGGCTATCACCCTTTTTTTCTGCGTGCATAATATTACTGCTGGATCTACCAATCCATTGATATGTGTTGATACGGAAATTCTACCACCAGTTGTTGGTAGCACATTATCCGATTCCCGACGCCGAAAAATAAACTGGTTTGCCATAAAGAACATTGCCCGTATTACAAACCAGAAACCATAGGAACCTGGGTGCTTACCAGTCAAGTCATGAGGGACTTTTAGGAGCTTTTTCACATTAATCCGCTTTGCACTAGCCGATAATTCAGGGAGAATCTCCGGGGCGTTTTCTTGGAATGCCACGGCGTCGCGAGTAGGGAGGGGGTTGAGAACACACCGGGTCATTGCAGATGGGTGCGAATGCGCTCGGCGAGTTGCGCGCCCTCCTCGGAATCGAGTTGTGTAGTGGTGAATGGCCAAGCGAGGCCGCTGCCGTCCTCGAGTTTTGGTATGATATGGAAGTGGACGTGGAACACTGACTGGAAGGCGGCCTCGCCATTGTTTTGCAGGACGTTGAAGTCCACTGCGCCGGTGGCTGTGAGAATGGCACGAGATATGCGCGGCAGAACCCTCCCGATAGCCGCAGAAGACTCATCAGAAAGAGCATCAAGGGTGGCAGCCTGCTCTTTGGGAACCACAAGGGTATGCCCGGGGCTAAACGGATTGATGTCGAGGAAGGCAAATACATATTCGTCCTCATACAGTTTGTGACAGGGGATTTCACCATTGATTATTCGAGTAAAGATGCTTGGTTCTGCATCATTCATGTCATCATCTCATTTTGAATCTACGATTGATTCTGCTAAAGAAATCAAACCTTCAAGTTTGAGTGCTGCGACTAATTCGGTGTTCATGATTCTGGAGTTATCGGTTAATTGAACATCCGCCGTTTTCAGATTAGATAGTTCAGAAAGCGTTTTTTGTGCATTTCCATTCATGTTCGTAACAATACTAGAAAGCTTAGACGAAAATTCGGAAACTGAGATTCCTGAATTTTCGAAGAGTTTTGAAATTTTATTTTCAGCTGCTGATAATTCAGCGGTCAGAGGATCAAATCCACCAAATTGTGCAGTAGAAGCCCAAACGCCAGCGTGCGTTCCAGCAGCAGACCCAGAAATTATATCTTCAAGTAATATATTTCCAGGTAAAATAGATTCGCCATGTAATCCAGTATTTGCTGAACGGCCTGCTGCATAAAGTCCGGTATACCACATAGAGCCCTCATCGAATGTTACCCTACCATTTTCATCGACGGGGCTGCCTCCGGTTGTTGCGGAAATTCCAGCAGAAATCGGAATGATATCTGTTTCAACATTTAACCCCGTCCGACTCTCAAGACGACGAATGGTTTGGCTAAACCAAATTTTCGCATTGGGGTTGAGATTTCGCATATCTAAAATGCATGGTTCGCCTGAAATGACGCTCGTGAGATCTGCTTCCTCACCTGTTACCTTGCAGATTATTCCACCGGAACTGATGAGTTCAATTGGAATGTGTAAATCGGTTCCTGTGACAATCATCGAATGGTTTGCAAAATGTTCCATTCCTCGAAGAGAGATTCCTGCACCTGCTGCGAGGCAGTTACCTAATCCTGAACCATTTGCAATATTGGACCATAGCCCTTGGTGACCTTCGGTAGCTAAAATAACCGACTTTGTCTGAATTCCAAATACTTCACCATCGACAATTTGGAGTATTGTTAATCCACGTATTTGTTGATTATCCAAAACCAAAGAAAGAGGTAAAATATCACTTCTTCGAGGAATGTTTCTCTTAATCACCTGCTCCTCAAGGATTTTTGTTACTGAGGAATTGGTTGAATCGCCACATCCAGTCAGGCGTGGTTGGCTGTGACCTGGAGCCGAAGTGGTTTGTGGAAGCCCATCTGAAGAACGGCGGAGAACCAATCCCCATCGCTCCAATTCAGCCAATGCGCCTACGGCCTCGCCACATATTCGGGATGCGACCGTTTTGTCGACCGCGTCTCCGCCTGCAGAAATTGTATCGTCTCGGTGGGCGGTCGAATCTACTTCTGTAATCGATGCTGCAAAACCAGCGCTCGGGGCAGAGCCTTGCCCAGCCCCTACGCCCAAAGAATCGATAATTAATGGATTAGCACCTGCATCGGAGGAAGCGATAGCGGCCCGGAGCGCGGCCGGTCCACTACCTACAATTACTACATCCCAAGATTCCATACTCACTCAACCACGGCCACATGCCATCCTATCATGAAGATGACGATGCTGGACTATGTCCCGGAACACTCATTCTTGGACTGAAAGAGCTAATTTTCTAACTTCTTCTGCTGCATCTGTCATCTTCATTCCAACACTTTCCGGATGCAGTCGAGAAGTCAGTGTTGTGTAAACAACCATCGAGGTTAGAGCGACCCCGTCTTCGCCCTTCAACATCACTTGAACCGGGTGGGATCCGGATTCGGAATCTGGCCACGCGAGACCAATCCATAATACCAAAGATGTACTGAGTAGTTTTGCTAAAGTTTGCTTTTCACCACCTTGTAATCGTGGAGCAGGGAGACGGAAATTTTGGAATTCGGGTTCGCCTTCTGCAGTTACTATCTCCACCTCTACCGTCTCATCTGCTTCACCACCATTATGTAGCATAACGAATAATGCACCTTGGCCATCAGAACATCGAGGTTGGAGGTCGACGTCCATCCTCCACAAAATATCATTAAAATTTATTTTGCCATTTACCATTGAATCTTGGAGGCGATCAGTGAGTCGAAATAATCCAGGCTGCCATGCCCGTGTATGGGCAAGAAGTCTTTGGATCGAATCAATATTAAATTTAGAATCATAATCGACCAATCTATCTATTGTAGAAACTTTGAAAACTCGCTTAATTTGGCTCATCATCTCCTCATCATCGATTCGGCCCCGATAATTCAAATGTAACGAAACTAACATTTCTTCAACAGCAGATTTAGAGGTCATACCCTCCCTAACACCTAATGAAAGTGATTGGACCCATTCATCCCAATCACTCGCTGTTTCAGGATCAAGATGGACGAGTAAAACTTCAGAGATAACATTCGATAAAATACTGTGATGAAGTGTTGGTGCGTGTAATGAAAGAAGAGGAAAAGAATTCGAACGCATTGGAATAGAGCCTTCTAATTGGAAAGTATTCATCCAGCTAATTGCTCCAAAAAGGATTGCCAAACTTACTAGAATTGTTTTCACTATCTGTCCGGTCTCAATATTGAGAATTGCCAATAAAGATAATGTCGCCATTAGCGAAGTCAATATCCTAACCCGTTCACGCAGAATTCGTTCATCGAGAGTATTGATTATACGCTCCACACCAGGATAAGATGCTTTCGATTTGAGTCCCTGGGCCCTAAGTTGTAAGCGATCTTTTGCTGACATTCTAGCGAACGTTGCAGCGAAATTCGTTGGAATCAATAATACCGTTAAAATCGAAAAGAGCACGATTGCTACCTCGACTGAAGAATATTCCCAATCAGTTAGGATTACTCCGGCAGAAGAGGGGGCAGCGACAGAAAACCAGAATCGAATAGATTGGCTGGGTTTTATTGTCACAAAACGTGTCCAAAACTTTCTGCCGGCATCGCGAGCAGCGATTCTTTTGGCGAGAGCGAGGCTGACTCCTGCCTCTTCTTCGATGCCATGGGCATAGGGTGTTGGAAGGATCTCACCCTGACTATTCATGCCTTAACGGACATCGAAGTATTCTTCATGACATCGGATGTTTCTATCGGTTCAAACAACATTTTGCAACCCTACCTTTCTTGTGCGAGATGTTCTCCCAGAATCGGGCGTGTAGCATAGTCTGGATAATGCACCGGCCTCCTAAGCCGGGGACCGTGGGTTCGAATCCTGCTGCGCCCGCCACTAACTGGTTGGAATTATTTCTAAACCGATTGTGAATGATATAGCGATTAAAATTGATATATGTGACGCACAAGTCCATTATGCACCAAATCCTAGTTGGTTAATCTCTCAGTAATTTTATCGATATATCAATAAGATTGACAAGTTTAAGGTAGTTAAATTGTATTTTAATCCTACACTGTCGTATATATGTACTAGTCAATGCTGGAAAAACATGAGTAAGAATGAAAGAGACGATCTGTGGCAAAAACTAGGTGACCAATTAGAATCATTAACTATTGATTCTAGTTCCACTGTTTAATATATTCTTTAGAATCACGCGCTGATAAGTGCTAAGAATGGAATGAATACACTCAACCAAAAGCCAAGCCATGGTTTTGCCCTGATTTTGCAACCCTATGAAGAAACCTTTCGAAAGGAATTCGGGCCTGAACTGATCGTTGTAAATCAATGTCGCAATCGGCAAGAGCATCCAGTAATTCCTCTCGTAGGTCGTCGGGAATAGATAATCTACGGCCAATAATAACTTCATGAATTTGAGAAAGAATATCATCAGAATCAAGGCCATGCTCATTCATCAATCGGTCTATTTCGGCCATTGCACCTGCCAACACCTTCTGTTTCCTACCTCGATTCTTGATCCATCTCCACTCTACCACACGGCCACGTAATGCCAACTCTAAGAGGTGCCGACCGGCTTGAAGGGTTGTTGCTTGGACTAATTTGTGAACCGCAGAACGGTCGGAAAGAAGATTACGCGCGTCGAGCATTTCTAGTGTGAAAAGAGCTTTTCTAAGATTTCCTTCAGCAATGTAAACAATATCTTCTATGACTCCAACATCAACCTCGGACCCTTCTATTTTGGCTACCGAAGTCAGCACCGATTGAATCGTTTCATTATCAGTTGATGGGATTCTAATCATTTGAGATCGTGAACGAAGGGCATCAATAATTCTGCTGGGAGCACGTGCAACGAGAATGAATCGTGAAGCAGGGCCGACTGTTTCCATCATTCTGCGTAAATATGCTTGACGGATGTGCCCAAGGTAGTCGGCATCTTCTAAGACAATCAATCTACTAACCGGTAAGACACCAGGGGTTATTTCCAACTCATGTCCTATTGGTGCTACATCAGAAGGATTTGGGGAATAAATTCCTCTATCGAAAGCATCCAGACTCAAGCGACCGGCTAGAGTATCTGATGAATTAGAACCGCCTGGTCGAAGAAACTCTTCGAATTTCCCCATGGCGCCACTAGACTTAGCTAAATCTCTCGCTTGAAGAATATGAGTTGTAGAACGCCATCCCGGCCCCAACATCTGTCTTGCTACTAATTTCCAAGCTACTGATTTTCCGACTCCTGCCGGACCGGATATTAGCAAATGTGGTGGATTCGGTGAAAGACATGCTGAAACTAATGCTTTTCGTTGCAATTCTGGAATCGCTAAATCGTCAAACGTCCGCGGCGAATGAGTATTGAGCCAACTCGCCATAAGCAGTCGGTTAAGTGACGGGACTTGAACTGAGCGATTCTCATTCCGCTCTCAAAATTTTGTGAATTCCGCCCTTCCGTGGTTTGACGAAGATTCTATATCCACACTTGTGGCAAGACCGTCCAGATGAGTTTACCTCGGTCCATGTAAGGTGGCCACAGCGTAGACACTTGTAGCGAATTTCGAGCGGATCCATGGTGGATTCGCAATGATCGCACTTAGGCAGGTCGGTTTCGCTCCAAACCTTACGATCTGTACGATTGCACTGTCGGCACTTGTGAAGGACTAGTCGCTCAGTGTTCTTTGCCATCGAAGCCGGCGACCGAAGCCCCCTTCTTCAATCTGTAGGTCGATTCACCGAGCCCTACGGGCTCTCTCACAGATGCTGACAAAGTTCTCAAAAATCTTTGCTCCATACTCGGAGTCATTCACTTCTGGATGAAATTGTAGACCGAATCTATCGCCTAAATCGTTCTCCATCGCCTGCACATGACAAGAATTGCTGCTCGCTGTTATTTTGAAGCCAGCAGGTACGTCTTTCACCTCATCATTATGGCTTTCCCACACAATTTGAACATCAGGGGTATCAGCAAATAACTGCCCGCCCCCATCATGTAATTCGATCGATGCTGCGCCAAATTCAGGGGCTGGTGCTTCCACTGATTTACCCCCATAAAATCCTGCCATAAATTGATGGCCTGCGCATATGCCAAGTATTGGGATTTTAAGCCCAAGAAAATCTGCACAATTTCCTAACTCACCAGTAAGGCCAACCCGTGCTGCACCTCCTGAAAGAATCAATCCATCTAATTCTCGGAGGTCTTCAAGAATTGATTTATTAGAGAAAATTTTGGTGTCAACGCCAAGATAGCGGAGCATTCTCCATTCACGGTGTGTCCATTGGCCACCATTGTCAATGACATCGATAACCAGCCTCTCCTCTGACATTATGGTAAGGGCGTTATCGGCGGGTGATGAATGATGCCCTTGATTCATTTCTAAATTGAAAGAAGGTGGTGGGTGCGATTGAAATACAGAACGGTTGTCGCCAGCATCCCTGCCCCGATGGTGTAGTGGCCTATCATGTAGCCCTGTCGAGGCTACGACCCGGGTTCAAATCCCGGTCGGGGCGCCACTCATGTCTCATCCAAATCGGGTGTGTAAGTCAAGCAGTAGACGCATCGACCTGACCCGTCAAACTCGCATAACCCTAGCTCTTCACACCTAGGATTCTCTGGTGGCACTGGATCTTCCCCGGTAAGTATGGATCTCATTCTATCGGTTGCTCTGAGCTTGTGTACGTCGGAACGGCAATTCTGGGAGATCATCTCTCCTCCTCTCCAATGCTCTAAGACCGCTACCCCGTCCCTTTTGCCGTCGTCGTCGATGTCGCCATCGTAAGTGAACTGAACGAACTCGGTTTCGTCGAACCCGAGGTCCACCACCCAGAACTTCTTGGCCTCCCCCAAAGCCTCTACCAGGCCATCTATGTCCTTCGAGGAGCCGGCTTTGTTAACACCGTCGACGTTGTAGCGCAGAACCTCGCCACTACTGTCCATACCAATGGCTTTGAGGTACACTACGGCGGCGTCGGAGTCCTGGTGCTGGTAGCACAGACCCGACCTTTTCATCACCATCCTGCGGCACTTCTTGCCGTTGCTGGAATCCATGTGCAGGCAATGAAGAATACCGACCAAACCCGGTTGCTTTGTGTTGGAAGTTTTACCCTCTGTGAACTTTCCTGTGCTGGATCTGCCGAGGGCTGGAACACCGGCGAGGGGGGCGAGACACAACTCCGCACCTCCACCGCAGTTCCCATTACCAAAATCCGTGTTGCCTTCTAACAACTCTTTCAGGAACCAAACAACGATGCAGATGCCTGCTATGAAAAAAATAGGAGATGGGCCATCTCCATTGACGGTAACGGCTTCTTCTTCGGTTGACGACCGTTGTGGCTCTTCTTCCACGGGCTTGGGTTCGGGTTCAGCCCCTTCTTCCTCGCCCTTGTGCATATAGCAAACCAGACTATTGTACATATGTTGGCGTTTGCAGCCTTCAACCGAGCAATGGCCACCTACTACCATGGAATTACATTACGGTTTGATAAATCAAGATTGCCCCGGCATCCAACCCTCAAACGTGCAAAATTACAATGGAATCTGACTTTCTAGAATCCAAGATCACCGAGATCGACATCGCTGTTCATATTGATTCTGACGGGGAAAGCCAACGACACCCCATTCTCATCGAATCGTCGAAGAATCTCGCCGACGAAAAAGGACTTTGAAGGGCGCATCTTTCGAGCATTATTGACATAATATCGAATTTCCATGATAACTTCTTGATCCCCGAAATCACGCAAGACAACCTCTGGCGGTTTCGGCGTCTTGCTGATATCGGGATGGTTTTCTGCAATATCTATGATGATTTCTTCCGCTTTCGATACATTAATCCATGTTGGAATCAGTCCCAACCGAATTCGAACACGTAATTCCATATCGGCACTGTGGCTGAAATTTGCTACCGTATCATTGGTCAGCAATTTGTTGGGAATGGTTAGCATCACCCCATCCGTAGAGCGCACGACCGTGGTACGCAGGCCAATTTCGGAAACGTCGCCCCAACTGCTGTAGATGCCACCGAGCTTCTTTGGCAGAAGGATGCGCTCGCCCTCCCGGAACGGTCTGTCGACGATGATGAATATTCCTGCAATGACATTCTCCATGGTATCCTGAGCGGCAAAAGCGACAGCCAGTCCGAGAATTCCCAATGCAGCGACGATGCCGGTCACATTGATGCCCAATTCATTTGCTGCGGTGAGTATTACTAGGGCCCACATCAGCAGAACTGCGATTCTAAAAATGAAATTTTCAAGGGCTTCGTCGAATTCGGTTTTGTCAAATAATCGGCGCAGATATCGCTTGACGATACTAATTAGAGGAATGCCGATTACGAATATGATCAGGGCAGAAACTGGAGCAGTAGCAAGTATCTCAGTCGCACAGGTATATGTGGGTTCAAAGCTAGTAGGAAGGTCAGCGAGGCAACTCATTGTGAGTGCCCCTATACTGGCGGCTCAATAGCCTACCGTCTGAAACGCTGATTTACTTAACCGGCTTATAATCGGCCGGCGAATTAATCCATTGGAGCGATCCAAGCCTCGAATGAGCAAAGTCTCAATGAAGCGCTATAATCACGTTTGATTCTAAGTTCTGGTAATGGTTTATCTTCAAGGAGAATGGGTAATGCAGCAACTATCGAAGCATTCGCTTCGGCGATTTCTGATTCTTGCACCACAACACGCCCGCGTATCATCGATGCTTTCGAACGGTCGAGTAAAGGCACGATACTTGGTAAAAATTCGATAGTGTGATGAGGTAAATTCATTAAAATTAAATTCCAATTGCCGATTAAATTTTCATTTTCTAATAATGTCGTCGCATCCGCAACACCTAGGAGGCGTTTTTCTGAATAGCGTTTTAACTCGCCTGAAAATTCATATTCAGTTCGATCCCATTTAGAAAAATTTTCAATCAAAATTTCTACTGCATCGGGGTTGAGATCCGCAGCTAAGATATCCCCGATTAATCCGTCTTCATCAATTAGGTAAGCCAGAGCAGGGCCGACGCCACAAAATGGATCGCATACCCTCAATGGTTCGCCAATTTCTTCTCGTAATTCCTTTGCGTAAGCTAAAGTTTCAAGGCGTTCTGTCTGTAATTTAGTTGAAAAATAAGCACGAGAGGGGTCACAAATAATGTGCCGGCCGGACTCTTTAACCACAACCCGAGTGTGAGATAATTCAGCCGGAATCTTCGATGTCAATATCTTATCATTATCCCTCGCAGCAATCGGCGTTAATTTCCTAATTCTAAATTCGCCAAAAACACCTTCATCTTCCAAAACTAAACGAATATGGGGGTGGGCAGAAAGTTTTGCTATTGCTATTTGCTCTTTGTAATCTTTAATCGCATCTTCGATTCGAAGAATCATCATATCACTAATAAATTCGTGAGAGTTTGGCCACGCGTCACCAAATTCGTCTATTTTTTCTTGACCAACTAGGTCTGCTAAGTGACTCCACCAATCTGAATCGAACCGATTATCTAATTTGCCTTCACGCTCGACTAATTCATAATCGTCAAAGAATGGGGAAAAAATTTCTTTTTTTGTAAATAAAACGGGGATAAGCCTCGCAGTGCCATCATTCGATTGCGTGATACGATATCCGTCGACCAGTAGTTTCCTTTCGCGAAGAAAGCTAATCGCGGATTCAACTTGCCGATTGGGGACCACTAGATGTCGCATCACGTTCATGACGGGCACGCGTGCCCATCGCTTCACCATGACGGAGGAAGACTTGGGGGCTGGACTCTGGTTAATCGGCCTAGGGCCAGGAGATCTTAACCAGATGACGCGCCGTGCCTTAGCCCTCTCACAAGCATGTAAACACCGATTCTTAGAGGGTTATACTGCCGTGTTACCAATCGAAGAAGAAGGTGCTTTGGAAGGCCTTGTTGGGCCGTGGAGTCGCTTGATGAGAGATGAAGTGGAGAAACCTGAAAAAATTCTTAGTTTGGCTCAACATTCATCGGTAGCACTCTTGGTTGTTGGCGACCCGATGCAGGCTACAACCCACATAGATTTAGAAGATCGATGTGCTGAACTTAACATACCGTTCAAGATAATCCCCGGATTATCAGCAACTTCACTTGCAATTTCACTTTCTGGTTTACAATCATACAGATTTGGACGCCAGGTTACGCTGACTTATTCATATGGTGATTATTTGCCAACTTCCCCCCTAGAATTAATAGAAAAAAATTACAATAATAACCTCCACACCTTAATGCTGCTCGACCTGGATCCAACAGGCATGGGTATCGAAAAGCCAAACCCAATGACTCCGAAAGTCGCTGTAGAATTACTTGGAAAAATGATTGGAAAAATTGGTGAAGAAAGAGAAGGAAGTCTCGGGCCGATTTTACAAATCCCAATTAATGATTGGGACGGAATATTGCTCAGCGATATTAGTACAAATCAACAACGAATTGAAGCGGGAAATCTAGGAAAATTATCCAATTATCAAGGAGGGGGGATCCATTCATTCGTCCTTCCGGCAAAGATGACAGATGAAGAAAAAAAGGCATTTATAAGGAGAGGGCGAAAGTAAACAATGTGGCGAGAGGCTCAAGTCACACTATAGTATGGGAATGTTGTAAATTATGGCCGGACCAGCAGAAGTAAGTTTCCCGGGCGATAAAAACCGCCGGAAAAAGATCCGTGTGCGTGGCATCAAACAAGCTTCAAAGCAAATTCAACAACGGCTAGAAAGAAATCTAGAATCATTGCTTGAGGACCCGAGTGTTTTTATCCCAACAATAAACACAGAATTAGGAAAACCTCGCCGGGATCCGATGGCAGCCACTATCAAAGAAATAGGTCAATTAACAGCGAAGCGCTATGACCGACGATGGCTCTCAAAGAGGATGGTTAAGCGTCGTGGTGATATCGTCTGTCGGGCTCTCGCAGGATGTTTACTGGCAGCATTAGAAGAAGATCATACTACGGTTTCGGTTTTCAAAAATCCAATTTATGGTTCTTCTAGTTTTATTCGGAGAGGGACTGGAAAGCAGTCCCACATGGCCGGTATTCAGAATTACAAAAATCCTAAATTGCGATTATTAGTTTTTGATGAACATGCGAAGCACGGTCTTTGGTTTTTCTCTTGGAATGGTGGATTTGTTTATACAGGAAATGTACCGAAAGTTCCTGATGAATGGGTTCACTCCACTCTGGATTCTTCCAGCATCCAATTGAATGGTACCGAGACCCGGTGGACGAGGGGCTTGGATGAAAAAACTGTTGAAAACGATGAACGGACCGATGCTGGATGGTTGAAATTAAACTTTCAAAACGGCACTACTATCGGTCTTTCTCAATCTTCTTTGGCTAAATCAAGCGAAGCTTTCGTACCATCTATTGCTCTGAATATGATACCCCCTAAACTTTCTGAGATTGCTGAAGCAGAGTGGATGTGGCGACCTGATGGTTGGCCGGAGGATCGTGAACTCCCCCCAGAAGGCCGAGAACAATTGGATGGGATTCTGCTAGCTTGGATGTCTATGGCATTAGAGGATACGGCACTCGCGCGTGCATGTAGAGTGAGTATCTTGAATTCAATAGATGATGGATTTGTCGCAGGTACTAGTTGGTTCGCTCAAGATTGTCAAAAAGATTTTCTTGAGCATTTGAGTGGTACTGCGAATGAGAAGCAGGCCATTGAAGTGATTTTAGATTCACTAGACAGCGGCATTCACGTCCGAGCCGATGGACAAACTTTCAATTTAGAAAGTGATGTGATCCGATTCGAAGATTCTGCATGCCATCCAATTTTAACTTCACTTTGGCCTGAATATGGAGAGTTAGTTCTTGAAGAAACATTCAAATTAACAGGGGATGATGCTGAAGTTATTCATCAAAAACAAATGAAAAGAAAACAAGGTTTTGGTGCGTTTTTCAAAGAATTAGGAGCTACACTTTCCATCAATCAAAGACTAGACCGGCTGCCCTGGAAGAACAATGTGTTGCCTTCGCCGCTTATTATCGCAGATAAATTAGTGAGAAAGGCAGCAGATGATGGAATAGCTGCAACTGTCGCAATCGCTCGCAAAGGAAAGGGATTAGATTCGGCAATGGGGTGGGCTTGGTTAGTAGTGCAGGACCGAACAGAATCCGATTCTTGGAGATTCGACTCCTCAAGTCGAGATAAGGGAAGTGATTGGGTTCCTGCCTTACAAGCGTTGTGGGATGCAGGAGAAGATCTGTTGCTCAAAGACAACTTAGATGCCGTTGAAGATTACAAGGTTGCAATGAGAAGGTTGGCGGAAGTGACTGGAAGTAAATTACGTCAATGAAATCGCCCTGTTCAGATGAACTGATATACAACCATTACCAATTCGTATCGATGGTGGACACTGACAACGGAACTGGTATTCAGAATCTAGTCGAGACTCCAATCTATGGTGACCTGACCAATCCCCTTTGATTCAACTGTTAATCGGTTATACTAGACTCAGATTACCTAATCTGTTTGAATATTGAAGAATAAGCAAGCAACCTACTCATCATAATGTTTCAAGTTCCGTATCATCCCCGCATTACTGGGATGTCCTTGACCGAACAGCAGAAATCCCCGATGGGAATATTGTTCCTCGTTGTTCTGGTCGACATGATCGGCTTCACAATAGTAATCCCATTCCTGACCTACTTCGTCCAGGATCTTGCTGCCGCGGAAGGTATCATGGATGTTGGAAAACGCGATATTTGGGTAGGCATCGTCATCGCTACCTACTCTCTAGCCCAGTTCATTTTCACCCCTGTGCTTGGCTCTCTCAGCGACAGGATTGGGCGAAGGCCTATCCTGATGTTCGGACTTTTCTCTAACACTGTCTTCTTCACTGTTTTCGGCCTCTCTCAAAATTTGTCCATGGCACTCGTAGCACGCTTTCTAGCCGGCGCCGGTAACGGTAACATCGCCGTTGCCCGAGCCTACATTGGAGACATCAGCGAGCCTGAGATGATAGCCCGCAGGATGGGTATGATAGGAGCCGCCTTTGGATTAGGTTTCATGATTGGCCCGTTCATCGGAGGGCTCCTTTCCGACCCGGCCAACAGCATCGGCGCGCCGTTCGATGGGCAACTCTGGATAGACAACCCATATCTACTCCCGTGCTTGTTTTCCAGCACTCTTTCTCTGGTTTCACTAGCTCTCGCTGTTACCCGACTCCCTGAAACTCTGACACCCGAGTCACGAAGCTCCTCAGATGGCTCTTTGTTCAGCGGAATGGGAGGGATGATGACTAACCTCGTCAAGGTCATGAAGTTACCAACAGTATCTACATTAATTTCGATCAATTTCCTATTCATGGTGGGGTTCAGCATGATGCACGGGACATTCATCCTGTTTACATCGATGGCCCCCGCTGACGGCGGTCTTGGTTGGAGCGAGCTTGACAACGGCTGGATATTCGCCTTCATTGGACTACTGGGTGTAATCATCCAAGGAGGGCTCGTCGGTCCGCTGTCTGACAGATTCTCCATGTCCCGTCTGATGATTGTAGGAACACTCTTGTGCGGTGTTGGGATAGCCAGTATTCCGTATGTTCAGCATGATGTAAGTTGGCTAATTTTCGCATCATCCGCAGGTCTAGCGATAGGTAACGGACTATTCTCGCCAATCCAGTCCTCGGTGCTAACTTTTGAGGCCAAGTCACTGGGTTACGAACTTGGCATGGTCATGGGGGCGCAGGAAGGCTTTGGTGCCCTAGCGCGCATCATCGGCCCGCTGTTTGCCGCCTACTTGTGGTCTCTTACGGTCCAAGGAACTGGCCTATGGACCTATCACACTAGCTTCAGAGTAGCAGGAATCATATTCGTCCTAGCCATACTGCTCCAACTCCGATTGAGATTGAATGGCGAATCTGTGAAAGAGTCTAGAATATTGTAGTAATAATTAGGGCGAACGAATGAGTCACCCCTCAGTCAATCGGCGTGCTATTCTATCGCGCTGATAATTTTCCTTTCAATCATGCAATATGGCACCTATTCGTTCTTGCGGGCTCAATCGCACACTATTTCGCAATCCTGAACAGCGTCATTCAGGGTTAGGTGAACACGCTCTTGCGATGGAAGGAAGATTTAGGATACATTCCAGCCATCTTAATCTCGCTGACCCACTCCTTCCCTTTCTTGCTGTGGCCATACATCACCTCACCGGGACTTACCTTCCAGTTCCACTGCTGCTCGAATACCTTGGCATCCTCTAGGTTCTGACACAGCTTCCTAGGCACTACATGGTACATCGACAGGATGTTCTCGCTTCTTCGGAAGTACTTGGCGATGACTTCTGGGAGCATCTCGCTGAGCCAGGTCTCGCTGACCACCTTGACCTCCCTCGGTATAACATATCGGGGGTTGTCCAGAGGTCCTAGAATCTCCTGCATCGCCTCGGCGAAAATCTCTGAATCCTCCTCTGAAGCATCCTCTAGGTAAGCCCTCATCCAACCCCCTCCTCTGCTCCCTCCTCCAACCTTGGCATCGAACTGGATTAGGCCCAAAGCCTGTAGGGAGCAAGCGACAGCCTCCCCGATTGCTTGAATCAGGGATTCGTCTGACCAAGCGACAAGACCGATCCTGTTAGCCGGAGGGAATCCTTCTCCGAATGATCCTTTGATCTCGATTGCTTCTCTTGGCACTGAGTTGAAGGGTTGTCCAATCCCCCACAGTTCTCTTGCCCTTCCTCTGTTCCTTGCTCTCATCAACATCTCTTCGTTGAATATCTCCATCGTTTCCGAGACGCCTTCCGGCTCGGCTTCAGTGAAAGCAGCGTGAACGTGTCCCACCCCCTTCTCAATGGCGCCGTCGTCACAGACTCCGTACAACTGCTTATGCTTCCTCTTGAATCGGAGATAGTCATCGAATCCTTTGGTGAACTCGTCAGCCAGGCAGACTATGTCCCAATTGTTAGCTACCTTCTCAGGCCAGTGCTTGTCCAGCCTGAACGACCTTCCTCTCAGTTGATTTATACTCATGCTGGTGGTCACTGTGGTCAGATCCACTAGGACGTTGATTCTGCTCGCGTCCCAGCCCTCGCCGAGTAGCCCCCTTGTTCCCACTAGGCACTTCGTCACTCCATCTTGGAACATCTCGGTAATCATCATCGTATAGTGGCGTGGCAGCCAGTCCTTTCCCTTACCTCTGATTTCGAAGTAACCGCCTCTCTCGATATAATCGAACTTGATATTCAGATTCCTCTTGGAGACCCACTGCTCAAAACGAGGAAATATCCGCTCTAGGAGGTCGTCGTCCACCAATACGGTCGTGCCCGTCATCAGCACCGGATCCAGCCTGTCAGTCGACTCACATCCGAGCACCGCTCTGTATGCTGCTACTGCTCCACCGGCGTCATCATCGAGGACGCCTTCTACCAAGGCAGTAGCCGAGGTCTTCTCGAAGTCGGTCACGATCACTGCCCGAATTTCCGGTCCGAGGGCCTCCATCTCCACCCTCAGTATGTCTCGCAGAGCATCATACTTGGCGGAGGCGTAAGCCATCACCCTGCCGACAGGTGAAGCACATAGTCTGGGGCCACCCTCAGTAATCTGGACGCCAAGCATCCTCAGTTTGCTCTTTGCATCCTCAGCAAGGGCATGGTCCTCCTCGCTTTCCGACCTCATTAGACCATTCCTGATGTAGCGATCGAGTATCGTGATCAGCACATCCATACTATTGCCTCCGGCCACGAGTTCGGCCGACGGCTGCGGTACACCTTCGGGCAGGTTGAGTCCGGCTGCTGCGAGGTAGGCTCTAGCAGCGTCCGCGAGCCTCGGGTCTCTTCTCTGGAAAGAGTTCCAGTCCTTCGCTCTGCCAGCCGGCAGAATCAGTCCATCGAGCACTTTGGCGATCCAGACCTCGAGTCTTGGTGTGCGACCCTTGACGTTCTCCGCCCCCCTCCTCAGTTCACCTAGTAGGCTCTTGAAGTCCTCATCTACATTAGCGATGTATCTCAGTTCTCCCGGAGAGGGGCGTACGAAGTATGCGAGGTCTTGGTAGGGAGAGAGATTGCCGTCCCTGACTAGGGCAGGAACGGGGACCTCGTAATCAACCTCTCCGAACAGGTCGAAGTATTGATCGGCCGAGGAGTTGCTGGCTCCCTCCGGAGGAGTGGCAGTGAGACCGAGAACAACTGGATTCCCGAGGAATTCCATGGCCTCGATGAGAACCCTGCCCCAGTGATCCATCAGGTGATGGCACTCGTCGAGGATGACTAGGCCGACTCCTGCTTCCGAGAGTCTCTTCAGATTGGCCTTCGCGGACTCGTGGAGGATCCATAGGGCATTCCCATGCTCGGATAGCGAATCCCTGACTTTCTTCCTGTAGTGCCCCATTCTGTCAGAGTAGTATTCGAAGTTCTTCTCCCGCAGGTCGGCTATCCAGGCCAACGCGCTTTCCCGGTCGTCCGCCTCGACCGAACCGTCGTTCAAGTCAGGAGTCATCAGACTGGAGAGCCACATCTCCATCGCAGACTCGTCTAGCTCTCCTCCTCCTCTCTTTGGGAGAGTCACCGACTGGTAGGTCAGCGAGGTCAGTATACCCGGGTTTTCGGGGTCAGTGCCTATTTCTGACTCCCTGTCATCCAAGTGGAATAGTTCCTTGGCCCTCTCGATCCATTGGGCCTGTATGGCCGAGTTCGGGCTAAGCACCAACGTGGGCAGTCTGACTAGGTCTGACCAGACATACAGTCCAAGTACGGTCTTCCCGGAGCCAGGAGGAGCCACGATTAGCAGTTCTCTGGATCCTGATTCCAACTCCTTTCTGATTATGCTGGAAGAAGCCACCTGAGACGGCCTGAGTGTTCCCGAGAAGCCAATCTTGCCGAAGCCATCGCTCATACTAGTTTCATGCTGGGCGGGTTACATGGTTTACTATTTCCCTATACTGCTGGATTAGAGGGTACCCATCCGATTAGTGGGGGAGGGAAACCCATACTGCTACTGCAAAAAGAGAAAATCCAAGTAATCCATTGAGGATTCGTGCCTTTTCTGGCGTGGAGAAAATTTTGCTTAGACCAACTCCGAATAATGCCCATATTAGAACTGCTGGATAGCCTGCTATGGCATTAATTGTGACTAAAATAGCCTTGCTTGCGAAACCAGTTCCAAATAAGGTGCCCCATGAAGTCATCATAACAAGGAAGTGAACCCACGCCTTTCCGTTAACAATTTGTAACATCAACCCTGTTGTAAATCCTAATCTTTCAGTTTCTGTGTTCTCTTTTTCTTTGGTCGGATCTTGAAATGCTATTTTGTATCCTAAATAAGCAATATATGCTGCACCAATATATGTCAATAAGAGGAATACCTGTTGATTATCTTCAATGAAGACTGTTGCCATCCCAACTGCCAAGCCAAGTGATGACCATCCAACAACCATTCCGATAGTCAAAGGAATTGTTGCTCGAAATCCATGTTGTGAACCATGAGCCGCACATAGCATATTATTGGGGCCTGGTGTGAAACACATTGGGACAATAAACACTAGGAGAGCAATAAGTCCCTCGTAATTCATTACATCACTTCTCGTATACTATCAAGCTAATATTACGAGGTGTTCTTCAGTCAATGACAGTGCGGTAGAAACATCATTCCACAAGTCTTCTATGTCCTCAATACCGACGCTCATGCGGACGAATCCTGGTAATACTCCGGCTTCGTGGCGTACGTCTTCAGGAACAAACATATGGCTGGAATTGAATGGGCATTCTATAAGGCTCTCAACACCACCAAGGCTGGTTGCTTCGAAAATGAGATTTAATGAGCGTATGAAATACAATGCAGCTGCATCGCCCCCCTTGACGACATATCCCATCATGCCTGTTCCGCGCGGAATAATTCGCTGTGCAACCTCATAATCAGGGCTAGAAGGAAGGCTGGGGTGATTGACACTTTCAATCATCGGATGGGCTTCAAGTCGCCTGGCAAGTTCTGCCGCATTCGATACATGAATTGGCATTCGTGCGTGTAATGTACGTATTCCGCGCTCAAGCAGATAGCACATATGAGGATCTGCTGCACCACCAAAGTGTACTTTACGCGGGAAAATTTCAGCCACTAAATCTCGGCGTCCGACAACAACTCCTGCAATTAAATCAGAATGGCCGCCGAGGTATTTTGTTGCCGAATGAATAACTAAATCGTAGCCGTATTCGATAGGGTTACAAGCCCAAGGTGATGCAAAGGTATTGTCTACAATTGAAATTAAATTATGCTTCTTAGCGACCGCGTTCATCGCCTCAAGGTCGCATACTTTGATTACAGGATTTGTAATGGTCTCAACATAGAGGATTTTTGTATTTGGTTGAATCGCGGCTTCATAAGATGCTGGATCACGCATATCGGCCATCGTGACTTCGATTCCTAACCGTGGAAATTCTTCAGTCATCAAACCATAAGTTCCACCATAACAATCGGCACTAGCAACTACGTGGTCTCCACTAGATAAAAGCGCGAGGAGGGTTGTTGAAATTGCTGACATTCCACTAGCAAAAACTTCACCGTCTTCTGCGCCTTCAAGTGCTGCAATCTTCTTCGCAACTCCCTCTGAATTGATGCTAGAAAGGCGTGAATAAAGTTCTGTGTGCTGAGCACCATTTGCCCATCCCTGATACCTCTCAGGTGTGAGTTGATAGGTAGAGGTAAGAAAAACTGGAGTTACTGCAGCCCCCTCAATATTCTGTGTGCCTGACCATACTGCTTTGGTTGCGAACTTTTTGTCGGAATGTTTCTCGTTCATGAATATCCGAGAGGGGGGGTAGAAATCAATTAAACGGTATAATGGTTTAATAATCGTCGGATTATTGGAAATCTTTTCTGATTAGCCGACTAAATGACGGGAAGAGTTATGTTGACTCGTCAATTCCACAATACTGTGCCACTATCTAAACTCGATAAGAAAGACGTAGAAATTGTAAAATTACTAACAAAAGATTCGCGAGCAAGTACACAGGCATATGCAGATTTGCTAAACATGCCGAGAGTTACCGTACACGATCGGATTCGGCGATTGCAAGACAAAGGTATCGTCAAACGATTTACCATCGATTTGGACCGTCAAGAATTGGGTTGGCCATTACACGCATTCATCATGGCAAATTGGCAAGGGGAAAGAGGGTTAACCGATAGGAGAAAAGTCGCTTCTGACATTGCCGGATTAGAATTTGTTGTAGGCTGTCATATCGTAACTGGACAATGGGATTTCATTATCGAAGTGGTAGCTCGAGATATGGCTGATTTAGGAGATTCTATCCTCGATCGACTTTCAGGAATAACCGGCGTAGGGCATACTCAAACTTTGGTTTCATTCTATAGTTACGATGGAGCGGCGGCTGCTTTGAATTAATCATAATCCAATCGCTGAGAGAACCGATTCGAGGTTCGCATCAACGAGTTTTGTCTCTGTTTTCGAATTTTTAATTGCTATATCGGGATCTTTGAGTCCGTGGCCCGTCAATGTTGCAACGACAATGCTCCCTGATGGAATTTGCCTTTTTCCTACGGATTTCTGAAGACCGGCAATAGAAGCCGCTGATGCCGGTTCACAAAACACACCAGCATAACGTGCGAGAAGCCTCTGTGCGTCGAGAATTTCTTCATCACTAACCCAGTCAATCTTGCCCCCTGAATTATTTGCTGCCTCAATAGCTGAATCCCAACTTGCAGGGTGACCTATGCGTATGGCTGTAGCGACCGTCTCCGGGTTGTCGATGGGCTTTCCGAGAACGAATGGGGCAGCACCTTTTGCTTGCCAACCCATCATTTTCGGAAGTTTCGAAGATATATTATGGGATTTATATTCATTATAACCCATCCAGTAAGCTGTAATGTTGCCTGCATTACCAACAGGTAAGAAATGGAAATCAGGAGAGTTTCCTAATTCATCAACGATTTCAAATGCCGCTGTTTTTTGCCCCTGAATGCGGTAGGGGTTGATGCTATTCACTACCTCAAAATCATCAATTCTACCGAGTTTTCGCACTATTTCTAGTGCTTCGTCAAAATTTCCTTTTATTGAAATTGTTTGAGCGCCGTGCATCAAAGCTTGTGCTAATTTTCCAAGAGCAATTTTGCCTTCTGGAATCAGGACTATGCACTTTATTCCAGCCCTAGCCGCATAGGCAGCCGCAGCCGCACTGGTATTGCCTGTACTTGCGCATACTATTGCTTTAGCACCATTTTCCACGGCCTTAGTAACCGCCATGCACATTCCTCTATCCTTGAAAGAACCCGTTGGGTTCAAGCCTTCGAATTTTAAAAATAACTCGAACTCTCCTCCCAGTTTCTCTACGAGTCGTTCGGCTGAAATAAGTGGGGTGTTTCCTTCAGACAATGAGATAATTTCTGTGCTAAGGCCCACTGGGAGGAAGTTTCGATAAGATTCGATGACCCCCTTAGTCATGGATTGTCGCGTTTGATTGGGCAATTGAACTTCACTGCGTCTTCCTTTGAAAATAACGGATAATAAAAGAAAAGTTGACTCAGCAACATACCATAGATTGAATGCCGAACTTACCTACGAGCGATTGGTGCCAGCATGAGTGAGTGGACAAAACCAATCGACACCGGCTTGATTCCCAATGACGGGTCTCATTTTGATGTAATCGTAGTTGGTGGGGGTCCGGCTGGCTCAGCAGCTGCATCATACAATGCCATGAATGGCTGTAAAGTATTATTGATCGAAAAAAACGTTTGGCCTAGAGACAAAGTTTGTGGCGATGCTGTAGGAGGAAAATCACTTACCCATGTGAAGGAATTGGGTGTTTTTGATTTAGTCGAATCCACACCTCATTATGTTGTTGATTCAATACTCTTCGGTAGTGCAAATGGAGCTGAGGTTAGGGTCATGTTACCCAAAGATGCATATGCAAAAATGGGCTTACAGTCAGGTTTCGCTCTACCGAGAATTCAATTCGATTATATGATGTTCAAACGAGCGAACGAAATTGTTCAAGAAAAGGGTGGGGCCGTCATTCAAGGTCATGATGTTACCGAAATTATTGTTGAGGGGGAGGGGGTTACTTCACAAATTTCTGGAGTGAAATGCAGATTGGGGGGGCGAAGGTCAGAAGAACCGGAATTAACTTACACATCAGCCCTAACGATAGGTGCTGGAGGCTATAATTGCCCGGTATCTAGAACGATTACTGAGAAAATTTTTCATGAGCCGCACCGAAACGATAAGCATTTTTGTGGTGGATATAGACAATACTGGGAGAATGTAGGGGGATTGACTGGAGAAGAAGGGCAAATTGAAATACATTTTATCGATGAGGTTTTGCCTGGATATTTCTGGCTCTTTCCAATAGGAAATGGCATAGTAAATGTTGGAATAGGTATGTTGATTTCTGAACAAAGAAAACAAAAGGGAAAGAAAAAATCTCTCAAGCAAATTCAGAAATGGGTCATCGAAGAACATCCACGATTCAAAAATCGTTTTTCTGATTCAACTTTGATCGATGGTTCTTCAAAAGGATGGCAGCTTCCATTCGGATCTCCTCGAAAGAAAGCCCCCTCGTATCAGCCACGACGATCAGCTATGGCTGGTGCCATGTGCGTTGGAGATGCTGCTAGTTTGGTTGACCCGTTCAGTGGAGAGGGAATTGGAAATGCACTTCTCTCGGCCAAATTAACCGCTCAATATTTTGAACTTGGTCTGCATTCGAATGGTTTTACAAATGAGGCGGCTGAAGAATATATGGTTGCCCTTTGGGATGTGTTGGGTAAAGAATTATCTAATTCATCAAAATTGCAACGGATTATGAAATGGAAGAGATTAACAAATTGGTTTGTAAAGAAAGCTTCTAAAAAACCTGAAATTGGTATAATGATGTCGGAAATGATTGCCAGTAAAGAATCTCAAACTGTCCTTTGGAGCCCGTGGTTCCTAATGAAAACATTACTGCTACCATAGGTGAAATAAATGAATGATTTGAATGGAGATTTATCCGGAATCGAAGCGATCTTTCTTGATCTTGATGGGACCATCTACCTTGGTGGAAACTTAATAGAAGGTTCTATCGAATTTTTAAATCGATGTGAAGAACGGGGGATTCAGCGCTTCTTCTTATCGAATAATTCCTCTAAATCCGTATCGGAGTATTTAGCAAAACTGAATGGGTTAGGAGTTCCTGCAGAAGGAAAGGACATTTTGCTTTCAACTCACGATCTGCTCTCTTGGTTGGCTAAAGAAGGAATTACTGAAACATACCTTGTAGGCACAAAAGGAATGAGTTCAATGCTAAAAGAAGTTGGAATAAAAACACGTAGTAATCAACCACAATATGTGGTACTTGGCTATGATACTGAAATTAATTATGAAAAATTGACTGCCGCTTCAATTCACCTTCATAATGGAGTGCCGCTTGTTGCATCCCACCCTGATATGGTCTGCCCTTCACCAGAGGGGGGGTTGCCCGATACTGGGGCATACATGGCGTTATTCAAAGCCACCACTGGAATAAGCCCCACACATATTTGTGGCAAGCCCAACCCTGGTATGATTCTGCATAAAATCGAAGAATTGGGATTGAAACCGGAGCAATGTGCAATGGTTGGAGATCGCCTTTACACTGATATGGAAATGGCCGAAAGAGCAGGGGTTCATGGAATTCTTGTTCTTTCAGGAGAAGCGACATCGGAGGACCTGGGGGCCGCCAGTCAAAACCCGTCATTAGTTGTTGAATCTATTGCTGAACTATGTTAGTGGTGCGTTGGTTATGGATTCGAATATTGTTGTTGTAACCGGTGCTAGTGGATATATTGGTTGTCACATTGTTTCTAACTTACTGGGCCGTGGAAGACATGTTAGAGCTACTGTCCGAGATTTTTCGGATCCTGACAGGGTGGCTCATTTAGAAGCGCTAGAAATTGGTCAAGGGGGGTCATTAGAAATTGTTGAAATGGATTTGTTTGATATTGATTCTGTCAATAATGCAATTGCGGGGTCAGAAGAGGTCATTCACACAGCGGCCGCAGTGATGATAATGTCGTCAAATCCGCAATTAAAAATTGTTGACCCTAGCGTTATCGGAACCCAAAACATTGTTACAGCGATAGATAATAGTGATTCCGTTAAATGCCTAATCCACACTTCTTCGACCGCAGCGATAAGGCCAACAAAATGGAAAAATGGAACTACACTAACTAGTGAAACATGGGCAGATGATGCAACTCTGGAAAATAATCCATATGGATTGGCAAAAGTTAGTTCTGAACGAATTGTCCGAAATTGGCACTCTCAAAAGTCGGTTGATTCAAGGCAAAGATTGGTTACAATTCATCCTTGTATGGTTTTCGGGCCACCAATGTCAACCCGTCATCTTCGAGGCTCTCTTGCTCTCATGATGACTGTACTGAGACGAGAGATGCCTGTCGTCTTACCCATGCAAATCAATGTTGTAGACGTCCGAGATGTTGCTGAAGCTCATGTCAGAGCATTGACCGAGGGCGATGATGCGGGTCGCTATCTTGTAACAGCAGGAGATGTTTCAATGAGGGGGATGGCTAAACTGCTCAAATCTCAATATCCAGACATGAATTTGCCTTCATTTGAACTACCCTACCCGCTTGCTTTGATTGCTGCTTTGTTCCATCCAAAAATTAGTGTGTCTTGGGCTAGAAGTCATCTTAAGAAAAAAATATATTGGGATTCTTCCCCGGCCAAAAAAGACCTAGGAATGGATTGGATTTCTCCTGCCGATTCAATTCTAGCGGCAGCAGATAAAGTAATCGAAAATGACTGGGTCTAGTCGCTCAACGATTCGGTTAGATTTTGAGGCGGGGTTCTGACGCGGGTTCAATGCGTAACCTAGCCGCGCTTGTTGCACTGTTGTTTATTTCGCCGGTTTTCGCTGGCTGTTTCGGAGAAGATGATGCTCCGGCGCAAGAACAGAGTGGTCCTTTCGTATTCGAAGAAGGCGTCGTCTCGAGCACAACTTGGTACCATTATCCTGGAACTGTTAATTCTCCTTTTGCAGTCGATGCAACAGATCCAACGGCAGTCTCAGCGGCGAACATCACGGCGAATCTCAGTGGTAATTCAACCCCTTATTTTTCTTCTAGCACGTATTATGGAACCGGTTATGATACCTTTGAGCCGACGATTGGAATAACTTCATCGGGCGCGATTTTCTTTACGAATTACAATGGTTTAGGTGATGGTACTCATATTATCAGATCCAGAGATCAAGGTCAAACATGGGAAGATGTTGGCCCGTTCGGAGCAATAGATGATGATAGTGGACAGACACCAAATTCAAATGATCCTTACTTGTATGTCGACAAATTTACCGACCGAATTATCAAATTCGATATGCATGTTTTAGCAGCGATGTTTGTCGAATATTCAGATAATGATGGAGATTCCTGGTCTGTGCCATTTACTGTCGAAGGATATTACCAACCTCAAGATCACCAGAGTATAGCTTCAATGCCTGCTCCCCCAGGAGTTACTGCCTTCCACGAAGTCATCTATGTCTATTGCATCAACACCGGTTCATCAGCCAACGGAGCACAATGTTCTCGATCACTCGATGGCGGCCATACTTGGGATGTTCAACAAATTGGTTACCCGATTGAAAGTTATCCTCAGTGTTCTGGCTTGCACGGGCATGTTGCTGGTGGTTCAGATGGTTCAGTTTACCGAGGAAATCCTTCTTGTGAAGGCCCTGCGGTGTACCGCTCCTTAGATGGTGGCTATTCTTGGACTGAGCACACGATTACAACTGAGGTTGGAATGCAACAAGGATGGCATTCCCACGAAGTTGCGGTTGCGGTTGATGAGGGGGGGGCAGTTCATGCCACTTGGATTTCTACCGATGAAATGCCTTGGTACGCATATTCCCAGGACCAAGGTGCCACTTGGTCCGAGCCGATGATGGTCGCTGCTCCAGGAGTGAAAGAAACAGGTTTTCCAACAATATTTGCGGGAGATTCCGGCCGTGTTGTCATTGGATATATCGGAGAGATAAACGATTGTAATGAGGCTAACAACACAACCTCCGGTACTGCTTGTGGATGGGGCGGATACATGGCTGTAATGACCGATGCTTTTGCTGAACATCCTTTAATTACGAGCGTTGCAGTTAATCTTGAAAGCGATCCGTTAGACATAACTTCTGATTGTGGGAATGTTCGTTGTGGCGGTTTCGGTGATTTCATCGATGTTGAGATTGATGATGAAGGAAGGCCCTGGATTGCTTTGGCACACAATGCTGGTGGATTTGAAGAGGCTTTAATTGGAACTTTTACAGCCGGTCCTGCACTTTACGGTGAACTTCGGGCTTTACCTGAATTGCCTTTGGGTGGAAATTCTACTCGACTAATGGGATGAGGTTTTGTCCGATTATCTGATGTAGCCGATACGCCAGCGACGGTTGTGAAGACCACTGCGATTGCTTTCGCCCTCTTACTTATTGGGCCTGCAATCGCCGGTTGTTTCGGTGATGATGCACCTGAATCTATGAAGGCTGAGAGTGTTTTTGACGACATATGTGAAATAGGAATTGTACAAACTACGTGGTATCATTTTGCTAACGCGACCGATGCGACCAAAATTTCGACGGTGGTTAATGGTTCAGAAATTTTAGTCGACAATAATGCTCCATATTGTGCGCAAGGGACATATTTTGGGATTGGGATGACGACATTCGAGCCGACAATTGGAATCACTTCGACAAATAACCTCTACATCAGCAGTTGGGGTAATGGACAAAATGGTGCAACCGCTATCGTACAGTGTTCAGGATTAATTGGATTGATTGAAGAATCAAATTATGCTTGTATAGATGTATACGATCCGCCCACGGTTCCTGTTGCAAATTCGAATGACCCCTATGTCTATGTTGATCCATGGACTGATCGTATCATGAAATTCGATATGCATGCATTGTTAGGTATGACTGTAGAATGGTCAGATGATGATGGGGATTCATGGAGTCCACCTTCTGTTGCGACTGGTTGGTCGGTCCAAGATCATCAAACAATTGCTTCTTCACCATATAATGCATTAGCCCATGAAACAACATGGGTATTCTGTGTTAACGGTAATTACCCACATCCAATTTGTTCCACTAGTCAAGATGGGGGGCTGACTTGGGGGCCCGAAGTTTCTGGTGCACCCGTCGATTGTAATAGCGGAGGGTTGACTGGTCATATGATTGGCGCCAATGATGGGAATTTCTATCGCGGGAATCCAGGATGCAGTGGCGAAGGATACTCAATTTACCGTAGCAAAAACGGTGGACTGACGTGGACTGAGCATCCATTACCAACTGAAACCACTGGCACTGCAGACACTTGGAATGCAGAAGAGGCTCAGATTCATCCCGACGAAGAAAACAATCTGCACGCGATGTGGATGGGCATAGACAATTTACCATATTATTCCTATTCGAGAGATGAAGGTGATACTTGGTCTGATCCGATGATGATCGCCCCGCCCGCCGGGCTAATTGGCACAGGATTCCCTGCTCTCGCTGCTGGTTCAGAAGGGCGAGTTGCTTTCGCTTATCTTGGAGATACTGGAAACGATACATGGAACGGATATATTTCGGTGATTACAGACGCTTTCAATCCAAATCCATTGATTACTACCGTTCAAATTAATGATTTTGGAGACCCTTTGGATACTACTGCAGATTGTGGGTACAATCGATGCGGAGGATTTGGAGATTTTATTGATATTCTTATCGACCAATTCGGCCGCCCATGGTTTGGATTATCCCATAATATTGTTGATGAGGGGATTTTCGCAACGTTCACAATTGGACCGAGTTTGAGAAATGACATGGGGCCATTAGATCCGATGCCGTTTGGTGGTAATCTTACTTTGTCCGCCTAAAACAATTTGGTATTATGGAGATTAGTGAATGGATGATGAGAGGAGACTGACTAGACTTGCCAGTAATGTGGTTCACACCATGCATCAAATCCCTCAACTCAGTTTACTTCCAGTGAATGAGCTACAGAATATTCCTCTCGGACGACTTCGCAGGGATGCGACCCGCCTCCATGCTGTGTGTCGATATCAGAAAGGGGTGAAGAAATTAGAGATTTCAGGGCCGGTCGATGTGCGATGCGTCGATGTTCATCCGGCGGCATTAACCAATGATTGGCAACGTTATGCAGCATTCCTACTATATCATGAATTTCTACACGCACTTGGATTTGCTGGTCACGACAAGACTTTTCGAAATCTTGAGGCGCTGTGGCCCGATCTCAAAGCCAGAAATATGGGGAAATCATTTGGAAATCATTTGCATAAAAGAGCCGCGAAATGGCTGTGGACATGTCCGCAATGCTCCAAAGAGCATCAACGTACTCGCAGAGGAAGAGGGAGATATCGCTGCCGTGAATGCCAAATTGTTTTGATTGACGTTAAACAATCAGAAAACTTGCGGAGCCAATAACCAAGCCTGCCAAAGATAGCCGGCTGAAAAGCCAAGCATGAGAATTCCGCATACCCCGAGAGCCGTTCGATAGCCCTTCTCGGAAAAATTTCCCCTCATTCTATCAAGAATAAGGGCGATAATTGATTTTGTAAGAATTATCGAAAGAAGGAAGGTCAAAGCATATGCAATAGGAGCCAGTGGTTCTACCTCAACATATAGAGCCATCAAAGGGCCGCCGATGAGGAACCAAAATACATACACATTAGGGTTCAGTAAATTCGTCAATATGCCTCGTTTGAAGGAATTGGATGTGTCTTTTTGCGCTGTGTCTAAATTGGGTGGTTCAATACTGAAACAATCAACTCCCATTTTAGCGAGAAAAAGCGCTCCTACGATTGAAATAATTAGTAAGGCAGTTGGATTTGTTGCTAACCATCCGGCCGCAATTAAGCTGACAATAATTAGTGGACCATCTGTGAATATTGGCGCTGCAGCAGTCCAAAGACCGGCCTTGAAACCGCCGGAAAGAGTTTCTCGGAACACCATTGTCAATAGTGGACCTGGTTTTATTCCTTCAACAACGCCGAGTGTGGCTCCGGCTAAAGCTAAGGTGAGTATTGGTTCAATTTCCATTCACTCAGCGCCTTGATAGTTTTGAGAGGAGTTTTAGAATTTCAATATACAACCAAATTAATGTAACCATTAGGCCGAAGGCGGCGCGCCACTCGAGTTGCTTGGGCGCCCCTCTCTCTATTCCTTTCTCTATGAAATCAAAGTCGGCGACAAGACATAGTGCACCTATCCCAATAACGAAAAGAGAGAAACCAATGCCTATTGGCCCGCTTCCATGGATGTAAGGCACCTCAAAACCAAGGAAAATTCCAATGAAAGAAACCAGATAAATTAGGATTATTGCAAGTAGAGCTGAAGATACTGCGATTGCAAGGTTTCGATCCCATTGAATAATTTTCGCCCGATAAATCAACAACATTGCCCCTAAGATAAGGAAAGTTAGAGCAGCTGCAAGTATTCCCATCCCAGGGTAGCCAGCATACGTTTCAAAAAATCGTGTGATGCCTCCTAATGCCAACCCCTGGAATGCTGCATAACTACAAATCAATACTGGATTGGTGGAGCCAGAAAAAATAACTATCATTGCGAAAATAAATCCACCAATGAAGCCTATGATAGCAAGAACGGGCATGAATAAGTAGGTTGCAATTGCTAGAGTTGTTGTGATAATCAATAAAATTGATGTTTTTTCAACAGTCCCTTCAATACTCATGAATTGAGAATTATCGTCCCACCAAGTTGCGTCCTGATAGTTTGATTTTTCAAAAGTCGAGTCTGAAAGGGCAGGGTTGCCTGAACGGTACATCAAACAGAAGCGCCTCGACCACCCTTCTCAAGGCTTATGTCGACATAGATACTCAAATCATATCTAAAAGATGCTTTCCAGTGTGGCTCGCTGGATTGTTTGCGATGTCTTCTGGAGTGCCTTCGGCAACGATATAGCCACCCATTTCGCCGCCCTCTGGGCCAAGATCAATGACCCAATCGGCGCATTTGACGACATCTAAATGGTGTTCGATAACAATTACTGTGTGGCCATTTCTGCGAAGCCGCAAAAGAACTTCGATCAATTGGTGAACATCCGCCATAGAGAGTCCGGTCGTCGGCTCATCTAGAATGTAGATTGTGTGACTTCGAGTTGGCCGATGTAATTCACTTGCTAATTTTACTCGTTGTGCCTCACCACCAGAGAGTGTTGTTGCTGGCTGGCCGAGCCGAATATATCCTAAACCAACATCTTCTAAAGTTGAAAGAATTCGATAAATTCTTTTTTGATTTTTGAAAAATTCACAAGATTCTACCACTGACATTTCTAGAACTTCATGTATGGTTTTTCCTCTCCAAGTCACTTCCAATGTTTCCCTAGTATAGCGCTTTCCTTTACAGATATCGCAAGTTACCCAAACATCGGGAAGGAAATTCATTTCGAGTTTCATCGAACCTGCTCCTTTGCAAGATTCGCACCTCCCTCCTTTGACATTGAAAGAAAATTGACCTGGTTTGTATCCTCTCTCTTTCGCAAGGATTGTTTCAGTAAATAGATCTCTAATCGGCCCAAATGCCCCCGTATAAGTAGCTGCATTCGAACGAGGAGTGCGGCCAATGGGAGCTTGGTTGATGACTATGGTTTTGTCAATATGTTCGACTCCCTCGATGGAATCGTGTTTTCCAGGTGAGCGGTCACTTCCGTGTAAATCTCTCAATAGAGCGGGGGCAAGTGTGGAAGCGATTAGGGAGGATTTGCCAGAGCCGGAAACTCCTGTAATTGAGACCATGCAACCAAGCGGAATTGCAACATCAATATCTTGAAGATTGTTCTGCCTTGCTCCATTAATCTTTATCCACATATCTTTCGTTGGTTTGATTCTATCTTTTGGTATTGGAATTGACTTTTTACCAGATAAGTAGGCCCCAGTCACGCTTTCTTTGTGGGATAATAATTCATCGATGCCGCCACTCACGAGTACTCGGCCACCTTGTTTGCCAGCCCCCGGGCCGATGTCAACTAGCCAATCGGCTTGGCGCAAAGTTGCCTCATCATGCTCAACTACAAGCAATGTATTGCCAAGAGTAGTGAGTTCACGTAGTGTCTCTAGAAGTCGCCCATTATCACGTGGGTGTAGCCCTATACTCGGTTCGTCGAGTACATACATAACCCCCGTTAATCTCGTTCCGATTTGGGTAGCAAGACGAATTCGTTGAGACTCCCCTCCAGATAATGTGCTCGCCCTTCTATCTAGAGTAAGATAGTCTAGGCCGACTTGAGCGAGAAATTTCAATCGTGATTCAATTTCCTTGATAATTTCCGTACCTATGAAAATCGAACGCTCGTCAAGTTGTTCGGCTCGTGATATCGTCGGGCTGTTTGGTTTTTCTCTATCGAGTTTTTGCCATGTTTCATCTGACTCGCCCGAGCGCCAATGCTGAACAACCGCTAAGGCTTCTAGGACACTACAAGAAGAAATTGCGGGAAGTGATACTTTACCGACCGTTACTCGACTAACCGCGGAATTGAATTTTTGGCCATCGCAATCCAGGCATGGCTCATCATTCATGAAAGCTGCCAAGCGAGAACGGGTTCTGTCTGAGCCGGTTTCAGTATAAGTTCGACGAATGCGAGCAAACACACCTTCCCAGGGCCTTACCATTCGATAGGAGGAGCCTTTTTCAGAAGTAAATTCGAAGTGTATTGCTGTACTTCCACTTCCATGCAGTAACACGTCTTGGGCATCTTCTTCCAATTCACTAAACTTGATATCCGGCGAATATCCATAGTGTTCGCAAACATGTTTCATTTGCGTGCGATACCACCCCGACATCATCGAACTACGAAATGGTCTAATGCATCCTTCAGCAACTGTTGCAGTTCGATCGATTACGAGATCCGCGGAAAATTCCCTCTGAACGCCCAATCCTTGACAGGTGGGGCAAGCTCCCAATGGGTTGTTGAAAGAAAATACACGTGGCGTCATTTCTGGCAAAAAGGCCCCATGCTTAGGACAAGCAAATTCTTCGGAATAGGGGATTTTTTCGCCCTGTTTGGTCTTGAATTTTTGTTCAGAAATATCAGAGCCTTTTTCTGGTTTGACCGATTCAAGGCTTTCAACCGCAATCGTGCCGCCACCAAGCCTTATTCCTGTTTCAACTCCCTCAGTTAGGCGCTGTCGATTCTCCCTAATCAATCGTAATCGGTCGATTCGGACATCGATATCGTGACGAAGATTTTTTTCTAAGATAGGGGGGTTTTCAAAACTGGCATCTCGCCCATTCACCACTCCTTCAAGATAGCCTTGCTCGACTAATCCTGAAAACAAATCGGCGTGTGTGCCTTTCCGATTACGGATTACTGGGCTCCAAACTGCAATCGCATGACTCTCGAATCGCCACAAAACATCATCAACAATTTCTTGGACGGTTCGACGGGCAACCTCATCGCCACATTCGGGGCAATGAGGAATTCCCACTCGAGCCCATAGCAGTCGCATATAATCCATGATTTCAGTAACTGTCGCAACGGTTGAGCGAGGGTTATGGCTTCCTTGTTTTTGATCGATGCTAATCGCAGGAGAAAGGCCTTCGATAGAATCGCAATCTGGCTTTTTCATTTGTCCGAGGAATTGCCTGGCGTATGAGCTCAGACTCTCGACATACCGCCGTTGCCCTTCAGCATAGAGTGTGTCAAATGCTAAGCTAGATTTACCGCTACCTGAAACGCCAGAAATTACGACAAATTTTCCTCGTGGAATACTAACATCGATATTCTTCAGATTATGAGTTCGGGCGCCGCGAACCTCGATCCATCCTCGATCTAAGTGGCGATTATTATTCTCGGCCGCCACGTCCTAATCCCCTTGCGCAGGTTAAGCGTGATATCGGCCGCCCTTGAATTCATGGTTCAAAGAATAATAAAATTATTCATTCCACCAGAAAGCATCAATGTTTTCTCCTGTCCCAGCATCGATGCCAGGGGGAAGGATGGAAAGCGCATTGTGAGCGACTAGACTGTGTATATTGCCACTACCTTGATGGGTGTGCGTAGTAGCAATTAATTCGTCGTTTTTAGAAGTAATTTTGATTCGACGCAAACAAATTTTGTTTTTGGCCCCTATGATTGGATCTTGTAATCTCGCCCGTACATATTTACCAAGAGCGTTTGCGTGCGCCCCTGCACCTAAATTGAAAGAAATCCATGGTGCTACTATCATCAAAAAGACAACGTGGCTGCTTACAGGATTGCCGGGTAATCCAAAAATTGGTACGCCATTCCATTCACCAAAAAGGGGCGGCCCCCCGGGGCGCATTTTGACCCGCCAGAATTTCATATCACCCTCTTCCTCCATTAATTTTCGTACGAAATCCCATTCACCCATACTAACTCCACCACTAGTCAAAATTGCATCACATTCAGATGCTGCGGCAGTCAAAGCCGCCCTTAGAGAATCGATTGAATCTGTTACTGGTTCAAATCGAATCGCCTGACCACCCATTTTATCAATTAATACACTAATTCCATATGAGTTGGACTCGTAAATTTCACCGGGTAATAACTCAGTGCCTGGAGGTTTTAGTTCATCACCGGTACTAATAATTGCAATTTTTGGTTTTTTGACTACTTTAACCTCGGCGAAACCCATCGTCGCTGTCAAGGAAATCGATGCTGCGGACATTCTTGTGCCTGCAGATAGGGTTTCTTCCCCCCTTGACAAGTTTTCTGATTTTTTTCGGATGTAATTCTTGTTTGCTGGGCCGGTCAAAGTAACTTTGTCACCCTTGACTTGACTGTTTTCAACAACAACAATTGCATCAGCACCAGCAGGCATTGGAGCTCCTGTCATAATTTGGCATGCCTGGCCGGTTCTGATTTTAGGTGGTTGTTCACCTCCCGCTTTACTTGCCCCTACTATTTTCAAAACTGTAATTTCACTCAAAAAATCTGAAGAACATACTGCCCAGCCATCCATTGCAGAGTTATCGAATCGAGGATCGTCAACTTTTGAATTCAACGATTCGGCGAGGGTGCGGCCATGCAATTTTGATAAGTCGACTATTTCTGTACCTAAATTCATTGTCGATTTACAAGCCAATTCAATGGCACGCTCGACAGATACTCCTTTCTCCACGACCGTTGAGGTGGCGTTTAGTTCAAGTGTTCTTCCTGTATCGGTTCGAATGTGCTCGATTTAGAATTAGTAATTCTGATATTATCCCTCGGAGTCGTTGCAGCACTATACTCATCCGTAGGACATGGCGGTGGTTCCGGATATATCGCAATCCTATCTTTATCTGTATTTGCGATGTCTGATCCTAACTGGTTAAAGCAACACGCATGGAGTTTGAATTTGGTTGTCGCAGCAATTTCATTCTATCATTTCCATTCTCTCGGGCACCATCGTTCAGCACTCACAATTCCATTCGTTCTTGCAAGTGTACCGATGGCGTTTATTGGTGGATACTTGGCTGTTACGGGCAATGTATATGATTTGCTTCTTTCATTAATTTTAATATTGGCTGCAATACGTCTCTTAACCTCAAAATCTGAAGATTACGATACATCTATTCGGCACCCTAGCTGGAAAGTGATTTTGCCGTGGGGAGCAGGAATTGGCCTGATTAGTGGAATTGTAGGTATTGGTGGTGGCATACTCCTATCTCCTCTTCTAATGCTTAGAGGATGGGCTACACCAAAAATGGCCGCCGCAACATCAGCGGCTTTCATTTGGGTAAACTCTGCAGCTGGACTTATTGGGAGTGCGTCTGTAAATGGGATTTTAATGCAATCAGAATTAATTATACCTGCAATTCCAATGGTAATTATTGGAGGGTTATTCGGTTCAAAATTAGGTGCTGCCTCTGCCAATCAATCATTAGTCAGAAAAATATTGGTGGCCGTCTTATTATTAGCGGCGGTAAAAAGATTAGCGGATTTAGTTGGTTTTTGAATACTGTTTATACGCCCATCATATCTGAATGCCCACACTCTGAATAAGCGCAGATGACTTTGTATCTCTCAAGAGAAGGTTGAGGGATTTGCATTATTGAGCCACACATACTACATTGATGGCTGATGATTTCTGGCTCCTTAGATTCTTCTTCTTCATACGCGTCGAGAATATTATCGGTTGCTGTCCAACCAATTTGGTCCGTGTATGTATCTTCTTCTTCTTCGATTTTTTTTGCCCTTAGACCGAGTTTGATTTTGATCCTACGGCCTTTCTTTTTAGCAGGGGGCTTTTTTCTCCTTGGTTTCCCAGACGGTTTTTGCGGCCTGCCTTTCGGTGCAGGTCTTTTTCCCTTAGCTGGGCGTTTGCCTTTAGGAAGTGGGGGGCCCTTCGACTTAGGCCGGGATTGAGAGGGGGGCTTTCCAGGGGGAGGGGGTGGTGATTTGGGTTTGGCCGAAGGAGGAGGAGGGGGGTTATTCGGCGCCTTCGGAGATTGGGGGGGCATCGGGGGTTTCGGGGGTTTTGCCTTCGGCAGCCGCTTTGGTGGCGGGGGTGGAACCTTGTCTGCCATGGCTATCTTCTCTTGGCAAAGCGGGTTACTCTTTCAAAGAATCGGGGTTATGTTATCGTTCAGAAAATATTATGCTGGGAATTTGACTAGTGAAATTGACTCGATTGGATTCAATCTTTTAGAGCCCCCGAGGCCTTCTAATTCGATAACAAATAAGCTAGAAATTACTTCGCCACCTAATTTCTCACATAATTTAACACAAGCTTCTACGGTACCCCCAGTAGCAAGAAGATCGTCGATAATAATGATTTTTTGGCCCTTTGATATTGCGTCATCGTGCATTTCTAGTGTATTCGACCCATATTCTAAAGAATATTCTATTTTTATTTTTGAAAAAGGCAGTTTCCCTGGTTTCCTAACAGGAACGAAACCTATACCTAAATGGGCTGCTAATAAAGAGCCGAAGATAAATCCTCGAGATTCGGGCCCTAGAACCAAATCAGGTTGCCAATTATTTTCTTGTATAATTTCTGAAAATGTTTCTGTGATTTTTTTAAGTAGCGTTCCGTCCGAAAGAATTGGAGAAATATCTCTAAACATTATGCCCTCGATAGGGAAATTAGGAATTGTCCTAATTGTTGATTTGAGGATCTTTTCTATTTTATCTGGCATGCTAATCGCTCCGTGTGAGGGAGAGGGACCCCGGATCAATATGACCCGGGGCCCTTTGCGTCATTAGGCTCAGAGTCCGCCTATGAGGAACTCAAAGGTAGTCTCACTACCTGGACCGAGGTAGAACATTAGCATCAATACCGCTAATCCTGCCACAATCTTATTGATGTCGTTAAATCGTCCTGTTCCCACCATTATTGCACAGTAGGAAATAAGACCCCATGCAATACCGTCTGCGATAGAGTATGTGAATGGCATCATGACCATTGTTATGAATGCAGGTACTGCAATGGATTTATCGTTCCAGTTGATATCTGCAGCTTGCCGCATCATCATTGCTCCAACAATAACAAGAGCCGAGGCCATTGCAAATTGTGGAATTGCTTCGAATAATCCTGAAAAGAATAATCCTGATAGCATTAACACACCAACAGTAGCGGCGGTTAATCCAGTACGGCCACCTTCTTCTATTCCAGCAGCAGATTCAATGTATGTTGTAGTAGTACTTGTTCCAAACATTGCGCCTACGATTGTTGCTGCAGCGTCGGACATGAAAGCTTCGTCTGAGTTCATTAATTCGTCATTTTCATCTACATATCCGGCTTGACGGCCGACGGAATAAAGTGTTCCGGCAGTATCAAAAATATCTACGAAAAGGAAGGTGATCATAACTAGTAAGAATTCTCCTATTGGCGTACCGTCGCCTCCAACGTCACCAAGTGCTCCAGCCGCCTTTCCAAATGTGGCGGATGGCCATTCTGGCATACTAAATATGGCGTCTAATGCTGGTGCAGTTGCTACTCCATGGCCTGCCACCCCTGCTACGAAGTCGGGGGTGTAGTCGCATACGGTTCCTACATCTGTGTCGAAACAGTAGTTAATGACTGCATATCCTTCATTATAGGGATCGGTTACTCCTAGGGCCCAGCCAATTACTGAAACTCCTAAAATTCCGAAAATTATTGCGCCTTTGATTTCTCTGGCCATCATAATTGCAATGGCCAGTAATCCAATCATAGCCCAGAACGCACCTGATGTCATGGGATCCATTGCTGCTGTATCGCCCAAATTTACAAGAGTGGCGTTATCGTGCTGTACCCAACCCATTTCACGAAGGCCGATGATTGCTAGGAACATTCCTATTCCTGCGCCGGTTGCTATCTTTAAGTCGGTTGGTATTGCATTAATCATTGCAGTTCTTACACCGACTTGAGGTAGTGATAATATCAAGAATAATACACCTTCAACAAGTACTGCTGCTAGTGCAACTTCCCAAGGTATTGCCATTGCCCAAGGCGCAGCTACGGTGAATGCGAAGTAGGCATTCAACCCCATTCCCGGCGCCATAGCAAAGGGTAATTTCGCCCAAAACGCCATAGCCATACAACCTACAAACGCAGCCATTGCTGTAGCAAACAACGCATCCGCAAACGGGATACCTGCCACACTCAACATTGACGGATTGACCAACAGGATGTAGGCCATTGTCAGGAAGGTTGATGCGCCTGCCTTAATTTCAGTCTCGACAGTGCTTCCAGCCTCTGTCACTCCAAACATTTTATCTAATTGTTCCATTTTTCATTTCATCTCCTTATTTTGATTAATTCTGACGCGGCGTCAGCCGCATACACAGGCGTTAACGCACAAAGCCTATGAATTTCACTGAAGAATGAAATCAAGATTCTATTTGTATTGGCCTTCCATTAACTGGAAGGTGTGTATCCATTTCTTCACTTAATTCGGAAAAAATATCATTTCGGCCATCATCAGGAGCATGGAAAAGAATTAGGTGTTTTGGCTTACATTCTCTTGCAAAATTACACAATTCACTATGGCCCGCATGATTAGAAAGTTGAAATTGAGTGATCTCTAAATCTATTTGAATAAGATTGCGGAAAATATTGAGTTTACCCTCATCTAGAAGTTTCCGTCCGCCCGATCCTTCTGCTTGATACCCTGTCAATAAAATTTCATTGGCTAGATCGTGCCGCAACCTATTGAGATACCACAATGCGGGCCCTCCATCCAACATCCCACTGGTTGTTACAATTACATCCGCAGTAAGCGCCTTTTTCCTATCAGATTTTCCAGAAACACGCTTAACCCACCTCCACATATCTTTGAGTCGATTCGGGTCACGAATATGTTGTGGATTGTCGAACCAATGTGAAGTAATTCTCGTCCCCATTCCATCAAAATGAACATTGAGATGGGGGGCATATTGATGTAAAATCATGAGAATGTCCTGGCCCCGTCCCGATGCAAAGGCAGGAATTAGGGCCACCCCCCTCTTTCCTACGATTTCGATTACTTTTTTGACTAGCTTTTGCTCTTCTTTTGGGCGATTCGGGTGCTCTCTTCCCCCATAAGTCCCCTCTAAACAGAGTATGTCGCATTCCACGGGAATTGCCCCAAGGGTGTTCGGACTGTCTCGAGTATCAATATCACCGGACCAAAGGATACTATGAGTTGGGGTTTTGATTTCAACCATAGCCGCGCCAGGTAAATGTCCCGCCCGATGCAATCGGCATTTCCACGCACCTACCTTGAACCATTCTCCATATTCATGTGGGTACCAAGAATCTAGGGCATATTCCATATCTCGTTTGTCCCAAGCTAATGGATATCCTTCAATGCTTGAAACTTTATACGTATCGCGCCACATTATTTCAGAGACATCTGCAGTTAAACTTGTTCCATGTAAACGAATGTTTTGATGTTGGGTTAGCCACGGGGCCATTCCAATATGATCAATGTGACTATGAGTGATTATAGCATCAGAAATTGGGGGACATTCGTCCGGATATTTTGGGGGGCGGGTTGGGGCTAATCCATAGTCAATCAATAATCTTGTACCGGTTGAATCTTCGATAACACACCCAACATTCCCTACTTCATTCCCCCCACCAAGAAAATGAAATTGGATTCCTGAATCGATGTCCTTTGAAGAATATTTAGTGGTGCGCCCCGGCGTGTAAAGAACCATTTCATCTCACGGAGTGGGTGATTAGTGATGAGGGAATCGGATAGGACCCCCCTGGGTTCCACTGTAATGTTGATTTTCTTCTTTTTTGGTTAAAGTATTTTATTTTAGATATGATTAATACCCTTCAGTGTCAGAAGCCTAATGAATATCGTTAATCAATAAATAGAAGCCATTTTTATTAGATTTATTTCGATATAATTTAATTTCTAGTGGAAGTTGGGGGGTTGGGGTAATTTGAGAAACACAACCCTACCCACACCATTTGTTGAAAACTCCTGATCACTCACTAATCATCAATGATTCTCGTTGCTTTGGTTGCGCAGCTTGTGTAGCGATTTGCCCTCTTGATGCTTTATCTTTAAACAATCTTTTAATCGATGTTGAAGAAAAGAAATGCACTCATTGTGAGCTTTGCTTACCCATATGTCCTGTTTTTGCGATAGAAATAAGGTGATGGCATTGAGGAATGTAGCAATTATTGGATCAACGATTGATGCATATATTTGTGCTCATCAAATACTTGATAATGATAACAATACACTAATCACTCTTTTTGATGAATCGGCAGAAGCAGGATTTGCTGAAGACGCCCCTGGTATTTTCCTCAATTGGCCTTTAGTATCTACCAAGTGGTATTCAGGCCTTTTTCGACAAACCCCAAACCAATCTTCAACTGCCGTTCGCTACGCCTGGTTCTTAAAATCAATAGCGATAGCTCTTTCAAAACGAAATGCAACCTTTCTTCTACGAACAAAAATCACAAAAACATCTGGTAACATTGTCGAGTTCGAAGGCGCTGGATTAATCCCCAAATCCACCCAATCATTTGATAATATATTTGATTTTAGAAAAGAAAAATCAAATCAAATGTGGAACGGGGGAATCTCCACTAATATTTTAGAAGATAATTATGATGTTATTGGAAAACGTGTTGATGGAACCATAGAGGTGTGGTGGCAGGGCGAAAATAGAAATGAAGAGGTTTGGTTACAAACAATGTCTTGGTGCGGAACAGATCCTCGTAATGCTTTAGAAGATATGATTGGGAATGGAATAATAACCGCAAACACAATCAAATCTTGAAGGGCACTTTCTGAAACCTTAGAATCTAAGCGCTACTCGAAAGAGCATGGGTGCCCCAAATCGAGTTGTGAATTATGTCTGTAATAGACAATCTCTTGCACGCCACGCCATTCTAATCGATCCCGCCGATCAATCACCTACAGTTGCAGCAAAGCGGGCAATTGCTGCTGTTACTGCGGGCAGCCGCATGATTCTGGTGGGCGGTTCAACTGGCACAGACATGAGCAACGTTCACGACACGATAATTGCAATTCAAGAATCTCTTGAATTGATTAATTGGGCGGCAACTCAGTCTTCAGAACAAGGTGAAAAAGATTGGAAAGTACCGGTTGTTCTTTTCCCACAAGGCTCCTCCTCATTGTCGCCAGCAGCCGATGCGATAACTTTCATGATGCTCATGAACAGCACCTCTCCACAATATCTCATAGAGGAACAAGTCATTGGCGCCCCCTTTATCAAAAAGGCAGGAATAACACCTCTCTCTATGGGCTATCTTGTTTGTGCACCGGGTGGCCGGGTGGGGCAAGTCGGCCAAGTCGACTTGATCAAATCAAGTGATACGGAACGTGTCTCATCATATGCTATAACAGCAGAATTTTATGGCTTCAAAATACTTTACTTAGAGGCAGGAAGTGGTGCGGCCAAGCCAGTTTCGGCCCAATTGATTGAAACCGCCAGAGAATCATGTGAATTGACAATAATAGTTGGGGGGGGGATTCGAGACGGGGCTGCTGCGAAAACCGCGGTTAGAGCCGGAGCAGACTGGATAATCACAGGCAATCTAACCGAATCATATAATGACGCCGACGAGCTACAAAACGCAATCTCTCAATTCATCGAGGAAATGAACTCTTGAAAGTCAATCCTCTTTTATTTTCTTCATTAATTTATCTAATTGCTCTTCCATATCTAATATTAAGAGAAGCAACTCTTCTTCAGATTGTAACAACCTTACATTTTCCTTTTGCAATTCCTCAAAACGTCCTGATGTCTGGACATTATTATTTTCAAGGATCCTAGCTTCTGCATTTTCCAAAAACAACTCTAACTGAGCAATTCTTGTTTTGGCAACCCGAAGCTCTTCTTCAATACGTGAAGTGCGGGCCCGGTCATTTACTTCCTGATTTGACGATGACAATTCTATTTCCAGGGCACGTAAGCGCTGTCGTGTATTCGCCAACTCCTGCTCGGATCGAATTAACTCATCCCAGACAGTTATCACCTCTTCAATCAGTTGAGTATTAGAAAAAATCGCAAGTCGTTCGGAGAGGGAACCCCCTCTTTCATCAGAAAACCTCTCCTCGACGTTCTTAGATGCCATATTCAACCACATTGCATCCAACACAGGACACACTTGAACCTTGAGTAAGAGTCTATGATTAAGGCACCAAATTCATACCCAAACTAACATCACCAACTTTAGTGGCGTTTATATCAAGGCCGAAAGTCGCCGGCGCCATGAAGGCTTACCGTGTGATTGGAACATTCCGTAATGGACGGACGAATCAAGAGTTCACCACAGATATTGTTGCAGAAGATGAAGGGGACGCTGAACACCGTATTTTCTCTAATTTTGGTAGCCGCCACGGGTCGCCACGGAGAAACATCAACATTATTTCACTTGAGCAAATCAAACCCTCAGAGTCTATCGCGCCAGTAGTGGTTTCTCACTTCAGGGGCGGCGAGTAATCAAAATCAGAGTACCCCAGCGTCAGATGGGCGTCCCCGAATCTAGTGGAATAGGCAGTTTTTATCTCATCGGTGAAGAAAGCCTCCCATTTTCTTAGTTTACCAGTTGAGATGTGGTGATGGGCCTCTATTTCTTCCTTAGTCATCCTATTCATATCATGGGCCCCTGCAACTTTCACACAATCCCTAACAATCTCTTCTTCAAAATTCAACCACCTAAAAATCCGCTCAAATGAACCATCATAATCATTCATCATATCCTCCATTTTGATTGTTAGAACATTTTCCATGGTCCTCCATCCAACCATCTGCTGGACGGTGATTCCCGCATAACCATCCATTTCGAAGACAAGACCCTCATCATCCCCCAGGCGACGCAAGTTTTCTTGGTAAGATATCCCCCCTAAGGACTCAACAAAACTCTCTCGTTGCCCTAGAGTGGCGCCATCCAATGGCCAAGGCACTTGGGGGAACCTTCTTTCAGGATTAGTGAAGTCAGTATTCAGGCACCACTGCTCGTCACAGCGTTGATGGTACAGATATCCAGACACGATGACATCACGGGGATCTCTGATTATGCGCACCCCCCTATGCTCCTCTCCGATGACGCCCTCATCGACCATACCGTGAATCAATTGAATCACGTCGGTGTTTTCTGGAATCTCCTTCACCAGCCCCCTGAGCCCACAAAACTTCCAACCCCTTTTTCTTGCGAGATCTCTGAAGACCGATCTAGTCAATTTAGTCCCAACTTTATGATGTGTGAGGAGGAACACCGGTGCGTCCAAACCACTCCCAAATACACTTCTTCGAATGTAGAGAATAAACTGTCTAACTATCCACAATCCCGGCACATACATCCAGACAACCACTGGCTTGCGGGCGAACATCCAACATGAAACAATCGGAACCAACCAAACCACACGAGTGACGGTTGGGCGCAACGGTGAAAACAGAATCATGAGAGGCGATGCTGTGATGAAGAAATCCTTCATGCGTCAGTATTGGCGCATTCAACAAAGCCAAACCCTGATTTCAATGGGATTTTGGTGTACAACTCTTACCCTCCTCCTCTGGCCGTTGGTGAGTTGGAGATTCAAAGCGATGGACCCAGTATTCGGAATACAACCAACTTATCTTGGTTTAATTGGGATTAGCCTAGGGGTCCTGTCTATCGTTCTGTTAATTGGCTGGGTTTACGATGTTTCATTCGGCCTTTGGCGCGAACACCTAACGGTTGTGCAAGAACGAAATCCATTTACAACATACAAAGTAAATGCACCATTTGGTATGCTACTTGCACAAACTAATACAATTTTGAGAAAAATGTCTGATGATGATGATGAGATACAACGCCATTGTGATTTCGTCGATCGTTGGTTAGAATGGAATTCGGAACAGGAAATTTGGGCCAGAACAATGTCTTCTTGGAAAGAAATTGTAGGGGACGAAGACCCTTTCCTCTATCATCTAAGTGAAGAGGCACGAACAAAGCTTGAAACTGCTGCAGATGAAATGCAAGATTTTTGATCGGAGTGACGCCCTTGGACGCAGAATCTATTGTCAAACTTGCAGAAGAGGCCGGGCTTGCAATTTTAGAAATATATAATCGCGCAGAAGGATTTGATATTTGTAAGAAAAGTGACAATTCGCCTTTGACAGAAGCCGACATCGCAGCGCACAACGTCATTGTCGAGGGATTACAGTCATTGAATAACTTCCCAATTGTTTCGGAGGAAGGTAACGTAGGCGACCCTCTTTCGACTAACACTTGTTGGTTGGTCGACCCCCTCGATGGGACAAAGGAATTTATCAAGCGGAATGGGATGTTTACAGTTAATATTGCCTTGATGAAGAAAAAAGGTAAACGTTGGTCACCACTTTTTGGGGTTGTTCATGCGCCCGTGACGAATACTACTTGGTGGGGAGGGGCATTACATCCTTCAGAAAGACAGGGCCCAAGTGGTTCCGGTTTGATGAGAGTAAACCCATCAAATCCCCCAAACCCAACAAGGCTAGTCGCAAGCGGATCACACAGAGGGGAGAAAGACGAATCTTTTGCAAAAACTCTCGGAAATTATGACTTAATTAGAATGGGCTCTTCTCTGAAGGCTTGTATTGTAGCTGAAGGTAATGCCGACTTATATCCTCGGTTTGGCCCCACTTCTTGTTGGGATATAGCAGCAGCACACGCAGTCGTCGCCGGCGCTGGGGGTTGTGTGTTAGGGCCTTCTGGCAAAACGCTTGATTATGATTTAGTTGACGATATTTTAAACCCATATTTCATAGTTGCAGCCGACAATCGTTGGAACGAGCAATGGATAGCTCATCAGGACTGAATCCACCAATCGGGGTTTGAAAAACCAGTCAACTCTTCCAAAAGTAAAAGGTCTTCATTCACCTTTTCTGCTAGAATCAATCGTTGCTCATCAGTGATTCCTCGCTTTTCAGGAGCTTTACTAGATAGAACTGGTATTTTGTATACATCCACACCCCTTCTTTGCAACCGCTTCACAACAGGTCCCTTTACGAAATTAGGTAATAAATTTGCAAGGCTACGAAATAGGCGGCCGAATAAAGTGGGGCGCCGCCTCTCAGAAGCAGTATTTGTGTTGTGTACCATATCTAAATCAAAGGAAGAATCCTCGACGCCAATGTGCTCACAAATTTCTTTCAACACCTTCAATGGTTCCATCCGCATTCTCTTTGCCTCAATAATCAAAATAGAATCCAAATCAAAAAATTCCAACCACCTTGAGATGGAAGAACCATAGAGCGTATCGCACTGTAAACGAGAGTCAGACCAAGCCACCTCAAAATCATTCCAATCCATATTATTTTCTTTATCTTCCTCTGTGCTGATGACCATATTCCAATGAGAAATCGTGCGACTGACCGGCTCCCGCAGAGAAACAATCAATTTCGCATCAGGCCAAGTTTCACTAATTCTCTGGGGGGCTGTTGGACAGGCCAATGCGTGAACCGAACAATCTATTCGAACTCCACTTTCTACGAAACAGCCAGCATACGCCTCCCAATTCGGTGGCGAAGCGTCTCTAGAAAAAGTTCCTTTGTGCGTGGCTACAATATTCGGCTCCTTAGGATCAGATACACAAATACCTGGGTGTTGAGAAAGGGCATCTGCTAACCAAGTGGTGCCTGCTTTGGGTGCACCCAGAAGAAAAGCACCGACGTCAGGAACCACTGGCTGACCGGCCTCCATAGAACCCCCGCTCGCCCTTCAGATATAGGAATTCACACTTTAATGGAGACCCCAACCATCCGTCGCAATGAAATACAGACCATATTTCGACCCAGCCCCAGAGGTGTAATGATGAGCAACAAGGTAGTTTGGTTTACAGGCCTTTCAGGAGCAGGAAAAACGACAATCGCTATGGCAGCGGCAGACAGATATGGTTGTGAAGTGCTTGATGGCGACACGATTAGAGACTTCTTCGCGAACCACGACTTCAGCCGCGAAGGACGAGAAAGACACCTTCTCGGTATTGCTAAGATGGCGAATATGATCTCGAAGCACACAGATGTTCTTTGTTCATTCATCACTCCTTACGAAGACGTTCGAGAGAAGATTCTAGAAATTCTCCCAGACAATGCAGTAATGGTACACATCTCAACCTCTCTCGAAGTTTGCGAGGAAAGAGATGTGAAAGGCCTCTACGCAAAGGCCCGCACCGGCGAGATATCCAGTTTTACAGGCATTAGCGACCCCTTCGATGAACCAAAGTGTGCACACATCACTTTGAATTCTAGTGGTAGTGAAGGCAATTCAGTTGACGATATGGTAAAGCAACTAGCACACTTGTTTGAGAAACCCAAGGCAACCCTTCTTCCAGGTCGCTGGCAACCCTTGCATGTTGGGCACGAATGGCTCATTCAGAGAGAACTCGACCAAGGTAAGAGAGTAGTAGTTGGTATCCGAGATACCCCAGTATCAGATTCAGACCCCTTCTCAACAGATGTTCGCAAGAGGATGATTGAGCATAGGTACGCCGACGAAGATGTTGAGGCATGGGTCATGCCTGATATTGAAGCAATTTCTTACGGCCGCAAAGTGGGCTATGAACTCCGTGAGGCTGACAATATACCCCCAGAGGTATTCGCAGTATCTGCTACGGGCGTCCGTGGTGGAAACAGAGCTAATGTTTCTGACAGAGTCATGGAATTCATGATCAATGAAGGAATTTGGGACGGCGAATAATCCCACCCCCCACCTTCTTCTCTGCACTCTTTTGGCGGCGATTTCACATCGCCGAAGACAATCTTAGCCTAAGCGACGGCTTCATTGCACTCCTACACCCCCCATGGCTCAATGAGTACACCCGACAGGGCCGAACTGCAGCGAATTGCCCAAACCGTTGACACTAATCGTAAGCGGATGGAAGCCCTTGAACAACAGATTGGCAGATTGGAGCAAATCCGTATTGAACAAGTACAAACCATCGAAACATTGGCTGCGATTCCACCTGAAGGGGCCAAAGGGGCGATGATTCCATTGGGTTCTGGCGTGCAAATCATCGCCGATATTCCATCAAATCCTGGTGTAGTAATCGATATTGGTAGTCGCGTGCAGGCTGAAAGCACTCTTTCAGAAGCGTTTGATACAATATCGGAAAGAGGTGAGGAATTATTGCGCCTCATAGAAAATTTAACAGAAGAGTTCAATAATTTGGAGCAAGAAACCCTTGTTTTAGCAAATATTTTCAATGAACAAATCACCGAACTCCAAGGCACAGAACCCGAATTATTCGGTAATGTTGGCGAAGAACCCCCCCCATCAACCAAGGCGGTGCCGATAACAACCGAATCGAAACCCAAGCGGCGCAAGAGGAAGCGCGGCACCGAGTTTACATTGGATGATTGAGGTGTGTGAATGGGATTATTTGATCGATTCAAAAAACAAGCCAAAGATGTGGTAGAAGAAGAAATCGCCGTTGAAGAAGGCTCAATTGAAGCAGAACTGGCTATTATCGAGCGACGAAAATTACTCGAGGCTATAGAGAAAGCAAAATTGACCGCACCCCCGCCCCCACCTCCTGGGTTTGAAGACTTTCAAGTAAAAGTCGAAGATGGATGGGATGATTTTCAAGAACAATTGGTCCCTGATCCATTTTCTCAGCCCGGGGATAAAAAACAAAGAAAACGAGCAGAAAGAGCAGCATCGGTTGAGCTTAGTGACTTGGTTGATACAGAATCAAAGCCAAAAGTTCGTGATAGAATGAAATCAACGACAGGTAGGAAACTAATAGCTGTGGAGCCAGCTACTTTCAATATAGATTTAAGCGAATCAGAAGTTTCTCGAGGAGGTCAAATAATCAAGAATAGCCCCGTATTGGACAAAATTCTTGAAGACCTTGAATTTGAATTATTAAGTGCAGATATGGGGCTCTCTGCGACACAAGAGGTAGTCGCCGCCCTGAGGGCAAACTTGATCGGCGCGCGAATTTCGAAGAAACAATCTTTAACGGAAGTTGTTGATTTAGCGCTCCGTAAATCGTTACTTGGATTATTGGAAGCCGGCTATTGGGATTTTGACAAAACCATCCAAGCATTTGTCGCTGCCGGTGGTCCGGTTTCGATAATGATTGTTGGAGTAAACGGCACAGGAAAGACCACAACCACTGCAAAAATTGCACATCGCCTCTCAAATGAGGGATATTCAGTAGTGCTTGCAGCTGCCGATACATTCCGTGCCGGGGCAATTGACCAACTTGCCGCTCACAGCGAGCGCCTTGGTGTTCGTTGTGTTCGTAGTCAACGAGGAGGGGATTCAGCAGCGATCGCTCGTGATGCGATTGAGAGTGCGAGGGCAAAGGGTGACGACATTGTCATCATTGATACAGCCGGCCGGATGCAAAACAAGACCAATTTAATGGAAGAATTACGAAAAGTACACCGGGTCAGCCGCCCTCACTTGGTGTTATTTGTAGCAGATGCTCTGGCTGGAAATGACGCCGTAACTCAAGCGACCGTGTTCCAGAAAATTTTGAGTTTTGATGGCGCAGTGCTTTGTAAATTAGACACAGATGCAAAGGGGGGCGCAGCATTATCGATAGCTCATGCTACAGGTAGACCAATCGTACTCGCTGGTGTCGGGCAAGGCTACGAGGATTTGTTAAACTTCGACCCAGAGTGGTTTATTGACTCGATAATTCAGTAAATGTAACGACCGAGTCGTTCATGAAGAAATCCTTTCGTGTGGTGTTTATCATGGCGGGCGAAGAGACAAAGACGGCTCTCGTCGTCGTCGACAATCCAATTATTGAAGGTAGACTCAAAAGCGTCTTGTCTCGAAGGGGGTGGGCCATCGAAATTTGTGATGATGGGGATAAAGCCGTAGATGAATATGTCAAACTTCGCCCCGATTTGACTTTCCTTGCACTAGACATACCTTCGATGGACGGCCACGTGGCAGCATTAGAGATTCGCGAATCTCATGCTACTGCTCGGTTGGTTTTTGTCACCAGTAAATCGCGCCTGGAAAAAGCAGAAGATGCAGCATATTCAGCAGGAGCGGTAGCAACCTTAGTTACGCCCCTGACAAAACTACAAATTGATGAAAGTTGGAATATGATAATGGGAAAAATTCCCGAGGCGCCAGGAGTTGCCGACCTCGATGCCCTCTATCCCAAAATGGAGGTGGCTGAACCACTGTTGCCACCGATTTCAATTATGCCTGAAATGCCCCCACTTCCCGCGATGCCGCCGGTCACCACTGAACCGTCTTCAGTAAAGGCAAAAAGCAAAAAATTACGCAATTTCCTGCTGCTATTGATAATTGCGGGAGGGTCAATCGGAGTTGCAAATTTTTTAGGTTATATTGACATACAACCAGTAATCGATAATTTACTCGCTTTCGTCGAGTAGGATCGCTGGCACTGAAGTAGTATCTCACTGCCCTGCTGCACGCTCGTAATCACTTCGATTTTCAAGTCGCCAATTTGACGGCCCCCTTGCGATTAATGGGTATTCAGACAATTATCAACGTTGCAAAAATCGCCTCATTTCGGATATCATCCAATTCTGCTCGGCTGACGATAATGTCACTCCGAATTGTTTAGAAATATGTATTCGCAAAAAATACACCTATTAAATAGGCTAAAGAAATCGGAATGGGGGCATGCATAATCGAAAAGCATGTATTGCCCTAATAATGACCGCCTGTCTTATGACTATGCCAATAGCCCTGGCAGACTCCAATGATGACATACCAACTAATGCGACAAACACTGGTGTACACGACTCGCTCGTGGCCGCTCTGGACAAAGCAAATCTCGTTGCAACTCTGCAGGGAGAAGGTCCGTTCACTGTCTTCGCACCCACTGATCAGGCCTTCGCCGATGCCGGCATTGACTTGGACTCCTTCGACACCGACGAGGAGATTGCAGCGCTAACTGACATTCTGCTGTACCACGTGTACTCAGGAACTGTCTACGCTGCTGACGTCACTGACGGCATGACAGTCGTCATGGCGAATGCAGACCACCTTACTTTCTATGTAATGGACGACACAGTCTCTATGGGAGACGGATCGACTGTAACTATTGCAGACGTAGCCGCCTCAAACGGTGTAATCCACGTCATTGACAAGGTCCTGATGCCTCCAGCAGACGTATTCGACATACCCACGACTGCTCAGGGAACAGGTATCCACGACTCTCTCGTAGCGGCCGTTATCCAGGCAGATCTTCTTGAGACTCTACAGGGTGAAGGCCCATTCACAGTCTTCGCACCCACGGATCAGGCCTTTACCGACGCGGGCATCGACTTAGCTGCACTCGACACAGAGGAAGGAAAGGCAGCGCTAACTGACATCCTGCTCTACCACGTAGTTTCGGGCAGCGTCGAATCATCGGCTGTAACAGATGGTATGACAGCTGCTGCTGTCAACGGCGACGATCTCAGCTTCTCTGTCGGAGAGGGTGTAATGGTCAACGATGCCAACGTTATCCTTGCTGATGTAATCACAACCAATGGTGTAATCCACGTCATTGACAAGGTGCTAATGCCACCAGCCGATCTCGTAGATATTGCAGCCGTAGCAATGTCAACAGGAGTGCATGAATCATTAGTTGCCGCTCTAGTTAAGGCTGACTTAGTCAGCACACTACAAGGAGATGGACCGTTCACAGTATTCGCTCCAACCGATCAAGCATTCACTGATGCTGGAATTGATTTAGATGCATTCAGCACAGATGAAGAGATTACCGCTCTAGCAAATATCTTACTATACCACGTTTACTCAGGCGCAGTCAATGCAGCTGATGTAACCGACGGATTAACTGTTGCAATGGTTAACGGTGATGATGCTACATTCACAGTAACAGATGGAACTGTAATGGTAGGGGATGCAACCGTAACTACAGCTGATGTAATGGCATCAAACGGAGTTATTCACGTCATCGACAAGGTGCTAATGCCACCAGCTGATGAACCAGTTATTCCTGAGGGATGTGATTTCGTAATCGGATTAAGTGACGATGGAACGGCTTTCGATAACACCGATCTAAGTATTGCTGTGGGCCAGACCGTATGCTGGATTTGGAATGACGCAACTATGGCACACAATATCGCGCAAATAAAAGAAGAAGGAGATACGACAAGAGATGCTGCTGGAGAGTACAGCGGTACTGCAGCTACAACAATTGATTATCGCATCACTTTTACCGAAGATGAAATGTTCTATTACATCTGTGAACCTCATGCAACAATGGGGATGAATGGACAAGTAGTTGTTGGAACTGGAATCAGTAAAACACCTACTACAGTAGTAGATTCAGATAACAATATCCCTGGATTTACAGCGGGTATTGCTGCAATAGCACTAATCGGTGCATTGGTTATCTCCGGCGCACGCCGTAGATAATCGGACTTAACCAAACCGTCGACCCCTCTCGTCTCATGGACGACGAGGGGGCTCGGCCCCCTTAGGGTGCTGAAAATCGTCCTTAAAGAGGAAATAGAGGAACTGGTGATTATTCTTTTACCTCGCTATTTTTAGGTTATATTGACATACAACCACTAATCGAGAAATCACTCGCTTTCGTCGAGTAGGATCGCCGGCACTGAAGTAGAAATCTCACTGCCCTGCGGCGCGCTCGTGATTACTTCGATTTTCAGCGAAACATCGTCTCGTAAACTCTCGTCTAAATTTTCGAGGCGATATCCAAGTCGCCACCTTGTCAACAAGTTTTTTCCGATTAAATAACTAATAATCGCAATCGTACAAATCGCTGCAAACCAAGTTAATAATTCAGCAAAGCCCAATTTCATCTCTCTCTTTCGAGCAAAGCGTTCCACGATGCATCAGCATATGCCTTTGCAGCGGATTTCCTATCTTTTACTCGGTAAATTCCAGAACCGACGATAATTGCATCTGCCCCCGCCATCACGGAATCATGTGGATTCCCATACCTTTGCCCCATTTTTGCTGCACTAGAATCAAGATTAACCCCGGGTGTCCAAATCATTTGTCCTCCCCCGACCAATTCTCGCAAAGCACTCACTTCGACTGGAGAACTGCCATTTCCAATATATCCGATAACGTGCGGAGAGCCTTTGCCGGTGGCGATAGTTTCCTCAGTATATTCACCGGTCAACAAGTTGCCTTGACTCGACATTTGCGCGAGTAAAAGCACACCCCCTATTCGTTGCACATCATCCCATCCAGCAGCAATTCCATCGATAATATCTGGCCCAGAAATCCGGTGGGCGGTAACGATATCTGCCCATGAACGAATATCGTAAACTCCCGCCATTTGTTTTTGAGAAATTGCACCGATATCGGCAAACTTTCGATCCTCAAAAAGAAGTAGATTGTTCTCAGTAGCAGCTTCGACTAATTTCAGCCAATTTTCTGAAGAAAAATCCTCAATGATATCGACATGAGTCTTCAAAGCAGCGATATGTGGACCAACTTCATTGACCAAGTTCACTAATTCATCGATAGTGCATAGGTCGGCAGCGAGACAAACGAGTGATTGTTTTTCGTAAGCGGTTTCCATGAAGCGATGAGCGATAGGATTTGCACAACTTCTCCAGCGCGTGCCCCACACCTCATCGGGTTGCATCGGGCCACTCCGCTGCTGCAAGTATCTCAAGCCTTTCCCTTCGATTGAAAACTCAGGCCTACGGCCTGCACCGGTTTGTTCATGGACACGCCGCTATGGCGGCGCATTACCGAGGAAGGCATATGGCGACCCCACCGATTTTTTCATACGAGGTGACTACCAAGGATGTCGAAGGTTTACCCGATGCACGAGGCAATTCGATTAAGGCAATGCTCGCTTCGAATTATGGAATTGAGGTTGGTACAGTACGAGTGATATTAGGGTATCAGGTCCGCGCTGAAATGACGAATGAAGATGCTCAACGCTCAGTTTTCGATTTATTCGCAGATCCCGTAATTGAGGAAGGGTGCGTGAACGAAACATTACTCGATAACAAAATGATTTTTCCTATCGCCCCACAAATAGCCATCACGACAGGGTTCAAACCCGGCGTTACGGATAACGCAGCACAAGCAGGCCTCGATGGTTTGCTGACAATTTTCCCAAGTATTTCAGAGCGAGCAGAGGTTGCGACGAGCCGGAGCTATCTATTCTGGGGGGTGCCGGAAGAAATCTCATCAGAATGGCTAGCAAGCAAATTGCACAACCGTATGATAGAGCGGGCAATAATTGCGGATTCAATAGATTGCAAAGCGGGTAATTGGCCATCGTTAGATTTTCCCGACCGCCCGGCACTACAACAACAAAAACCGGCAACCGTCAATCTCGAAGTTTCTGATGAAAAATTAATCGAGATTAGTCAAAACGGATTATTAGCACTCAACCTAGGGGAAATGCAAGCAATCCAGGCACACTATCGAAATGAAAAAGTTAGAATCGCAAGAGGGACGAGAGAACTTGTACCAAACGCTCCAACCGACGTCGAACTTGAGTGTTTAGCCCAGACATGGTCTGAACATTGCTCGCACAAGATTTTCGCTGCAAAAATTCACCATGTCGATACCGAAACCGGCGAAGATTGCTCTATAGATTCACTTTTCAAAACTCACATTATGACGCCAACACTAGACATTCAATCCAAAGTAGATTGGCTCCTTTCGATTTTCCACGACAATTCAGGGGTAATCGCTTGGAACGATGATTGGAGTCTTTGTATGAAAGCTGAAACCCACAACTCACCAAGTGCTTTGGATCCATTTGGTGGTGCAATGACCGGAATCGTCGGTGTTAACCGAGATATTTTGGGAACAGGTCTTGGGGCGCGTCCAATTGCAAATACAGATGTTTTTTGTTTCGGCCCTCCGAATTATTCTGGCCCAATTCCTGAAGGTTTATTCCACCCTTCCCGTGTTTTTCGAGGAGTACATGCCGGTGTCCGGGCTGGAGGAAACGAGTCTGGCATTCCAACCGTGAACGGGGCAATTATATTCGATGAACGATACCTAGGCAAACCTTTGGTTTACTGTGGGACGGTAGGATTGATGCCACGTCGGTTACCCGATGGCCGTGAATCACACATCAAGACGCCAACACCAGGGGACATCGTCTACATGGTTGGCGGCCGAGTTGGTTCTGATGGAATTCATGGCGCCACCTTTTCCAGCCTTGAATTAACTGAAGAAAGCCCATCTTCGGCGGTACAAATTGGTGATCCAATCACTCAGAAGAAGATGATAGACATGGTGCTTGAAGCGAGGGATTTAGGCTTGATTCAAGTCATTACCGACAATGGTGCAGGAGGGCTTTCGAGCAGTGTTGGTGAGATGGCCGAGTTAACTGGTGGAGCCGACTTGGATCTCTCGGTTGTGCCATTGAAACAAGCGGGCCTCTCGGCATGGGAGATATTAGTGTCCGAGTCACAAGAGAGGATGACAATTGGAGTAAGTGCGGCCGATTGCGAAGCTTTCGAAAAACTTGCTGATCTTCATGAAGTCGAAGCGACCGCAGTCGGGATTTTTACCGACTCCGGTTCATTTATCGTTCGATTCGGAGAACAAACGGTTGCTGATTTACCAATTTCTTTCCTTTACGACGGCTGTCCACAATTACAACTTGAATCTGAATGGGTACCACCTGCTCATGAACCGATTATTTTTCCTCAAGCCAACGCAGACGAGATGGGAGCAATCCTTTGCCAGTTGATGGCTCGCCCGAATGTTGCCAGCAAAGAATGGTGGGTTCGCTCCTATGATCACGAAGTAATCGCCCAATCTGTAATCAAGCCATTTTGCGGCGTCAATCATGATGCCCCTGGCGACGCGGCAGTCATCGCCCCAATACAAGGACAAACACAAGGTGCAGTTATTTCAAATGGAATCGCTCCACGATATTCAGACATTGACGCATATGCTATGGCGGCAGCCAGTATCGACGAAGCTCTAAGAAATGCAGTTTGTGTTGGAGTTGATTTGGAGCTCATCGCCGGCCTAGACAACTTTTGTTGGCCTGACCCAGTCGAGTCCGCGAAAACTCCTGACGGGCGTTTCAAATTAGCACAACTAGTTCGTGCAAATCGCGCTCTTGATGATGTATGTCGTGCATACAATTTACCCTGTATAAGCGGTAAAGATTCTATGAAAAACGATGCAATATTAGATGGGAAGAAGATCAGTGTCCCCCCAACATTATTGTTCAGTTTGATAGGCAATCATTCCGATGTTCGGAAGGCCGTTTCAAGCGATTTCAAGAATGTTGGTGACCACATATATTTGCTCGGGGAAACACATCAAGAATTAGGGGCAAGCGAGTTATCTTTCATGTTTAGAGACGACTCTGGGGGTCAAAGCGGAATTGGGGGGGCAGTACCAGAAATCGATGCTGCGCGGAACCTTTCGATGTATCGATCACTTACCGCTGCGATGGAGGCAGGTCTTGTAGCCAGCGCTCACGATTGTAGTGACGGAGGACTTGCTACTACTGTTGCAGAATGTTGCTTCGGCAGCGATTCGGGCAGTATAATCGACATATCACCGATTACATCCGATTGTAGCCGTATCGATGCATGGGGGGCCCTATTTGGAGAATCTTTAGGAAGAATTTTAGTGAGTGTGAAAACCATTGACTGCGCCGCATTTGAAGCGGCGATGAAAGGTAACGCCTGCTACGCACTGGGCCGCGTTGAGGCAGGCGAACAAATCACTTTTAGCAATGGTGATGATGCGATTCTGAGTGCATCAATGGCCGTTTTAAGAGTTGCTTGGAAAGGCACACTAGACGGGGGTGCGAACTAATGGTTGACACTCCACGAGTTGCCGTTCTTTCTGGATTCGGAATCAACTGTGAGACCGAGACAATGGCAGTATTCGAAATGGCTGGAGCCAAGGCGGAGCGAGTCCATGTCAATAGGCTCGTTAATGGTGAGAAACGCCTAAATGATTACCACATAATGGCAGTTCCCGGTGGGTTCTCATTCGGCGATCACCTAGGCAGCGGACGCCTAATGGGCAACCGCCTTCGCTTTGGACTGCGCGAACAAGTCCGTGATTTTGTCAAGGCAGGCAAACCAGTAATTGGTATCTGTAACGGTTTTCAAGTCCTAGTAAAAATGGGTTTGTTGCCTGGAGATGAAGAAGTCAGCCTGACACAAACTGCTTCCCTCGCTCTCAACGACTCTGGGCATTACGAAAATCGCTGGGCGACCCTCGAGTTTGATCCTAACAGCCCATGCATATGGACAAAAGGCTTGACCCGCATTCGAGTGCCGGTCCGCCACGGGGAAGGTAAATTTGTCACAGGAGACAGAAAACTACTCGACCACTGGGCAGGAACCGGCCAATTGGTCGTTCGATATGTCAACCCGATTACTGAATATCCAGCGGCCAGCGATGAAGTTCTTCCTTATCCAATATCGCCGAATCAGAGTTGGCGAAATATTGCTGGCGTTTGCGATCCATCTGGCCTTGTTTTCGGCCTTATGCCTCATCCTGAAGCCAACCATTCAACATGGTTAGGTGCGACATGGACGCGTGAAGTATCAAATCTAGAGGACCATGGTGAAGGCGAAGGAATGCATATATTCCATAATGCTGTAGCCTATGCACGGAGCAACCTTTGAGTGGTGAAAATATGGCCGACCCATTTATTATAGTTAAAGAACCGTCGTCATTAATCGAAATTTTGACATTAATTCATCCATCAGCGAAGAAAAACTCCCTTCGTCGAATGATTGATCGCGGCCGGGTTAGGGTCGGCCTGGAACGAGCAACTCGAGCCAATGCAAAAATATTAGCTGGGACTAAAGTTACCATTCTCTCATCAGCGGATGGGGATACGCCAAAGCGGAACCAAAAACTCGAAATGCCCGAACCATCAATCCTTTTCTCAGACACTGAAATAATTGTTGCCGACAAACCCGCAGGACTTCTCGCTGTTGCTACTGACCGGGGCGAATTCGATACAATGTTTGACAGAGTGGCGAAATGGGCATGGGCTAACGGCCAAACACGCGCCTATCTCGTTCATCGACTCGACAGAGAAACATCTGGTTGTATGATATTTTCCCGCTCGGCAGAAGCTCGAGATTATCTTCAATCCCAATTTAAAGCTCGAACGGTGGAACGAATTTATCATGCAGTTATCCATGGTAAACCTGCTAATGAATCAGGTACTGAAACTACCCGAATCCAAGAAACAAAAGATAAGCGGGTTAGACTTGTATCGCCAGGCCGCCGGGCCGGAAAGGAAGCAATAACCCATTGGAATCTAGAGGAAGAAGGCCCGGTTCACAGTTTGATTAGAATCAAAATAGACACCGGCCGGAGAGCTCAAATTAGACTTCACATGGCCGCTTTGACTACGCCAGTTGTTGGTGATACTAGGCATGGATTTGGAAAAGCCAGTGTCAATCGGCTTTGCCTCCACGCATCATCGATCGAGTTTGATCATCCAAATGGTGCCCGGCAATCCGTTGAGAGCCCAATTCCAAAGCAATTACTTTCTGAATTGAATCGTAGATTGGGCTAAATCAATCAAAATATATTCTCACCTTTTTGTTTCTATTATTCGAGTGGGCATGTATTTTTTGATTAAGATGGCGGCGATGAAAGCAATTGCAGCAGCCACATAGACTGAAGCAACCATCCCTTCTACAAATGCCAACTGAGCATTTTCAATTAATTGCGCCCCGACTAAATTTCCTTCATTCAACAGATCCTCCCCCATTCTCATTGCTGCTGGGAACGATTCAAAGGGTAATTGTCCCAGATATTCTAATCCTTCAGGCATCACCATATTTCTTTGATAATATTCATTCAGAACAGACCCCCCTATCGCAATACCAAGGGCCCCCCCAATCTCCCTACTGGTGTCATTAGTAGCACTACCAACCCCTGCCTTATCGGCAGGAATTGAATCCATGACTAAGGTAGTAGCCGGCGCCATGGTGAGTCCCATCCCGAGTCCTAATAGGAAGAATATCAGTGCGAGCTTAGTGTAATCAGTATCGATGGTTACAGTAGTGAAAATCAACATACCAATAGTAACTAATGTAAGCCCCGAAGCTACGACATTATTACTGCCGAATTTCTCTACAAGACGATCAGAATTTGCCGCTGCCGGCATCAAACCAAGAGGTAAAGGTAAGAATCTCAAAGCCGCTTCCAAAGCGGTGTGCTCTCTAACTAATTGGAAGTGCAACATCTGTGTGAACATGAATGAAAACATCACATAGAAAGTGAACATTAGTGCAACTAAACCCATTGTAAATCCTCTATCTTTGAAGAAATCAAGAGGCAACATAGGGAATTTTGTCTGACGCTCCCAGTAAACGAATACAGCAGATAAAACGACACCTAGCGCCCCCATTCCTAAAATTTCATAAGAACCCCAACCTATACTTGGCCCTTCAATAATTGCATAGAGAATAGAACCAAGAGCAGCAATTGAAAGTATAGCACCAATCGGGTCGAGGGGCCTTTTTTGTTCATCCTTAGTTTTCGGCACAAGTAACAAACCAAGTAACAGCGCTAGGATAATAATTGGTACATTTATCCAGAAAACCATTTGCCAGTCATAGTTCTCAACCGCCCATCCTCCTACTATCAAACCAATAGGCGCACCGACACCAGCCATTGCCGCCCAGATTCCAACAGCCTTCCCCCTTTCTTCAGGAGGAAATACAACTACGACTACAGAGAGAGTTGCGGGCATCACTAAAGCGGCCCCAAGTCCCATAACGGCTCTCGCAGCAATCACTTCGTTAGATGAGGAGGCATACATAGCAGTAAGTGCAGATGCTCCGGCCACCATAATCAATCCAAGTTGTAAGGCCCCTTTTCTTCCGAATCTATCTCCAATAGCCCCCATTACAAGTAGGGTTCCACCGAAGATCAGTGCATAGGCGTCCATTATCCATTGAAGCTCTGTATTGTCCGCTTGAAGATCCTTAGACAACTCAGGCAATGCGACGTTTAGAGTCACATTATTGAGCATCACTATTATGAGGCTGAGACTCATTACTCCAAGAATAATCCATCTTCGACTATGTATTAATTCATCTCTTTCCACACTTTATCCAAAGAGAGGCGGTATAATAATAGAGAAGCATCAATAATCTCACTCACTCAAACCAATCATATTATTCTATGATCATCAATTCGTAGCCTTCATCTCCCTTATCGCTACGCCTTGAAACATGTCCCTTCCTCGGCGAGCGATGGAACAGATGGGTTTCGCCATTTGTTGCCTCACCTGCGATGCCGACGATGTTGCCGGCTCCCCCCGGTGCAAATCTTGTATATCGAGCCATATTCGTACTCGTGATAAGATTGCAGACGGCCCCGCTGAAAGTAAAGCGGACCGTCTTTCTCGAGAATTTGTTACGATGCTTGCGAAACCGATCGATTATATTGATGACTCAATTCATGGAGAAGCAATGACTCAATACAAAATGCTGATTGATTCCCATCATGGCCTTACTCCTGCCACTACAACGAAAGAAATTCAAGCCAAGTTTGAGGCATTAAAAAATAAGAAGTCGAAGTCACTAATCCGAAATGTTGCGAGTAATCGTGTTTGGGGGGAAGAGGCATTGGGGGCTGAAGAAAGGGAGGAATTACTCATTAAAATAGCCGGTGAACCAAAACAAAAAATCCCAACATGGGAAGAATTATTGGAAGAGGTTGGTGACCTTCTCGACAGCGATTGAGGTTACGAGCCTTCAAACGATATGGTTCCTGCAGGTGTTTGAAATGTCAGAGAAACGTGACCCCCGTGCTCATTGGCTGGACGAAGATCCATTCGATAAACTCGGTAATTCTTCGAAAACCCACACTCGTACACGGGACGATGGAAATTGGCGAAAGCCACACGTCCGCGTGGTCCATTCCAATCAAGGTGCCCAACCCTTTTTCCGGTCCTTCGGAACGTCTCAGCCACCGCATCAATCGCCGATACACACTGGTTCGATTTGGCATTTTTCGAAAATAGAAATTGAGCATTTGACGCAAGCGACGATTGCATTTTCGTTGGCACTTGCTTTTATGTCGGTTCAGGGGTTATTTGGAGCAATTCAAAATCCGCTATTATTTCTTATTGGTGGCGCTCTTTATGCAGCAGCTATTGGTCCTGCATTTTTACTTCATGAAATTGCCCATAAAATCGTCGCACGAAAATATGGTTGTTGGGCAGAGTTTAGAGCATCTCCTTCTGGTTTGAAATGGGGAGTAATTATCGCCGCAGCTTTCGGTTTTGTCTTTATGGCGCCTGGTGCGGTGATGGTGGCGGGACAAACAACCAAGGCGCAATTTGGGAAAATTGCCATCGCCGGCCCTCTTGTGAATGTCGCCCTATGGGTTTTTGGAATTGGAATGATTCTTTTACTAAATGGATTAAACCCTTTTCTCGACGAGTTTTTGAAAATATGGCTGATGGGAAACGCAATTTTAGCAGCGTTTAATATGCTGCCATTTGGGCCGTTAGACGGCAAGAAAATCAAAGCCTGGTCCGATCCGATTTTCTGGGTATCTTTTGTTACGATTCTAAGCATCGCATATCATACAATAATTACTGGAAACATATTCTCTATGATGGGCGTATAAGGTGCATCGCGGACACAAAAAAGAATTGAAATAAATTTTGGTAAGAGGAGAGGTGACAGAAATTCCGCGATGCAAACAGAATTTAGCAAACATGTCTATTAATATTAAGCCGGCATGTGTCAAAGATATTCATTTAACACTGGTTTTTCATCACAATGGAAGAAGGTCAATAACGCCCACCAAGTAATCATGTCCAAGCTGTTGACAAGGTTTGCAACTCCAGTATTTGGGTCTCCGTAATCCTTACCGGTAGTATCCATCCAATCCTCCATTTCTTCGAGAGTATCGCAAGTCTGATGATAGCACCAGTATCCATCGACCAAGCCACCAAATCCGACAGTAACAGTACCTAGGTTATCCTGGAAACTTGCGTGATCACTCCTTGCAGTAGTATCTTCATAAATGATAACTTCAGGTCGCTCAGAATCGATCCACGAATCGGTCTTCCAAGTATCTGCTGAATAGTTCACTCCAATTAAAGTGCCAATTTCATTTTCCAAACCCAGAGCGTCTGAGCCGATCCAATTCGATAGGCCAACCATGCCTGGCTGATTGATGACATCATGATCGAGAGATGGCCCGATGTAAACTCGCATTGGCCAAACCTCGGCATCTTTCGGATACCCCCCCTCATCTATTTGTGGATCCGGATCACCGTGAGGAGCACCTCCACCGCCTGGCCAGTTTACTCCAGCCATATCGAGATTGATGTAGTTGGTGACAGTGACTTCAGGATGATCTTCTGCGACATAATATTCGGTCCAATAATCAGAGCCTCGCTTTCCGCCCTCTTCTCCAGACCAGAGGCAGAATACCATTGTTCGTCGTGACTCAAAATCAGCTAAAACACGCGCCGTCTCGAGTACCATCGATGTTCCAGCGGTATTGTCGTAAGCCCCGACTCGGGTGCCATAACTTCGTGATCCTGTGACATGAGGGTCTAGCAGTACAGCATTAGCAGGAGGCGCTATATCGAAGTGAGCGCCGAAAACTAACCATTCGTTTATCACTTCACTTCCCCATTTGTAAGCACAGATATTGTATGCTTCTGGATTTTGTGAACCAAGAATATCGGTAAACTCATATCTATGAGTTTTTACCTCAAGGCCAAAGGAACTCAACTCGTTTGCAAGATAAGCAGCCCCATCTTCGTAGGATGGATTTCCCTGGCCCGCCCAGCGGTCGTAGTACCCCTCGCGGCCGTCAGTATCGAATAGGGAAATAGCCGGATCGGTGATTTCAAAGAGGCGGTCATAGACTACTTTTCCGTGCATTATTCCAGTCGAGTGAGCGCCCCCCTCATCGATTCCTATAGCCATATCTCGTACGATTGAAGCAGATTTAATCAGAACTTTACCGCCGGTTTCAGTACTATAGTTCATCGAATCATAAGTTGAATTCTCATTGGCAGCAACTCTCTGTACGGCATCGGGCAATCTTCCCCCACCCCCTCCATTAGACATCCATGTCACCCAAGATTCCGCTTGCTGGCGTATCGGCCAATTTTGCCGTCCGATTACACCGAACATGAAAATCATTGTATCGGCTCTTGGCGGTGCTAAGATTGAAATTGTCTCTTGTTCGCCGGATTTTAAATCAATTACTGTTGAATTTTGTACAAACCCCGTCACCGGATCAATCAATAAATATGGAATAAAAACCGACATCGAAACTTTTGCTTTGAATTCCACATCTTGAAAAATACCCCCAGTCATCATTTCGATATCGACAGATAAATCACCATTTCGAGGTTTGTTGTTTTCTTCTCCAAAACAACCGCTTATTGTTGCAAGTAACATGATAATTATCATGCTGGATGCTAACATCCCCCGCGAAGCCATGAATTGCCGAGATATTCACTACTGTTGAATGCGCCGGGCTCACGCATTGAATTGCGATAAGCATGTTAGGGACCCATCCGCTTCACGGATAGCATCCATGTCTACTGTTGTGATACTGAATCCAGCGTCGAGCAATAATTGGCGGGTTGTAGAATATCCTGCTGCGATAATAACCCTATCTCCAGAATACCCCATAGTATTCGCAGCATAACTTTCAGAATTTGGCACCCAAATTATTTCATCAGCAAGGTGCCCTATTTGATTGATACTAAGATGTCCTTCTGCTGCGACAAGAGTTCCTGGACGTGGGGATGAAAAGATAGTTGTTAGGTGCAAGGTAGAATCTGGAATTTCAATGAATTCAACTTTAAAGCCAGCATCTTTAACATATTTCGCTAGGAATTCAGCTCCTGCCCGATTAGTTCGAGTTGAGATGCCAATTAGATAACGATCATCCAAGAAAACCACATCACCACCATCTAAAGTGCAATTGGAATTCATATGGATAATTTCAGCATCCTCACTCAAGAATTCAATAATTGCCGCCTGCTCACCTTCACGAGACGCATGTCCCATTTTGGGGATGATTGCCTTTTTGCCGACCATCACGGCAACATCTTCGACGAAACAACAATCCGGATGATTATCGAGTGCTGAAAGGACAGTTACCTCGGTTCCATGTGCACGAAGGGCGGCAACATAGGCATCATGTGTTCCTTGTGCTGCGATTGCATCGGGAGTTACCGTGCCGAAAAAAACAGAGATAGCTTGGTGAAAATTTTTTGATACACAACGGACGACTGCGGATTGACGGCTCCGATCGAAGGTACCAGGCATGAATCGCCGTCCGCCCTTCCATTCATAATCATTCGGAATCCGGAAACTATTTTCCGTAATTATTATCTAAATAACCAAAACATCCCGAAACCGCTGACTAAGAGAAGCGTCGACCTATTTATTCATGTACGGGCGCAACTTGCGATAAATTGTGAAAGAGTTCCTTGAAGCATTGGATGAGAATGGAATGCGGGCGAGCCCAGTTTTTTCTGCTGAAATTAAAAACTATCTTATCGATATTGATGGTACGATAGGTGAAGATATACCTAATGAAGAACCCGAGAGAATGGTGACAGCCGAAGCTTATCCTGATGCATTAGAAACAATCAATCGTTGGTACGACGAAGGCCATCAAATATGTTTTTTTACTGCAAGAACTGAAGAGCACCGTGAAGATACCGAAGTTTGGCTTAATGAAAAAGGATTCAAATTTCATTCCCTTTTGTTTGGAAAACCACGAGGTGGAAATTACCATTGGATCGATAATCACAGTGTAAAAGCCACACAATATAAGTCTAAATTTACTGATTTAATACGTCGTAATATTGAAATCGAAGTATTTGATGATAATTAAGTCAAGACACATTTCCAATAGTTTGTGCAGCCCAAATGCCGATGCCATATGCGATAAGTGTAAAAATAATTGAAGAGGCCATTGCAACTTCAAATCCAATGTTTTTTCTTAACATAATTGGTAAAGTGATAAATAATACTAATGATGGTAAAACAAGCCATAGAATTCCTTCAGCAAACTCTGCAACTTTTTCTACATCAGATGTTTCATTATAGAGGGAACTGAGGGCAATAATGCTCGCCAGCGGCAGTGAGATAACCAGGGCCCCGAAGGTTGCCGACCTCTTTGCAATCTCGCTGGCTGTCACTATTACGGCTCCGCTAAACAATCCTTTTCCCACTAGGCTGATCCAGTTCATAGTGTTCGAAAGTGCTCTAGGCACTCAATCATGTCGCTGTCTTGTGTACCCTAGAATGGCCATCATAGCTAGCGCACCTGCCAGCCCAATCATTACGTAATTCGGTTCTTTCTCCCATTTAGAAGAATCGAAGGGGTATGCGTCTGCGTTGTTTCCGACGCCGTCGCCGTCCGCGTCCTGCCACTCGTCCACATCCATTGGAAAAGCGTCCGAATTGTCTCCGAAGCCGTCCCCATCGGTGTCTATCCACTCTAGGGGGTCTGTTGGGAAGGCGTCGGTGTTGTCTCCCACTCCATCGCCGTCCAAGTCACTCCACTCGTTTACTTCGTTTGGAAAGGCATCCGAGTTGTCACCAACTCCGTCGTCGTCTGCGTCAGACCACTCATTTGGGTCGCTTGGAAATGCGTCTGCGTTATCTCCTACTCCATCATTGTCTGTATCGAGCCACTCGGTTGGGTCGTATTGGAAGGCATCTTCTTCATCGAGGATGTTGTTGATATCAACTGGGTCTGGGTATCCATCGTTGTCATCATCAGGATCAATAGCGTTGCACAGTCCATCTCCGACAATTACATCGTCATCGGTTCCGTACACGCCATCAGCTCCAACGTCAGTCTCATTGTCCACAGGCATTACATCTGCGTTTCTTGGATCTCCTTGGCCACCAGCAGCAGCACAAATTGCTTCTGTTACATCGAGCCATCCGTCACCATCGTCGTCCTGGTCAGTATTGTCTCCAATACCGTCACCATCTAGATCATTGGTCTCACTTGGGTCCATTGGGAATGCATCGTCTATATCGACGACCCAATCCCCGTCGTCGTCAATGTCAAGGGCGTCGCACTCACCATCGCTGTCTAAATCAGATGGTACTGAGCTAACATCCAACCAATCAGTCAGACAATCGACTTCTTGGTCGTTGTTCCAATTGTCTCCATCAGCATCTTCATCCACCTCATCACAGACTCCATCGCTGTCTAAATCAGATGGTACTGAGCTAATATCCAACCAATCAGTCAGACAATCGACTTCTTGGTCGTTGTTCCAATTGTCTCCATCAGCATCTTCATCCACCTCATCACAGACTCCATCTAAATCGGTGTCAGTGTACAATTCTCCGTTTATTGGATCGCAATCAGTTAAGTCAGAAACTTCATCCCCATCCGTATCTCTATCGAGTGGGTTTGTGCCGATATTTGCTTCTTCCAAGTCGGTCAGCCCATCATTATCATCATCTGTGTCCGCGTTGTCCCCGATGCCGTCATCGTCGTTATCCAACCATTCTCCGGAGTCGTACACGAAGGCGTCTACGTCGTCTCGATGCCCATCCCCGTCTGAGTCCCTAACAAAATCCTCAAGCGCCCAACCTAGGGTTTCGCTCGGCCATTTATCGTCGTTAAGAAGAGGGGCGTGACTCGCGTTATTGATTCTCCAGTGCGTCACTCTGTTTCCATCGGTGCAGTTCAGATGCTCGAGATTGTCGGTCTCGGCCACACCGTCAGAGTTGGTTAAATCAATGCTGCCAAGGTTAGTCCAACTCATTTCACATCCCGACCTGTCGGCCCAAAAGGTAGTAGTCTGGGGGGCCGAGGGATACATTCCTCCAAACATCGATCCCCCATCATATTGTACGACGGTGTCTCCAGTACCATGCACGTGCAGAATGTTCGGCCTTCCTGTGTCGGGGCAGTTGTTGGAGAAATCGTTCCATGTCGCGCCATTAAGTGATACGATTGACTCGATTATCCCCCCCCGTTCACACGCCATTCTGTGACTCATGAAAGCACCGTTTGAGTGACCTATCAGCACCACTCCCTCCGGGTCTGCCCCATAGTTCTGGACGGCTTGGTCAATCAGACTCTCAAGGAAGGTAACATCGTCTACTTGGGTGTTGAACAGGTTGCAGCAGGCATCTGTTGCATTCCAATATCTCATCCCTATGATGTTCATAGAACCGTCAGGGGTGAGCAACAGATGCTCGTTCGCGTGGACACTGTCATACAGGCTCATCCACCAGGCGTTGAAGGATCCGGAACTGGAGTAACCATGCAGAGCGACGACTAGGGGAAGTGGGCGTTCGTAGTCATGCCCCCCAGGCATAGTCAGAGTAGCGCCCCTGTTGGATGATCCAAGGGTGGCATCTGTGTGTTCGTCAGTATATGTGATGGGGCCGCCGTAGTCGGTTTCAAGATGAGCTAAGCCCCTCTCCAATTCAACGTGGGATACAACTGCGAGTGACTGGCTCATTATCACCAACACAACCAGAGTCACAGGAACAGTACTGGCTCGCATGGTTCTAGAGCGAGGGGGACGCTCTTTCAAACTGCCCCGTAATCATTAGTGCCGTAAGGATGGTGCAGAGGACAGGATTTGAACCTGCGAAGCACTACGCACTGGGACCTCATCCCAGCCCCTTTGACCACTCGGGTACCTCTGCTTTGAAGTGAGCGAGCGCCCATCCCTATTTCAGAATGGCGAATGCGAGAGGCACGTTTAGAATTTGATACGTCTTCGGTGATGCCACCAAAGGTTATTTTCTTTCCCTTAGCACTATAGCAAACCCCATCATACTCGCACTCATTCTCAATTCGAGAGAAACGATTGGTCATCCCTGAACGACTAAATCGCCAACTTCTACAAATCCTTCTGTCAGAACTTTTGCATACCAGCGCGACCACCCTCGATATTCTTCATGAGAAATTCGCTTAGAATTTTGGTCGCTGAAAGAATCGCGAATGATATTGCATGGTGGAGCGGGAGTGGTCAACTCGATTAGAGCATCACCGATGGATAACTCCATCCCCACTTCTAATGAATCCCAATCGAAGTCTTTGATCGTCAGATTTTCCCCAGTCGTGCCGACATCAATCGGATGCCCTTCAGCTTGGAGCATCTCAATTTTTTCTAGAGAATATAGACATACAGCACGCAATGGGCCGCCGTGGTAACGCAAATCTTTCTGTTTATCCCCTTCAACTCCGTTATAGCAGAGTCGAGCCAAATTTATTTGAGGTTTTGGTACTCCGCCATTTGGATTAGCATTGACCGAATGAATAATTCCCATGTGCTCCCTCTTTTCTCATTTATTTTTAAATTTCAGTTAGAAATTCAACAGATTCTTCCAACCTTTTCATCATCAATAAATATCTTCCAGCATGTTCTGAATCTTCTTCATCCAAGACAAATTTTCGATAACGCCAAGCAGCGATCGAGAGGCTGGCGTACCGATACAATTCAGGTAAAGCTGCTCTTTCTTCTGGCGTTAATGGGCGCACCGATTCATATCCCGATAAGAGTGAAAACCATAATTCTTTGACGGGTTTTTCATCAATCCAGCAGCACCCGATAAACGCTACTACCAAATCAATTGCCAGTATGTTATAACAAATATCCTCAAAATCAAGAATGGCTAAAACTTCTCCAGGGTGCCCTAGGATATTGTCCTGAAAAAGGTCGCCATGGATCACGCCTTTGGGCAAATTTAAAGGAATATTTCCATCTATTTTTATTATTTCATCTTCTAACATTCGTAAAAATGGTGACCATTTATCTTCAGATTCCGCACGTTCTAAAAGCTCTGGCCAAATATCGATTCCCATCGAATAAAAAGTTCCGAAATGTCCTGCATTAGGGACGGCGTGGAGGCCAGCAATAGCAAGGCCGAGAGATTTCAATGAAGCAGTATCCTTTGAGATCCACGGGGCATCGATGAATGGAATTAGAATCCAAGCAAAACCATCTACTACAATCATACTTTCTCCATTTTTCAATTTGAGAGGGGCAGGTGTGGACACCCCATGTTTTGCAATCCAATCTATGCTCGAATTCATTTCCTGAACTTCAGCAGGATTCTTTTCACGCCAAATTTTCAGAACAACTTTTGTTCCGTCATCGCATGTTACTAGATAATTTGAATTTGCCCAGCCGCCAGAAAGGACCCCGATTTTTGAGAATGAACCATAATTGGCTAACTCAAGAAGTTCTCCTACTTTGTCAAGATTAATTTTTGTATCAATCAAATAGAATCCTCCATTGAAAGCATGGAATTTAACTTGGATTGTAACCTTTCTGCATGATTTTTGGGACTTAATCCTAATTCTGTGAGCCTCTTTAGGCCCGAAACCGACCAACGAGATCTCATTTCGAAATCTTGTGCCTGCTCAAATGCTTCCCCCCATCCCCTTAGGTCATGACGTGAAATCAATCGGCCATTTTCCCCATCAATTATTGTTTCTCGATAACCCCCCTCATCGACAAAAATTGGTGGGACACCAATCGCCATTGCTTCGATTGGGGTTAATCCAAAAGCTTCTCCGTGAGCGAGTCCGATTACTGCAACAGAATTTCTTAGAACTGCTTGCATAGTTTCAGAATTAATACCTGAAAGAATATAAATATCTACTTCTATATTTTTTCCAAACAATCTTAATGATTCATTTTCCTTGATATTACCACCGCCGATAACTACCAATGCAAGCCCTGAATTTTTGATGCACTCAACCGTTTCGTAAATTCCTTTGAAGCGAGAAATTCTACCTACAGTGACTAGATAAGAGCCATTCGGTGGTAAATTCAGTTTGTCCAGAGTAAGGTTTTCACTCTCGGAAAAGTTTCTAGAAAATTCAGAAAGATCTACTGAGGGATAGAGTATTTCTCCTTGTATTTGATAAATTCTTAATAAATTAGCCGCAGAAAATTTCGAATTCGCAGAAACCTCCCACCGAGAATTATTTTTGAATAAAGAAAAATAATTCTCGATTTTCTTCCGTTGGAAAATTTGTAATAAATGCATTAGAGGCGGCTTCCAACGTCCGCCCCCATCCGGTTTTAGGTGGCTGATATCATCATGCAGTCCAGGTTTAGATTCTAAAAAATGCAAATGCATTGGCTTAGTTTTAGGCACAAGTTGTGTAAATTCCATTGAACCATTTCCTCCGGTTAAATGTATGATGTCGGCCCATCCTATTGCATCGTCAATCGAGGGGCTGTCTCGCCAAGCTTTAGCAGAACTGCGTTCTTGTCCCGCAGTTATTTCATTGAATAGGCCGCCTTTCGAAATCCATTGCTCTTCAGGGACAAGAACGGTAATGCCTTGATTTTGAAGAAATGATTTTTGTGAATCAAGGATGTTCAAGCAAGCAAATTTAACGTGGAAATATTTTGAGATTTCAGGTAAATTTCGGAGTAAATCTCTGGCCGCTCCACCATTTACATTCATTGCCGCTTTGACAACGAGTAGCTTTGGCCGCAAATCACTCACAAGGTTTCGTAGAGATGACACGCTAAGGCATATCGGTCCCTCATTTCCCTAAAATATCAGGTATTTTTTTCGAATTCAAAATATAATATTTGAGGCAATGATTGAATTGAGTGTATTGAAGAACTTGAAGTCAGTCGTGAGTTCATGATTGACATAGCATCATTTGTTCTATGTGGTTTTCAAGATATGATTGTCAGTGCATTTGGAAGTAGCCTTGGTTGGTTGGTTGGACACCTAATCGTCCTCGGTCTAGTGTGCCTTACGTACAAAATTTTCAATAATCGCCAACATATTATTTCCCATTCTCCTTGGGATATATCAACTCTCAAGTCCATCGCTATTTTCCTTGTATTAACTGCCGTTCAATACTACATTTTCACAAACACTTTCGAGTTCCCGACAAACGAATCTGTTGGACTTGCATCCGTATCTACAATCCTAATTCGTTGGCACATTCTCGTGCTTGGATAAGGCGCTTAGACATCACTGTTCATATTCATAATCACGGTTTTTTCGGCGGGAAACAACCAATCCAATGATGATGAATACGACCAATCCTATACCGCCACCAATAATAGGCAATTGTTCTTTGTTCAGTCCTAATTGATCAATAATGGAATTGTTACCACCAAGTTCAATTCCCAGTCCGGTGGATTTTGGTTTCACAGTTAGTTGTAATTTAGTGTTTTGATTACAAGAATCTGTGGTACGGACGGTGTTGTCAAGGATTATCATGCACCCTTTCCATTCTGAAGAAATTTCATCCGGCGTCTCGAGTGTGAATTGACAAGAAGCAACCCCATCACCATTGTTTATGGTTAAATCACAAGGTTGCGATTTATCGATAAAACCTGCCGGCCAACGAGGGGAATTCCCACCGTGCTCAAAAAGCTCAAGATGAGCAATTACCTTCACACCGTCACGGTTTCCATCACATCGGTAGGTTGCAGAGAAGATGACAATTTCTCCCGCTTCAATCGTGCCACCCCCCTGTCCCATGGTGACTTCGCAATCCAATGTTTCAGCAATTGTAATGGTGAACGAGTCACTTTCAGTTGATGTAATTAAACTGACTGCGATATCATTTGCTTCAACAACCTTTGCTGAAATATTTGCTTCATAATCTCCAAAAATTAACGCACTAGAACTATCTATTGCAACCATGAATTGCTGTGTGTCTCCTGCGCCTAAAGTGATTTCTTCGGGATGAGCCAAATTAATATCTGATTCTGATGTCAGTTCGATTTTTTCTACATATTGAGTGGGATTTTCAATTTCACATGTCACGAACGCGGCGTCAATTCCAATTTCGACAGAATCTTCTAAACATTCTAAAGTGATATTAGGAATTATTGCCGGTTGAGCCGAGGTTTGTAAAAAAATCGGGCTGAAACCAACCATGAAAAGACATATTGCTACCGTCAATACACGCCCCTTCATGCTTCTCGCTTCGGCGATTGTGGGATAGCATTTATCCTATCGAGTGTGAAAATATGCGAATTTTCCGACTCAAAGGATTCATGACGGCCCTTTGGCTCGAACGCTTTGATGAGCGAGGATGCAGGTAGGCCACAAGTGGTAATCGTGCCCGAGCAAACCTCGGTTACGAGCGGCACGGACGTGCAAGATAAATTAATTTCCGCCGCTCGTGTTTTCGCAGATTTGTTGAAGCCAACTTTTGGTCCGCGTGGTCTTGACAAAATGCTCTATAAAACCGATGGAAATACTGCAGTTACCAACGACGGCGCGAAGATTGTGGCGGAGTTGTTGGTCAAACACCCTGCGGCAAAAATGATGGTAGCGATGGCGAATTCTCAAGAGGAAAATTGTGGTGATGGTGTGACGACAACAATGTTGCTATGCGGCTCGCTTCTTCAAGAGGCAAACACATTACTGCGAAAAGGCCTACATCCTCTTACCCTTGTCAACGGTTACCGTAAATCCTTCCAAATAGCTTGTGAACAAATGGAAAAAGACAAGCAAAACGCATCTTCCGAGCGCTTGCTCGGCGTTGCCCAAACCACTCTTACTGGAAAGGCAGCTGAGGGATCACTCGACCATTTTTCCGAATTGATTGTCGAGGCATTAACGATTCTTTCTAAATCTCGTAAAACTCCTCATGCTGAACATGTCGCTATGTTCAAATCTAATTCCGCCGGGCCGGGCGAATCTCGTCTTATTAGGGGCGTTGCTTTTCGCCGGCGAGTTTTGATGGACAATTTACCAAACAAATTGGTCGACGCAAAAGTCGCTGTTATTTCTGGTGATTTAAAAATTCGTAAAATGTCACGTGATGCTGAAATTCAAATCAGCTCTGCAGATCAACTCGATGCTTTTGTTGATGCTGAGCACGATAGGAAGAGAGATATTGCAGATATGATAATCGCTAGTGGGACAAATATTATTCTTTGTGGCGGCGAAATAGACAGGGATATTCTCCATCGATTAGCCGATTCAAAAATTCTTGCAATAGGTGAATTGGACTCATCAGAAGTCAACAACTCAGCGGATGCTACTGGAGCAAATTTACTCGAATCAGTAATGGATATTCAATCATCTGACTTGGGGGATTGTGGCTCCTTAGTTTGGGAACGTCGTGAAGCCAGCGACATGGTTGAGGATATTATTCGTATTGATAATTGTATAAATCCACGAGTTCTAACTATCGAAGTCGGTGGCTCGGGAGATTTAGGTACCGATGAAATAATTCGTGGCTTACACGATGGATTGCGAGCCACTTCGGGGGCGCTTGAAGAAGACTCAGTGTTGCCTGGAGCAGGTGCAATTCATGCTCGAATCGCTCTGGCGATACGTAATGCGAGTGAAAGTGAACCGGGTCGAGGACGTCTTGCAATGGATGCTTTCTCCCGCGCTCTCGAGACCATTCCCGCCACCCTCGTAGAAAACTCAGGTGGCGAGCCGCTAGATCGCATACTCGAACTTAGATCGGCAACAAATAGCAATTCGACGTTTCAGGGCATTACTATCAGCGGCAATGTGGGAGAAGTAATCGGCGTGTGGCATCCTTTTTCGGTAATAGAGGAATCTTTGCAATCTGCAACCGAGACAGCAATTAGTATGTTGAGAATCGATCAGGTTATCTCTGCTCGCGGCGATTGAAACCATTGATAACGAACTCTTCAAACCGCATGCCGCCACGTCGTGTTATGGCAGCACCCCGCGCCTTGCTCAGCGTCTTCCACAAAGATGGAATTGTCGAACTCGCAAAATCATTATCGAACATGGGCTGGAAAATTCTTTCCACTGGTGGAACAAGTCGAAAATTGCGTGACTCGGGTATCGAAGTCATCGATGTAAGTGATGCGACAGGTCACCCTGAATGCTTCGACGGTCGAGTAAAAACCCTTCATCCGGCAGTTCATGGAGGAATTTTGGTGCGCCGAGAGCGAGCAGATGATATGGAAACACTCGCACAATTAGGTTACGGGACCATTGATTTGGTCTGTGTTAACCTCTATCCTTTCGAAGATGTTGCTGCAAAAGATCCGCCCGCCGAACTTGCTGAATTAATCGAAATGATTGATATTGGTGGGCCTACGATGATACGAAGTGCAGCAAAAAATCACAAAGACTGTTTGGTATTGACAAATTCTGAACAATACGATAAGATCATGCAAGCCCTTTCTTCGGCAGATGGAAAACCATCAGCTATAGATCTCGACACACGCCGAACCCTCGCTCTTGCAGCCTACCAATGCACCGCCGCATATGACACGGCAGTGAGCAATGAGCTTGAATCAAGATTTATTGGTGGTGAGGTTCCAAACCGAATACATGTTGCGAGTGAGCTCGGAACCGAATTAAGATATGGTGAGAATCCACATCAACCCGCTGCGTTTTATCCCGCATCATCTTCAAGCGGCCCCAAAGGTTTAGCTTCAGCCGTTCAACACGGCGGCAAGGAATTATCCTTCAATAATTATCTTGATTTGGACGGGGCTTTGCGAATTGCTCGCGGCTTATTGCGGGACTTGAATCAAGAACGTAACCACGCATGCGTGGTAATCAAACACTCTAATCCGTGTGGTGCTGCAGTCGATTTGACCCAGGTCGGAGCTTGGAATAATGCTTTAGCGAGTGACCCAGAATCTGCTTTTGGTTGCGTTATAGCGTTCACAAGTATCGTTGAAAAAGCCACAGCTGAAGCCATTGGTAGTCATTTTCTGGAGTGCATCATTGCACCCGGTTTCGACGATGAAGCCCTTGAAATCCTCTCGTCGAAAAAGAATAGAAGAATGTTAACAATTCCTAAATTCTTACCACGTGAAGATGAAGTTAGAATACGTCAAATTGATGGTGGTTGGGTGGCCCAAATTCAAGGCCCACCGAGTATTGATTGGGATTCGGTAAAATGTGTCACTCAAATAAAAACCGATGCAAATCTTGTTGCTTTAGCCAGTTTTGGTTCAACAGTTCTCTCTGAGGTTAAATCCAATTCTGTCGTTCTCGTCTCCCAGTCAGAAACTGGTTTTGCGACGGTCGGAATTGGACCTGGTCAAACGAGTCGAGTCGAGGCGGTTAGAATCGCTGCTCGGCGAGCAGGCAAAAGGGCAATCGGCTCGATGATGGTTTCAGACGCATTTTTTCCATTCCGCGACGGTATAGATACCGCACACGAAATCGGCGTTACTGCAGTTGTTCAACCAGGAGGTTCGATGAGAGATCAGGAATGTATTGATGCCGCCGACGAACATAAGATGTCGATGTTGTTTACTGGACAGCGACTTTTCCTTCATTGATTTTGTTGTTTATTGACAGTTCGGGAGCGCCTACCCTTTCTATTTCTTCTCTGATGCTTAGGGGCAGCCTCTTTTTGTGGCCTATTTCCAAAGTGTTTTTTCTTCTTTTTTTCACTTGAATCAGAACTTGATGCATTGGCTGTTTTCTTCGAATTATATCGCTTGTTCTTTTCCCAAGGCCGTTCTTTCTCGGGGCGATTTCCACCACGCTTCCGTGAGTTTCTGCTACCATTTTTTTCAGGCCGTTTTTGATTGGAGTTTTTCCCTTTTCTCTGATTTTTCCATTCAAAGCTATGGGCGCGCGGCGCACTCTTTTTTTGAGAAGAATTATCAATATTTGGTTCATCTTCTCGATTGCTTTCTTGCTCTTCCAACGCCTCAACATCCGGCTCGGTATAGCGCCGTTTGATGCCGACTTCTTTCTGTATACGATTAACTGCTCTCTGTTGAGATTTTTGTACAAATGAAATAACCACGCCTCGCTGACCTGCCCTAGCGGTTCTTCCGCTTCGGTGTTTGTACGCCTTGCCGTTTTCAGGTGGGTCGAAATGGATAATACATGTTACCCCCTCTATATCGATTCCTCTAGCGGCAACATCTGTTGCGATTAGAACAGAAGATCTCCCATTCTTAAAACGAGCCATCGCCGCATCTCTTTGTCGCTGGTTTAAGCCTCCGTGAAGTGTGGAACAATCGAGTCGTTCAGCTTTCATTTGCTTTCCGACCTGTTCGACACCCCGGCGGGTTCTGCAGAAGAGTATTGTTCGACCATAACGCTTGACAATCTTAGCCGAGAGAGTGGTTTTTCCACCTCTGTCTGTCTTCCAAAAAACGTGTTTCATGCTGTCTATGCTAATCTCTTTAGCACCTACTCCAATATGAACGGGTTTCTTGAGGTATTTTTTGATCAACACAGCAACCTCGTCATCAAGTGTTGCGCTGAATAAAACGGTTTGTCGGTTTTTTCCACAGGCCTCGAGAATTTTACTAACAGGCTTCATGAAGCCCATGTCTGCCATTCTATCAGCCTCGTCGATAACAACAATTTCGACATCATTGAGGCTGAGGGCGTTTCTACCTAACAGGTCGAGTAGACGACCTGGGCAGGCAACGAGAATGTCAACACCGTTTTCAAGAGCACGGAATTGTTTACCATAAGATGTACCACCATATACTGAAAGAGTTTCAAGATCGATTGATTTGGCGAGTGGATTTAACACTTTACGAATCTGTTCAGCAAGCTCACGAGTGGGTGTTAGTATCAGTGCAGTAGGGCGCTTTGATTCGGCTTGCGTCATTCGCGCAAGCATCGGTAATCCGAAGGCCAAAGTCTTTCCAGACCCTGTCGGTGCTCGGCAGCAAACATCTCTTCCAAGCAAAGCATCAGGAATGGTTTCGCATTGAACTTCAAAAGGTTCAGTAATGCCTTCGCGATTTAGTGCACGCACTAAAGATGAACCAATTCCTAGGTCGGAGAACGTAACCATTGCAGTACCTCATTCGCGCTGCGCCGACCGTTTGTATTTAGTATGGACAGATTGGTTTGGGTCAACACTAATCATCGTGACGAGTAGGAACCATCCTCACCAACCACCAAATTCCCGCAGCCCATATTACTGCAATTGTCACTTGGCCGTATCCTGGGTCTCCACTAATATCCGTGATGTAGATCGAAAATGCTGACATCAATGTGATGAGGCTGACTATCCATTTTTTCGCATGTTTTGGGAGTGATTTTCCATTTGCATAATACTCGGTCAATTTCGCTCCGAACATTTTATTGGTCAATGACCAACGAAAGTATTTCTCATCTGAAATACTGAAAAGATATGCCGCAGGGACCATCCAAGAAACCGTTGGCCAACCTGGGACCCAAATGCCAATAATGGCACAAATGACGAACAATATTCCAATTCCAACGTATAATTTTCTACGTAATGGCGTGGTTTGACGTGCATATTTGCCGATAATTTCATCGACTGATTGCAAGGTTTTCACAAATCAGCCGCGTGGTCTTTCAGACATAAATTGAGTGGAAGGGCAAGACTACTTCTTCCCCCCAATTCTCAAGCACTCCCTCCATTACGCATGGACATGTCCCTGCCATACACTCTCTCAAGGGTGGGGTCGGAAATTGATCCATTACGTATCGCCGTGTTCATTTCTGGCGGAGGGTCTGGATTGGGTGCTCTTCTCAAATTTCAAAATAAAATTCCCCGTTCACATCAAACGGTATTGGTAATCTCTGACGATCCAAATGCCGGTGGACAAATTTATTGTGGACAGAATGATGTAACTTTTGTCGGGATTCGATTGCCTAATATTCCTGATAAATCCCTCCGGCGTCTAACTCATGAAGAAAAAATTGAAGTAAAATTAGCTGAATTTAATGTGGAATTAATTGTTTTAAGCGGTTATATGAGAATATTAACTCCAAGTTTTGTAAAAAAATGGAAGGGCAGATTGGTCAATATTCATCCCTCATTACTCCCAAAATATCCCGGTGCCCATGCCCACAGAGATGCTCTTGCGGATAGTGCTACGGTGAGCGGTTGCACAGTACACCTCGTCGATGAAGGGCTGGATGAAGGCCTAATTTTGGCTTCGGAGGCGGTAGAGGTTCTTCCAAACGATACGCTTAGTGATTTACAAAACCGAATCAAAATTATCGAACACAAATTATATCCTCAAATTATCGATGATTTGTGTTCGGGTAAATTTCAATTATAATCGAGGTCACTTGGCCGGTTTACATTTCGTAAAAGTGTAGAATCTATCATCAATAATGTATGGGGATATTCAGAAAACGTCTCGTGTAGTGGAGCCCCTTTCCAATCTTTGAGCAATTTCAAAAGCTCGGTCGGACGAATTAAAGAAAGTAGCGGATGTGCGCGTTCCGGGTCTGCTGGCATTACTAAAACATCATTTTTTGAAAGAGATTTTTCTAAACCCCAAAAAACCTCATGGTTAATCCATGGAACGTCGACAGTTGCGAGCTGTACGGAGTCAATGTTTGCGCATTGCGGATCATTCAGAGATTCTAGTATTGCATCAACAGGGCCAGCGTACTGCTCACCATCTAAAACCCATTCAACATCTAAGGAAGGGTCAATTTCTGTGGAATATTCTTCAATTTTTTCGGGTGTTGAAACTGCGATTCTAATCGGCTCTCTTCCTGCTTCGGCCAAGGCCTGTGCGACCCTTTGAATCATTGTAATGCCATCGATTTTTATCATAGCTTTGTCTTTACCCATACGGGATGACCGGCCGCCGGCGAGAAGTAGAGAACGCATTTGACTACCTCAGTTCGCCAAGCCGATTGAGGGCATGTTGAATTTCATCCATTAAGTCTAATGCACGATTAAGCAATACTTGCCGATCCCGGCGTATTTCTGCGCCTTCCATCCACCGCATTAATTGAGTAATATCTTGGGTATCTCGCTTGATGGTCCATTCAAGCACCTCTTCGGCAATCGGATCATCCGACGGCAAGAGGCGCTCAACCATATTGCGCCGCCGGACTCTTCATCCATGAGTGCTGCGCTTATTTTTCAGTCAATCTTGATTTTATTCGACTTAATATTGAATCACCACTAGGAATTTTGACCAATTCAATTCGTTTGATAACCTCTTTTTTTGGTGAAACGCCTCGAACCATTCCAGCATGACAAGTCAACAAGGCTAGGTAATTATTAATCGATTCAGTCCCTAGCCATTCGAGGTATAAGTTGGTACTTGGAAGTTGATGTTTAGCACGAAGTAATTCTTCGATGCAGAGTAATAAACCCTCTATTGGTTCCGTTTTTTGAATTAAATTTTCGAAGATCCTCCAGGGTTCAATCGAAAGAACAGAATGATCGATATTTGCTAGTAATATACTAGCTAGAGCAACATCTTCTCGGCCATGCCTCTTCCACAATTTCTTAATTAATTTTAGCAATATTGCCTGCGATGTTCCAGCATTTGTAAGTAACCAAGAAGCCAAGCGTCTTAGCAAATCATCGGGCGTTCCCAGGATGAAAGAATAACCAGAAGAAGTCGTTAATCGGTCAGTATTGGATTTCATAATTAATGCAGGAACGCCAATGGGATAGGCCTGACGGGCCGTTCTTGCAAGCTTTCTCGCAGAGTGGTGAACACTAGAGGGCTGTTTCGCTAGAAAACCATCTAGATTTTCAGCAGACATACAATAATCCTCATTTTTGTAGACGAATCCGATCGATGATTTCCGAAAACCGCCCCATTGAATCTTTCATTTCAAAACGAACAGTTTCGAGAACCGTACGGTGTACGATTTCTTCCAATTGCCGGTCGAGGCTTCGAATAATTGCCCGATGTTCCGATTCTTCTATTTCAAAAACCAATCGAAGATAGGCAATTATTTGAATTGCCTCATCAGACCTGTCGGTATGAATTAGAAAAGATTCAAGAATTTGTTCATAAATCAAACGCTTTTCATTCTGGTCGATTTCTTCACCTACAGGCAATTTCCCATCATTGATGATCGATTCGTATGCCAAGCCCGGCTCTTCTTTCTTCAATCGAAGAGAATGAGCCAATTTTGTCAACAATCGTTTTTCACCACCCGACAGATTTCCATCGTGGAGGGCGAGGCTTGCTACGCCTCGGAAAATGGCTAAACGATCAGAGGACGCCTCGACCATATTCGGCCTTCTCAGCCCCTCTACCTTAATGCCTATCCTTTGAGTATTAACAAATCATTTCTTTAGCCCATGATGAAATAGGAGCCTTCATGAAGGGTACACCCCCCCGTTCTTTACGGTAATCTGCCACACTCGAGGGCGTTTCGCGCCCATTCTAACCCTGAGCCGATTAGGCGAAAAAGGGTACGAGGCCCCGAAAGTGGGGCTGGGAACCGAAGGAGAAAATATAATGTCTAAAGAAGGAAAATACATAATTCACGCAACTATTCGTTGCGACGGAACCGTCGCACGAAAGGATGTCGTCGGAGCAGTTTTCGGTCAAACCGAAGGTTTGCTTGGCGAACAATTGCAATTACGAAAATTGCAACGAACAGGACGTATCGGACACGTAGATGTCTCACTGAATCAGAATAAAGGAAAGGTTCAGGGCGAGATTCATCTTTCGTCATCGATCGATCAAGTTAGTACCGCAGTAATCGGTGCAGCACTAGAAACGATTGATCGAATCGGTCCATGCAAAGCCATAATCAAAGTAACATCAATCGAAAACATAGTGTCTGCTAAGCGCGATAATGTCATCGGTAGAGCGAAAACATTGTTGCTCGAAATGGTCAACTCTGGACAAGACGAGTCGAGGAATATCTTAGATGAGGTTCGAGCCGTCTTAACACTAGATTCAGAGAAAGATATCTCAGGAATGACAGCAGGTCCAAGTGTCCAGGATAGTGATGCGCTCATTATAGTCGAAGGACGAAACGATGTTCGCCAACTATTGAAGTTTGGAATCAAAAATGCAATCGCTACTATGGGCTCAGGAATTAATCCCGAACTCATTAATATTGCATCTTCCAAATCAGTTGTAACCGCATTCCTTGACGGTGATCGCGGTGGGCGACTTTTACTGATGGAACTGAGTGGAAAACTAGGCAAATCACTAACTCATGTTACATTTGCACCAGTCAGCCGTGAGGTTGAACATCTTGAAGGAAAAGTCATCACTAAGTGCTTGAACCAAAAAGAAACTGCTGGGAAAGTTACTGCTCGTATTCAGTCAGAATTAGCTAAGGAAGATGATGCGGCAGTAGGTCGTGGTGACGAATTACTAGAAGCACCCGAAGGCGTCAAAGAATGGGCGGTCATGCTTGATGGTTTGAAACGCAATCAAGCGATAATCGTTTCAGAAGACGGTTCGGGATCTGAACCAATCGGTGCGAGTGCACTTGAGAGTAGTTTATCTGAATCCGAGGGTGCCGTCGGCCTAGTTTTTGCAGGCAAGGTCACTGATCGAATTTTCACACTCGCCTCTGGAGCGGGCATCGACAATGTGGTCGGCTCTTCAGTAGGAAAAGTCACTAGGAAATCTGGCGTTCAAGCCTATTCTGCAACAGATTTTTGAAATAAAAATCTAATTGTTTCGGCGGGACTATGTCCTGCCCTAAACAGCGGCATTAGCCAGTTCAACAGTAGAAGCCATCAAAAGTCCCTCAGTTCCGCTCCAGATGAATGGAACAGGCGACTACAGGCATTCTGTCTTTGTATGGATTGCTGGGCATCGCTTTGCTGACTCTTTGGCTTCGCCACCGGTCGGTTATACATCAAAGAGGTAAAATGGTGACTAAACTTGGTAATTTAGAAGGGAATTTGACCGACACCTCCCGTCGTCTTGATCTTCTTTCAAGAGGTGTCGATACGGTGTTAGGCGAAACACCAGAAGTTCAAGAATTACTTCAAGTTCATCGCTCTCTAGAATCAGCAGAGACCTTGTTATTCGAGCAGGGAGTCACGATTAGTTCCAGCGAATCCTGTGCGATAGCTACACATGCGGCTAAATCAATCCTCAACAATTATCTCGGTGAGGCCGATGAGGAAGGTGAAAAGGCAATTTTACCAGGAATCATTCCTTTAGTTTTGCGTCTCGATGCAATATTGAACGAAGCAGAAATGCTTGCTGAAGATTTGGAATTAAACGGAAACGAACTCCGTAGAATTGGCGAATTGCTACATGAATCAGGTAAAAAGACACGAGCAGCTGATTTCTATCGCAGAGCTCACTCGATTGCTGCTGAAGATCCATCTCCTTTACATTCATTGGCAGCAATTCAACGAGAGCAGGGCGACGTTGATGCTCTTGATCGCACGCTAGAGAGATTGTTAGCCATCGAACCGGACGATGTCGAGGTTCTCAAGGAACAAGCAGTTCTCTTACTCGGTACCGGTGATGTAAGGCAAAACCGCAATCTTCGCCGACTTGAAGGGCTGGGCGAAGAATTTGAGATTGAAGGAAATTTATCTGAAATAACAGATATTGCTGAACGCGCACATCATGCAAGAAAAGCGATTGACCCCCGATTCGACAATCCTACTACTACTGAAGGTTTGGTTGAGAAATCAGCGAAATTGATGCTGCTTGGAGAGATTAGCGTGGCTCTAGAGACTATTGAAGGCGCAATAGAACAAGACGGTCTCAATGCCGATGCATGGTTGCTAAAGGCAAAATTATTGGCGGCTGGAGAAGGCAGAACCAAAGAAGCCCTTCAAGCAGTACGGCGCGCTGTTGCGCTCGGTGAATATGGTGTTTTACTCGAATCAGAAATACTTGAAAACGAAGGAAAGTTCGACGCCGCTCGTGCTGTTTTAGAGGAGTGGGTTGATGCTAATCCATTGGATTCTGAGGCACGAGGTCGTCTTAGCCTTGTTCTGTTCAGAGCCGGAGCTGTCGATTGGGCACGCCGGGTTCTCGAAGCTGCACCAGAGGAATCTTGGGATTGTGCCGATCTTCATGTCATGGAAGGCAGACTACATCTATTGGCTGCTGATGAGTATCGAGATCAAACCGGAAAGCATGACCATATCGTCCTCCTCGATGCTATGGTTTCTTTCGATGCTGCAATCGATCGGGATAGAGAATCAGGCCTTGCATGGCTGGGGAGATCGCGAGCCCTTCGTTACCAAGGATCAACTAAAGAGGCTGAAATCGCCATCGTACGCGCTCGAAGATTAATCCCAAATAATCCTTCTATTCCTCTTGAGGAAGCACAATTATGCATTGATTTAGGTGATTTGGCCCAAGCCAATTCACTCGTTGCAGAAGCTGCAACAAACCTCAAAAATCACACATCCATCCCATATATTCGCGGTCTGATTGCTGCTCGACAAGGCAGGGTTGTCGAAGCACAGACCTCCTTTTCCAAAGTTCTCTCGATGGATCCAAGTCACATCCGTGCTCGATTAAATCGTTGTTCAGCCGCTCTTCTACACAACGATCTCTCCTCTGCACTCGACGATGCTAACGACCTTGTTGAGCGAGCACCAGACCTGAGTATCGCTCGTCAACGTAGGGCTGAAATACTGATGAATCTCGGTGATTGGATTGCAGCCGAATCAGAATTACGCCGCCTTATCGAAAAAGACCCAAATCACACTATGGCACTCATCCATCAGGGAACTTGTCTGATTGCAATGAATCGAGCCGAACAAGCCGAAAGACCCCTGAACGAAGCCATCAGAATCGATCCGCAACATTCTGATGCTTGGTATCAACGCGGCCTTCTATATCTTGAATTCGGCCGAATCGACGCAGCTCGTGCCGATTTCGATGCAGCGGCAAAATACGACCCCCGGCATCTCGATGCTAGATTGAGGAGTGCAGCAATTCTGCATGAAGAAGGAGATGATGAGGCAGCCACCGCTTGGAGAGAAGTTCTCGATGTCGACCCAGAACATCGATTAGCTCGTCGGCGGCTTCAGGAATGCGCTGATAAAACCAAAACAGGTGTAACTTTCCTGCCAAAGGATTGAACCACCTCTTTGCGCAGCACAAGGTAATGTCAACCCCAATCGGCCTCGAACCCAGAGATTTTGCTGGAAACTTTTCATTGTCTAATGCAAATCCAAATTCTGGAAAAGAATTGATGACGTTAGCCGAAGCTATGGGCGAAAAAGGAACCATTGTAATATTCACTTGCAACCATTGTCCATATGTCGTGGGCTCAGAAACTAGAATTGAGAATATGGCAAATAAGGCGAGAGAAAATGGCATTGGTTTTGTCGGAATTAATTCAAATGATCCGGTGAACTATGAATCAGATTCTTGGAATAACATGGTTAAGCGAGCTGTGAAAGGAATGTCATATCCATATTTACATGATGAGACCCAAGAGGTTGCTATTGCTTATGGTGCCGAGAGAACCCCCGAATTTTATTTGATAAATACCGAAGGAATAATTGTTTATCGAGGCAGAATGGATGACTCGCCTCGCGATCCATCTCATGCAACTACTGCAGAGCTTTCTGATGCGATCGATTCTTTGGCCAAAGGAGAGGCGGTAGCAATTCAAAGAACAGAAAGTATTGGCTGTTCGGTTAAATGGAAATATTAATCCATTAGAAAACAATCAATATTGTTCGAGAACCAATTCGGTTTGAGTCGAGGTAATTTCACCAGGGGCTGCAAGCCACATCTTATCGAGTAATGTTCTGAGAGCAATTGTATCGTCAACGTGAATAACCGCAACCAAATCTGCATCTCCACTAATTTCGTAAATACATTCAATACCATTCCAAGTCGCATATTCTCCTGCGAGCGTTCCGATTTCCGTCCCAGTACCTACCTTTAGACGCACTAAGGCAGTTAAGCCAATTCCTGCTTCACGAATAGTATAACTGCGGATAATCCCTTCTTCTTCGAGTCGTCGCATACGAGTGCGAACCGTCCTCTCAGTTACTCCAACTTGTTTTGCGATTTCTACAAAAGGCGATCTAGACGAGTCTCTTAAGACGCTCAAAATACTCCGGTCGAGAGAATCCACTCCTATCATGAATTATTCCGAAACCATTCTCCTTTTGTATCTTTCTCGTTCCTTATGGGGAAATAATTTCATATATTTTTCCGGAATTCGTAATATTATTGAATTTCCTCCTAAAGTCGCATTCATATGAGTCGCCGATATTTCAATGAATATGGCGGGGGATGAGGCGGTAACTCATCTGCGCATTCAAGAATATCTCGACGACGTTTCTAACTTAGAAATTTCACGTTCTCATGCCCAGTGGTACAATATCGATGTCGCCTCGTTGTTATCAAATTGCAAATTACTTGGTCACGAGGTTGATGCCGACGATGGTTCCTCACTTATTTTTCTTGAAAAGAGTGTAATGCTCTGTTGCCCCACTGCTGGAAAGGTCTATCATTATCCAAAGCATTTGTTACATTGTTTCATCGATGATAAGCGTGATGATGTCCCGCAAGATGATGGAATAATTTTCCGGGCCGAGTTATTTTCAATTTCTCCATCTGAAGAGCAACTCTGTTGGGAAAAGTGTTGTAGGTCTGAAATGGAGATTCCCGAGATTCAACATCGTGTTTCTCGATGGCTGAGTTGGCTGAATGCGTGAGCAAGCACAATGAGCGCAACCATCAGAAAGGCGCTCTCCTTGGCCTCATCAATGACAGGGGTCATCACCAATATATTCGCCCGCATGATTCTCGACTCAAGAGGTAATCCTACTGTCGAGGTAGATTGCTATGTTGATGGGGTACTGCGCGGTCGTGCTGGCGTTCCTTCTGGTGCTAGCACGGGAAGTTACGAGGCCGTCGAGTTACGTGACGGCGGACCTATTTGGGCAGGAAAAGGTGTTGATACAGCCATCGCTAACACTAACGGAGCCATCCGCAATTTATTGGTCGGACTCAATGTTGATGATCAAGAAGCTCTCGATACAGCGATGATTGCCTTAGATGGGACGAAAAATAAGGGTAAAATCGGAGCCAATGCTATGCTGGGAGCATCAATGGCTTGCTTGCGTGCATCTGCAGAGATGGCAGGCGAATCGTTATGGGTTCACTTAGCTAATGGCGAGAAAACGACATTACCCGTGCCGATGATGAATATTCTCAATGGCGGTGCGCATGCGGTGTCGAATGTTGATGTTCAAGAATTCATGGTCGTGCCACATGGTTTCAATTCCTTCTCTGATGCATTCCGCGCGGGAACAGAAATTTATCATGCTTTGAAAGAGGTTCTGAAGAAAGAGGGGTTGCTCGGCGGGGTAGGTGATGAGGGTGGTTTCGCACCGAACCTACCTCGAAATGAAGAAGGGTTGCGATACTTAGTGGATGCGATTAACAATGCAGGGTACATCCCTGGAACTCAAATTTCAATCGCACTCGATGTAGCTGCACAAGAGTTCTGTGAAGATGATGGTTACCATATTGATGGAAAAGTTATTTCGGGTTCAGAGCTAGGTAGATTATATTCAAGCTGGCTAGATAATTATCCAATCGTATCAATAGAGGATCCATTTGGTGAGGACGATTGGGAATCATGGATTGAATTTACCAGTCGCGAAGGCCATCGGTGCCAAGTCGTTGGTGATGACCTATATGTGACAAATCCACAACGATTGAGGAGAGGAATCGAAGAGGGTGCATCGAATTCAATTCTAATTAAACTCAATCAAATAGGAACAGTCAGTGAAACCTTAGAGGTAATTGAGATGGCGAAGCAAGCTGGATTTGGCACAATCATTTCTCATCGTTCAGGTGAAACGAGCGATTCGATAATTTCTGATGTTGCAGTTGGAATTAATGCGGGCCAAATCAAAACCGGTGCGCCAGCCCGATCCGATCGTACGGCAAAGTACAATCAATTATTGCGAATCTCAGAGCAATGTGGCAATTATTCAAACTTATTTTAGTTGGATTTTCCTGTGATGTCGAACCACATCAGTAAGGCCAGAGCATCGAGCCCTGTGTGCATTCCTGCCTCAAGGCCTTCGCGACCGCCTGCAAGACTGTACAGGACATCGACCCTGTCAGTGGGCGCATGCTTGGGAGACTGCTCGCAGGTGTCCTCCTCCTCCTGAAGGAACTCGTGCATGCCGCGGAACCATGTGGCTGGCCAGCCGCGCGAGATGAAGTTGTAGTGGTCTGAATTGCCCTTGGTGTCATCGAGAACCATGACCCATTCCGTTGGGTACTCCAGTTGCTCATACAACACCATTCTCAGCCTGTCCTGAAGCGCCACTGCCTGCTCCCTCATCTCATCAGTCACATTCACCTCCCGGTCCTCATAGTACGACCAGTCGTCGACCGGAGAGGTAAACAGATAGAGGTGAAAGTAATCCTCGTCACAGCCACTTAATTGACTGGCCAACTGAGTCTCGACCGGCCAATTCAGACCATACATATCGAGATTGATGTAAGTGGCAATCTCGACACCCTCAGGCAGCGTAGTGACGAAGGTCTCACTGCCGTACCCTGCACCCTCGGGAGAACCGCTACCCTGCCACTCCTCGTAGTCCCATACTGCGAACTTCCACGTGTGCGTTGGTCTGATGTCTATCTGCGTAGTTCCCTGAATTGACTGCCATTCAGACAAAAAAGACTGCCACTCCATCATCAGACGTGCGAGCTCGAGTACTGAGGCGGTGCCGGTTGCGTCGTCATAGGCTCCCTCAGAAGTGCAACCAGGATACTCTATGCCAATGACAATTTGTTGGCTGTAACAAATAGCATCGTAGTGCCCCCCTACTACTATCCAAGAGTCTGGATTTTGCCCCTCCATTGTTGCGATATAGTTCCGACAATCATCACAAAGTTCGGTGGTGAATTCCTGGACTTCTACCTCATATCCTAGATCATTAAATCTGAACTCAATAAAGTCCCCGGCATTAGCGTGAGCGACTGTGTCGATTTTTCTATATCCAAAATTGGATAGAGTTTCTATATCGTCGACAACAAAGGTAGAATTAGGCCACCAGAAGTCTTGGCATATCTGGAAGTTATCCACATCATCAGCGTCTAAATATTCCTCACAGCCACCGGGCCAACTTTTCTCAAACTCTTCTTTGGTTATTCCTCCGTTGGAATCTATGGCTTCTTTCATCCACGTTCCAATGATTGCTCCGGTGATCCCTGCTAGGATAATGCATGCACCTACTATTATTGCCGTAATTTTGCCCGCCGACGCGCCGTAAACTGACGTGGTGTCTTGCTCTTCCACGGATGATGGAAGGGGACCCTTCATCAAAGTGTTATGCCGCTCCATTCTACATCAAATATATTTGATATGCCGATACATCATTCTTCATTTTCCAAACTTGCGAGTAAGAGAGGTAGGACTATTGTAGCATCGGATTCAATCACAAATTTTGGTGTTTCAACAGCTAATTTACCCCAACTTATTTTTTCATTAGGAGGGGCACCAGAATACCCGCCGTAAGAAGGTCTAGCCTCAGATATTTGAGCGAACCAAGACCAAAGAGGGACATCGAGCATTACATCTTGGCGAAGCATAGGGACCACACATATTGCGAAATCTCCAGCAATTCCTCCGCCAACTTGCAAAAGACCAGTAGGTGAATCATCTTCTCTATACCAGTCTGAGAGAGCTAGCATCGCCTGCAATCCTCCCTTGACAATATCGGAAGAAGTTAGAGTCAAATCGATAACTTTGCTAACCAATATATTCCCCAAAGTTGAATCCTCCCAACCTGGAACAAAAATTGGTAAGTTCGCATCCGCCGCCGCCAAAAGCCAAGAATTCTTTGGATCCGCATCGAATTTTAAATTTCCATGAAGCAATAAATCGTAGAGATATTCATGAGGAAATCTCCGATCGCCTGCAGCTTCAGCATCTTGCCATAATTCGAGAAGCGGCTTCTCAATCATCCGAATCGCTTCCTCTTCAGGAATTGCAACATCTGTGACTCGATTGAACCCCCGTTCTTGCAATTCCTTGTCTTGTTCAGCAGTCCAACTTCGCCAATCACTAATTTTTTTATATGATGATTGGGCAACTAAATTGAATAAGTCTTCTTCTAAATTTGCACCAGTACAACAGATAGCATGCACCTTTTGAGATCTGATTGCAGGCGCTAGAGATCTTCCGATTTCAGCGGTCGACATTGCACCTGCAAGGGTTATCATCAATCGGCCATTATTTCCCAGAAAACCTCTCAGAGACTCTGAACAATCTGCCAATACGCCGGCATTGAAATGCTTGTAATGTTCTTCGATAAATTCACGAACATTCATTTTATCCACCCCTATTTTTTTTCGAGATCTTCGTGAAGAAATCGTTCGACGCAATCTCTTCTCATTTGAGTGATTTTGGGCATTTCATATTGTAAGGCGTCATCGATAAAATCAGCAATTAAATTTGGATCTCCTCCACCGCAGGTAAAAGCATCTAATGCCAACCAACCTTGTTCGTAATAACAATGAGCACTTACATGACTTTCGTCGAGGAGAAGGACTGCTGCGAAGCCGGTCGGGCTGAGGCTGCCGTCGAATTCAACGACGTGCGAATGGACTTGACGAACCCCTGCGCGTTCAACCGCTTTCTCCATTATGGACAGCATCCATTCACCATTGTGAATTTCGTTACGATAGTAACCAATATAGTCGACATAGACATGTTTACCGTGCGCACTGGTCATTTGAAAATCGCTCCTACAGAGTCTGCCTGACGAAATCTGATTTCAAATGTCCTCAGAGTAACCAAGACTTCAAACGCCGTAATCCTTCGTGAATTACTTCTTCATCAGCCGCATAAGAAATTCGAACAAATCCCTCTCCTTCTGCAATTAATGAAGCTGGAATTAATTGCACACCAGCCTCCATAGCACCGTCTGCAAATTCTTTGTCGGTCATGCCGGTTCCGGACACATCGACGAAGGCATAGAACGCTCCTTCGAAATCCCCGACACGTAATCCAGGAATTTCGGCCAAACCATCTTTCAAAATTTTTCCTCGCTTTTGATATTCTTCATTAAACATCTCTACTGAATTATCGCACGAAAGCGCGACACGAGCAGCTTCCATCATGAATGTGGGAATGTGCGATGCTGAATTCGATTGAGTTTTGATGGCCGCTTTCATAGCAGCCGTAGGTCCGGTGAGAAATCCAACTCTCATACCAGTCATCGCCCATGATTTTGACCATCCGTTGACGATTAGAGTACGTTCAGCTCCGCCTGGAATATTTGCTGGAGACACATGTGGATAATCAGTCCAGTTCAGGCGGGCGTAAATTTCGTCGGAGACGATCCAAAGGTCATGCTCAACAGCAATTTCAACAATTTCCGCTATTTCGTCTGGAGTGAATACCGCACCGGTCGGGTTACATGGGGAATTGAGTAAAATCATTTTTGTTTTGTTAGTAATTGCAGCGCGAATAGCACCAAAATCTGGATGAAAGTTATCTTTGCGAACAGGCACATTTACTGGAATGGCACCGATAATTTCTAGCATAGATTCGTAAGAAGCCCAGCACGGTGCGAGGAGAATGGCTTCGTCCCCGGGCATTGTTGTGATCATGAATGAATAGAGCAAGGCTTGTTTCGCACCCGGTGTTACGAGGACATTTTCAGGAGTTGTTTCGATACCATGGTGTTTCGATAAATAATCTGCCACTGCTTGACAGAGGGCAACAGACCCTTGGCACCGATTGTATTTTGTATTCCCTGCTTTCAATTCGGAAATCGCAGTATCAACAATTTCCTTAGGAGTATCGAATCCTGGTTCGCCGACAGTCCATCGGACAATTTCGGGGCCCGGTGGTTGTAGATATGGAGCGAACCCAACGCCAAGGCCATCATAGCGCGTGGAAATCTTAGGCATATAGCGTAGGGGACGCTTAACCACCATCAATATATGCAGGCAACCGATTCTGAAAAGTTCCTAATTCGGTTGATAATCTTCAAAGAGAGGACTTCGGTCGCTCACCTTACCCGCACGGGTGGCAGAGTAGTTATGCAGTGGACTGCAAATCCATGTACCTGGGTGCAAATCCCGGCCTGTGCTCCAATTTTTATTTTTTCAGGGCGGCAGTGTAGAGGTGTCGAGGTTTCCACCCGAGAGGATTAACCCAATTGAGCGAATCCCGTGCAGTGCGCGAAAATTCTCCTTTAGAATTGCTGCGAGAACCGTTGCGCTACTAGGTTCAACGACCAAGTCTAGGTGTTGTTGAATGAGTTTCATTGCTGCCAGAACTTCATTATCGGTTACGGTGATGATTTGTTCGACATGATCATTGAGAATATTGAATGTTAGATCACAAAGACTTGTCAACAGACCATCGCAGATTGTATTGGGGTCAGTCTGGGGAATTAGCTCACCGGCGGCGAGAGATTGTGCTGCATCGTCTGCACCAGTGGGTTCCGCGCCAAATATACGAGTTTCTGGCAGTAGGGCCCGGGTCGTGATGCAAGTTCCAGAGAGTAGACCACCACCTCCTACTGGAGCAATCAGAGCGTCGAATGGGCCACTTTCAGCAATCAGTTCGAGGGCTGCTGTACCTTGGCCGGCGATGACGTGGCGATTGTCATAGGGGTGGATGAAGGAAGCGCCGGTACGCTCAATTACGGCTGCAGCCGTGCTTTCACGAGCCGCCAGAGTCGGCTCGCAGAAGGTAATTTCAGCACCATGACTTCGAACCCCCTCAATCTTTACTTTAGGGGCGTTTTCAGGCATGACTATGTAAGCTGGGATGTTATTTTGCTTTGCAGCGAGAGCTATGGCTTGAGCGTGGTTTCCGCTGCTGTGAGTACATACTCCATTATCTGCATCTGAGCCGAGAATTGCAACAGCATTACTCGCTCCCCTAAATTTGAATGCGCCTACATGTTGTAGATTCTCACACTTGAAGAAAAGTTTCCGCCCCGCAAGGGAATCGAGTATAGGGGAAGTGAGGACCGGTGTGCGGGCAACGATTCCCTCGATGCGGGTTGCCGCCGCTAAAATATTGTCAAACTTCACCTCATGCATGTCGACGCCCCCTTCTGGCGAGTTGATGCCAAGACATCATATCTGCGACGAAGATAGAGAGAGGAGTTATTGGGTGAGTTAGTCCGATCAGGTTATGCTTCACATGATTGCGTGTAGTAAACTCATGATGAACTATTCTTTGTCGGCGATTTCAAGCGTGATTGCCCTCTGGTCTAACCATGAAAGCCTCCAATCGAGTTGAGTGGCGCTTCCACGCCGCGTTAGGATTCGTTCTTTTATTGAATACCTTAGTTACAAAAATCAGCTTTCCTCAACCTTGGGGTTCAGAATCATTCACGCTAGGCGTTTTGAGTATGGTGGGCTTATTTTTCCTATATGTTGCATGGTACCGCTTCACCTTTGATAGAAAAGGGCTAATTCCCTGGCTCGATCAATGGGATAATCCTGCGAAATCATCAGCAAATGAATTTGCAGTGAGCCTTTTTGTGATTATTATGGCTTATTACATTGGTCGTAACAACTTTCCTTTGCCAAATCCAACTGCACTGGTTTTACTCTTGATTGGATTGCTTATGCTGATTCATTCGATTTATGTAATTTTGAGCATCGGTATTTTGGCCGACAATTAATCATCGCATACCCGGCTTCCAAAATTGTAGTGGAAGAGCATCCTCTCCACTCATCGCCCGGAATGCGAGATGGTCTGCTCGCTCATTCCAACGATGACCGCGATGGGCTCGAACATGCTCCTGTGAAAGTTGTCGCAACTGTAAAACCTCATTCCATAATTTCTGCACTGTTATCGCCAAGTGACGGTTCGCTTTAGCCTTCCAGATGCCCGACCCTACATTTAGAGCATAGGTCGAATCACCACGAATGACTGCCGACTCTTCCCCTCCTTGGGTCAATAACCAACGTAATCCATGAAACATTGCTGACAATTCTGCAGTATTATTCGACCCAACTTCCGCACCGATAAAATCCTTGGTGGAAGGATTGGTGATGACTACCCCATTACTCTCTGTGGTTATTTCACCCTGACCCTTTCCAAGCCCAGTATCGCCAATGACGACACAAAATCCCCAACCGGCTGTTGTCTTCGCTGTAACGTTGCGATTTTCCTCACAAGAACCATCGATATAAATCGAAATCTCTCGCAGGTTACTCATCCTTATTCACCGATGAGAGCAGTATATCCAGCTGCATCTAAATGCGTAGTTAATTCTTCGCTATTTGCAATTGACATTCGACAAATCCATCCATCTCCATAAGGGTCGGTGTTAATCACTTCAGGTGCATCTTCTAAATTTTCATTTATAGTTAGAACTTGGCCTGAAATGGGCGCATAAATTTCGCTGACTGACTTGACGGATTCAACACTCGCAAAGGATTCCATCATTTCGACATCCTCACCAATTTCGGGCAATTCAACCCATACAACATCGGTTAATGCATTTTGTGCATAATCCGTAATACCAATGATAATTTCATCATTAGTAACTCGAATCCACTCATGTTCTTTTGTGTAAATTAAATCATCAGGGACTTCACTCATAGTAATATCCAACCATTCGCAATCGACATCAGAGAGTTAAGTTTTCTGTCCTCATTCCTCTTCTTCAAGACGTATTTCGAGATGTTTTTGCTCCATAGTCGCCCAACTTGTTCCTAGACTTTCCCCACTCGCTTCTGTTTGCTCCGATCTGAGCCGTATACGCATATCTGCTTCTGATTCGCGACTGATCCATTTATCGAGAAGAGCGAATTCATGCTCTCTATTGCGTGTGAAATGCATATAAAGAAATGCAATTGTAGTTAGAAAAGCCAAAGCAGGAAGAAATAATGCCCAATTATCTGCATTTGGGCAAACTAATAAATCGCAACCAAAAATAATGATGCGCCCCTCTACAATAGCTAATGCAGTTAGGAGATAGAGGGGGAGGGCAATGCCGATTAAAACACGCTGAGCGCGACTCGCTGGTGAATCCATCAGTATGTCGCAGAAGAGGGGAATGCATCAAGTTGCCCGAGCGAGCGATTGAAATCAAATGAGTAATTTATGAATTTTATACGGTAATAATGCACGATTTACTGGGGTGACTTCGAGGACACGACCATCGTCACGCCGACGAATATCTTGAAGCAACGGATGTCGACTTTTTTTGTGTAAAGTAAGAAGGGTCGGTTTGTCATACTTCAAAGCTTCACGCACTGCTGCGACGAATCCCTCACTTTCGACAGTAAATTTCCCGACCTCATCGATAACTAAAATTTCACACTCTTCGAGCGCGTCTAAAATCGCTGGAACGGCGACGCGATCGAGTTCGGATGGATTTATTCCAAAACCGAGAATTCGCACTCGGGTATCGAAGTCTCGATGTGCAATAGTTCCTTGCTCACCAGTTCGAATATTTACACAAGCATAACCGACGCGTTCACCATCTTCGATGATTGCTTCAGTCAATACCCCCCCGACAACATCAGTATACCCACGTCTAAGTTTATGCTTTCTATCCTCGGTAACCATTTTGATGACTTTCTCAAGCACCGCTGACTTCCCCGATCTTGGTAGACCAGTAATGCCAATTTTAGGGTAGATTCCCATTTTTTAACCTTCAGATGCCCAACGCAGGAGCGTAAGACGCTAACTCGATGATAAGATTGAGTATTAATGACTTTGGTAATTAAGAATTCAAATTACCAAATACTAGAAATTTAATTCCGGAACTATACAAAATAATTTCCGGAATTCGGAATTAAGTCGCAATCGAATGAATTTCTCGGGGCTGGGGGAATGGCAAACTTTCGATTTCGTAATTATTCACATTGTTGTTCGCAGCCCATGCTCTCGACCAAAGGTCGAGCATTTCTGAATTTAGATGAATAGCTAACCAAAGTAATCCTTTCTCGACAGAACCGTGTTTTCCAGCTAGTTTGTCTAATACTTCGATTGGCAATTCAAGGAAGTTAACTGAGTTACCAAGGACACAATCTGGCGGAACAACAGCCCACCTTAACCTTCGCTCAACCTGAGCATTTACAATCGCTTGGCAGGCGAGCCTCGGTTGACCTCGCGGTTTTATCAAGCCGGTCCAGCGAGCGTGAGCACGTTCTGGGGATGCAATATTAATTTTTGAATTGTAAGCTGGATGGTTGATGCTAATGTCACTTCCTTTTGTTAGGAAATGTGTACCGCGGATGAACGGCACGCCACGGGTGCCAAGAGGCCATTCGCTAATATCGTCAGACCAATTTGTTTGGTCAATCTCACCGACGCGAACACGGATTGGCCTACCTGATGGGTTTAGCCAATTGGTGTCTTCGGACAATCTTGGTTGATTCGCTAAATCTTCGATTGCCCTAATGACTCGAAGGCGCTCATATTGATCACGAGGCATTCGAGGAACAGCCCACGTGCCACGGGTCCATACAGTCCATGACGGGCGCGTCAACTTCATTGATGGCGCTTTTGTTTTGAGTCCTGATTGAGTTGAAATTTCTGTAGCCTCAAGCGGCCCAAAACTATTCATTGTTTGAGTTGAGCCACCAGTAGTTATGCCGAGAACCAAAACACCTTGAGTAACACCAGGGAAGACTCTTTGGTTTTCAGGGAATGACCACGAAGTAGTCCATTGGTTGCTTTCAATCATCAGCTTTCTGAGTGGAATAGAACTCTTTTCACGTAATAAGGAATCAGGAACAATCATTCTCACGCGCCCTTCTTCTCGAACTAATTGCATCCCTCTTTCAAGGAATAATCTGTAGAGATTCACATTGCCGCGAAGTGTTGAAAAGCGCCGCCCACCGTCTTTATCCGCGGTGTTCCTAAGTTGCCGCGACAACTCTTTTCGCAAATTGCTTCCATCGGGGTGGCCTCTGAATCGATCCTTGATTCGTAGCCAAGGTGGCCTACAAACCAGCAAGCCGGGTTTTTCAGTCCATGGCCACTCACCTCGGAGTGCATCGCCTGTTTGTACCGCGTTTTCCAGAATTTCTTCAGCTTCTCTTCGCCCAATCTTTTCATTATCACCATCGCCATCGAGATCGACCAGACCACATCGGCAGAGGGCAATGAGAAGCCTATGTCTTGCACATTTTACTGCAACTTCTGAACTGTCGAGTAATTGTAAGTTATTCAATAGGTTGAGTGTATCTTGCTTTCTTTCCTCATTAGTAAACTTATAGCTCCGCTCGGTATGAATTCTGAACAGGCGAGCAGGAAAAACACCAGCGCCAACAGATGGGTCGGCGAAAGGAATCGGGATCCCAGTTCGAGTTTGTAAGTCATTACAGTCATCGTCACCATCTTCATCCGAATCATCTGAAACATCTTGGTTGAATTGTTGTGCGTAGGCATGGAAGCCAGGGGGAAGTGCAGAGAGTGAAAGGGTTGGTAGCGGGGCTTTCTTCGTATCGGCACGAGAATTTTTTAATTCATCAGCGAGGATAGATTCAGCAAACTTAGCGGGAGTTGCATAAGCACCCCGCGGGGAACGACCATCACTTTCTGCTTCGTAACGCGCAAGTAGATGGTCAAGAACTGCGCCCGGATCTGAGAGTAATCCTGCTGGAAGGGTCGGCCAAAAATTAGGCAAAGTTGCTGCGACTGGAATGCCGTGACGGGTTGCTTCTTCCCACGACGAAATCCAAGTTTCTAACTGTTCAATCCTATTGGAACACTCTCGGTCGAGCCGGGCGTACCATCCAGATGCGTCACTAACCATGGAATACGCCCCGGCGACAGGGGCATCCTCTTTCAATGAGTCGGCTACTGTTAACCTCAAATTATTTTGGAATTCTAGATGTCTAAACCGAAGAAATCTTGCCCAATTTCAATAATCATCTCTCTTTGTAATAACCATTGAACCGCCTCTTCAATCTCATCTGCACGAATTCCAATTTGGTCAAGTTCATCCATCAGTGAGTCGAAATGGACCGGCCCGGGGCCATCGGAGTAAGCCGTTTCAATCATACTCATGATGTGCTCGGCGACGATAGCGAGGAGGGGGTCATCGCCGACGCCGAAGGCATTGAAATCAACCACAGGGGAATCGAATTCTTGCAATCCGTTTTTTTTCGCCGAATCTGCAATTTCCATAGTTTCAGGTTCGTAAACATCGAACAGATTCTTTTGATGCGGGTCTCCCCAATTTGAGACGTCGGAAACTTCTCGTTGCCGCTTCAATCGTTTGGCGAGAGTCTCGATACGGTGTAATCGCTGTTCTAATCGAAGTCTTTCCCTACCAAGTTGCCCTTCGACGAGCTGTAACTCTTCGGTCGCGCGCTCATCGAGCCAAGTTGCAATATTCCAAGCCGGGTCGAGCCGGAGCATAGTCTCCCAGAGTTGCGCTACCGACTCCGGCAATGCTCGAACATCTATTCTTGGTCTTTCACCTCCATCCTCTACTGGGCGGTCCATGCTGTATCTATTTGTGGTGGATGTCTATCAAGTATCGCTTTGAGAATTGTCGAAGGGATACAATAGTGGGATTGAAAGAGGAAAAGCAGTTGCCGAGGAAACATGGGCGATTATCGGCTGACAGTGCTACCCGGCGACGGGACTGGAAAAGAAGTCATAGCCGAGGCTGTAAAAATTATTGATATATTCGAAAAATTTAGTCCGGCCTCCTTCGATATCACTACTATCCCGTGTGGTGGAGAATATTTTCTAGAAACAGGAAAAGAATGGCCTGATGGGTCATTTGAGCACTGTCGAGATAATTCTGATGCCATAATTCTTGGTGCAATTGGCTGGCCTGGCGCCCGCCTACCTAACGGTGATCTCGCTGGCGGGCAAGTCATCCTCGGTCTTCGATCCGGGCTGAATCTATTCGCAAATGTCAGGCCGGTCAAGTTATTCCCCGGTGTGAAACATAAAATTCACGGAGTCCACAAACTAGTTTGGGATTCTGAGCAAGTTGACATAGTCATGGTTCGCGAAAATACAGAAGGACTCTATCACGCTCTTTTGCGAAGAATGTCCCAGAGTGCTATTGGCGAGACAGACGAACAGCTGGTCATCGAGAGCTTCCCTGGCTTAGAAGGAGAAGTCAAGTGGGATGCTCGTCCTATTTCGAGAAATGGTAGTGAGAGAGTAATCAAGTTCGCTTTTAATTTGGCTCAGCACCGCCAACGAAAGTTAGGTAAATCTCAGAAAATAACTTGTGTAGACAAATCCAATGTCACTAGAGGTTGCAGGCTGTTCAGGGAAGTTTTTCATGAAATCGCAGCTGAAAATCCTGAGATTGAAATCGATGAAGCATATATCGATGCATTCACAATGTGGCTAGTCCGTAACCCTGAGCAGTTGGATGTCGTTGTTTTACCAAATATGTTTGGCGATATCGCAACCGACCTAGCTTCGGTTTTACAGGGAGGTATGGGCATGGCAGGTAGTGCAAATCTGGGTCCGAACCACATGTTATTTGAGCCGGTTCACGGGTCGTCACCAAAATATGCAGGTAAAAATGTAGTCAATCCTATTGCGACTCTTTCCTCTGTTCAGATGATGTTTGAAGCGTTAGGATATAGGCACCATGATTCAGATATGGATAAGTGTGCCGATATTTTGATGCAGGCAATGGAAGAACACTTCAAAGAAGGTGGATGTGTAACTTACGACCTCGGTGGAAATGCTTCAACTTCCGATGTCGGGGATGCGATCGCAGAACGATGTGAAAAATTGCTTCACGCAGAATTTTGAACCATATTTTAGATTCGGTTTACCGATTGGGCCATCACTTCTAGTGCATCTTTCAAAACTGCATCATTGTCCCAATCGGTAGGATTTGATTTTTCTTTGACAATATAAGAAAACAAGATACTGGAGGCCCGGCTAACTTCATCGACGATAGTAACAGTCGCTTGTCGGGCAGTTCTCGACAAGGGATTTAGGTCGATGACGAGAACTTGTTTACCTAACGCGATCAACGCTTCGCACCGGTCTCCATCTTCGAGAGGTACGAGAATAACATCTGCTGATTCGATTCCATCTGCAGAACATAATGACCGAGGGCCCTCAAGGCCTAGGATGCGGCCATCAGAGATTGCACCGAGAATATTTACCGATTCAACTGCTGATTTCCAATCTCCAGAGAACTGATTGGGTGCCAATTCTTCAGAAATTTCTTTCCGCAGATTTTTTAATAATGCAAGCAATTTTTCAATTCGTTTAGGGGTCCGATAATAGATGTTGACTTCGAGGGGACAATCGAGAATCGCAGCTATTCGAATCAATGATTTTCCAGCGAGCACAGTCGTGTTTCCATTAACCGATATTACTGGGTGTTGGGCTGCTTGAAGTCGAGCCGCAACTTCACGAATGGCAGTGCGAGCAGAATCACAAGTCCTTTCGTCGAGAAGATAGTCAAAAGCCTCGCCTCTCCCATGAGCAATCAGTGCTGAATCTGCGAGAAGGCCTAATTTTGCTGCATCTACCAATCTTTGTCGGCGGAGTAAAGAAGCCCTACGAGGATGGCTTGCTGGAATATCTGCCATCACATATCCTCCGATAAAATGAGCATCGAGAAATCGAGTGGCGCTACACCTCTATTGATGGCGCTTGTCGAGATCAAATCGACACCACTCACAGACCAATTTTGCAAGGATTCGTAATCAATCCCTCCTGATCCTTCGACAACGCACCAATCCTCAAGAGATAATCTTTCGAGAGATTTCACACAATCCTTTGCGAGCTCCGGTCCCATATTATCGAGTAATAGTACGACTCTTTCAGAACCATTACGATCTACCTGTCTACGCTTCCAAATCATAGCGACCTCTATAGCCATCTTTTCATCACCGACTTCGATGACTGTAAAATGAGCATTCAAATCTAAGTCGATATTTTCAACCATCATATAGGTCGAATTTGTCATATCTTTGCTATCTCGTTTTTGTTGAGCAGCGAAGTCGTTTTCTTTCAGCATTATCGCATCAGAACGATCCAATCGATGCGTCAACCCTCCACCGATATGTACAGCCCATTTATCGAGGAGCCCCCATTCGGTCTTTCTCGTACAAGCGATATCGATTCCGTCGACTTTTGAGACCCATTTTGCAGTAAATGAAGCTATTCCTGACATTCTTCCGAGAATATTCAGTATTGTACGCTCGACTCTAAGAATTTCTGATGAATCTCCATGTAACTCAACGATCGAGTTGCCAGTTGATATCGATTCTCCTTCAGAAAAATTCCAATCCGCCATTACTGCTTGACAATGGAGCTCTAACAATCTCTCAACGACTGGAATTCCACAAAGAAACCCATCTTGTTTTGTGATTATTCGAGCGATGACGACAGTGGAAACGGCATCTCCACCACCGCGCTCGTCAGCCATCATTGCATCCACCCAACGATCGATTGAAACTTGAAATAACTCCGTCACAGAACCCTGCGAAAATAGCAGGTCTGACCTGTCATGAGGCAATCGAGCCACACTTGGGCGTGCCGAACTTCACACTTCAACCACACGAAATGTCATTTGCCCCACCGCACGTGCCAAAACGATGCGAACCGTGGTTATCGGCGGCGGAATGGCTGGTCTTAGTGCAGCAATTCAACTAGCGGCTGATGGTGACGAGGTACTCCTGGTCGAATCCCGAGAATGTTTGGGGGGGCGCGTTCGAATGAGGGAATCCCGAGAGTGGGTTCTTGACCCCGGTTTACATTTATTGCATCGACGTGGCGCCCTCTACCAACTTCTTCGTAAATTACGCGCACCGAGAGTATTAGGACCTAAATGGAAGCATAATGATTTTTTTACAATAGGTCAAACAAGAGATAGTGGGCTTTCTGTATTAACCGAGATGCGCCCTCGTTCAGAACTCGCCCCCCCTCGTGAATTTGTAATTCCATATGGTGGCTGGACTAGTTTGGTCGGAAGGCTAATCGCAGCCGCGAACCAATTGGGCGTGATTTATGAAATCGAATCGACAGCCGAATCAATAAATTTTCAAAAAGGCAGAGTGGTTTCAGTAGTGGTGGAAGGTAAAACCATTGAATGCGATTCCATCGTTATCGCTGCTTCGCCATTTGACACTTTTCAACTTCTATCAAATGCCGGATTGAATGTGGAGAGTCTAGAATCATGCACACCACACATGGTCGCCGCGCTCGATGTTGCGATTGAAGGTAAGATGATGCGGCCCTATTCGGGACTTTACGAACCGATATCAGGAATAATTGCAATAGATGTTTCGAGTGAAGGAAGAATCCCCGAAAATCGTCATTCTAATGAGTGCACAATAATCCATGCCGTGCATCTTAAAAAAGACGGCGATGAAGCCCTTGAGGAAATAAAAAATTTCCTCGATTCTCGTTGTTCAGGATGGAGAAAACTCTCGACTTTGCGCCGTTCAACCTCCTCAATCATGCTGCATCCTTGTGAGCCGGAACAACGAATTGATGGAGCTCAATACATCGATAACGGCATCGTATTAGCCGGAACTCACGTAGTTTCAGATTCGGTATTGAGTGATGCCGCAATCGAAACTGGACGTTCTGCCGCAAAACTGCTTAAGAATCATCGATAGCATCTAGGCCGGAATCTGCAGCAGAAAGGCATGCTAGTAAATCATCCATTGTCGATCTAACGGTTTTGAGTGAAGTTCCGACGACAGTGATTCGCAATTCTGCCCCGTTATCGACATCGATAATTTTCGCATCAAAAGATCCAGGATCATCGGCAGAGATTCCAGCCAATAAAGCCTCAGCTCGTGGGCGGGCACCGGACCAGATGAAGGTCGTAGAAACCGAAGGCATGGAGCGCCGAGCACCCGAACGCATATCTTTGCTGCGTATGACCCATCAACGTGAATGGCGACCCAGTGCCAGATGTTCCTTTGCTTGCAGGCATGGGTGGAATGAACTCTTCTCAATATCAAACCGCGCACGCTGGTCGTCGTGCTATACTGCTTTCTCGAAATGACGATACTGGCGAATACGAGTCTCTTGCTTCAACGCTTGGGGTCGAAATTGTTGACAAAATTATCCAGCGCGGAAAACCTAATCCTCGTTCATATCTTGGTTCAGGAAAATTACAAGAAATTGCTGAAGAGATGGTGATGTCCGGGCCCGGGCATCTTTGGCATCGAGTTGATTTGGTGTTGATTCATGACAATCTCAAATCGAGCCAATTAGTTAATATCAATGATGCTCTAACGATTGAAACTTGGGATCGAGTGAGATTATTGCTTGAATTATTCACTCGGCACGCTTCATCAGCTGAAGCGAGAATTCAAGTCAGAATCGCTAGATTACTCGCAGACAGAAGCATTCTTCGTGAATTAACGAACCGAGAAACGATGGGTGACCGTCTTGGTTACGGGGCAGGTGGTCAGACAGGTTGGAACAATATCATGAAAGCGGTTGGGCATGAAATAACTAGATTACGGCGGCGTTTATCTAAACTTGATGCATCGATGAGCGAGAGGCGTCGTCAACGAAGTCGTTCAGGAGCATTGACAGTCGGTTTAGCTGGTTACACTAATGTTGGAAAGTCAAGTTTATTCAATACTCTCTCCGGAAAAGCGGTGCTAATTCGGGACCAAGTTTTCTCAACCTTGGAAACTACGGTTGGCCGGATGGAAAATAAACCTCGAATCTTAATGGTGGATACAATTGGCTTCATCGATAATGTTCCAGCCGAATTGCTCGATTCATTTTCTGCAACTTTACAAGAATCGTTGTCTTGTGATATGTTGCTGATTCTAGTTGATGCGTCTAATAAGCCCGAAGAAATTCGTAGAAAACTTGCAACTTCAAGCCGAGAAGTTTCGGGTCGAATCAAAGCGAATTCTAGCCCGAATACGATTATCGTTTTGACTAAAACCGATTTATGCACTGCCGAGCAATTACAAGAAGCAAAAGAAATTGTACACTATTACAGTCCCTTCGAAGTGATTCCAGTTAGTACGATGTCAGGTGGAGGTATCGAAGAATTACGTTCAGCAATTCTAACTCAACTTCATGGTCCACCAGTTCAGGTGAATATTATTCATCCTGAAGAATCCAGTGAAATTGAGTTAGCAGCTCTAGTAGCCCGAGTACATCGAGATGCATTAGTTATCGACATAGAAGTCGAGAAAGAACTGACTAAAATTTATGGTTGGATAGACATTGCTAGCCAATCCCGGTTAACCAAAGAATTTCCAACCCAGATTAATATTACAGGAAAATCATAGGGAAGAATGCAATTGCATTCTAGAATACCACGGCCAGATAATTTGATGATTTTCAACGATATCGAATCCATTCAGGCCTTGCATAGAGCGAAGAATTCCATAATTTGCATAATCTGCACCATTAGGTGCAGTTCCGCCGAAGAAATCCCCGTCAATCCCCGTCGCCATTGAATTGAGTTGGGTCGAGAGGTTTTGTCTTGGGGGTTCTTCAAACATTTTTGCTCGCGATCGACCGACCATCTTCATGACAATCGCACCAATCCATTTGCTGATAATCCGATCCTTTAATTTAAATTTATCAACCTTAGTAACATAGTCGAGCGCATGTAGCGAAGTTCGATAGTTTTGATAAATAACGGCAACGATACTCTTGCCTAGAATATTATCTGAAAAAGCCATCCATTCATCTTGAACATCATTTTCTCCATGGCGTGGAAACAGTTGCCCATGGCTCTCATCGATATAGTGGAGAATATCATTTGAATTGTTGACTTGGGTCCCGTCTGAGTCGATAAATACAGGTACTGCAGTCCAATTCGACCACTTTAATTCAGTTTTTTTCATAGGGTCAACCTCGACATTTTCGAACTCAATCTCTCGCGATTTTAACAGCGATTTAACCTTCAAAGAAAACGGGCAAGTTGCAAAAGTGTAGATGGTAGGCTTACTGTTGATAGCACGTTCAGGAACTTTGTTTGGTTGAATGCCAGCAATCGGCTCGGCTTTGTCTTGAACTGTCTTTGCCATAACTATCGCGAAAACGATTTGTTTCTCAATGTTCCGTGTGTTCGATTTTCTTAATTTGTATAACTTTTCAAAAATACATAAAGTGAATTTATCGCCGTGGCCCGATTCCAATACATGGATTTGGTTAAAATGGTACGAATTATCTGGCGAATCGTTGCATAAATTCTAGTTTTGATCCATGAAACCCTTTGAAGGAGAGGCGGCCGCGAGAGTCTGATGGCAGCATTATTCACATCCGAGTCGGTCGCCGCAGGGCACCCTGACAAAGTGTGTGATGCAATTTCTGATGCTATTGTCGACGCTTGCTTAACTATCGATTCTCATGCACGGGTGGCGGTTGAAACTCTTGTTAAAGGCAAATCTAAGCAGGCGGTAATCGTTCTTGCAGGAGAGGTAAGTCTCGATGGAGAAGCGCCAGATTACGAAGCAATTGCTCGTAAAACTGCAGCTCGAATTGGCTACACCTCTCACGCAATAGGGATGGATGCAACCTCTGCTGAATTATGTGAAGTCCAAATTTACATCACAACACAATCCGCAAATATCGCACAAGGCGTTGATGGAGAATCTGATGCTGATGTTGGTGCCGGCGACCAAGGAATGATGTTCGGTTATGCTTGCAACGAAACTGAGGTTGGAGGTGAGCTGAATGGCCGATATTTCCCTCTTCCCGCCGCCCTCGCCCAACGAATTTGTCGCCGCATAGATATGATTGTTGCCGAAGGCGAGATCGAATGGATTCGCCCAGATGCGAAGAGTCAAGTCACTGTTCAGTACGACAAATCAGGTAAACCATACAAAGTCCACACAGTTGTTGTTGCGGTTCAACATGACTCTGCATTGAAGAATAAATTTGGTGGTAATGAAGAAGAAGAGCACGCATTCGTTACAGAACAGATCCGCAAACATGTTGTCGAGCACGCAATTCCATCTCATTGGCTACCCGACGATTATCGACTAATTGTAAATGGAACTGGAAGGTTTGCCGATCCAGGTGGGCCCTATTCGGACGCAGGAATCACCGGCCGCAAAATCATTGTTGATACATATGGAGGAATGGGCCGCCATGGTGGTGGAGCTTTCAGTGGTAAAGACCCAACAAAAGTTGATCGTTCCGCAGCGTATTTTGCTCGATGGGTAGCTAAACATCTGGTTGCAGCCGGCCTTGCCAACCGTGTTGAAATCCAAGTTGCTTATGTCATCGGAGTCGCGGACCCGGTCAGTTTGCACGTCGACGCATTTGGGACAGGAAAATTTTCCAATTCAGAATTGGCTGAGCGAGTTAGCCGAGTTTTTGATTTTAGGCCAGCAGCAATTATTCGAGACTTAGACTTGCGTCGTCCACAATATCAAATTACTGCAGCGGGCGGACATTTCGGCCGACCAACTACAGAGAAAGGCGAGTTTGCATGGGAAAAAATTGACGAAACTCGAATCAAGCAACTCCAATCTTGACCGAATCACACTTGAACAGGTGGTCGGCCGCCCAGCCATGGTACGAGAGTTGGTTCGTCTGGAAGAGATCCACCGGACCTTCGGTCCCTTGACAATTCTTGAGGGTGTAAATCTTCAAATCGATGAGGGCGATAGAATAGGTGTAGTAGGACATAATGGGGCAGGAAAAACCACACTACTGCGTACAATTTCAAACCAAGATCAAGACCTCGGAGATCTTCATTTCGCTCCAGGCTTACGTCTCGCATATCTGACACAAATTAGAGATATTGTCGAGGCAGCAACTCTCGGCGAAGAGCTCAATCGACGCGGTCGCCAGTTCAAAGAATTGGAAGATGAAATAGCTGGCATCGAATTACAGATGGCGGAACCTTCGTTTTATGATGGCGATTGGCAACCGACAATGGATCGTTACCAAGAATTACAAGCCCTAATGGCACGTTCTGGTGGCAGTGATGTAGCCGGACATGCTTCTGAAATTCTCAAAGCTCTCGACCTTGCTCATCACCAAATTGATGTTCAACTATCTTCTTTGTCAGGAGGGGAGCGAGCCAAGGTAGCATTAGCTCGGCAATTGGTGGGATTAAACGAGATTGACCTACTTTTCCTTGACGAGCCGACCAATCATTTGGATTTTCAAACTCTAGATTGGCTTGAAAGGTTCCTTTTAAAATTCCAAGGAGCTCTCCTTGTAGTTAGCCACGACAGGTATTTCCTTGACCGAGTTTGCAATAATATCGCAGAGATTCAAGATGCACACCTCAAAGGATATCCAGGCAATTATTCTTCATTCCTCAAGCAAAAGGAATTATTTCTACAAACTTTGGATGAGCGAATTAAGAAAATATCGAAGGAATTGAAGCGATTAAAAGGTGCCATGATGTCGATGAAAAGAAATAATAAATTCGACAAATCGATATCTCAAAAGCATTTCATGATAATGCGTGCTCAACGCGAATTGAAGTGGCTTAAATCGATACAACCCAAACAGCGTAGAAACTTAAATTTCTCTTTACAGGCAACAGAAAAAAGTAGCCTCGAAGTTCTTGATTTCCACAAGGCACACCTGCAATTTGAAGGAATGGACCGACCGATTTTACATGGGCTTGAAGTCGGTGTCCGCAGGGGGCAAAAAATTGGTATCGTCGGTCCAAACGGTGCGGGAAAAACCAGCATACTGCGCCTAATTATCGGTGAATTGAAACTTGATTCTGGAAAACTCGACATCCGTCCAGGAGTTGAGGCTGGATACTTCCATCAAGACCATCGATCTTTGAATTTTAATTTAACGCCCATCGAGCAGATTCAGCACCTTAAACCGCGGATGGATTATGCAGAGATCAGGGCAATGCTCGGGCAATTCCAATTTACCTCTGATATGGTTTCTACCAAACTTGAGAAATTGAGTGGAGGAGAGAGGGCGCGAATCGCTTTGTTGAAACTACTTCTTGAAGATAATAACATGCTGCTATTAGATGAGCCTACGAATCATCTTGATACCGATGCAAAAGAGGCTCTTGAAGAGGCATTGATGGAATATGATGGTGGAATAATTACTGTCAGTCACGACCGATGGTTCCTAGACAAAATTTGTGATACAATTTGGGAATTACCAGGTGATGGAAGCCTCTGGGTTTGGCCTGGTAACTATACCGATTATATTTCTAGGAAGGCAGCTCAACTTGCTGAAAAGCAGGCGTAATTACCTCAATTTCGGACATGTCCGGCTCGCCTTCTATCGGTGATTGGGGTTATGCACCAGCATGGTCCGAGGGTTCGACGAGCAAAGGAATGACAAACATACATGGAAATTAACAAACGGCAACCGTCGTAATTTCCGCCTTTCATTAACATTAGTTTTCCTAATGATAACATCAGTTGCAGCCCCTTCCCTGTCATCCGTCTCGTCGACTCTCGAACCTACATCGGAGAGATATTTTACAGCAAATGGAACTCTTGATGACACATCCACTACAACTCTTCTCTCAAACCTCAATACTTCTAATCCAATTGAAGTAACTGGTGTAATGGATGATCAGCAACGAGTTCATCTGGTTTGGATTGAGAATGGCACAATGCCTCAACTTCACTATGCTTTGATTGCGACATCAGGTGTCGACACTGTTCTAATCGCTAGCACACCCGTTGGTCAGAATAGTACATCTGCGCTCTCAAGCCCCTCACTGGTTATTGATTCAGAATACAAAGCCCACATCGTTTGGGCGATTACTGACACTCATATTCTCTATGCTTTACTGAACCCTGCCCTCGATAATCAAGATGGAAGCCCCGGTGATATTACCAATATGTCTCTTGTTTCCACTCATATTATCGCTGATGGAACGGGTGTACGCAACGATCCAGATATTGCAATCGATTCTTTCGATGCAGCACACGTTGTCTGGGTTGATACTTATGATGCTCAGGGGACGTTTTTCGGCGCACCTCTGATTTACTATGCAATGCTTGCATGGAATGCTTCCGGTAGCAATGCTCTCTCGACTCAAATCAATAACACCATCATCACCCCTGCCATTGGCTACAAAGGCAATCCTGCGGTTTCGATGGGGACGAATAATACGGTTGTAATCGTGTGGGAAGATACTCGCGGTTCATTGATTGAATATGTCGGATTAATTGACTCCTCTGGTTCGATGACGACCGAATGGATCGATATGTGTGCGGTATTTTATGGTGGAAACCTTAGCAGTGGAGAATTCTTCCAAGGTGTGAAACCATTACTTGAAGCAGCGAGTATCACTGTTCTCGAAACTTTGTATGCATTGAGTGGACAGATGTCTTTTGCGAATAGCGAAAAGAATTGTGAGGATGCTTACGAAGTCGGCGGTTATGGCGACGGACCCCGATCAAACCATCTCGGCCAAAATTCAACCGACACATCGGGTGGAATTAGAGCTCTTTCCGATGTAATGTATAACGGCTCGAGCCTGAACATCCCAACCGATTGGGGTTACAACAGCGAGATGTGGGGTCCCGGCTCGACGTGGGCGTGTCTTTCATGGAGAGACAATGCAGGAAACGTCCCAGGCAATCCAGCGACTACATACGATCATCAATGGAATCCAAATGCAACCCGCCTGATTGTTCCCGTTTCTGATGAAGGGCCTTATGGCGGTTCTGGCAGCGGAGCCAACCAGCAGTCTCAGGGGCCAGATGACTACCAAAGTATTTCTGAAGCTCACGATGCTTGTGCAAAGGCAGGAATCATTCCAGTCCCAATCGCCGGAACAACTTCTTATGGCGCTTCAACAATATGGGGTAATGATACTCATGTGCGCTCTCATATGATGGATCTAGCACAATGCCCTGACTCTGTTACAGGAACACATCAACGAACTTGTGATGATACTACTTGGGCAACCACAGATGCGGGTGGAGAGATGTACCTCTTCCCGTCGAACAATATGGCAAATTTTGAGGGTGACTTTGAATCAGGTCATTTAACGAATGGCTGGGGAGTTTCGGGTTCTTCTATCGCTCCTGTGCAGCCTTGGTCGGTCGAAGATGCCAATAATGGAATCGTCTATTCTTCAACTAATCTCTGCGGAATCGGTGGTAGCACTAACTCCCCCGCTTTCTCAGCAGTGACGTGCAATTACACTCATCCAGCTAACGAAACAGTGGAAATTTTTGTTACAGTCGATGTTTGGCCAAATGAATTTAGTATGGATATTATTTTGCCGAATGGAACAGTTGATGCATTTAATTCGAGTGATGTATATAGTGGTTTTTCGGGTGTATTAGCAACTTATACGACTGCAGGAAATTACACGATATACCTCAATGATAGTTATGGCGATGGGGGAACATCTGCATCTGCTGATTGTTGCTCATATGTATCAGCAACAAATCCATCATCTACTCCAATTACAGGCATTTATTCTGCTCAATCTGGAGACATTTCTGACGGCGATAATGCCAATTTAGAATTTACAGGGATGTTGGCTGCTGGAACGGTTTCATTTTCTTACAATGTTTCTTCTGAATCAAATTATGATTTCCTTCGCTTCTTCATTGATGGCGTACAACTCGCACAGTGGTCAGGCGCACAAGACGGCAATTTCTCTACTCCAGTCTCTTTGGGTCAACACACTCTGAAATGGGTTTATGTTAAGGATGGAAGTTTAAGTTCTGGTAGCGATGCAGCATGGATTGATGATGTTGTAGTCCCTATTGCAAATTATACTCAAGAGCTTAATGCCTTAGTCAATGAAATCATCGGTCTAACCTCTGGAAGCGGTTCGACCGAGACATTCCTGACCGTTTTGAACCCATATTCTATACTCAACAACCCACGCTCCACTTGGACGCGGGGAATGTCTGCTCACACCATTGATGACTCAGGACAATATGTTGAGGACATTGGGCCAGCAGTGGATTATGTTTGGCAAGATGGCACCGGCTGGGGCACGATTGGCCACTTCGTTTTGGCCAATGATACTCGTTTGACGAGTGGCCATGGATGGTCTGTCAACCCTGATGTTAACGTCGATGAAGATGGAAATGTGCATGTTGTATGGGTTGATGGGCGTGACTCAATGCCGAGCCGTGGCGCACCATCTCAACTGCATTATATGCAGTTGGATTTGGATCGTGCAGGTGTTTTGGATGGAGAGGCTAACGGCTTAAATCTCGCAGAGGTTGCAGTTGTTGTCGATTCCGCCGTTCAAGGATCAGACATGACCTTTGGAGCCAATCCTCGAGTTGATTTCGATAATGACGGGTCGGTCCACATCACCTGGTTCGAATCGATGGAAGGAGAATCAGATGAAGATAATAGAGTTGAATTGCGTTGGACAAGAATTAACGTACCACAATTAAACGATCAAGGAGTTCTTCGAATTGGTAAGAGTTTAATTGAATCTTATGCGATAATCAATACGAGAATAATCGCATCGAGCTCGAATAATTTGATGGGAATATTTGGTTCGAATTTAGAATCTAGTTCACAACCGATTGTAAACTTTGATTGGCCGAACCGAGATATTGTTTGGACGGCCGATGAATGTAGTGATACGGAAACGGTTACAGAGGACCAGTGGGAAGTTTGCATGTGGTCTGAAAATGTCTGGAATGTTGGAATCAACTTCGCTTCTGGTCTGGACGAGACGATCGAATTGCAGCCTTCTCAATCTATTAATATCGATTTATTAGTCGAAGCAATCAAGATTTCAGGAACTTCCGATATTGCTTCGATAACTGTTAGTGGCGCACCCGATTACTGGTTCGTAGACGCTGGTTTCGCTGGAAATTACCAACACACGACGACTCTCGTTGAGGGTCAGACATCAGAACTCGATTTATTCCTACGCGCACCTACACTTGCACAGGTCAATGATGACCAAACCTTCTGGTTGACGCTTACCTTAACTTCTTCAACGAAGGAAGAAGGGACTATTTCGAAACTGATTAGAATTGATTTGGCCAATGAAGGTGACTGGAATGATGACGATAATGACGGTATTCCTGACGCAGAAGATGATTGCCAATTCGGCGATTCGGGTTGGACTTCAGCAGAACTCACCGATCATGATGGTGATGGATGCCGCGATTCAAGCGAAGATGATGATGATGATAATGATGGCATTTACGATGAATCTGACGGTTGTTCAACCGGTGTGATTGGCGAAATTATCGATGCAGATTATGACGGTTGCGATGATATTCTGGAAGATTATGACACCGATGGTGATGGGGTCCTGAACGAGTTTGATTATTGCCCGAACGGAGCTCAATATTGGGGTGAATTATCTGTTGACCACGATGGCGATGGTTGCCGAGATGCTGACGAAGACGATAATGATGACAATGACCCCTATCTTGATTTGAACGATGATTGCTCGTCTGGCGCAACTTGGTGGACAGACCTCTTCTTCGATCATGATAGCGATGGTTGCCATGATGTTTTCGATGATGATGACGATGATAATGACGGTGTCCTCGATGTTGATGATGGTTGCCCGCACGGAGTTATTCTATGGTTATCAGATGCAGCGAGTGACCAAGATGGCGATGGTTGTTTAGACTCGATTGAAGATGATGACCGAGACAATGACGGTATTCTAGATGTTGATGATGATTGTTCGATGGGTATGTCGGATTGGGTCTCTACAATTCTCAATGACTGGGATAGTGATGGTTGCAATGATGCTAGCGAAGATTCTGATGATGATAACGATGGATTTAGCGATTCAAAGGACCATTGCCAGCGCAGTGTAATGAATCCAGAAGATACCACAGATTTGGATAATGATGGATGTTATGACTTCGTTGAAGACACCGATTTGGATAATGATGGGATTGAATCTTCGATAGATAATTGTGAGCAAAATCCAACTTCTGGTTGGATATCAACCATCACAGAAGATGCAGATCGCGATGGTTGCCATGATTCGACTGAAGATGCGGATGATGATGGCGATGGTATCCTTGATGGCCATGACAACTGTCTTGGTGGTATTGTTTTCAACGATTTAGATCAAGATGGATGTGATGATGAAACCCAAGATTTAGACGATGATGGGGACGGAATTCCTGATTCAAGAGACAAGTGCCCGACTGGAATCACTAATTGGAACTCGAATAAAAAGAACGACATGGATCGTGATGGTTGTATGGATGCTACTGAAGATTCGAATGTTCAGATGAGCATGATTCAGTTGCTCACCTCCAACTCTGTAATCACAGCGGGAATAGTCAGTATGACAGTAATCTTGCTTGCAGCACTCGTCTTAGTCCAAAGGAAGCGACCAGTAGTTCGCGGAGCTCAAGACCACACCGCTAGGGTCGAATCGATGATTGACGAGGATTGGGACACTGAGCGACAGCCGGTTGAAAAGAAGATTGAAGATTTGACAGATATCGGATATTCTCCTGAAGTTGCACGGGCAATTCTTGAAAATGAAGAGCGAGTTAGAGATAGTGAAATTTGAGACATTATTTGGAGTTTAGCTCCGAAAAATGCTGAAACCAAGAAAATTTGAACAAAAAAGAGTTGTTTTGATAACCTGATGGCGTAACTCAACGATGAGGAAGCCTGCGATGAGAGCCGTTCGAGTTGAGTGCGCCCTGCCCTCTATCGAGCACGATTTTCGTATCCGGAAGGCTCTTGAGTCCGTCAGTTGGGATTTTCGTGGAATCCTTGGAATTTTCGACGGAAATTTAAGAATGATGGTTGAATGTATAACGACTGATTCTAATTGCCCTGCACCTGGATTTGAGATAGGGGGAATCCGTGTAGTCGAAATTCTTGAAGAATGGAAATCTGATTATTTAACTCATCATTTGATGGTTTTAGAGTTTGCAGCAGAATTGATTGGCCAGCATTTTATTGGCAACGATTTGTGTTTGCTGGCCGGTACTAACCTGACTTCTTCTGGACTAATATTACAACTTTCAGGCCGGCAATCATCTATGATTTCATTCCTTAATTCAGTAAGGGGTGAAATGCCTGTTGAGCGTGTTACAGCGGCCAAAGGAATGGAGGGATTGGTCGTTCGAGGTCCGACTTTACAGCAGCATCGAATCATCAAAGTCGCTCACGATAGTGGTTGGTATGAAGTTCCGAAGAAGATTTCAATTCGTGATCTTGCAACGAAGTTAGGATTATCGAAATCCTCTGTTGCTGAGCAACTAGTCAAAGCAGAAAGTGAGATTGTAGGCGGTTTCTTAAAACGCTCAAAATGAATCTAACCTAGTCTGCGCTTCACGTTTAACAAACCAAGAATTTTGCAAATCTTCTTTAACAGAAATTCTCGGTCCAACATAATTAATCGCTTCCGATAATGAATCGAATTGTTTCGGAGTCTGCTTCATCGCTTCACGAACGGTTTCTCGAATCAACCAGACTCCAACGGGAGCCCAATATCCAGCGCCGATATCACGCCAAATTAAACAAGCAGCAGAGCGCTGAATTGATTCAAGGTGCTCGAGAACACCGAGACGGGCGGCATAGTAAGCTCCGGTTACTTGATTGGCATATTGGGTCCTCGGTTTAAGCTCCTCCCAATCCCCGAGAACTTTGCCGCCTTCGCTCCACAGCGATCCCCTCATCCATGCTTCTAACATCTGAAATGCCCACAAACCTGGGCTCAAGATAATGTGGAATTTATTGTCAAGATATGTCGCTTCATAGACAAATATTTTATCGATTGATCGATAATCACGAACTTTATTCCAGAGGTGTTTACCCATCGAATCATCGGTTGCGGTAATGCTCCATCTCGTAGGAACTAATCGACGATTTTCCATCTTCCCTAGAATGCCTGTCGAGAGCAGTCGGGAAATGTGTGATTCACCAATTGATGAGCGTTGTAATTCGTCGATTGCATCGGTTGCCAACAAATCAGTTTCGCCAGAGATGGAATCGACTTTTCTTGGAATGCTTGCATTACCAATGACCTCAGCTCGTAATATTTCACCAGTTGGGCCGAGAGGGGTACTCATACTATCGAAAGTAGGGGTTGAACCAACTCTAATCGGCCTTGCAAAATCCAATTCAATATCGACCGATTTTGATGACAAAGCAATTTCTTGAGTCGCCTCAAGGATCTTTTCTGGAGCAACTGCGCTCTGAACTTTCATCTGCTGTCCGCCGGTGATGATATTTGCATGGCGGACCGCGACTTCTTCGAGAGGTGCGCCGAATAAATCAGCTGGATCTCCACTCGAAATTGATTGTGTATCAGAGTGGTCGGCCTGCCATGCCGCACTAGGGCCTGCACGAACATCCGGATATCCATATCTACCAACAAAAAGTGAAGGTGGGCTCGGACCAACCATTTCATTGAAGGTACTGGTTTGTGTCTTCGGCAATTGAGAGCGCACTTCAGCGAGCAAGGGGCATGGCGAGATGCCACACATCCTGCGAATCCCTCTGCAGTCGATACATTCGGGGAACATTAACTCTGAATTATAATTGATCGCTCTAAAGGATACTGGATGGCAAACGAGGACGACCGCACTTCTTAGGGGGTGAATGCCACCGTCAAACCGAAGGGGGAATTGCCATTACATCGATACCAGCAACAATATTGCAGCAATTCACCGGAATGGATGATTACGAACGCATGCTCTCTATCGATCGAGTGGCTCGTGAATTAGGTATAACGCCAACTCAAGTCGAAAAAGAAATTGAGGCATTTAGCAGCGATGGATTTACCCCAGACACACCTCAAGATTTCACTGCAGCAGCCGGTGTGCCGTCTAGGGAATCTAAATTTGAATCAGCAGCAGAACCTATTGAAGGTGCACCTAAATTTCTTGAGGAAGCTCACCGGTACAGGTTTACTTATGACCCAAGCACAGAGTCTGCTGAGCGACAATCGAATGCAAAGCAAGCAATAATGTGTCCACATTGTAAAGCCGCTCTTGGAATCCCACCAACCAGGCCGATACGAATAACCTGCCCATCTTGTATGATGGATACAACATTCGAAAAATGAAGAGAATCCCTCATACTCCCCAAAATTTATTGGTCGGGCTAGTTTCATCTTCTTTTGCTATCGATTCAATAATAGTTCTCAACAAATAATATAATGCGATGGTGAAAAGAGGTAAGCCCCAATCATTCGATACAGTTTCAAAATCCAAAATATAATTTGAGCCGCCCAAACTCATTCGAATTACATCGAGAGTCGCTTCCGCAATCGTATAGACAACTGTTCCGAAACCAATCAATAGGATGGAACGGCCGGTAAAACTCCCTTCGGTCCATCTGAGGACGCCTATGGAGAGTGTGAATGCGAATGTCGAGACAACAATCCATTGCAATGCTTCATCTATAGCCACTGCCCAAATTCGCAAATTTGAATATTCCACATACTCCATATTGGTGAATACTTGATATGCGGTGACAAATCCTAAAATTATTGAGAAAATCGATATTGCCCATAACATTGAAGAAAAGATTCCTCCAGTTGCACTCTCTCGCAAATCGAGCATTAACCGTTCAAGTTGTTCCTCCCATCCTAGACCCTTCGCGAACATCCATATTCCTACAATTAGTGGCATTGCACCAATTAATACACCACCATTTGGAATAATTAATCCAAGGCCAATAATCATTAAAAAGACTGAAATTGGCACGAGAAGTTTTGCTCGCCAGCGCGGGTCTTCGATTGCTTTGGCGATGTAATAATATGTTGATTCAATACCTTTTGATTGCCGAACTATGATTTTTTCAATATGCTCAACACGAACTCTCGAAGTAATAATTGGTATCGAAGCTTCATCATCAGCCCCATCGGTAACGAGGATCGCAACATCCGGCTGAAATTCTTGAATGACTTCGTCGAGTTGACTCGCTATCGCTCGGTCACTTCGCGGACCAACTCGAACATCGCCTGTCAACAAGGCAATTTCGACTTCATCGTGTGCATTGGCGTTCTCTACGAGTCGATCATGGTGATGAAGGGCTCCAAGAATCGCGTTTGTGTCAGATTCTTCAGGGTCGGCAATCCCTAGACGAAGTGCCGCAGTCAGGGTTGCTTTACGTCCGATTACTGGGCCGCGAATCCCTGCTTTGACACCGAGATCATTATCGCGATCAACAGTCAAAACAAGTGAGCGTACCATCTTGACCCCTCCTTAGCAAAGCGCCTGTCGATTAGGTTCCCTATGAAGAATTGTCTTGTTTGGTTGTATCCGACTCGGATTGTTGGGCTTCGTCCTGATAACGACCCTCTTGATATCGCCGACGTTGCTTAGCCCGCAAATAGATCAAAGGATGTTTCATCCATTCCTGGTCACAGAGGTAATCATCCCCCGTAGAAACCGGGCATCGAGCAGCTGTTTTCAGAGCTGAACATCCATGAGGGGTATATTCGCGCTCGTAAACTTGGTTGATTTGGTAAGATGTTGTGTCCGCATTATAATCGGGCGCATTTGCGAAAAATGAACAAGCCTGTTCTTGAGGAATTTCCATTTTTGAACACATCGCAGCCAAGAAAACACGCCCCGTATGGTTCACGTTTATGCCCTGACTCAATTCGGCGACAGCCGATTCGAAACAAGGTGGCCAATCTTCGCGAATAGCAGCAGTCATTGGCATTTCGTCTTGTACCTGAGTTTCCAAAAGTTTGCTGACACGCTCGATCGGCTCGATGAATAAACTAGCAAATTCTTCATCGATTCTGCTCATCCTTTCCTCACAGGCATTCGTCATATCTTCTCGAATTCTTTCTTTCAATAGCCTTGCAGTACGCTGCCTACTAGTTTCTCCAACACCTGCATCCATACAGACCCATCCTTCTTTTATCGGGCGATTTATCAATCGCCAATAATGACCAGAGATTCGCGGGCAAAGTTCGATAAAATCTGTCATTGGAATCCAGTATGTCGGTTCATCACGTGCTTGGCCAGCAATTTCGCGAATATCGGAAATATAGCTTCGAGCAAGGTCGACAAAATTTTCACCATCCATCCCGAACAACTGATCGGCCCGGCTCGCCTCTCCTTCGATCCAGCGGTTGAGAAGACGATCATTGAATGAGGCACAAACGATAAGCATGGCATAGAGAAAAGATAGAGATTCGGTCATCCTCCCGATATCGCTAGACAGGTCGACGGTTGTTGCTGCATCGATTCCATCTTTGTGAACTACAGCTTCCATCAATCGAAGTCTTCCCCGAGCACGAACATCTTCTAACCAAGGAGCATCGATTAATTCCTCAACAGTAATTCCATTTGATTCGAGAACATGCTTGAGATGCTCCTTCCCTTGAGGTAGAAACGGATAACGTGACAATAAACCTTCATCTTCGATGCGCGGCATCGTCATCGGCATCGGCATGTCAACACCATAGGCGACGAGGGTTCTTCAATACTCACCGTCTGCTTCTACTGGAGATTCCCTGAATGTTTCACCCAACCGATCTAACCGCGCTCGATTTTTCTCTAATCGAATTACAAAATGAGGTACGTTCTCATTTCGGTTGGAAATTATCTGCCGATGTCAAAAGTGCAGAATCTTTGCTTCGAGCGGTTGAAGAATCTCCAGTAGAAGCATGGACCCGACATCGACGAGCGGCGACGATTGCAGATTTACGCCGCCGATTGGTATTACGTGAGGTAAATGTAGCAGTTCTCGGAGCAGCCGTCGAGGTTTCAGAAGTAATTGCAATTCTCGAAAAACCTACTTTGCTAGTGGGTGCAGACGGGGCGGTTGGAGTATTGCAAGATTTACCTGAAACGATAGCAGACCGCGCATGGTCGCGCCTAGTTTGTGTTGTCAGCGATGGAGATGGTGGCCCAGGAACGCTCGCTGCCGTGAAAAGAGGTGTACCATTCATTCTTCACAGCCATGGAGACAATGAAAAATCGTGGCGTAGCTTATTGAAATTGGCTGAAAATACTGCAACCCCTTCGCCATTAGTATTGACTCATCAAACACCAAATCAAATCGCCGGAATGCACAATCCGGGTGGTTTTACAGACGGTGATCGCGCTGTCTGTTTTCTCATCGCTCTCGGTTTAGATGTAGAGCGAATAAAGATGCTAGGCACTCGTAGTGATTTAGTTGGAAAATGGTCAGGTGCGACCGATCCCGAGCGTAAATTAGCCAAATTACAATGGATGGACCGAGTGATTCGAATGCTCGGAGTTGATTATTGATTCACAAAAAATCATTTAGAGTCATAACGGTCACCCGGTCGTTACCGAATAGCGAATCAACGCTATCAGTGAGCCATTGGACGCGTTGTTTAGTATAGAGGTCGACACCATAATTTTCGATAATACTGTCTGTTACCTTGATGTATTTTCGAACAGCGCCTTCGGAAACCGTCAGAACCACATTGCCCCCACATCGAGTAGTTTCCTCTTCTCTTCTGGTAGTCAAACCTCCAACGATGCCACCCTTTTGTTCTTGGATGCATGAACTCGCCAGCGGGATTCGTCGGTATGAATGCCCGCACTTTACGCAGCGAACTTTTTGGCGGGTGAATGCGACGAGATTGCCTCTCAAGTCAGGTAGGAAGTGAGATTCGATGACTTGCGAAGCAACTCGTTCAACTCGAACTGCCCTCAGTAGACGTCCGATTGCGAGTTGACCATGCATTTTATCTTCCATTGAAACCAAAGTTTTGTATGAAGAATTAACAGGTCCAGCATCAAGTGGCCCGGATTCATGAGTCCATCCATATCCACGCACATCACCAATCGTTCCCAGGCGATCGTTAACCGTCTCGACTAAATCGAGTAGTTCATTTGGATGCGGCCGCTCCAAGGTTGCTTCGTAGAAGGCTCGTGAATAGCCATAAGAACAATCTACATTCAAGGCTTCCTTATCAATTTCAGCAGGGTTAAGTCGTGTTGTCAGAACTAGAGGGGCATCCATTCTTCCCCCGCGCCCCGATGGCAGTATTTGTTTTGAAAAATTTAGCAAACCATCGAGTAACATCAGAATACTATCTTCATCACCATCACAGTTGCGTCTTTTTGCAGCGTGGAAGAGGGGGTGAGCATAGCCCGCGGAGGAAGAGGTCCAGCCGATGATTCGACAAAGGACTCCTCCGCTGGTGTGAGGTGCAAGGCCGATAGCTAATTGTCCAACTAAATCGTCTAAGGATCCAGCCTTGTAAAACGGAGCCATCCCATAGAATCGAACCAGCAAATCGTCTACGAAATCACATGTGGCGAGAAGGTGATCTTTTGAATTGAGGGAAGGGATGATATCTTGAGGAAATAATTCGAGGATTTGCTCATCAGAAATCAAATCATTTCCTTCGACGTCTGTGTAATATCCAAGATCTTTTAATTCGCGCCAGGAAGTCCGAATTTCACTCGGCCTGAAGTGGGTGACGGGGACATCTATCATATCGTATCTAGCTGTGCCATCGCGGAAAACTGAAAGTTGATGTTTACCGCGCAGTATACCTTTTTCAATAGGTTCTGGTGTTTGTGATTCAGATTTTAACACCTTGACAGATTTGATTTTTTGCGGCAAACGATCGAGCCCTAAGCTACGCCGCTTCACCTCCAATAAACGGTCTAACTCCACCCAAGAATTTCTGCCTCTTCGCCTCCTTATCATTGTTCCAGGCTTTGCCTTACGTTCGGCGGTTTTACCTCCACACTCATTCGGAACTTCGGGGTCCGGTCTGTGGTGGCAATTGAGGTTCGGAGATTCTAGTCCACACTTTGAGCAGTATCGACGGCAAAGTTCAACTCTGATTCTTCCTTTTTCTGCAGCCTTGCCCATCAATCTTTGAGGGCCGCCGTTTTCACCAATTGGATAGAGAGCGTGAGTTAGAGGTTTCATTTCTCGTCGTGCGGCTTTTTCTGGTCTCCCCATCCTTGCTCCTATGCGGACTGGAACAGAATTTTCCCAGCGTAATGTGGATAATTTTCTGACCAGCCAAAGGCAACGGTCGACCTCGTGATCGTCGAGAATTTTCTTTGATTGAAGGAGGATTGCTTCATCAGGGGGTCCATCATCTGCAATTTTTGCAGCAGCAGCATCACCAATTTGTTCAGTTTCATTAATACTTTTTCCCACTTGTCGGGCAGTAGTAGTCGCCGAAATCCGTTCGACATCTCGGCGAGAATCAAGTTCCTTCAATCTGAGTTCTTCTTGCTTGATAATATTCGCTGCATTACGGATTTGTTGTAATCTATATTCGATGTGTGGGGCGGCTTCGACCCTAACTCTCGCAGCACCATCTGCGATGTCGAAGCCAAAACCTTCCAACAAACCCTCCCATCCAGATTCGATGACAATATCTTCTCCATCGTGATGATGAGAAAGCCCGAGAGTCATCAGTGATGATTTTACTATTCCATGATTTTTCACCTGAGTCCATAGTGGCCATTCGCCAGTCGTCGGATTAGGCAAACCAATGTCATCCAATTCTAGGTCTGCTGACCACTCGGATGCAGCACCGACAAATCGAAGAGAATTTCCTTCGATTGTCGATTGAGATATCATTTTGATTAAACTCGAACAAAATGAAATTGGCAAATCAGACCACCATAGATTCCAAGGAGGTGGTATAGCAGTGCCATATGTGATTGAAATTTCTTTGATTTGGCTCCAACTAAGAACCAAGTCCCGAAGGTAGTGTGACCAGTTTCGTTTACGCCAAACACGCTCAAACGGGTCTTCACCACTACGTTTTATTGCTCCATTGAATGGCAATCCAGGAGGTAAAGTTGAGCGTCCATAGCCGAGTAATGTAGCAAAAGATTCAACTTTTTGCGGCAGATCAAGTCGTTCAGCTAAATCAACAGACCACCAATCTCGATTGTAGGGCGAAGGAACTAAATTTTTGTTATTTTCAAGGAATTCTCCAAAGCCAATTAATATTTCACCGGAATCCCAAATAGTCAGGACATCGGATTTATTTTTACGCCAATCTGTTATAGATTCTATTCGTCGAAAAGTCCCATCTTTCAACAAAATCGTCGGGCCTTCAAGATCAGTACAAGGTGTAACAGCACAGGCTTTTCCGGGGCGCTCAATTTTCATTTGGGTTCCGACAGAAAGGAATCCACCCATCGCCTCCATTGTGATAGGATGAATACCAGCTGCAGCCAAACCGGTTGCTCTGCTTCGACCATAACGAAGCCTGAATCCACCTGGCTGGCTTGGCTCTCCAAAAACCGGCCTTCCAGCGATAATGTCTTCCATAAATCTGGAAATTCTAGGGATTTTTCTAGGTTTGAATGCACCTATTTTTATTTCATCGTCCTTGCCTTTTTTTGCAAATTGAGCGATGAATTCCCAACCGGGAATCTGCATCCGCTCAGTATGCTTCTGAATTTTTGGCGCTTTCAGACAAAGTCCTTCGCCGATGACTAGCATCACCCCGCCCCGAATTCTTGTCCGGGGGCTCCCATTCGAATTTTCGATATTTCGGACTTCTTTGTATCCAGAACATTCGATTCGCTCTGTTTCTTCACCATTTACCATAACCGGACAAGCGCGGACGATAATTTCAATTTCCTCGGGTGGGGGTTTGTATTGCAAGCCAGAACGGTACAATCCAAATTCTTCCTTCACCCGCTCAACTTCAGGAGTCGTTGGGACATAACGAGAAACCCCCAGTTCTCTACGAATACTGTCTCCAATCAATACACCAAGCGCTTGTGCAGTACCTCCTGCAGCGCGAATCGGGCCACAAAAATCAATAGACAGAAATTCCGAACCGTCGGCATTATTCAGAATTCGAACATCACCGATACCATCGAGTGGAGCGACCAAAACAGCCTCTGTCAATACCGCCAAACCAACTCGTAAGCCACAATCAATTGATTTTTGCAAATCGGCAGTATCTTCATGCATTTTTTTCGCCACATCAATGGCGATTTGAATCGATGCACTCTCACGATCAGTGACCAACAATAGAGCGCGTAATTCATCTTCAATTTTCATTCCATCGAGATAAGTCTCTAGCAATTTTTCCGTTCGACTCGCAAGATCGGACGCGCGTGGAATTTCAACGAAATCTTCAAAATCTAATCCTTTGGATTTCGCCTCACTAGCCAATTGATACACCTCTTCAGTTCGGCGTTCAAGCCATGTCTCGTAAGCTGTATATTCAGCCTTCAGCCGTTCCGAATCAATGGCCAATAAATCAGCTCCATTATTTGACATCAGACTACAGGCTCCGCGGCAACATCACATAACCAACATCGACCGTCCAAGAACATTCAGGGCAAATGGTGTCTTTTAGGGTAGTTAGCATAGAGAACATTCATCCGAATCAAGGTGACGGCAAGAAGGGGAGAAAGTATGTCGACGAGCGCAGTAGAAGCAAAATCAAAGTTAATCGAGAGAGTAAAGGAATTAGCATATCTCTATTCTCCCAATGAATTATTCACACTCGCAAGCGGTCGTCAAAGCCCACACTTTTTTGATATGAAACCGGTGATGATGGACCCGGGATGTGCACATCTACTCGGCGTTTTGATTCATGCTGAAATTGAAAATCTCGGCGCCGTCGATGCGGTTGGTGGACTAGAACTAGGCGCTGTTCCTCTAACTGGAATAGCAATCGCGAAGGCAGGCAAAGGCAGTACGCTCCGCGGCTTCATGGTTCGTAAGGAGCCAAAGGGGCGTGGGGGGAGAAAAACAGGAAACCCCCCAGGGATTGAGGGGTCGACCATTCAAAGTGGAGACCGTGTAGTTCTGTTAGAAGATGTGACGACGACTGGAGGCTCAGCACTGAAGGCAGCGACTCGCCTAAGCGATATGGGCTGTGATGTTGCAGCTTGCATCACAATTCTAGATCGCCAAGAAGGCGGAGCAGAGGCGTTTGAATCGGCTGGAGTAAATCTCGTTCCCCTATTGGTCCGATCTGATATTACCGGTGAGTGAATGAGTGGTCAGCACGTAATCGACTCCGAGGACGAGCCGTATCATCCAGAAAAACTCGAGCGGAAAGAATATGTTGGAATTGGAGATTATTTTGCGCTCGATATGCGAGCTGGAAAAGTAATTGATGTTGAAGAATTTCCCGAAATGCGCAAACCATCATACAAAATTCGTGTGGATTTTGGACCGGTTGTTGGAACTCTTTCCAGCTCAGCCCAGATTACAAATTATCCACGCAGTCAATTGATTGGCAGGATGGTTGTCGGAGCGATAAATCTTGGAGATAAAACATTACCAGGAGGTTTCGTTTCTCAATTTTTAATTCTTGGTGCTCTAGATCCAGATGGTTCCGTCAACCTTCTAGAATTACCGGATGGTGTTTTGTTAGGGTCAACTGTAGCCTAACCTTCAGTAATTTTTATCCTTACTTATGGACATAACAATAACCCGAGTCTCAAGACTCTGCCTTTTCTTCATTACTTCCTGACAAAACTCGTCTCCTTTGGCCTTTAACCTTCGAAACTCTCTTCTTCTTCCTCCATTGTTTTTTGGCCACTTCCACACATTCCCTACAGAGTAACATATCCCACCAATCGGGCCTTTGTTTCTCCTTTTTACTTTCTCCACTTGAACCTCCACTTAAACCAGCAGCCCCTACATCAATTGGCGCAGCGGCGATTGCCAGAACGCCTACACCTACGATAATCACTCCAACTGCAACCTGTCCGAGAGTTTTGGCATAGGTCTCCACTGGATCAGCACCGACAGTTTGGCAGTCGGTGCAAATATGTGCCCAACATCCACCTCTTTGGCAATTCCATGCTAGAGATTTATTTTTCTTTAGACATTTATCGCAGGTGCCTTTAGCCAGAGCTTGTTCAGGGTTACCAGAT
>CAWVXH010000003.1:0-127043 GCA_963934165.1 uncultured Candidatus Poseidoniales archaeon
TAAAATAAAAATTATAGAATTAATTGAGATGAATCTGATCATGTGTTTGTGTAAATTCAACATTTGTTGATTCAGATCCATATTTACCACCTAATATTCCTTTATTATACGACGAACTGATGAATAGTGAATGCCTCGGATGTCTATGGACTCTGACACAGGTGTTGACTACAAAGGGTCATCTCTTCTGAATAGACATGTTCTATTCGTTATTTCGGGAGGCATTGCTGCTGTTGAATCCATTAAATTACTCCGCGAATTACGTAGGCATAGAGCAAAAATCACAATTATGATGACAAAAGAGGCTGAAAAAATAATTTCCCCTCTAGCAATTTCTTGGGCTGCCAATGAAAAAATATTGACAGATTGGGATCCAGAAATGAAACAATTAGATAATTATGACGCATTATTAGTTGCTCCTGCCACTAGGAACACAATTGCCAAACATATCCATGGCATTATGGATTCTCCCGTTATGATGTCTTTAGCTGCAGCTAGAGGATCCAAGACTCCTATTGTTTTCATCCCTTCAATGCACCAAGATATATTCGATGATCCCGTCACAGAAGATTTGCTTCTACAAATAGAAAAAGAAGGGAATTACTACCTCCACTCCACTAAAGATGAAGGTAAGGTGAAGCAGCCGGATTCGATACAAATTGTTGCTGATTTCACACATATTATCAATTCTAGAAATCATAATAGGCAAGTAATTGCAATAACCTTAGGTGCAAATAGGGCTCCAATTGATGCAGTTAGAGCTATTCAAAATGCATCATCCGGAAGAACCGGTTGGGTAATTGCTGAATATCTGTATAGAATGGGGCATGAAGTGATCTGCATTGCAGGAAAAACATCTGCAAATTCGTCGTTTATATTACCCACAATCATTCGGGCCGGTGCTCCTAATGATATGCTAGAAGCTTCGCTCATTGTTGCCAATAATAATCCTAAACCAACCTGCTGGATACATGCAGCTGCTGTTTTAGATTACTTTTCCGAACCTGAAATCGGAAAAAAAGCAAGTGGAGGTAATAAATGGCAAATCACACTTTTACCAGGCCCAAAACATATTACTGAATTATCTGAGCTCACTAGAAACACAGTAAGGATAGGTTTCAAACTTGAAACCAACGTATCAGATGATATATTAATTGAAAGATCTCTTGATCAAATTCAAAAATATGGAGTAAATGCTGTTGTTGCAAATCTTCTAGAAAATTTAGGAGACTCATCTAAACCTCGTGCACACATAATTAGAGAAGATGGTGGACACATTATTGCAGAAAACGAACATGAAATGTGTTCTCAAATAGGGGATATAATCCTAGGTAATTAACCAAATTAGTGCGGCACATTGAAGCAGATTAGATTGGTGGACATAAATCATGGGTAAGCAGGGAAAGGCGAAGCGTGGCATCCCTCTCAAGTCTGATTTTAATTCGTGGTACCCAGCAATTGTTGAAATCGCTGATTTGGTAGATAAAAGATACCCAATCAAAGGAATGGATGTTTGGAAGCCTTATGGTTTACGCACGATGAGGCTAATTGACGGTTTGACTCGTCAAGAAATGTTCTCAACCGGTCATGAAGAATATAATTTTCCCCTCTTGGTTCCAGAAGAACTTCTAGATAAAGAAAATAAACTTGTTTCTAGATTAAAAGCTGCTAGGGAACTCGGAATAGATCCTTCTGAATTAAGACTAGATGAAGAAGAATCCGGATTTTCTAAAGAAGTCTATTGGGTGACGAAGGGCGGCGACAACGAATTAGAAAAACCGATGTTTTTACGACCCACTTCTGAAACTCCAATGTACACAATGTTTTCTTTATGGGTTCGAAATCATGCCGACCTCCCCCTGAAAACTTTTCAAATTGTCAATACATTTCGCTATGAGACAAAACAAACCCGTTCATTTATTCGTGTACGAGAAATTCACTTTTTCGAGGCTCACACTGTTCATAAAAATGAAGCCGGGGCGACGCGACAAATCGAGGAAGATGCAAAAATCGTTGAAAGACTAATGCATGATTTATGCATTCCTGTAATAATTTCAATCCGCCCTGTTTGGGACACATTTCCAGGGGCATGGTACTCAACTGCAGTTGATGCAGTAATGCCGAACGGTAGGACCTTGCAAATCGCAACATATCATCATTATCGGGATCAATGGGCTGAAGCATTCAATCTTAATTACGAAGATTCAGACGGTAAAACTCAAAATTGTCATCAAACTACTTTTGGAATGTCTGAGCGATTACTAGGTGCAATTGTTGGTATGCATGGTGATGATGCCGGGCTTATTCTCCCACCTGCCGTCGCTCCACATCAGGTTATTTTAATGCCTATCGCTTCCCATATTGATCGTAATGTTTCTGTTAAAGTAAATGAATTAGCTGAAGAGCTTCGTTCTAATGGGATTAGAGCATTTGTTGATGACCGTGATTTGCGTCCAGGTGCCAAGCATTATGATTGGGAAATAAAAGGTGCTCCAATTAGATTAGAATTAGGTCCTCGAGATTTAGTTTCCGAACAATGTGTTTTATCTTTACGAACCGGTGGTAAAGAAGAAGTCGCGTTAAAGTCTATTTCAGAAACTATTTTGTCTACACTAGAAACTATTTCCAATACTTTGAGGGAACGGGCCAGCATACATCAAAAAGAATTAATTAAGCCATTACCAGTTTTGGAAAAAACCGATTCTGGTTGGGTTATTGATGGAGAAATTGATAAAGGAATTGTTTACGAATTTGCATTTGAAGGAAATGATGCAGACGCAGAAATCATTGAGAAAATAACTGGCCTGACCTTGTTAGGCGATTGTGAATCCAGTTATCTTGAAGAAGTCCCTTGTATTGTCACTGGGAAATTAACTACTCGCAAACAACACATAGCTCGGATGTATTGATTATCATTTTTTAATAATTAAACCGAATAGTGACATTATCCCAAACAGCATCATCAATGCTCCATCTAAAACATCACCTGATTTTGCCGGTGCCCATGAATTAACAGACTCATAATCTTCAAATTCTGAAAATATTAGTTTGGGGTTATTTGAGCATACATCATTTGAAAATTGTATTTGACCTTGTGTAGTTATTGTTTCACATTCGATACAACCCGATAATGATGCAACTTCAGTCCCGTTTTCGATTAATGTAGTTACATAGGTATAAGGTGGAGTATTAACTACCCAACTGTTTGAATGTACAATCGAATAACCAGAGGTTTTCCAAGTAAAATCACCGGTTTCGATTAAATTATTAGATCCATCTTCAGTTATTATCCAGGTTATTGTATAATCGGTCATATTTTTGAGGTAATCACCACTCCAAAATAGATGTAAATTTCCGTCTACGACAGTAGTGGACACGGAGAATTCAAGAGGGGCATCGTGAGTATCATCAACACATAAAGAGAGTAATGATCCTATACCAACATAGAAATTTATTCCAACGAAAAGGAAACCAATAATACCCACAGTTAGTACAAACCAAAATCTTTTAGGTTGTTTTTCCGATTCAATTTGTATAGGGGGGGGTTCGATGAATTCTGGTATTTCAACACCATGGCTTGACCCCTTATCATCAGCCATCGGAGTCGCGATTTTTGGTTCGGGTATTGATATCCCTAAGGCTTCTAGAGCTTCTCGTCCATAAATCCGTTCTGCTAAGTGGAAAAAATCAGCATCCATCTCTAATTCAGAGGGATCGATGGATCCATCGAGTAGCTGTCGGAGCCGCTCAGCCTCGTTCATATTAGTACCTGTATTCGACCCCTTCATGAATCAAACCCTAATTTATTGATTGGAAGAATAATTTATTTACGTTTCAAGACTTTTCGCACAGCATTTTCGATAGATTCTGAATTGATACCAATGTGCAGCATTAGATCCCCAGTTTCCCCACTTTCTCCAAATCTATCATTTACTCCGACCATCTCTAAGGGCGACGGACAATTTCGGGCCAAATATTCCGATACTGCTCCTCCTAAGCCACCGATTACAGAATGATCTTCTGCTGTAACAAAACAGCCAATATTATTTGATAATGTGTTGATTAAATTTCCATCAAGAGGTTTGATGGTGTGCATATCGACAACAGTGGCATTAATCCCCTCTTTAGCAAGATTTGAAGCCGCCATAGATGCTTCGTTAACCATTATTCCACAGGAAATAATTGCAACATCGTGCCCTTCTCTAACCACCGATCCTTTGCCGATTTTCAATAATTTCACAGAATCTTGATCGTATATCCGAGGTACTTTATTTCTCGCTGTTCGAGTATAGGATGGATTTTCGTGATTGATTAATTGCACGGTAAGTTCCTCGGCAGATAAGTCATCACAAGGATGCATAACAGTCAAATTTGGAATTGTGCGATAAATTCCTAAATCTTCAATGGATTGTGCACTACTTCCATCTGTTCCAGTATGTATACCTCCGTGGCTGCCACAGATATGTACAACTAACCCAGGTCTTGCTATACCATTTCTGATTTGTTCAAATGCTCGTTCTGTAAAAATAGCAAAAGTACTAGCAAATGGAACCTTTCCTGATGAAGCCATCCCAGCTGCAACAAGCATCATATTTTGTTCTGCAATTCCAACTGATATCGTTCTCTCAGGGTATTCAGCGCGAAATAGGCACGATTTTGTTGATTTGCCTAAATCTGCTTCAAGGACAACGACCCTCTTGTCATCTGCAAGCCTGAGAAGGGCATTGCCATAACCATCACGGGAAGCACCACCAGTTGAGGGGGCACTCATGATAATTCCTCCATGGCGATAGCTAATTCATTATCATCTGGAGCTTTTCCATGAAATGAAGGATTGTTTTCCATAAAGGAGATTCCTTTTCCTTTAACAGTATGTGCAATAATTGCACAAGGTCCAGTATTATTATTCGAAGCCCAGCTAAGAGCTGAAACAACTTCATTCATATCATGCCCATTAATTTCCTTGACAGCCCAGCCAAATGATGAAAATTTATTACCAATATCTCCAATTTCCATCTGTACAGCCATAAAATCGTCATTTTGTATACGATTCCGATCGACAATTATATTGAGATTTCCAATTTTATGATAATCTGCAGCCATAGCCGCTTCCCAAATTTGCCCCTCTTGTGTTTCCCCGTCTCCTATCATTACCCAAATTTTCCTAGAACTTTTATCCATTCTAGCGGCTAACGCACAACCTATTCCGAAAGAAAGACCCATGCCTAGGCTTCCTGCTGAAAAATCTACTCCATCTGTCCATTTCATATCGACATGACCTTGACACGTCGATCCTAGTTGCCTAAAAGAATCGATGTCCTTTTGATCCAATAAACCTAGTTCAAAAAGCATGGAATAAACTGCAGGACTTGCATGTCCTTTACTCATAATAAATCGATCTCTATCTGGCCAATTTGGATTTTTCACATCAAATCTGAATTCGGTTCCATATAATCCAACTATTAAGTCGATTGCTGAAAGAGAACCACCTGGATGACCGGCTCCTGCTTTGTGAATCATTTGAACAATATTTTTACGACAATTTCTGGCTGTATCTTCCAATTCTTTGATATTTACACCCATTCCTGAGACCCTCTGAGGGTAGTTCCTTAATCGTGTGGCTATTGATGGTTTCCAGTGGTCTTACAGGAATTTTTCATTTTTTTTTTGATTAGTTCAATAACCTTGATTAGATTAATTAAAATCAGAATGTTGGTTGCCTACATTTGGTGAAGGTTGTGGAGACGTCAACTCTAGCTGGGATTTCAGATTGGCAAACCAAGTTCAAGGAGTCAAAAGTCCCATTTTCAATATCATCAGATGCCTTTCTGACGAAATGTCATACATTAATTTGTAATGATCAGCGGATTTCTTTAGAATTAGGCATTCAATTATTCAACCATAATAATCTATCTGGAATATTTGCATTGGCAAATTTAATTAAAAAATCAAGGTATGAAAATTATGTATATTTTAATGAAAATCTACATGTAAATACTACAAATATTTGTGTCTTAGCCTGTAGATTTTGTGCTTTCCGTAAGGGACCCAGGCATTCAGAAGCATATTCATTGAATGTCAAAGAATATTTAGAACAAATTAAACCATTTGCTAACAGAATAGATGAAGTTCATTCCGTTGGTGGATTGCACCCTGAATGGACAATAGAACACTATGAAGAATTATATCGTGAATCAAAAAAACGTTATCCCCATATTATGATTAAATCATTAACAGCAGTTGAGATTAAACATATTGCAAATAGGTCCGAATTATCAATTGAAGACACATTAATTCGTTTGTCTGATGCTGGATTAGATTCCTTACCCGGAGGTGGAGCCGAGATACTCGTCGATTCTGTGCGTAATCGTATTTGTCGAGGAAAGGAATCATCCGATGAATACTTGAACATACATAAAATCGCGCATAACCTAGATATTAGTACAAATTGTACAATGTTATTTGGGACAGTTGAAACATTAGAAGAGAGATCGATACATCTTGATAAATTAAGAATGTTACAGGATGAGACAAACGGGTTTCAATGCTTTGTTCCATATCCATTTTTACCAGATAATTCTAGATTGCCTGAGGCGCAATTGGCCTCACTAAATGAAATTTTAAGGGTAATAGCGATTTCAAGAATTATGTTGGACAACATTCCACACATCAAAGCGTATCGGATGAACTTAGGTTCAAAGGTTGCATCACTAGCACTATTAGCAGGGGCAGATGATATAGATGGAACAGTCAGCCATGAGGAAATAATGCAGGAAGCAGGAAGTAAGGCTAGACTAGATACTGATAGTGATGAATTATCGAGATTAATCGAATCAATTGATTCTATCCCGATTAAACGCAATACATTATACACAGAATTTTCAATATATCAAAGGAAATTAAATGATCATTCTCGGCGTTTACCAATTTCCCAACAAGCATAGGTGTTCGAATGACTTGGAGAAGGGTTCTGGGCAGAGTTTCATTTGCGAATTGCGACCCTATTTTTGATGGTTTAGAAGAAAAATGGAAAATTCTCCCTGCTCCACCTGCTTGGCTAACTGGCCATGTACTCCGGAAAGATTGTCTGACAGCTCCCATACCTGCAGCTGATTATGCAAATTATTGTGAAGATCTACAATTAATTCCAGGATTAGGGATAGTTAGCCAAGGAGATGTCGGTTCGGTTTTATTGTTCGGAAATAGGAGTATTAATTCTATGAGGGATATTGCCCTACCTTCAGATTCATCGACTTCGAAAGAATTACTAAAATGGGTTCTAAAATTACGGGGGCTTGATCCTAAGTTCAATGAAACCGGTCCAGATATTGATGCCATGTTAAATGAATCAGATGGCGCATTATTAATCGGTGATAAGGCCTTATTGGCTGCTGATAAATATCCTAATTTAATCAAACTAGATTTAGGGGCTGAATGGACAATGATTACAGGTTATCCTATGGTATTCGGAGTTTTTGCAACCAGAAAAGATAGCCCAATTAAAGACATTATTGAAGCACGTCAGGCAATGTTAAACCAATATGAAAATTTTCTTTCAAATCCCGAACGGCAAAATGAAGTAATTACTAATACTGCGAATAAAATTGGTTTTTCTGAATCCAGAGTGAGAAAATATTTTCATACAGAAGTTAGAAATTCATTAGATGACCATTCTACTAAAGGATTGGAATTATTTCTCCAAGAAGTCTGTGGAATGACAGAACCAATATCGTGGGTTAAACTTTAGGAATGATCCAAATTTTTACTAGAAATATAATTTAGTAAATCAATCGCCACTTCACAAGATTCAGCAACTACGATTTCAGGGTCTTCAATAAAGTCACTCAGTACTTCCATTGCCCGTTGGTCTCCAATCGCTCCTAAAGCTTCAGCTGCTTCGTGGCGCACCATTACGTCCTCCTCATTGTCAACTAATCTATCAATCAAGCAAGGTAAAGCATGAGAGTTTTGCATTTGCCCTAAAACGTAGGCGATTTCATGTTTCAACAGTGCAGAATTAGAATTAAATGCACTGGCTAATGCGTCGACACAATCATTACCACCAATATTTCTTAGAGCGAATAAAGCTCTCATTCTTTGAAACATTTTTTGGTTTTCATCACATAAAATTATCTGTAACTTATTGATATTTTTCGAATCGCTGGGCGGAGCGGGATCAACTGATTCGAAAGGACTGGTCTCTGGTTTAGTAGAATCGTTCATTTATTCACCTGAACCAATAAATTTTATCTCATCAACATTGAGATTTTTATCAACCATACCAATTTTTTGACCTTCTTTCAAGAATAATCTCACAGCATCCCGACCATCTTGACCAAAATCAATTGTACGGTCATTAACATACATCCTGACAAACTCTTCGTTAGTTTCATCATCAATTCCCCTACCCCATAACTTTGCGAAAGCTAAGGCTGAATCGGGATTATTTAACGAATGAATAATACTGTTTTTCACATCCTCAGTCATTAATTCACATAGAGATATACCAAGATCTTTCCTTACCACATTACCTCCTAGTGGCAATGGTAGACCGGTTTTTTCATTCCACCAAACGCCAAGGTCCAAGACGAGATGAACGCCCTCGTCTTTCCAAGTTAATTGTCCTTCGTGAATAATCACGCCAACATCAAATTCGCCATTCAAAACTTTTGGTAAAATTTCATCGAACGGAACCACTTCAACATCTACTTCACCCCATGCTAATTTCAAGGATAGGTGTGCACTAGTGCCAAGGCCTGGTATGGCAATTTTTGCCTTTTTCGCATCTTCGACAGAAATTTCCTTAGTGGAAATAATCATCGGACCGTATCCTTCTCCCATAGATGCACCACAATTCATCAAGTGATACTTATCTGCTATTGTTGGAAATGAATGAATACTAACGGCAGATATTTCATAATTTCCAATTAGTGCATGTTGATTGAGAGTTTCAATGTCTAATAGTACATGCTCGTAATTTCTACCATGTGTATTAATGGCTCCAGTGGTCATTGCATGGAACATAAAAGCATCATCTGGATCGGGCGAATGGCCAACTTTGTAGCTGTCGGGTGAGTATTGCATATAGTTCGCCGAATAAAACACCTTGAAAATGCCTGTGTATATGAGTTCAGGCGATGGGAAGGATGAATAGTGAAAATATATCCCGATAAAATGTGCCTGATGCATCGAAATTATCAACCGCTACCGGACAATTAGGTCCAATTTGTTCAATAACGGGTAAAGCCATGACTTTTTCAGAAGCAATTATCGTTGATAATGAATATGTATGTTGGGACGCATATGTCAAATTAACCGGTGCGGCTTCTGCTACAGATGTTATCGAGGAATGATAGTTAACACAACTCGGAATCCTCAACTTAATTTGCCCCCTGCTCATCTAAGGGGACATGGTCGAAGGTTGGAGTCGTTTTGCACTCCGTTTTGGAGATTATTATCGTTCCAAAACAATCGATGATATTTGGACCCCACCTAGATTCAAAAATCGTGAATGGATGTTTATCCCTTGGGGCAGTAAACCCCCTGATAGGCACCGTGGATTTAGAGAAAAGAAGGAATTATTGCAATATTTGCAGCAAAGAGGACCTCATTCATGTTTTCACAGTACTGCATATTACGATTCACCATCAGAAAGAAAAATGTCCGAAAAAGGTTGGAAAGGTGCAGATTTGATTTTCGATTTAGATGGAGATCATTTACCTGGGGTATCTGATAATGATTTCCCAACGATGATTGAAAAAATTCAGGAACAAGCTTGGACTCTATGGTCAGAATTTTTATTGCCGGAATTCGGTTTTGATGAAAAATATATACAAACCTCATTTTCAGGTCATAGGGGATTCCATATTCATTATAGGAATCCAGGATTGTTACATCTTGATTCAAATGCTCGTCGACAACTCGTAAATCACATTAGGGGGGAGGGAATAAATGTCCAAACTATCCTTTCAGGACCCCAATCCAGTTGGCAAAATCGTATTCATAATGGGATAGAATCGATAACAACTAAATTGAATATTATAGACAGTGGAGGAGTGCAAGCAAAAGATACTCTAGAAGAATTACATAATATTATTGATAAAAGGAAAACCTCCCACGGATTTTCAGTAACAAGTTATTCAAAAAATAGAATTAAAGAATTAGCGGAATCAGCATCCGATAATCGAAGAATTTCTCGCTTGATGAATGACAATTCACTAAGAGTATTCGGTGATCAAAATACATCTATTTTTTGGGAACTGATCAAAGGCGATACATCTGTAGTTCTCGGTAACGCTGGTGAGACTGACGAGAGCGTAACTGTGGATACAAAAAGGGTGATACGTTGGATAGGGAGCCTACACGGTAAATGTGGGTTGAGAGTTACTGAAATACCTCTAGAAAGGCTTAATCCCGATGGAAGCAATCCCTATAATCCATTATTAGAATCAACTGCATTTTCTTCTTCAAAAAAGTTTGATGTCACAATTAATCGGGACGATGTAAGGATGGAATTAGGAAATGAATTAGTTGAGGGGAGTATTGGAAAAACATTCAATGTCTCTGAAGGAATGGCGACTTTCTTAGTTTTGAAAGGATGGGGAGTAATTGAAAATTAATGTTTTTCAACACTCAATCACAATATGTTGAAGAGTAAGTGTGTTCGGAAGCGGATTAGTGAGTACTGTGGGAGATGACGAAGATGTTCAAAATAGTTCACCTAATTTACCCCCTCCTCCTCCACCTCCAGGAATTTCTTTTCCTCCGATGCCACCACCACCATCACCTGATATGCCATTACCGCCACCACCACCTGGTTTGATAATTGAAGAATCTGAATTATCTGATGATATTTTCGAAGAAGTTGCTTCTGAAATACCTCCTTTGAATGCGCCTGAGGTAGCCGAATCGCCTTCATCAGATTTCAACACTCATTGGCAAAATAGAAAGGCTGCGGACCCGTCGTTAACTGTGGGTAATAGAGGGAGTATGTATGGGCACATTGATCGTATTGCATCGGGTAATGTAGGGACATTATTAGACCGATTCTCAGACCGTTTTGGTTCAGAATTAGATCGGGAAATAATTGTTTTGCGAAAAAAGCAACAACAAGAAATGAGAGAAATAAAACCTACCGTAGAACTCATACAAGCTCCTTCAGAGGATGGACAATGGTTTACACCCGGCGAGGATGAGGATGATGAAACTCCAGGTGGTTTAGGGGGGAAACAAACAGCCGGAGAAAATATTGAGGGAGATTCAGAGGATGAATTTGGGGATTTCTTCAATATTGTAAATACATTATTAGGTAATATGCCGGATGATTTTGTGCAAGAATTTATTGAATCTGAATCCTTCAATTTATTCCAAATTATTGGGGCCGACCCAGTTAATACTGACGATGAAACCCGTTCAGAGTTCTTCAAAATGATTAATTCTGAATTAGGTAATTTACCAGAAGATAAAATTAATGATTTTGTCACCTCGCCGGATTTTGAAGTTTACACCCGAATCGGCGCTATATACGGAGAGTGAAATAATGGGACTTCTAGAAAAAGCAGATAATATCAAATCATCTGAACCCGAACCTATAACTGTCGCAAAGGCAACACCAGTCAAATCATCTAAGGTCAAGCCGAAGCCAACTCCCACTCCAGTCAAATCTAAAGTCAAGCCCAAAAAGTCACGGGCAAAGAAAACTAGGGCAAAGAAACAGAGGGTGGAAAAAGTTTTACCAGAGGGTTTCGAAGAATCTGGTACCGCTAGGAAATTTGGTAAATGGTTAATTGATTTAATTGTAAATTTTGGACTCATGTCATTATTGATTGGTTTATTTATTATATCATATGTAGATATTACTTGGCCATTAATTTTACTTTTATTGCTAACGATATTCAATATTATAGGGATGCCAATCTGGACGGGTCGTTCTATTGGGAATTGGATTAGTATGACACAATATATTAATTCCCGGGGCAATAACCCAATGGTATTGTTCCACATTATGAAGAATACCAATATTCCATTTATTTTCTTTGGACTTGTAGCCCTAATGCTTGCTATTTCTTCTGGCACTGAATGGAATCTTGGGATGAAAATTTTTGTGGGAGGTTCATTACTTCTTTTCATGGTGCCAATAGCAGATCGGTTTTTCCGAAAATTCCATGCTCAAAATTTTGGGATTTGGGAATTCATATTTGGTGGCGTTTGGCTAGTGAAATCCGCTAAATCTACAGGCAGTGGCAACGCATTACTCAAGAGATTGGAATCATTCAGTGATTTCTCTGAATCAAAGGGATGGATGAATGATAAAGAAAATGAAGATAATTAATCTTCATCGTTGTTATCAAATCTAATCTTAGCTAATTCCCGCATGTCTTCATGGTGTGTTCCTTCTTTGATTGCTTCCTGATCAGCTTCATCAACAATCTCGACTCCCAGTAGCGTTTCGATAACATCTTCCATTGTCAATAAACCAACAGTGCCACCAAAACTATCTCTTACAATCAACATTTGGGCTTTGTTTTCTAAAAATATGTCCAATGCTTTATCTACGGATGAAGTCATATTACATTGCTCAATAGGCCTAATTAACGTATCAATTAAACAATCAAAGTTATCCTCTGCAGCCATTTTCAAAATGTCATTCCTCAAAACCAATCCCAGAACTTCATCAATATTTTGTTTCTTAAGGACTGGCATTCTTCCATGAATCATAATTGGTAATCTTTGCATTACTGACTCTATAGTTTCCTTTGACGAAACTGTTGTCATAACAACCCGCGGAGTCATAATGCTGCCAACTTCCATTTCCCTCAATTTCAACAAATTTTTGATCACAGTTTCTTCATCTTCCTCAATGACGTCTTCTTCTTCAGCAATATCTGCTAAGTGCGATAATTCATCACGAGTTACAGCTTCATTTGGTACTGCAGGTAGTAATGTACGAATTTTTTCTATTGGCCAAACAATCGGGAATAATATGAAAATTAAGAATAATAATAAATTTGCTGATATGATTGTTAATTTCCTCCAGTAAAGAGCTCCGATTGTTTTAGGTAATATTTCACTGAATAGTAAAATCGCCAATGTTAGTAACGCGCTAACTACTCCTACACTTGGACTCCCGCTGAGATTTTTTACTTCAGCACCAACACCCAAGGCCCCAACTGTGTGAGCAATGGTATTCAGAGTAAGAATAGCGGTCAAAGGTCGTTCGGGGTCTTCTTTGAAATCAGCCCATTTTAAAGAAATTTTAGGATGTTTGTCCCTTAATGCAACTATGTGGCCATGCGTAGTTGAGAGTAAGACAGCTTCCAAAATACTACAAATAAATGAGGCAGTGATTGCAAGTAATGCGTATGAAATTATTAATGTGTATTCACTCAAATTTGCTGCCTCGTAGAGAATATTAAATTAAACTTTCAGATTAACAAGACCATCCAAGTAGTTTGACTCCGGACTTAACAAAGGCGATGCAGACATAAACATGTTCCATACGGACTTTGAATGATGGAGGTGGATGACATCGAACGAGTTGCAATTTTCATGGCATGGCCGTATGCTAATGGGCCGCTCCATTTAGGGCATGTCGCTGGTAATTGTTTGCCTGCAGATATCCAATATAGGTATGAGAGATCTAGGGGCCGCTCTGTCTTGATGTGTAGTGGTTCAGATGAACATGGTACACCGATAACCGTCTCTGCCGAACAAGAAGGGGTTGACCCACAGGTAATTGTCGATAGATATCACGCGATTAATACACAAGCTTTGATTGATTTAGGTTGTTCATGGGGGGATAATGTAGACCCCCGAGGGATTGAATTTGGTGGGGCATTGTATAATCGTACTACTGACCCGAGACACAAAGAACTCGTCCAAGAGAACTTCTTGGAATTGTTTGAAGCAGGATTTCTTGATAAACAAACTATGCAACAATATTGTTCAATTAATTCAGAAGGTATTACAAGATTTTTACCAGATAGATATGTTGAGGGGAAATGCCCTATTTGTGGTGCAGAGGAAGCACGAGGAGACCAGTGCGATGAGTGTGGGGGGACATATGAATCTAGTGAATTGATTAATCCTCGGTCGAAGATGGAGCCTGAATCTAAGATAGAAATTAGGGATACTGAACATTTATTTTATAGATTGGACCTATTCCAAGATGAATTGGAAAATTATGCTTCTCAAAACCAAACTATTTGGAAACCTAATGTTAGGGCAATGACAAAAAATTGGTTGGATATGGGGCTGCGTCCTAGGGCAGTTACTCGGGATATGGAATGGGGAATCAAACTCCCCTTCGAAGATCCTGATTGGGAATCGAAACGCATCTATGTTTGGTTTGAAGCCGTCCAAGGATACTATACTTGCTCCAGAATCTGGTCAGAAAAAATCGCTAGTGAATCAGGGGGGGATAATAACTCCTGGAAAAAATGGTGGGAAGTAGATTCGGATGGTATTCGACCTAAACACATCTACTTCATGGGTAAGGATAACATTCCATTCCATACTGTTATTTGGCCTGCAATAATTATGGGTATGAATTCAGTAAAAACTGATACGCCCCCCTCTTCTATTACTAATGCTGGGGAATATGCCCTAGCTTCTAACGTGCCTTCCATGGAATTTCTTCTGTTACAAGGGGGACAATTTAGTAAGAGCAGAAAAAATGGTGTTTGGTTACCCTCATTCTTAGAACATCATTCGGCCGATTCCCTTAGATATTATCTTTCAATAAATATGCCAGAAGGGCATGATACAGATTTCCGATGGGAAGATTTTGTCGACCGCGTCAACAATGAATTAATTGGAACCTATGGGAATTTTGTACATCGCATAATGACTTTGACTCATAGATTACCATCAGATGGTACAAATCCTTTGTTAGAATTTGATCAGCCTGCTGCCCATAAAGATTTATTTAACGAAATAGATAATAAATTGCAAGCAGCCATTAATTCTCTTGAGCGCCAACGATTTAAAGAAGCTCTAAGATCTATCATGAGCATCGCACAATTTGGCAATGGTTTGATACAAAATGCAGAACCTTGGAAGTATCTGAAATCCCCGCCTTCTCTGGAAAGAACTGATTCATTGAGTAAATTAGCATTGGGTTGGAGAATATGTAAGGGGCTTGCAATTACTCTTAGACCATTCATCCCCTTTCAATCAAATAAATTGTGGGAAATGTTAGGTGAAATAGAAGGAATGGACAATATTCTTTATGAAGATGCGTTCAGTCCTCATCATGCAATACATTGGAATCAAAGCCCCCCACATCCTCTATTCCAGAGGCTTGAGTTAGACGATATTTTGAAGCGTGAGGCCGATATAGCCGAATCAACTAATGAACATACAGAGACCAATATGGAGGACGAATATATCGAATTTGAAGATTTTATGAAAGTAGAAATGAAAACTGGGAAAGTAATTTCCGTTGACGACCACCCTAATGCAGACAAATTATTTGTTGTGACATTAGAAGATGCCCCTAACTCAACCCGTACAGTATGTGCTGGATTCAAAGGTATTTATTCCAAAGAAGAATTGATTGGTAAAAATGTCATATTTGTAGCCAACTTAAAACCACGGAAATTACGAGGTGTGATGTCAGAAGGAATGTTATTGGCAGCAGATGATGGGGATGGAAAAGTATCTTTGTTAACATTTGAAAAAGACATGCCATCAGGTTCACAAGTTAGATGAAGGCTTATCAAAAAATTCCCATTGAAGTTCAGCTAATTCTGAATTGGTTGTGGCAGCTGAATAGGCCTCCATGGGCTCTGAATTTAATTGAAAAAATGTATCACTAAATCTAAATGGTTTCAGTATACTTCTAGCTTGCTCCCATTTATTGATCAAAACTAAACTTAAGGCTAAAGCTTCTGCCGTAGATAATCTACCTGGTTTCCCCCATGATACTGGATTTGCTGCTAAAACTAAAGGTAAAGTTCTACCTTTTAGTTTGGTTTTTTTGTGAATGATTTCTAGTGATTCAGTTAACAATTTCCACGAGCAATCCAAAGCAACAATAGAAGCTCCCTTTTCAATCAATAATTTATCATCAGGACCTAATAATAATCCAGCAGCCGGATCTAAAAGAAATCCTCTTTTTGGAGATTTAAAAATATTTGAATGGACATTAGCATGGCCAAACCTTTCTAATTTCCTAGCTGTACATTTATTGGGATCATCTTGATCTAAATGAATAATATGTAGGGGAACTTTTTCCAATTATTCGCCCCTCCTCGATAAAAGATCTTCAAGAGCATCGCCGATTGTCATGCCTCTCTTTTTCGACGCCAATACCGAGGTGGATTGACTACTGCGTACAATATACAAATTAATTTCGAGAATTTTTTCAATTTTTTCTATCAAAGAATCCGTCGGGCGCCCCCCATTTTCAATTTTTTGAATTGAATTCAGTCTTTCATTCATCTTTAGGGCGAAGACACGTTGATCCCACCCTTTAGCTATTCGACCTTCTCTAATCATTTTATGGAAATCGGGCGCTAATTCTTTTTCTTGTTTAGCCATAATATCTTTACCAGAAATACCCCGGCTAGTTACATTATTGATTTTCTTGGGGTTAGCTTGTTTATGTTGAATTGGATCATCAATTATTTTTAGGTGCATTTTGTCAATGCAACGATTACACGCTTCTAATTTGATACCGGTCGCACTGGCTCTGCGTGTGCTAACTTTTTCAGCACCACATAACTCACAAGTCCCCATAATAGGCAGGACGCGTCTCTCGTACAAGATTACTTCGGGTGAGAACTGTCATATGGTAGTGGCATCAGGTCATACCATGACGAGTCGAGCCGATTCTAACTCCCGTGCTGAGAACAAATCAGATTCCAGTAATTTGAATGACAATTCTCGTCAACTTTCAATTCTCAAAAAACAAATTTCAGAACTTTTGGAAGATTCTCAGCAATTGTTAACAGAAAAATTATTTTTAGAAAATGAAATCAATCAGTTAAAAAAACGCGCGACGAAGTTAGAAGAAGAGATACGATCGTTGCGAATGCCGCCAAATATTATTGGATACATACAAGATTTAGAGGGAGAAAAAGCTATTGTAAGAAGTTCTAATGGCACAGTCTTTATGGTTTCAATCAATCCTACATTGAATAAAAAGAGGTTGAAACCAGGGACTAGAGTTTCATTAAATCAAGATACTCTGTCTATTATCTCCATTCTCGATGATGCTTTTGATCCTCTCGTATCTAGTACAGAAATTCTTGATAAAACTAATGTTAATTATTCAGATTTAGGTGGCTTGGAACAAGAAATAAAATTAATCAGAGATGCTATTGAATTGCCATTTGAAAATCCAGGTATCTTCAAAAAATTTGGAATTGTTCCACCGAAAGGAATTCTACTTTCAGGCCCACCCGGGACTGGTAAAACAATGTTAGCTAAGGCAGTGGCGAATGCAACGAATGCAACCTTTCTAGGGTTGGTTGGATCAGAATTAGCCCAGAAATATATCGGAGAAGGTGGTCGCATGGTAAGGGAATTGTTTGATTTAGCAAGAAAAAAGTCCCCAACAATCATATTTATTGATGAGATTGATGCTATTGGAAGCAAACGACTGGACTCTTCAACATCGGGAGATAGAGAGGTTCAGAGAACATTAATGCAATTATTAGCTGAAATGGATGGTTTTGATGCACTGGAAAATGTTAAAATTATTGCAGCAACAAATCGGCCAGAATTGCTCGACAAAGCTTTACTGCGCCCTGGTCGATTTGACAGAATAATAGAAATCGCTCTACCCGACTTGTCTGCACGGAAACAAATATTTGATATTCATCTTGCTAATATGCCTATTTCTAAAGATGTAAATAGCAAAAAACTCAGTATCATCACAAAAGGGTTTAGTGGTGCTGAAATTAAATCAGTGACTATAGAGGCAGGGATGTTAGCAATAGTAGACAATAAAGACAATTGCTTAATGTCTGATTTTAAGTCGGCAATCATGACGATGGGAATCAAAAAGAAACAGTCAAATCTTTCCGATCCCGACCGATTATATGGATAGTGATTAAATGTCTAAGCATTTGATTGAATGTGTACCTAATATCAGCGAAGGGAGAAAACAAGATATTATTGACGAAATTGTAGAAAGTGCTCAAGGATTTGAGGGCGCTTATGTCCTAGGTGCTGAACCAGATCCTGATTATAATCGAACGGTCATAACTATCGCTGGCGAACCTGAGGCTGTGCTTAATGCTACTTCGAAATTAATATTAAAATCATTCGAATTAATCGATATGAGTAAACATCAAGGGAGCCACCCTCGTATGGGTGCAGTCGATGTTTGCCCCTTTGTTCCACTATCAAATAATTCTATAGATGAATGCATTAGGTGTGCAAAAAAGTTACCAAGTTTAATTCCTAATGTGCCATATTATTTTTATGGCGACGTGGCAACAGATTCGACCAGAATCAAATTATCAGGGCTGAGAAAGGGCCAATATGAAGGATTGGAATCAAGATTAACCGGTGGGGAATGGGCTGAGGAAACAACTCGGTTACCAGATGGATGGTCAGGTGCATGGGATGATATTAGCAAAAAATTTGGTGCCATGTCAATTGGTGTGAGAAATGTTCTCGTAGCATACAATATAAATGTCGATGAATTAGATGCTAAAGCCTCGAAAATTGCAGGGTCAATCGTCCGTACATCTGGTAGAATCGTCAAAAATTCAAGTGGGAAAAAACAAAGAATTCAGGGTATGCTAGAAGAGGTGCAAGCTATGGGGTTAACATTACCTAGCCATAATATATCTCAAGTTTCAATGAATATACAAAATGTAAATATTACTCCAATACATCATGCATTTGAAGCTGTTAAATCAATTGTTAATGACCATGGCATCTCAGTATTAGGATCGGAATTGGTAGGGTTAATTCCACTGGCGGCAATCGTTGAGAGTGGTAAATGGTATCACCCCGATCCCGACCAAGCTTCAGAATTAGAATTAGTAGATGCCGCAATAGCAGGCCTAGGATTAGAATACTTGTCAGTATTTGACAAAAATAAAAATATCATCGAATGGGCAATTAGGGATGAGGTTGGAAAAAATGAATGAAGGATACATCGCAATCTTAAATGAAATCTCTTCCAAATCCCCAACTCCAGGTGGGGGAACTGTTGCGGCACTTTGTCTTGCTCATGCCTATTCATTAACTTCAATGGTTGCTAATCTAACCAAAGGGAGAGAAAAATGGGCATCCGGACAGAAAATTTCTAATCATATTTTATCTAACCATGATTCAAATATAGATGGTGCTTTAGAGTTAGCAAAAAATGATTCTGATTCATTTGATAAATTGATGGAAGCTTATCGTTTGCCTAAAAATTCAGAAGATGAAATAAATACTAGGACTGATGCAATCACAAACGCGACCCTCAGAGCCACAAATGTGCCATTCGAAACTGCGGAACAATCTCTCGAACTCTTGGAAATTATACCTGAATTATTAGTCGTTTGTAATCAGAATGCTATTACTGATGCTGCTGGTGCCGCCGAATTATGTTATGCTTCAATAAGATTAGCAATTTTAAATGTCGAAATTAATATTAGTGGTTTAATTGAGACAGATAAGAACCATTACTCTATTGGGACAGATATAATCATCAAATCAGCAGACCAAATAATTAGTAATGTAAGGGATATTATGAATGGGAAGTTGGGGTGATAAAATTGCTTGAATTCATTGACGATTTAAAAATCGGCATCCCACTTGAGCTGCCTCCTAAATCATTCATTGATTCTTCTGTAGATCATGCCCCTGCACGCCCACAAGTTTTAGATTTGAAACAGAAGAAACAGGCAATAGCCAACGCGCTTAGATATTTCCCGCAAAAATGGCATACAGAGTTAGCCGAAGAATTTTCTCAAGAACTACTTGATTATGGGCATATTTACATGCATCGTTTCAGGCCTAATTATGAAATGTTTGCTAGACCAATCACAGATTATTCGTCACAGAATCTCCAGGCGGCAAGCATCATGTTAATGATTCAGAATAATCTTGATCCCACTGTTGCTCAGTATCCACATGAACTAATAACTTACGGAGGCAATGGTTCTGTATTTCAAAACTGGATTCAGTATAGATTAACGATGTCTTACCTTTCTGTTATGAATGACGAACAGACCTTGGTAATGTACTCTGGTCATCCATTAGGATTATTTCCTTCTTCAAAAAATGCACCTAGGGCCGTGATTACCAATGGAATGGTAATTCCAAATTATTCGAGCCAAGAAAATTATGAAATTATGAATGCATTAGGTGTTTCTCAATATGGTCAAATGACTGCGGGTTCGTATATGTATATCGGCCCTCAAGGTATAGTTCATGGGACAACTATAACGATACTTAATGCCGCTAGGAAATATCTTGGTATATCTTCAGGGAAGGGCATGGGGGGGCTTCTCTACGTCACCTCTGGCTTAGGGGGTATGTCAGGTGCCCAAGCTAAAGCGGGAGTAATTGCAGGTGTAGTTACTATTATTGCTGAAATTAATGAACTAGCTGTGAAAAAACGGCACACACAAGGTTGGTTATCTGAATATTATCACGACTTAGATGAATTAATGGAACGTACAAAATCCGCCATTAAAAATAAGGAAGCAATTTCTTTAGGATACATTGGTAATATAGTAAATCTACTTGAAAAACTCGATTCTGTAAATATCATTCCGGAATTGGGTTCGGATCAGACAAGTTTGCATAACCCCTGGCTAGGGGGTTATTATCCGGCAGGTTTGTCTTTCGAAGATGCAAATATCATGATTAAAGAAGCTCCTTTGAAATTTAAAAAATTAGTCCGATCTGGCCTCGTTCATCATACTAATATTATTAATAAGTTAGTGAATAAGGGCATGAAATTTTGGGATTATGGGAATGCATTTTTATTAGAATCTGGAAAATCCGGTGCAGATATTTTCGATAAAAACACACTTTCCGGCTACAAATATCCATCCTATGTTGAAGATATTATGGGGCCAATTTGCTTCGACTATGGATTTGGTCCATTTAGATGGGTTTGTACATCTGGATTGAATTCTGATTTAGAAAAAACAGACGAAATTGCAATAAGTATTTTACAAAAATTAGTAAAAAATTCGCCGGTTGAATTATCTATGCAATATTCAGATAATTTGACTTGGATTAAATCTGCTAAATATAATGAATTAGTGGTGGGAAGTAAAGCTCGAATTTTATATGTTGATGAAATTGGAAGAAGAGAAATCGGGAATGCATTCAATCAAGCTATATCTGATGGAACTATTTCCGCACCTATCGTATTAGGTAGAGATCACCACGACGTTAGTGGCACTGATAGCCCATATCGTGAAACAGCTAATATTAGAGATGGTTCGATGTTTACTGCAGATATGTCTGTTCAAAACTTCATCGGAGATTCGTTTAGGGGAGCAACATGGGTCAGTTTACACAATGGTGGAGGAGTTGGTTGGGGTGAAGTGTCTAATGGTGGATTTGGCCTATTATTAGAAGGAACCAAGCAATCAACATCTAATCTTAACTCGATGCTATCTTGGGATGTTAATAACGGAGTTGCGAGGAGGGCATGGGGTCAAAGTTCTGAAGCGAAATTTACTATTCGCCGAGCCATGAAAATGGATAATAATTTACAGGTAACTCTTGCTTCAGAGGTTTCAAAAGATTTACTAAATAAGATATTTTCAGATATGCAGAGGCAGAGACAATGAAGACGATAATTATCGATGGTGAGTCATTGACTTTAGAGCAAATTTATTCTCTAAAAAATCAAGATGTAAATGTTAAACTATCCACTAAAGCTAGTTCTAATATGAAGGAATCCTACAATGCAGTTGGGCGAATTTTAGCTTCAGGAGATGTTGTTTATGGAATAAACACGGGCTTTGGTGCCCTGTCAACAAAAACAATTGATAAAACTAAATTAAATGAATTACAACGAAATCTCATTCGTTCTCATGCCTGTGCGGTAGGCGAAAGAATGAGCCCCGAGCATGTGCTAATGATGATGTTGATTAGAGTCAATTCAATCGCAAAAGGATTCTCAGGCGCACGAGTTGAATTGGTACAATTAATTATTGACATGATCAACAATAGAATCGCACCAGAAGTCCCTCGTATCGGTTCACTGGGTGCATCTGGAGATTTAGCCCCATTATCACATATGGCTCTGGGAATTATTGGGGAAGGAAGGTCTAATGTACAATCCACAGAAGGTAATTGGGTCATTACTGATGCTAAAGATGCACTGGTTGCTGCGGATTTGCAACCCACAATTTTAGAGGCAAAAGAAGGTTTATCGTTAATCAATGGAACCAGCCAAATGTGCACTTACTTAACTGAATCAATACTAAATTGTGAAAAATTAATATTTTCTGCTGATGCATCCGTCGCCTGTTCAATTGAGAGTATCAAAGGTTCAGCTTCTCCTTTTGATAAAAGAATCCATCTTGTAAGACCCCAGATCGGCCAATCAATTTCCGCCGCTAGAATTTCAGGATTATTAGAAAATTCGAAGATAATGGAATCTCATAAAAATTGCGATAGAGTTCAGGATTCATATTCCTTTAGATGTGCTCCTCAGGTTCATGGGCCAATGATTGATACAATCAAAGAATCAAGACGCATTTTAGAAATTGAAATAAATTCGGCTACAGATAATCCTTTGATTTTTGTTGAAGATTCTGAAATTGATGTAATTAGTGGAGGGAATTTTCATGGGCAATCCTTGGCTATTGTTAGTGATACTCTAGCTGTTAATTGTCATGAAATCGGTAGTATTTCAGAACGAAGAACAAATCAAATCCTAGATCCTAATTGGTCAAATCAAAATGCTTTTTTAGCACAAAACGAAGGGCTTGAAAGTGGTTTAATGATCTTACAATATGTATCGGCTGCTGTTCTAGCTGAAATGAATCTTCTCGCGAATTCAGTAACTACAACAAATATTCCTGTGAGTTTGGGTAAAGAAGATCATGTATCTATGGGTGCTACAGGATCATATCGCCTTTTACAACAAACAAAGTTCTTATCATTTATATTAGCAAATGAATTTATTTGTTCAAGTGTTGCTTTAGATAATATTTCAGAAACCGCCTCGGATTCTGTATCAAAAATTCACGATTGGATAAGAGAAACAGTCCCCCCACTAATGGGAGATAGGGCATTTTCGATAGACACGGAAAATCTAGCATCAAAAATATTAGACGGGCTCCTTTGCAATATTTTTGAGGCATAATTATGCAAGAAAAACTGCACATGACAAGACATCCAGGGATTAACCCCCCTCAATTCGAAGCCAACATCGTAGGAATAACCGATTCCGCATTATTTCTTTCCGAATCATATTGTTACCCAAGAGGAGGGGGGCAACCGGGTGATACGGGAAAAATCATCAAGGCGGATGGCGAGATATCAGATTATACAGAGGTTATGCCCGGTGAAATGATTGAACATCCTATAGAAAATCCATTGGATTTTGAAATAGGTGAAGAAATATTGTGTCAAATAGATACAGAAAGAAGAAATGCTCACACAATGATGCATACTTCACAACATATTGTTTCGGCACTTGCTGAAGATATCTGGGGAGCTGAGACAGTAGGAAATCAATTAGGAGCTATTCAATCACGCATTGACCTGTTATTCGATGATAAGAGTAAATTTGACCCTATAGAGTTAGTAAACGCAGTAAATACGGTATTAAGCTCGTCCGCCGCTGTAAATATCCACAAGTGGGATCGAAATATGATACTGGATCATGAACAGATGAGACACACTAAATTTTTGCATAAAATTCCTGGGGATATTTTAAGAGTCGTCGAAATTGAAGGCGTAGACCTATGTCCATGCGCTGGAACTCATGTATCGAATACATCCATAATTCCCACTCTCCGATACATCGGAAAAAAGAACAAAGGCAAGGGTAGATTGAGGCTGGCGTTCGAATTTGATTTATGATAAAAGCAGAATCATTCCCATTGGTGGGCTCGGCAGGAATTGAACCTGCGATCTTCGCCATGTCAAGGCGACGTCATAACCCCTAGACCACGAGCCCTAAGGTAAGCCGCCGTCAAGAGTCTCCCTCATCAATGATTCTCTTGGAGTGTTAAAAAATCATGAAATAATTTTTGAGATTTTCCCCAAACAACCAATGGCGGTGCATGAACCAGCCACTCTTGTTCTTCCATTTTTCATCTGGATCAATTTTGCATTGAGTATCTCTTGTGATTTCTTACAACTCATGCAATAACCAACATATACCCTCATGACCTGCTTTCATCGTGCCATTCGTAAATATGTTCCTTACAACCCCTCTGTATTGGTAAAAATCACAATTATTAGCCTAAATGACTTACTGCTAAGCACTTTCAAGTTTCCATTAAGATTTGATTTCCGATAATCATTCTTATCGGCAATACTATCTCCGAAAAAAATCACTAACATACAGCTGCTTTTGTGTTGGGATAAATAATCAGATATAATTGGAACATTGTTTAATTGAAAATATGTTAAGCCAGCCTCAAAGTTCCTTTAAATTTAAAACCGGTTTGTAAAAGAATTAGTGGATAATCAATTTCCCTGAAATTATTGTTTTGGAGATTGGAGAAATTCCTGGAGTTTGGCACCACCCATCGACATAATTACTTTTTAAAATATTAAGATCAGCGATTCCACCCTCACTTATACTACCTCTGACTTGATTCTTTTTCAAATTAAGAGATGAAGCAGGGTTCCGGGTCACGGCAACTAAAGCGGCGAGGGGGTCTAGGTTTAATCGATGAGTTGCGAGACTACCTACAAATGGTAAAGAAATTGTGTTACAATTCGGATTATAATCCGTTGCGAATGCAAAAGCCCAATTGTTATCTAAACATTCGTTAATTGGATAATTTAATTTTTTACCTAAAACATAAGGAGTTCCGGGTAAAAAGGTTTGAAGAGTTCCGGCCTTACTTGCCGCCTCTCTGGATTCTGAATTGCTAAAGCCCACGTGATCCCCGCTATCACAACCTAATTCAGCAGCAAGGGATAACCCGCCACCATCGACGAATTCGTCTACGTGAATTCGGCTCCTTAGCCCTAATTCATGTGAAGCTTGGATTATAGTCTCAGTTTGTTCCAAATCATACCAACCTGGTTCGCAGAATACATCAACCCAATTGGCTAAATTATTGTCCACTACTAACGGTAATTGTTCTGAAATAAGGGATTCGATATATTCTGACTTATTGGTGTCTTGTGGGAAATCGTGAGCCCCTAGCCATGTACTGAGAATTAATTGAGGGGCGAGTTCATCAATTTTTCTTATTGCTTGGAGGAGTTTGATTTCAGATTCTGTTGTTAATCCATATCCACTTTTACCTTCAAGAGTGGTTGTTCCAAACTTCAATGCGGTTTTACAAATATCTAATCCTTTGTCTACTAATACATCTTTGGATGATCTTCTAGTAGATCTTACAGTTTTTTGAATTCCGCCCCCTGCGTTAGCAATATCTTGGTAAGATGATCCTTTTCTTCTCAAGTTCATTTCATTCGCACGATCTCCTGCCCAAACCAAATGCGTGTGTGAATCAACAAATCCAGGCACGATTGCCTTGTGATTTACATCAATTATTTTGACATTAGTACCTGAATATTCATCAAATAATTTATTGGAATCATCTATTCGAATTATCTTATTCTCTTCAATAAAAATCCCAAGACCAGGGTTATGTACTAACTGATCTCTATTGAACATTGAGTCCCCGGAGAGGGGTTTATTTGGGTCACCTGATGAAAGAGTTGCTAACTCGCCTATGTTAACCAAGAGCAACTGCATGAACGTCCGAGAAGAGTGATACTTGAAAGGACTATGTCTGTTCGAAGAATATAATGGGCATTGTTATCGGTCTCGAAAGTACGGCCCATACTCTATCAATTGGTGGTGTGAAAGAGAGTGGGGAGCTGATTCCTTCATGCTCTGCCCTTTTTAGGCCGGAAGAGGGAGGAATTCATCCCCGTGAAGCTGCAGATCATCATTCAGAAAATGTATCGATAATAATTTCAAATTTCTTTCAAAAAAACAACATTCAGAAAAAAAATATTATCTCTGTCGCCTTCAGCCAGGGACCTGGCTTAGGCCCTTGTTTAAGGGTCGGCGCATCTGTTGCTAGAGCCTTGGCTTCAGATCTTAATATACCCTTAATTGGTGTCAATCATTGTATTGCACATATTGAAATCGGACGAAGTCAAACTGGGTGTACAGACCCGATTTTACTTTACGTAAGTGGAGGAAATACACAGGTAATCGCTCGAATGGGGGATAAATATCGTGTTATTGGTGAAACTTTAGACATCGGCATCGGCAATATGTTAGACAAATTTGCTAGAGCACAAGGGATTCCTTTTCCCGGCGGACCTGAGGTGGAAAAATTAGCTAAAAAATGGGTGGATGAAAATCCAAATGCCTCACTTAATGAGGTACAATTACCATATGGAGTTCAAGGAATGGACTTGTCATTTTCAGGTATGTTAACTGCGGCTCAGCAATTACTCAATGACGGAAAACCATTAGCTCAAGTATGCTGGTCACTGCAAGAGCATGCATTTTCTAGTTGTATAGAAGTTGCAGAACGGGCCCTAGCGCATTTGGGCAAAACAGAGATTCTTCTTGGAGGTGGAGTTGCATGTAATTCTCGAATTAGAGAAATGTCTGTATTAATGTGTCACGAACGTGGAGCTAGTTCACACTGGCCAGAAAAACAATATTGTATCGATAATGGGACAATGATTGCTGAATTAGGAAGATTGGCAAGATTATGTGATATTGAAACTAATTTTTCAGATAGCAAAATTAATCCATTGTTGAGAACTGATTCAACAATAGTATCTTGGCTTTGACATAATTGAACTCAATACACTTATGAAACCCGTTCCTTAGGATTGGATAGGAGACTGGTTCAGTAGTGCAGCGTCGTCGCAAACCCAAAACGTTACCAAAAAATATTTTTGGTAAAGATTCTAATAAAGAATCTAGGAAAAAATCACGGGTGGCAACTCCGATAACACCTACTCCGAGGGCTACTCCCACCTCAACGGCTACAGGGGCGATTGAAGTTCAACCACCATCACCACCCCAAATACAATCAGAGAAAAAAAATCTAAAATCAATTTCAAAAGCTGATACACCGGTGGAGCAAACAGATCCAACTAAGTTAATTAAGGAAATTATCATACAAACAGAAGCAATTGATGATGACAAAAAAACACCCCTTGAGGGGAGAAAAAGTGTGGGGTTAAAGAATAATAATTCTAAACTAATTAAAAAACCTTCAGAAAAAGTACAGTCTGATAAAGCAGTTCAATTAATTCAGCAAAGTAAACTTAGGGCCGCTCAAAATATTGGAGTGAATAGGAATAAACCTGTAGCTAAGCCAGTAGTAAAACCCCCTCCAAGGCCACGCCGAAGGGCTCCTAAATCAAGTTACCAACCTGCTAATCGTGCTAAAAGATTGGATCGTAGTCGCCATATGGAATACAAATATGAAATGAGGGGTCTGTTGAAAAAAATAGATATTTTAGAAGAACATCATTCAGGATTATTGGGTTCGATTTGGGCTAAAGGTGAGCGGCAAACAGCTGCTGAAGCTAAATTATATTTAGTTGAAAAAATAAATGATGGTGTTATTAATGAACACCAATCGAAAAAATTATCTAAAATAATTGATGATTATACCATAAGGAGATGATAGAATGATAGTAGAATTAAATAAAGTCGTAACAGCGGATTATGTGGGATATTTTCCTGAAAACGAAGAAGTTTTTGATTCCTCAAAAGGTGAAGGTAGACAACCGATATCATTTTTAATCGGTCATCAAAATATGATTTTAGGCTTTGAAGAAGAAATTATGGGGTCTAATATTGGAGAAAAAAGAATTTTTACTTTAGATCCTGAGCGGGCTTATGGTCACCGAGAAGAAGATCGTGTTCTTCAAATGGAAAGAGGGCAATTCCCCGATGAACTAGAAGTCGGGATGCAATTTGAGGCTGCAGTACAAGGACAGCCAACACCTTTTCAAATCGTTGAAATAAATGACTCAGAGGTAAGTTGTGACTTCAATCATCCGATGGCAGGAAAATCATTAACTTTCGAAGTCGAAATTTTATCCATAAGAGAACCAGTCGATGAAGAGTTGGCACATGGGCATGTTCATGGCCCCGGTGGACATCACCATTGAAGCACATCATTAATTTGCATTGTTTGACCTCAACGAGTTGAGAAGCATGCATGAAGACAAATCAACCACCCGCAGAGGGATTGTTCGATCCAATGTTTCTACCCCGGAAACTGCGGCCGACTCAGGCCATCCTGTAGATGGCCATCCACCCCCTGGACATCCCCCTTACACAAGAGGAATACACAAGGAAATGTATCGTAATAAACGATGGACTATGCGTCAATATGCCGGATTTTCTACCGCTAAAGAAACAAATCAAAGATTTAAATTATTATTGAATTCTGGGCAAACGGGCCTCTCTGTAGCTTTTGATTTGCCAACGCAACTGGGTTTAGATTCTGATCATGAAACTTCAGAAGGGGAAGTTGGCAAGGTAGGGGTGGCTATAGATACTCTAGACGATATGAGAGAATTATTTGACGGAATAGACTTGGGAGAAGTATCTACTTCTATGACAATTAACGCTTCAGCAACTACTCTACTAGCACTATACGTGGCTCTAGCCGATGAAAAGGGGATTCCGAGATCCAAACTAAAAGGTACTGTGCAAAATGATATCTTGAAAGAGTATATTGCCAGAGGACTTTATGTTTATCCACCCAAAGAATCCATTCGTCTAACAACAGATTTATTCCAATGGTGTCATGAAAATTTACCATCTTGGAATACAATATCAGTTAGTGGATATCATATGAGAGAAGCAGGATGTACGGCAGTTGAAGAGGTCGGTTTAACGATTTCAAATGCCCTTTATTATGCGGAAGAAGCTATTAAAGTTGGAATGAATATTGATGATTTCGCTCCTAGAATGTCATTCTTTTTTGGGTGCCATAATGATTTTTTGGAAGAAATTTCCAAATTTAGAGCAGCAAGGCAAATATGGTTTGAACAAATCACAAAAAGATTCTCTCCACAGAATTCTCGATCTCAAAAACTTAGATTCCATACCCAGACAGCAGGGGTCACACTTACTGCCCAACAACCTATGAACAACGCAATAAGAGTTGCATATCAAGCATTATCTTCAGTTTTCGGTGGCACCCAATCCCTCCATACAAATAGTTTCGATGAAGCTATCGGATTACCAACTGATAAAGCAGTAAAAATCGCTCTCCGAACTCAGCAAATTATCTCTGATGAGATTTTTGTTGCAGATACGGTGGATCCTTGGGCTGGTTCATACCTCATCGAGGAACTGACCGCAAAAATTGTTACTGGTGCCAACGAATTGATTAATGAAATTTATTTATCTGGTGGGGCTATGGATGCCATAAAATCCGGTGTTCAACAGAAAAAAATACATGAAAGTGCATGGAGGGAATTGAAAAAAATTGAATCCGGAGAATTGCCAGTCATAGGTGTGAACAAATATGTTGAAGATGCTGAAGATTCCACTTTAGGTTTGAGATTAGAAAAAAATAAATCGGATTCCCAAATATTAAAAATCAAAAAAAACAAAGAATCAAGGAATAATGATTCTGTAGTGGAATCATTATCCCAATTACGAATCGCATGTAATTCTGACCAAAATGTGATGGATCCTTTGATTATTGCATTAAAGTTAGGAGCTACTGTAGGGGAAGTTAATGGAATCATGAGAGAAGAATTTGGGACCTGGGTCTCACCAAGCGGAGTATAAAATGCCACCAAGAATTGACCATGTTGGTATTGCGACAAATAACTTAGAAGATTCATCAATATTATGGAATCTGATTGGGTTGAAACAAGGTGAAGATGAAATTATTACAGAACATGATGTTCGGGTACGTATGTTTCAGGGCATAGATAATGACTCAAATGAAACTTTCTCGAAAATAGAATTGATTGAACCATTAAGTGAAAATTCACCTATTGCTAAATTTATCTCCAACCATGGAGCAGGTATACAACAAATTGCAATCAATGTTCAAGATATTCAATTAGTTATTGAAAAACTATTGAAAAATAATTTTAGAATGATTAACTCGACACCCAATATTGGTTCTAGTGGAAATTTAGTTGCATTTATCCACCCTAAATCTACGGGTGGGGTTCTTGTTGAATTGGTACAAAACCAGTTACAATAATCATCATATACGAACCTCTTGACCGACCCCCATGCTTCAGAGTATCACCTCGCTTTTACCACTAGTTTCATTGACATGTTCGGCTATACAATTAGAGATGGAATTTGTTTCAGAAACTTTAGAATTACTACGAGATGGGCAATTAATCTCTAACGAAGCATATTTAGAAACTGGATCTATTCAGGGTGGTATGAATGTGATTGCAAACCTATTGGAGAATAATGTTCAAGATGAAGAAATAGCCATTCAATATCAAATTCTTAGTCAAAAAACTCAAAGATTGAATGATAACTTCCCAAATTTAAACGAATTAATTGAATCACACCGCAAATAACTCTCAGCACCCGAGTATTACTTGAGTATTACCTTAGTATTACTGCAGTAATACTTTTAGGTAAAGATGTGTCCCTAAATGCATGCCAAAAATCAGTTTGGACATGCCATTGGAATTATTGGATGATTTGAAACTGCACGTAGGTGACAAGAAAAAATTTGTTTCTGTTGCTGATGCTATACGAACAGCATGTCGAAAACTACTCGACCAATTAGATGAAATTGATGAATCGCATGGAAGAAAGGGTGATTGAAATGATTGAAGATAATTTACGAGGCGAGGCGATTAAGGCAATTGATACACTGGTAAGATTCATTGAAAATAACGACGGGGGAGAACTCCGAGAAGGATTAAAACATACACCTGAAAGGGTAATTGATTCATATTTTGAAATATTTTCTGGATATTCAGATGATGCCCGAATTATACTTGATGCAACTTTTAACGCTGAAGGCTATGATGGTATTGTTCTTCTAAGGGATATTGAATTTCACTCTACTTGTGAACATCATCTGCTACCCTTCTCTGGGACTGCGAGTGTTGCATACATTCCCGTCGACAAAATTGTTGGAATAAGTAAACTGGCAAGATTAGTAGATATGTACGCTCGAAGATTACAAAATCAAGAACGTATTACAAAATCAATAGCAAATGATTTAGAATCAATTTTGAAACCACTTGGTTCTGCTGTGATAATTGATGCATCACATGGATGTATGGCATGTAGAGGGGTCAAGAAACAACAATCAATTATGACGACTAGCGCTATGAATGGTGTGTTTTTTGAAAATTCAGAGGCTAGATCAGAATTATTACAATTAATTAGTAGAAATACCCTAAATCGGTGATGAAATGACTATGTTGATTCAAGCTAACAACTTAGAGCTCAAGTATCCAATTGTAGAAATATTCTATAGCATCCAAGGTGAAGGTTATCATTCGGGTTTCCCATCAATCTTTATTCGATTTGGAGGTTGTAATCTTAGGTGCCCTTGGTGTGATACAAATTTTGATATTTGGGAAGATATGTCACTAGGTGAAATTGTCAATAAATTATCAAAATTTGATTGCGATAGAATAATTTTTACTGGGGGTGAACCGGCATTACAAGATTTAGAAACACTTTCAAATTGTTTGAAACCACTTGGATACTTCCTCAGTATAGAAACTAATGGAACAATTATTATTCCACCTGGGATAATAGATTGGATTTGTGTGAGTCCTAAGGATCAAGAATATGCTGATGTAAAAATTCGACAACAATCAGGTGATGAGCTAAAGGTAGTCTATTTAGGACAGCCTTTAGAAATGTATGATGAACTAAGAGAGGGGTTCGATTATCATTTATTACAACCTTGTTACGATGAAAATAAAGATGTGGAGTGGAATGGAAATAATTTCAAATCAACTGTTGAGGCTGTTAAAAATAATCCGGGATGGCATTTAAGTTTACAAACTCATAAATGGATTGGGGTTGACTAATGACAAGCAAAGTTGCTATTATTGCATTGAGTGGAGGTATGGATTCCACTGCCCTATTGATTCGATTATTGGCCGATGGGTATGATGTACATGCTATTTCGTATAATTACGGGCAGAAACATGTGATAGAAGTTCAGAGAGCACTATCAAATCTAAATTATCTTTCACAAAATGGCTTTCATGTCAACCATCGAGTAATTGACTTAACCTCAGCGATGAATTCTTTCCATTCAGCTCTTACAGATGAAGCGATAGAGATTCCAGAGGGACACTATGAGGAACTACAAATGAAGCAAACAGTAGTCCCAAATCGAAACGCAATTTTTGCTTCAATATTGTATGGATGTGCACTGTCTATTGCAATTAAAGAATCTCGAAATGTTGAAATCGCACTTGGTGTACATTCAGGGGATCATGCGATTTATCCTGATTGCCGACCAGAATTCTACAGAGCTCTTGAACATGCTTTTGAAGTAGGCAATTGGGAGTCGGGAAATGTGGCTTTTAAATTACCATATATTGATGGTGATAAAGAGACTATCCTTAGAGATGCTGAAAAAGCTATTTCACAACTCGGACTAGATTTTGATACTATATTTTCAAACACAATTACATCTTACAACCCAGACAAGCAAGGACGATCATCTGGAACTTCTGGATCAGATGTAGAGCGTATACTAGCTTTTCACGCAATAGGAAGAGATGATCCTGTGCAATATGTCAAACCTTGGAGAGATGTTCTTCGCAATGCCCTAACTACTGACAAAAAACACAAGGAGATGAGCACATGAACGACACAAATAATATCAATAATTTGAACCTGAAATCGAGATTGACAAATATACAGTATCATGTCACACAAGAATCAGGTACTGAACCTCCTTTCACAGGTATATACTGGGATGAAAAAAGAAATGGGGATTATTTCTGTATCTGTTGCGGACACTTATTGTTCACTTCGAAAATGAAATATGATTCTGGATGTGGATGGCCATCATTCCACCAGGAAGACCCAGGAGCAGGTATCAAACGATTAACTGATCTTAGTGGGGGCATAGCAAGGGTAGAGGTTAGATGTGGCTCCTGTGATGCTCATTTAGGACATGTGTTTGAAGACGGACCTAAAGATGAAGGTGGGGAGCGTTATTGCATAAATTCCGCAAGCATCCAATTTGGGGTCGATGTGTGATGACGACAAGAATACGACGATGGGTTGAGACAGATACAGGGCATCGTGTTCCCAATCACAAAAGTAAGTGTAAACACTTTCATGGACATCGGTATCGTTGGGAAGCAGAGATTGAGGGGGATGTGGTGTCTGAGCCAGGCACCTCTGAAGAAGGGATGTTGATTGATTTTTCAGATGTTTCACAAATTCTTACCGAACATATTCATGATATTGTTGACCACGCCTTTGTTGTCTACGAAAATGATGATGTTGCACTAAAAGCCCTATCTGAAATGGGAGATGGGCATAGGACAGTTGTGGTTCCATTTATTCCTACAGCTGAAAATTTAGCCAAGTGGGCGTTTGAACAAGTCGAGCCTCACATACGATCATCATTTGACAACGAATTAAAACTAAGGGCATTTCACGTCAGAGAAACACCGAAATCCTGGGCAACTTGGACTAAATATTAGTTTTCACTACGATACTCGTCCCATATTTCAGGATTTTCGGACATATATTTCAATGCTAATTGTGAGTCATTTACAACACCAATAATACGATGAATTTCATCATCCAATGGCAATCCACGGAAAATAACACGTGTCAAGACTTCTTCGATGCCTTGACGCCGATGCTCTTGTGTAGGCATATTGTTAGATAAATTAGCAATAGATTCTTTCAAAATCTGCCTTAATTCTGGAGAGAGTAATCGCTCAGACTCCTTTATCATTAATTTATCTTTTTCCGAATCAGTCAAAGCGGGTAAATTTGTTGTATACCAATTATAACACACTATCGATACTGCGTGACTTAGATTCAATATCGGGTACCCTTCCCAACTTGGAATTGTCATTAATAAATCACATTTTGACAATTGCTCATTCAGAAGGCCGAACCCCTCAGGGCCAAATACCACTCCCAATTGTCCATCAATATCAATTAATTTATGAGTTAATTCAGACGGTGAAATAAAATGTCTAAGGGTAGTTTTAGATCCAAGTTCTCTTTTTCCAGAGGTGCCTATAATTATACTCAGATCGGATACTGCTTCATCTAGAGAATTGTATATAGTGCAATTATCAAGAACTATTTGTGCATTTTTTGCACGGTTACGGGTTTCTGAACTCCAATTTCCATCATGACCAACGATTCGTAAATCTTGAACGCCAAAATTTAGCATTGAACGGGCAACGGCTCCTATGTTACCATCAAATTTTGGTTCAACTAAAATAATGGACAACTTGGCCGAAAAATCAGGAAAAGGTATCTGTTGTAGATTGCCCATGTATAATCGACTGGAAATTTATTGAAAAACTAATCCACTCGGCGTTGTTTATATCTTGTGACGTATCCTGCAATCCAATTTCTCATCCGCTTGTTATCTACATCAGTAAATTCCGCAACTAATATTTTGTTTTCATCAAAATCATTAGTAAACTTATCTGGATATATATCCAAAAGCCGTAGTGCTCTGATTTTGATAAATGAAGGTCTGATATTGCCCATGTTTATTCCTCAAATAATTTAACTTCAAGAGGAAAACCCTCTTCTCGAGTACAAATAATCTTTATTTTTCTAGGAGGATTTTGCATTCCTCTTGCCCAAATTGCATGGTTTACAGCTTCATCGATCCAGATATCCTCATCTTCACCCTTTTTCATATGCTGAGCAACATGTTTGCGGATTTCCGCCATCGCTCTATTCGCGCGTGCCGTTCGAGGAACTGCCCAAGCAGCCCTTAATGGAATGATCATTTCTCTTACCTCTGCCATTTAAATCATCTCTGTAATTTTGATCTGCGCCACATGTGCCTTTTAGGGTGGGTTGTCACACTACGATTGGTACGAAGCATGACCCACACTGGTACGCGTCGGTTCTGTTTTGTGACTTTCATAAGTCTCAATTTTTTTGCCAGTGGTTTCACTCTTGCCATATTCTCACCTTTTAGTATTTTGAGAGCCCAGGGTATTTTTCTTCAGCAGCGCCTCGTACAGAATGAGCGAAATCATCCAGTAATGATTGGCCGACAGGTGTAAGTACCTTTCCATGATTTACAGTTCCTGTAATATTCAATTGGCTTTTGATTAAACCCGCTGAATCTAATTGTTGTAGAATGATGCGGGCTACACTTCGTGATCCTGAAGCAGCTCGGTTTGGTTTAACTCCTCGATCCTTAGGACCGCCAAATAATTGCGCCATATGATTTGTTCCGATTGGACCTTTTATTCCTACTTTCCTCAATACTGCAGCAGACCGTATGAACCACCAATCATCTTGCGTAGGGGGGCGTTCTCTGTGAGTGCCGGTTTTAGCATACTCAGCCCAATCAGGTGGCGAGATAGAATCAAATTCTTGCATCTTCGCAGAAAGTGCTGAAATCAACATATCAGCGGGTATATCGTGGAACGTCGTCATCTAACCATCCTCGTGCGAGCCCGCCGTCCTGCAATCCATATTTAATCGTGATGATAATGCCCATGCTCATCACCCACTACTTTAGAATCATGAAGAGGCGGCAACAAGGTTTCAAATCGTCGAGTTCTACCCGAGGGATATGAAGAAGTCCATGTCAAGGAACCCCAACCTGATGAGGACTATGATTGGCATGGGATTAATGTTAATATTTACCTTGGGATACGCTGTTCATTCTAATACTATAAATTCGGAATATTATGGTTATTCCACATCTAATGAGGAAGTTTCTGCAAATCTTATTCAAGAAAACAATACTAGCGCATATTGGTTTTTTTCAACTAATAGCGCGATAACGTGGATTAATACAACTATTGATGGAGGACCTGAAGGTTCAATAATTTACGTCGAGGCAATTGGTACGGATTGGTATCACACACCCTCATTAGGATTGACAGAGCGAGATTATAGTTGTAAAGAAAACTCAAAAGATTATTCAGATATTATTGAAACGTGTGTTTCATCCAATTTTCATGAAATTTCAATTGATGATTCTAGTTCATTAATTGGCTTAGTCTCATTGGAATTGCCCCTAGGTGGTCTCGGTTATTTACAAGCGGACAGTGAAAATCAAGCAGAAGAAGAATCTGAAAATTTAATAACAGAAAATAAACATTTAATCACCTGGAAAATTCAATTACGTGATGAAAGTAACAATATTTTGGAAAATCAAGGTTTTTCTGTTCATGTAAATTATACGAAACATGAAATTATTTCTGTGGAAAAGTTTGTTTTGGATCCCATCCAAGAATCGATATATAGTTTAGCCACTTTAATTGGTTGTTTCACATTACTGATAATTTTACCACTAATAGCATATTTTTCAGCATCGTACAAAGAACAAAATGATGAAAAAGTCAGGTTGAACACGCCTGAAATCTAGAATAATTATTAATCCGCATTAGAATTGATGTCCCAGCTATTGTCAAATTCAGATTCAAGAAGTACCACTAAGTTCAGTTCTAGAAATTTTACTAATGAAGCAGAAAGACGATCGGAAACAGGAGCTATCCTTTCATGGAATGTTGAATCCATTATTTTTGTAATTGTTTTCAAATCTCTTGAACCATCCATAAGTTCCCAAAACAATGAATTCAAATCATCTAATGGTCGTTTTAATTTTCTAGGGGCACGAATTAACTTGGAAACCATGCCTTCAAAACCTCTAGCTTGTTTTTCTATTACAATAATAACCTGTTTACCAGTAATTCCCACTATTTGTGGATGAGGGCCGATCTCACCAATTGTATGCCATTCAACTGGTGACCTAGTGGGGAAACATTCAGATGGATTCATAATGACACAATAACCGATTAATAATCCCTAGAGTTGTTCGATTATTAATTGGTTGCAAATGAATTTCTTTACTTAATTCCACGCAATAATAGATAATACTTAACTGAAAAGAGTTTATCGGGAAATTATGAAAGATGAAGACATTAACGAACTATTACTTCGAGCTGAAGAAAAAGCTAATGCAAATGATCTACATAGTTCAAGTGAATTATATCAACATGTCACAACTTTAGACCCGAATAACGCTTCAGCTTGGTATGGATACGGAGTATTACAAGCCAAAATCGGAGAGAGAAAGAATGCAATTGAGGCTTTTGAAAATGCTTTTAATTTAAACCCCAATCATGGGCCGAGCGCTGCTAATTTGGCTGTGCTCATTGAAAAAAATGATTCGAAAAGATCAGCTAATTTAGCGAGAATCGGCATCAAACATATGGGGGAAAACACCGAACTAATTCGAATATCTAATCTTCATCCAATTGAATCTTTACCATTAATTGAAGCTTCACACGTATATACAAATTTTGAACCTAAACAACCTCAGGTCAGTCAAACTGAACAAATTACAGAATTACCAGACATAATCGCCAAACCAGTGATAATTAACAACACGGTAGAAATTAAAAATATATATTCAATTGAGGATTTGATCAAAAAATCTAAAGAATTCATACAATCAAATTTACACCAGGAACTATTGGAATTATTGAAAAATAGATTGGAGACTGATGCATCTGAAAATCCGACTCTATGGCGCTATTGTGGCATTGCATTATGGGGATTGGAAATGAAAGAAGAAGCTATAAATGCTCTGGAATTCTCCCTGAATTTAGGCGATAAGTCAAAAAAATCTAATAGGATAATTGCAGAATACTATCGGGAAATTGGACAAATAATTGAAGAGAAACATTCTCTAATCAAAATTTTAGAATTTGGAGATGACCTATATGCGAATTCAAGGTTAGGTGACATATTATTTGAAGAAGGAGATTGGGAAAATTCCCTATTAAATTATGAAAAGACTTATCAAATTAGCAAAGATGATGCCACTTTAGAATCTATAAATCAAATTAAAGAAACATATCTGGAAAGACAACCACTCCCTCAGAATGCCTCAGGAACAACAGATGAGGAGGATGCAAATTCAAATACCGAAGAATTAACTATAGAAATTGATAATGATAGAAGCCAATTATCCACGGATACATTGGATAAAGTGGGTGAGGATGAAAAAATCGTTATCACAAGTGAGGAAATAATCACAGAGGAGGAAGAAAATCAAGATTCATATCTGATTGAAGATGAATTTGTAAATTTAAAATCTGCTAGGATTTCTAGAGCCGAATCCTATCTAAACGAAGGGGAGTTTGCAGATTCAGTCAAAGAATGGAAGGAATTGCTCCAAGAAGATTCCTCGGACCCAATTATTTGGAGGGGGTTGGCATCTGCTTTATCTGCAGCAGGCCATATTGAACGGGCAGAACAATGTTTGTCACGTGCTACTGAAGTGTCAGAAGAGGGGGCAATAGGACAACTTACAACCGATTCAAATGAGGAAGATTTAGTCCAAGCTGCTATTGAAGCACAACAAAAAGTTAGCAAAACGAGTATTTCAGAAGAAGTTACTCTCAATGAATCTATTGAATGGTATAATAAAGGATTAACGATGTTGACAGAACTAAACGGTTTACAAGCATTAAATTGTTTTGAAAAAGCAATAAAAAGCGCCCCGAGAGAAGAAACAGAGTTAAGAGTTCGATCACAAAATGGTAAAGGTCACGCGCTCTATCAACTCGAAAGATTCTCCGATAGCATTCAATCATATCATACTGCGATTACCATGGATCCAAAAAATGTGAATGGTAGAACATTATACAACATGGGGTCATCTTATGCGGCAATTGAACATTATGAAGATGCAATGAAATGTTTTGAACAAGCAAAATCAAGGGGGTTAGATTCTGAAGATCTCAAACTTTGCAAAACTCAATTTAATCGATGTAAATTACTAAAAAAAGAACAAGATAAGGTAACTAACTTACAAACTAATAATTAAGATCAGGGGGCAATAATTCGTTTCGGATGAGAATATATTGTAAAAGAATTATTTTTTGCAAATCCAATAAGAGTAATTCCGTGTTCTATGGCTATCTTGATAGAAAGGTCAGTTGGAGCACCAAGTCCAATAATTATAGTATATCCAGCCCTCCTTACCTTGTGCATTATTTCAAAAGATATCCGACCAGAGACCAGAACTATTTGATTAGTTATTGGTAATCGGTTAAGTTTCAATAATTTCCCAATTAATTTGTCAAACGAATTATGGCGTCCAACATCCTCTGAAAAAAATATGATTTGGCCATCATCAGAAAAGTGCCAAGTCGCGTGACTACCTCCAGTTTTGTTAAATAATAATTGTTCACTATGAAGTTTAGAAACGCAATGTGTAATCAAATTATAATCAACTAATACTGATTTCGATAACTCCGGCCCATGTAAATGTAAAAAATTAGAAATCGATTCTTTACCACAAATGCCACAAGAAGATGTTGAAAGAATTAATTTTCTTTCAGTTTGGGCATTTAATGGAATATTATTTTTCAAAATTATTTCTATGGAATTGTCTTTAGAAATAATTTTTTCAACATCATCATTAGAATTAATCAATCCCTCTGAATAGATGAGACCCAAGGCAAGATTCTCATCATCCCCCGGAGTCCTCATTGTAATTCCAAGTGAGTGTTCATTGTTTTGAGGATCGATTATTGATATTGAGAGAGGGGCTTCAACACAAACATCGTCGTTAATATTCACAATAGAGTTGCCCGTCACTTGTTTGACATTCACCCCCTCGACTCCCGTCATATGCAACCCCTGTAAGTCATTAGATATGTGTTGAATGGTCGATGGAAATTTATAATGTTAAAATAATAGTATGATATCGAACATACATGGGGATATTAGGGGGCGATGGATTTTCATTGCCAATAGTGAATAGCAACCCGATTGTTTCAGTCACAATTACAGTTACTGATTCCGCTCTCTCTCAGATGGAAAATACACTAAATAATGAAGAAAAAACCCACTGTCTGATTATCAGTGCACAATCAGGCGGATGTTCAGGGTATGTATATGATATGAAAATTGATGAAATACCCCAAGATAAAGAACAATTTCAAATATTGTTTTTTGGTAATATAAAAATATTTATCCATAATGGTGATAGTCACTTATTAAATGGAATTGAACTAGATTACAAAGATAGTTTGATGGGGGGTGGTTTCAATATCACCAACCCAAATGCAGATAGAGAGTGTGGTTGTGGCCAATCCTTCGGATGAGGCCAGATTATGATAGATGGCGAAACTCCTAATGAAATTTATTACCACATAAGAGAAAGTAATTTTACAATTTTACAAGGAGATAATTCCTTGGGTTTTTTGAATCGGATTACAACCAACATGATTCAAAAAAAAACAGACGGGAAATTAAATCTTACTCTATTATGTGGAGCTTCTGGAAGGATTGAAGATTCCTTGGAGATAATATTTTCAGAAGAGGGGCTCATTATCATAGGGATCAGCACCAATGGTGATAAAATACGACAAAAGCTAGTTCAAGGAAAAAAATGGAATGAAAGAATAAATGTTTTGAATGGTGATGACCCGCTTACCTTTTTGACAATTTTCGGTGAACAACTAACTGAGATTGCTAAATCCTTCAACTTAGAAATAAGTCCTGATGAAACTAAGCCGTGGTTTGAAAATGATTCGAAATTAATTCGTTACAACAATACTCAACCAGAATCAATTGACTTAATTTTACAGACTGATTCGCTAACTAACTTCTTCGACTCGGAAGTTGAAACATCTTTGAAAATATCTTCCATCAACTCTTGGAATAAATTTTGTATAGATAATTCAATTCTACAGTATAATGAAATAAAATCAAGTCCGTTACCCTTTGAATGTGGTTTGGGCCATTTAATTGATCCGAACAAAGGTTGTTATCCGGGCCAAGAAATACATGCAAGAATCGAAAGCAGGGGTAAACAAACAAAATTTATTGCTAAATTCGTCGCTAACACCAAACTCCAGTCAGGGAAATATCGTTCGGATGATGGGAAAAAAATAATGATTACGACTATTTCAATTATTGAAAACAAAACATACGGAATCGCTATACTACCTACTCATTTTCTAGGGAAAAATGAAATTGGAATTAACGACAATATACTCACGAAATTGTACATCGAATCATTTTGAATCCGAAATTTCATCGAAATCGAATGATTCCCCCTTTTCAATCCATTCTTCAAGGCTCATTAAAGGAGAAATTTGTAAGGAGCCTAGGTGCCTTGTAAACAAATATAAAGTGGGGGAAAAATCTTCAACCATTTGTTTTTGAAAGGTAAATTTAACATTATCACCTCGAGAACGGAAGAAACTCAACTCAATTGCAACGCCAATAATTGTCGCAGTGTACAATACTAATAACACACTTAATGCAAAAACTATTGGATCGGAAAATAGTCCATCAGTCCGAAGTTGGCTGCCATAGAATAATTGTCGAGACAATAAAAATACCAATCCTACACCTACCCAAGGCCCCAATAAATCTTCAACGAAATTTTCCATTGGAATTAATCGGCGTTTTGTTGGATCTGCAAATACCAGGGCATTAGCAATAGCGGCTCTAATTATTGAAATAAAGGCCACCAAAATAATGTAACAAAAGGCAGTAAGGAGAATGATATCTCTAGGTGATAAAGGCAAGTATGAAACTATCAAATAAGCGAATAAACCTAAAAATACTGTTATTGGCATTCTATGAATTGAATTTAGGACGAAATCTGGATTTTTTGCTCCATCATCTAATCTGGGTATCCCGATAACTTCCCACCTTGTTGCTTTTTGAATGATATGAGCAATTCGGGCTAAGTTTCTTTTGTCAATTAATATCCACTCTAAAACTCGCATCATAGGCATAAGAGGAATCGCAATGATTGCCGCGAATAATCCTAGGAGAGGCCAAGCAATTAAACCTGGTAATAATAAAAAATGTTGTAATTTCAGAGGGTGGAGTAAATCAGACTCGATACGAGCTTGTCTTTCGGGATCAAGATAAACACGTCTCGCTTCTGCGTCTAATTCAGAACGATATCGCCGCAATGGAATGCCAGAATCAAGTACGCGCCTGACCTTATCCCGATAATGCTCATGTTCAGGTTCGGTACCGGACCACCATCGCCACGCAATCGACAATGGAATTGCTAGAAATAGGGGGGATAAAAGAATTAGAGTTGCAGTGAACAACGATTCAGTTGAGGCCGGCACAAGAATTGCTGCTCCTTATCGTTCAAGAACGAAACGGTTGAAAATCAATATAACATGAGTTTTTTTGAGGATTGAATAATCTCCAACAGAAAAAAAACATATCGGAAGGATATATTTAAAAAAAATCAATGAGAAATATTCATCACCCCCCTGTCGAGCAATTAGGTTATGGCGCGAATAGCTGTCACAGATGGGATGGATGAAAATGCAGTTAATATTCTTGAAAAATATGGCCATGAAGTTATCCTTAAACATTATTCAAAAGAGGAATTACTCGAAGGCGCTCTCTGTGATTACGATGCAGTTGTTATCAGAAGTGCAACGAAATTAACCAAACCGGTTCTACTTGCCTCTGTTAATGAGAAAGGTGGGATTTCATTCATCGGTCGCGCTGGTGTTGGAGTCGATAATATCGATATCCCAGTAGCCACTGAAAACAATATGGTCGTTTGCAATACCCCTAGATCGTCTACTCATAGTGTAGTAGAATTAACAATAGGTCACTTGTTAACATCGTGTAGACACATAGCAACGGGAGATAGATTATTGCGTGAAGGAACTTGGGCAAAAAAACAATTGAAAGGTTCGGAACTTTCTGGAAAAAGATTAGGGCTTATTGGTTATGGAAGAATTGCACAAGGTGTGGGTAGTGTTGCCCAATCCCTCGGCATGGAAATCCATGCATATGACCCATATTTACCTCCAGAAATAGCAAGCAACAACAACGTCACACTTCATAGTGATGTAAATGCTGTATTTTCTATGTGTACGCACATTTCTGTTCATTGTAACCATACAGGTGAAACACATCATTTAGTTAATGAAGATAGATTGAACTTGATGCCGCAAATAGGTGCGGATGGTACGCCGTGTGGCAACCACATTGTGAATTGTGCCAGAGGAGGTATTGTTGACGAACACGCCACCCTATCAGCCCTAGAATCGGGTAAACTGACTTCAGCTGCATTAGATGTGTTTGAGACTGAGCCAGCAATAGGAAACCAATTACTAAATCATCAAAATTTTCATGGGACCCCCCATATTGGAGCTGCTACTATGGAGGCCCAATCAAGAATTGGTCAAGAGATGGCTACTCAGTTGATTGACCATTTCAATGGCCAAAGGCCTCATTCCGCACTAAATTGATTTCATATCTTTCGTTTGTTAGCAGCATATTACCGAGTATCATGAACTTAATTTATGCATATTTTTCAACTGGACACTAAAATCTTCTAATTCGACTGGGATTTTGATTCCTTGAATTTCTGAGTTGAGCGATATCCCCCTTTCTTTTTTGGTTTTCCAAACTTTTGAATTGAAATTCATAATTGATTCAGTGGAGGATAATAATTTATCATCTATTTCGATAATTTTAGGAAAACTGCAAGCGTCAACAGCGCTTTCTCCATAAAGAGTGGTAGATAGGTAATGAGTAAAGAATGGACAAATTGGGCTAAATGCTTGTAAATAATCTCTCACAATACGATGAATTGTCCATGCGGCTTTAGTATCACCATCATACAATCTTGATTTGGCCATTTCTAACCAGTGACTGGGGAATACTCCTGTTCCGAAATTTTTCAGTCCTTGGGATGCGGAATAAATGTCTATATTTTCCCACGATTTCTCGGATTTTTGCATCATTTCACTAAATTCAGACAAAATCCATCTGTCCTCAATATCTAAATCATCAGGAATTTGATCTAAATCATCGGGAATAGAAAATTGGCTTGCAAATCTTACTACATTGAAAATCTTAGTCAAAACTCCAAAATACTTCGCCTCAATTTCTTCAGGATTGATTTGGAAATCATCACCTACTTGTGCTTCACAAGCCTTCCAAAGGCGGAAACATTCACTGCCAATCTTATTCGCACGGAAATTTACTTGTTTCCCCTCTAGTCCTTTGATTTTCCAAGAACCAGTTCGTCCACCAGCCCCACATTCAAGAACCGAGTTAGCATCAATCCCATTTCCTAAAGATTTAGACATTTTTCTCCCCCATGGATCCATTCCTAAACCATCAATCCAAATATTCTCAAATCCGGGTTTATTTAACAATAGAGTACTTTTTAGTAGCGTGTAGTACAACCAAGTTCGTACGATTTCCTTCCCCTGGGGACGAATAGAGGTAGGGAAAGCTTTGTCAAACAAAGATGAATCTTGTAAATAACCAGAGACAAAAAGATTGGAATTCGATGAATCCATCCAAGTGTCGAATACTTTTTCTTCAGGAATTAAAGACCCTAGATCGTCAATCATTTCGGAATATGAGCCAATTTTTTCCCTAGTGACCCTATCCAAAACCTCTGATTCACCAGGGGGGTTTTCACGCCATGGTTGGACATAACTCCCAGATGGTGGCACGATAATCATTTTCTCATCCTCTGAATACCAAATTGGTACTTCTGTATGGTACCATCGTCGGCGTGAAATCGGCCAATCAATAGATATTCCATCCATCCAATCATCTAAAAATTGTTGATTGCGAGGGGGGATAAAATTAATTTCTTTGATGTGATTTCTCATTCTATCGAGGGCATCAATTTGTTTAACATACCACTCTTTTAATAAAATGATTTCAACTGGATTATTTCCTCTCTCACTCACAGGAATTTCTTGGTCATGATCTTTAATGGAAACTAACGACCCTCTTGATTCTAACAACAATATGGCTTCCTTGCGAGCATCGATAACTGACAGATTCTCCAGAGGACCTCCTATTTCAGTAATGTTTCCATCTAAATTAATTGCTACGAAAGGAGATATTCCTAATTCTCTGAATATCGATACATCATTTTGGTCGCCGAATGAACAAACCATCAATACTCCAGAACCGAATTCCATTTTTACCGAAGGGTGTTGTTGAATTTCGACAAAATCACTTCTTCCTTTAGTCGGAAGGGGTAATTCTAACTTCTTTCCAACTAAGTGTGTATACCTCTCGTCCTCTGGATGAACAACGACGACTCCGCAGGCACAAATGAGTTCTGGTCGAGTAGTGCTGATGACTAATTCTTCTCCATCTTCTGTAATCCATTTGACTTCGCACAATTTGGTTTTACGCGTAATTCTTTGAACTTCGGCATCGGCAATAGTAGTTTTTTCAATAGGATCATATATGTTAGGGCGATAATCTTCAATAATATCTCCTTGCTTGAATAATTGGACAAAAATTGATTGTGAAGCCCCTCTAAATTCAGGTGAGTCAGTAAGATATTCTTTTTCAAAATCACATGAAAGCCCCACGCGGCAAGCGGTATCTCTCATCGCTTGAGTATATTCTTCGATTGTTTCTCTGCAAATTTCAATGAATTCCCCCCGCTCAAAAGTTCTCATTTTTTTACCAGTTTTCTTCTCAACAGTGAATTCAATGTTAATTCCATTTCGATCGACTCCCCAAGGGAAGAATACCTCCTTCCCAAGTAATCTTTGACTTCTAGCAATAACGTCTATCATACTGTATTGAGCAACGGCTCCAATATGCCAAGTACCACTAGGGTATGGTGGAGGAGTATCAATGATGAAAAGTTCCTTTTCACTCTCAGGATTGAATGAATACCGTGTGGAATAATTTTCCCCATAATGTTCCTCTTGAATCCTTTTTTCAAGATCTATAGACCATCTCTTATCACTGATTATGGGTGTACTCATATCCAACACTCCGTGTTTTCAATTTGAGTCTGCGGGCGTTATCTTCTTGACTATTCCCGCAAAGAGAATTGCAATAATATTCTCCCACATGAGAACAAATAATTGCGAGGGGTTGAAGTTCCTCCTTTCACCAGATGGAGTTGGTGGTATCGTGAGCCAACGTGACAATGAAGAAGATTCTTTGAACACTTCGCGATTTACACATGCTAAAAGCAAAATCACTTCCAAATATTCTGAATCAATAAAATCAATTGATAATCTGAATCAGGATGCTATTGCAAGTTCCATCAAAAGAGCACCCAATGCTGTAAAAAGAGCACTAAAAAGTATGTCTGGTACAGATATTTTAACCAAAGTGCCTGTCATTACAGTTATTTTATCATTGTTAGTAACTGGGTTTTTTACAATGCATTCTGGAATTAATGATTGTAGGGATGGATATGAATATGATTGGTGTTATGAAGAATCCTCAATGAATGTAAACGGTGACCTTGCAGTTTACCTTCCTGATGGCTCTAAGGTGAAGGAATTAATCGAAGTTGTTGAAAACGATTGGACGACTAATGTGATGGTCATTTATGTTGAATCGGAAGATTATAACGTCACTACTGTCCGAATCCTAGACCAAATTGATGCAATTGAGAATAAGTTAAATCCCGCAAGAAATGACGCTGGGGCAGAAGATGATATCATCTATGTTCTTTCGATATCAACGGTAATTAAAGAAGTAAATTCAAGTGCTGTTAGAGTTACAAAAGCATTTTTTTCTGGATTAGCTGAAGCATCAGGCAATGAAGAATTGTCAGATCAAATGAATGAAACAATAGATGAACAACAAGATTTTTTAGGGAATTATGCAATTCCAGATGAACAAGAAAGAATTGATCAAATTCTAGGCGAAATGCCCAAAAACGCCCTTAATAAATTAGTTCGAGACGTTGGAAGAGAAGAAGCAGATCAAGCTTTTTATTGGAATAGAGCTGTGATAATTTTAGGAATTGCAAGCAATGAAAATATTAGTGTCTCTGAACTTATTGAAGAAACTCAGAAAGAAATTAACTTATTAGGGGTGGAAAATAACTGGGATGAATTAAATCTAACAATGACTCTAACTGGCCCAGTGCCAATTACTAATGCAGTCACAGAAGAATCATTCAAATTATTTTGGTCCGTTTTTCCTATAGGTGTATTTTTTGTAGCTTGTGGTTTGTTTATTTTCCATTGCGACTTGTTACAAACTGGGCGTATTAGATGGGTCCAAGGTGTGAAAGTATTGATAATTGCAGGTCTGCCCACCCTGTGTTCAGTTTTCGTAACGATGGGGATTATTGGTTTTACGAATTATGAGGTCACAATGACGGTGATTTTAGTTGGCCCGATTGTCCTGGCATTAGGAGTGTCATATGGATTACATATCACAAATAGATATGCAGAATCTAAAGGAACACCTCAAGAAAAAATGGCTGAAGCATTAAACTCTACTGGAAAAGCAGTTTTCTTATCAGCTGTTACCACTATTATTGGATTTATTTCTTTGACATTTACCCCTATGAAACCAATTCAAACAGTGGGTTGGGGACTTGCAGGCGGGATTGTGGTTGTATACATCATGACAATGGTGATGGTTCCAAATTTGACCATAATGTTAGATCTAAAAAAACCCTCCCACCCTCCACCTAAATTATTTACAAATGCGGTTGCAGTTCCAATCAAATGGACGCGCTTAACTCTATCAATATTCATTATAGCCTTGCTTATTTCATCTGGAATTTCAAGGCATAATGTTGAAGAAAATATCGATTTGTTAGACATGGCGCCTCAAACGAGGATGGATGGGACACCAGTACCAGCAGTGCAAAAGATGGGGCAATATAGTGACGAATTCGAAGCAGGACAACCAGGATTTTTGTTGATTCACGGTGACATTAGCGCATCACCAGAATTATCGGCAACTGGTAATGACCCATTTTCCAACTTAGAGGGTATTGAAAAATTGGAAGCGAATTGTAATTTAGTTTCGAATACAACTGCAGTTTCGGTTGTGTTTCTCATGAAGGCGGTTGCTGTGAGTGTTAACTTATCTGGCACACCAATATCTGATATCATCGATAATACACCACTTCCAGAACCTATCAAAGACGTCGCAGCACTAATTTTTGATAGAGAGCAATCAGGAAACGCTTCTTTTTGGGCGGTTTTAGATACACTAAGCGTTCAAGAAACTGGGGGCACACAGACTCAAAATTTTATGATTTATGTATTCTATAATAGTTTAACAAAAGAAATGAGGGAATTATTTGTTTCACCAGATTATCAGCGTAGTTTGATTTACATCGACATGCCCTTCATGGATGTTCAACGCACTCAACTCGCAGTAAAACAAGTTAATGATTTCGCGAGCCAAGATACTGGTGGAGCTATTACTTCCACTGAATTAATCGGTGTTGCTTCCGTGACTATTGAAGTAAACAATCTCATTGTAGGTTCACAATGGAGTTCGTTAATCTTTGCATTATTATTTACAGTTCTAACTTTAGGACTTGTATTCCGTGATATTAGATACGCATTATTAACTACCATTCCAGTAGGATTTACAGTAGGAATGCAATGGTTGGTGATGGATTCAGGAGGTGTTGCTCTTAATCTCGTTACTGTTATGATTGGATCCATATTGGTTGGAGTAGGTGTAGATTTCTCTATTCATATCGCAAATAGAGTTAAGGAATTAGGCGGCTCTTTAGAGGCAATCAAAATTTCCTGTGCTAGTACTGGCATGAGCCTGTTCGAATCGACGACTGTAACTGCATTGGGTTTGATGAGTGCTAAATGGATTCCGATTCCAGCGGTTCAGCCATTTGTCGATGTTGTAATTATCTTACTAATTGTCGCTGCAATTTCTGCATTAATATTATTGCCAGCAATTTATAGCCTCTTAGTTAAAGCAAATATAGGTTTGACTGGGGGTGTAACAACTATGGTCAAAAAAGCAGGGTTGCGCAGAGCTATCGCAAAAGATGAGGCAGATGTATTAGATGCATCATTGATATTCGGTTCTTCAGATGATGCTTGGTAGGGATAAAAATGAGAAATTATTGGCTTATGAAAAGTGAACCGGATGTTTACTCCTGGTCTATGTTAGTAAAAGATAAATCTACTCATTGGGATGGTGTTAGAAATTATCAAGCTAGGAATATAATGCGGGATTCAATGAAAATGGGAGATTTAGTTTTTTTTTACCATTCGAATTGCAAACCGCCCCACATTGCTGGAATTGCAAGAATCTGCAAAGAATCTTATCCCGACTTTACTTCTTGGGATCCGAAATCAAAATATTATGATCCGAAATCTTCTGAAGAAAATCCAAGATGGTTTATGATTGATATCGAACCAATTTCAGAAATTAATACAATTAATTTACACGATGCAAAGGAAAATGCAGATTTATTGGGATTGGCTTTAATTCGAAAAGGGCAACGACTTTCAGTACAACCTGTAAGTTCTGAGCATTTTGAAATTCTGTGTCAAATGGGTGGAATAAAAAGTATACCAGTTTAGTGGGCACGTTCTCGGTGGACACTCGTCACAAACGATGAAAATTCACCAATTTCCTCCACTCCGCATTCCCAAGGCATCCAGCATCCCCGGTCGGGTTGCTCGCTTCCGCGCCTGACCTGGTTCCCGGGCTTAAGACAGTCCGACATTCCCTTCGGAATGACATTGTGCCAACCTGCATCTCTTGGGGGCGAAGCATCGACGTCAATTGGTGGGTCACCATAAGCTCGTCTGAGCCGCCCTCGAACTTCGGGACACCTTTTTCAACGATTTGTGTAAAATAGAGCACGTCAACACTCCCCCTAGCCCAACACCCCTAGGGAAGTGTCCCCTATCAACGAATCCCTTTCGGAGAGATGTGATTTAGTCTATTGTTCGGCTTCATATTTTGATGGGCAACCAGTTTGAATTTCCTTGGCTTGGATGAACCAAATGCCATCATTAAACACTAATTTCCCTTTTACTGATATTGTTAATCCATCAGAAAATCCATCAGGAAGGGAAATACTAGAGTGATCGATTAATATTTCTTCAACTTCACCAGACAGTAAAAATAAGTTGTTACCATCATCAACAATACCAATTACAACTTCACCTCTTAAATGAACATCATCATTTTTAAAATCTTCAGGGGATTCCATTAACTCATCTACTGAATATTGGTAATCCTTGTCCACGTTAAGAAACATTAGAGAAGTAAAAAATAATAATATAACTCCAATTATTATCAATCTATTATTTCTTGTTAGCAATTATTATACCTCCTTAAATTCTTGATAATACAATCAATGATGATTATATCCTACCGCCTCTTCAATATTCACAAAGCCTTCAGTTTTTACTTTCTTTTTGAGTCCTTTGACAATTTCAGAAACTACCGAGGGGCCTTTGAAAATTAATGCAGAATACAATTGTAATAACGAGGCCCCAGATTGAACCATTTCCCAAGCAACATCTGCAGAGTCAATTCCACCCACACCAACAATTGGAACTGATCCCCCCGTTGAATCATAGAGTAGATTAACAACTTCTAGAGCCCTTTTATTGATTGGTCGACCTGATAATCCACCGGATTCAGCGAATGCGGACCTAGATCTAGAGTTATTTGGTACTGGGCGAGAAATTGTGGTATTAGTTGCTACGAACCCGCTAATTCCATTAGAAAGGGCAATCTCAGCTGATGAAATCAAATCATCATCCGATTCATCTGGTGAAAATTTCAATATAAGCGGTTTATTATCGCCCATTTTTTCTCTAACATTAGAACATGAATTGATAACTTTAGCAAGACCATCCCCTCTTTGGAGATTGCGAAGACCAGGGGTATTTGGTGAAGAAACATTCAGAACAAACATATCAGCATAATCCCAAAGAAGTTCCAAAGAAGATGAAAAATCATCAGCTGCATCATCATTTGTAACTTTTTTTGACCGCCCTATATTAGCCACCACTGGCGTATTAGGCCATTTCCCTCGTGCCTTTCTTTGATTGAGAGAGTCCCTCATCGCTAATGCACCCGGATTGTTAAATCCCATACGATTAACTAAGGCTTGTTCTGAATCAGCTCTAAACATTCTAGGTTTAGGGTTTCCGTCTTGGGGATAGCGAGTAATTCCTCCATACTCCATCCAGGAAAATCCTAAAGCAGGCCAAGCAGTTAATGCCTGTGCTTTTTTATCAAACCCGGCGGCAAGACCTAAAGGGTGGTGGAATAATTTCCCGAATACATGAATTGGTAATTCTGGTGCATGGTATGCGCTACTAATTACTTTCTGACCTGCTGGGTTTTGTCCGAATCGGGAAAGAAAATTTAGACTGAGCTGATGGGCCTTTTCGGAATCCATGTAACGGAACATAGGTCGGACGAATGTCCTATATGCAAGCCCCACATCTATCCGGCGGAAACGGTATCCTTCAAGAGTTCCGTCCCCACGGCTAAGTATGAACCAATCTGCTAACTCTTTGGCTATCTCAGAATTAGCAAGAAGGATTCTTCGTTCTACTGGTTGTATAATCAGCCACCCTAGTTACATAGTAGATGAAATGAAAACATTTCCTACCGAATTATCTGATTTGGCACCCACAATTATATTTGGAATACAGAATAATTTACACATCTCTGAATGTATAAAAATAACTTTCGATAAAACACCTAATGGTGGAATTATTTCAAAAGAATGTCCGGAAAACCTTGATGATGTTTGGATAAAAGGAGATTACAAATATTGGCCTCGATTAAAAAAAATAATTCTTGATTTAGCAGAAGCGGGTTACCCTGGTTGTATCGGATGTGCAGGTCCAGCGGCTGAATTGCCATGGGATGAAATATCTTCCAGAAGTAAAATTGCATGACCGCCTCGCGCGCTCGCATACACGCGCGCGTGTTGGGTGAATTCTGTTTTGCTCAAGTTTATACACGTCGTATTGTGCGATGAGAAATTATGGTTCGGAATCTCCGAACTATTGTTTGCGAGAGTGAAGAAATTTGAAATTAATGATTCTCGAGTCCGGTGCGAAAGCAAAAACTGTCAAGAAATATCTTGGAAAAGGTTGGTTGGTAGAAGCATGTAATGGTCATGTTCAAGATTTACCATCTAAGGGGAATAAAGATAGTTCAAAAGCGATGTGGGCATCTAAATCCGACCAACTTCCTGAACCACCATGGAGTTGGACATCAAGAGCAGAAAAGAAAATGTCATCGATTTTAAAGAAAGCAAGAACCTCGAATGTGGATGGAATCTATATTGCAACAGACCCAGACAGAGAAGGTGAATTTATTGCATGGCGATTGAGCATTATTTTTTCAGAATTTGAAAATCAAAGGCGCGTGACCTTCAACGAGATTACTAAAAAATCAATTTTTGAAGCGATTGAAAAATCTGATGAGATTAATGAATCGTTAGTGGATGCTGCAAAAGTTCGACGATTTATGGATAGATTGGTTGGGTATAGGTGTTCAAAATTTGCGAGATCTTGGAAATTGGCATCAATGGGCAGAGTTCAAACACCTACATTAGGATTCATTGTCGAAAAAGAATTGGAACGAGAGGCTCATATCCCTATTAGCTATCACAGCGTTACAGTAAATGTTGACAATGTAAAATTCAAGGCACGATTCCACGAAAAAAACGAACCAGAGTCTTGGGTTGATGGAAAAGGAAAACATCACCCTGACCGAACTTTTGACTTAAACCTTGCAAATGATGCATTGGCCGCTCTCCAATCTAATGAAGAATTAATCATTTCTTCAATAAAAGAAGGGCAAACCCGTAGAAAACCAAAACCCCCATTCACCACAGACACACTATTACAATCTGCAAATTCATCTCTGGGATGGTCGGTTGCCAAAACAAGTCAACTCGCTGGAAAATTGTATCAATCAGGGCATATCACTTACATCCGCACCGATTCTACAAGAACAAATTTAGATGCAAGAAACACTATTCGTACTTTCTTACTAAGTGAATATGGAGAAAATCACCTAGGTGAAGGTGTAGTGGGGCCTGATGCAAAACAAAATACTACAAATGTTCAAGATGCTCACGAAGCGATTAGACCTACTCGGCCGGAAATAAAGGAAATTGAAGGGGTTGAAAAAGACGAGAATCGATTATATTCATTAATCTGGGCCAGATTCGCTGCTAGCCAAATGTCGGATTCGATAAGAGAAAGAAGGGATCTCGTTGCCACTTCTGAAGGATTTAAGAATTCATATTACGGCACTGCATCCTGGAGAATTCATCCGGGCTGGGAAGCTGTATTTTCCAAATTTCAAGATAAAATAATTACTCAACCACCCAAATCCCCCTTGGCCGAAGGAGAAAAATGGGGAATTACATGCGATAAAGAAAATCCGATTTTAATCAGTGATGAAACAAAACCACCTCGCAGATTTTCTGAAAGTTCAATTGTTCAAGAAATGAAAAAAGCAGGAATCGGACGACCATCAACTTATGTCACAACAATAAATCGTCTAAATACCAGGAAATATGTGACTATTGAAAATGGCTCATTGACCCCTACCGAAAATGGCCGATTACTTTGGCTGGAAATAGTGCCGTTTTATAATAATCAAAACGAGAAAAATGGTTTATTTAATTCTGATTTTACTGCAAAAATGGAATCAGATTTAGATGAAATTGAAAATCAATCTCAAACTGGACCTGACGTTTGGCATACCTTCGTAGAAGAATTTCGCGATATGCATAATGTAGCTCTTGAAGAAAAAAGAAAAAAACCAACCAAAAGACAATTGGAATATCTTGAAAACCGTGTTAGAAACATGGATTCAGTTCAGATACATGAATTGTTGAATGGAATAAAAATTGATAAATTATCTGGCGAAGAGATGAGAGAAATTCTCGAGAAATTAAATGAAGAAGCAGATAAGTGGGGTGAAATGCCTGCTAGTGAAAAACAGATGAATTTGATTTACAAACTTGCAGATCAATTATCTTTGAGCATATCAGAAATTTTAAAAATTGTTGAACAGGATGACGTAGAGAAATTAACCGGTGGAAAAAATGGGACGGCAAGCACAATAATTTCTGAATTAATTGAAAGGAGTAAATTACTCCCGGCAACTGAACCTCAAGTGAAATTAGTAAAAAAAATAGCTGAACGATCAGAAACCCCATTAAGTGATTTATTAGCCATAGCAGATATTGTAGACCTCTCAGAAATGACAAAAAGTGACGCAAGTCTTATTATTAACAAAACTATGAAAAAGAGTAAAAAAAGAAAGTCTAAGAAATGAATCTAAAACTTTTCGTAATTAGAAGAATCCAATAAGGAACGCCTTCTGAACTGTGATGTGACGAACATTGACTATGATGTGATTATAGTTGGTGCTGGCCCTATTGGGGGATATCTAGCTAGTAAATTAGCCGAGAGAGAAATTAGTGTATTAATGCTTGAAGAACATAGTCAAATTGGTAGACCATTTCAATGTGCAGGTTTAGTAAATCCCCAAGCAATGGAAGCTGTCAATTTGCATCACACAGTATTATCTTCAATCTGGGGTGCTCGATTATACAGTCCATCAGGTATATCAGTAGAAATTGGAAACCCTAACCAAGTTCGAACTTGGTCCGTTTGTAGAAAATTATTTGATGAAGCGATTGTGGAAAAAGCCCTAAACAGAGGTTGCCACATATTGCTTGAAAGTTCGCCAACAAATGCAATTAATAAAGGGGATTTTGTTGAGTTAGAGTATATGGTGAAAGGAAAATTAAAGACAGTAAATACCAAACTAATCTGTGGTGCAGATGGGGCTCATTCGTGGGTTAGACGATTTTTTAAAATGGGAAGACCAAAGGAATTAATGGTCGGATTTCAAATTGAAGTTACGGGTTATAATGGTAAAGAAGGAGTTTTGGATATGTATACCGGATCTGAAATATCGCCTGGATTCTTTGCTTGGGCTATTCCAACCGGAGACACATCTCGAATAGGCATGTGGTCAAAAGGGGAAATGCTGAATGGTGAATCTTGTGAATATTACCTGAATTCACTGATGAAATCTGATAAGTGGTCTGAAAAATTTAAAAATTGCTCTGAAATTGGGAGATTTGTAGGTCCAATACCGGCAGGTATGCTAAAAAATGTCACATCAGATAGAGTCGTTTTATTTGGTGATGCAGCGGGATTATGCAAACCAACAACAGGCGGCGGGATTGGGCAAGGTTTCAAACAAATAGAATTAATTATTGATCAATTAAGTGAATTAATACATAATAATGAAATTGATGCTAGAAATTTGAAATTGATAAATGAAAAATTCGAACCACTCAGGAAGGATCAACGGCGAGCAAGGGCTTTGAGAGACGCCTTTCTGACTAATTCATCTGATGATGAATTAGATGAGATTTTTTCAATTTGGTCGAAACCAGAGGTTATTGATTTAATTAATGAAGTTGGAGATATTGAAAATCCAATAACACTTGGTTTGAAAATGGTTCGAGAAATTCCTGAATTTCGAAAAGTAGCTAGTAAAGCCATGAAAGCACTTTTTTGGGGGTAAATAAATGCATAAATCAATACAAAGAATCAGGTATCCTCCATTCGAACACAAACACATTAATCCCAATGAAATTAATTTGATTGAAATCATTCTTGAATCGGAAAACCCTCCGCCACCGCCATTCAAAATTGGCAATGATAATAATTGGATTGTGGAGTGGCGAAAAATCACTGAGGAGGACAGGCTTAATTCAATATTTTCAATTGTATCTTCCAAAACTCCTTCATTCCTTCTTCGTACTAGAAACGGATGGTATATTGACCCTGACCCATTACATAAGCAAGCAAGAAAAATGATTACACCGGCAGTTCTCATCCTAATGATTTCATTCCTATTGAGGGCTTTAGCACCATCATTGGAGAAAATAAAATATCTAGATGGATTCGTAGAAATATTTTGGAGTTCATTCAAATTAGGGCCATTAAATTATCCTGCCTTTTTGCTAATTGCATTTCCAATCTTTATTTCTCCGATATACCTTAGAATAATTGCAAACCTAAGAGATTTTTCTAGGCAAAAAAAATATTATTCTAACCCCCTTAAGCCCCCGGAATTTGACATACAAATTGATCAAAATATCGTGACTCTGAAGAATTTTAAAATAGAGGAGGGGGTAATAATTAATAGAGCTAAATTACAAGTTGGAATACCAGTACCTGAACGTCGTAGCGTTCTGGAAGCCCTCAATAAAACTGAAAATGATCAAACCGCACCAGGGATGTCAACAAAATTACCTGCTAGGCGTATTACGACCTCAGAGGAACATGGAACGGGGGTCGGTGAAACTACACCTATGATATTGTCCAATCGAAGAGTATTGATGTTAGAACCTATGAGAGTTATGGCATCGGGGCAATGGGAAAATTATAATTCTAAAATAATTGAACTACCTAGTATCAAGGAAACTTGGCCAGGTTCGATATATTCGTCATTAATTGCAATTCATTGGGAAATTATTCTAGAATGTGTTAGGAATAATGGTGTAAAAATGAAATGGGTATCTCCAATAAAAATTGAACATACACATCATAAAATCCATATTGAAAATCTTCCAGTCAGAAGTGGAAGAATTGAATTAGCAGATGATTAGAATTGTTGTGGAATCGGTGAATAAGAATTCATAGTAGTCACAACAGTTGTTGACAAAAAATTGTAATCTGAATCTCTTTTCTGAGGTGTAAATCCCGCACGAATAATTGAATTTTGAATTTCACCTTCTAATGCTTCGGTTTTTTTGGTACCAGACGCCGACACAACGTTCTCTTCCATCATTGTAGACCCTGCATCATCAGCTCCTGCTAACATAGCTAACTGCGCCACACCCAAACCCATCGTTGGCCAAGATGCTTGGATATGATCAATATTATCAAAAAATAAACGAGAAACTGCAATATGGCGTAAATATTCCTGTGCAGTTGCACCCAATTCGATGCGATTTGCACCACGATTTCTTCGTCCAAAACTATTATTTTCCAACTGGACGGGCCAAGCAATAAAAGATGTAAAACCACTCTTTTCATTTTGTATAGCTTTGTCCTGCAGCATTCGTATTTGCTCCATATGCATCACACGATCCAAATTAGTTTCTCCAAATCCAAAAACATTTGTTGCAGATGTAGTTAATCCGAGATTTTGGGCCTCCTCCATCACTTTCAACCAATTGCTACCAGATCCTTTCTTTGGTGAAATATCATTTCGTATGGCATCAACTAAAATTTCAGCTCCACCCCCAGGTAAACCATGCATTCCTGCTTTAGCTAATTTCTTCAGAACATTCAATGTAGACAAATTACAAACTTCTGCAATTCCTTCAATTTCAATAGGAGAAAAACAATCTAAAGCAATACTTGGATGATTCTCTCTTAAATATTTAATTAGGTCTAAATACCAATCTAATGAAAGTTCAGGATTCACTCCCCCTTGCATCAATATTCTTGTGCCACCAATTTTTTCTAACTCAGAAATTCTAGTTGATATTTCTTCATATGATTGAGTGTAGGCGTCTTTGTGCCCCGGGGGCCTATAGAAAGAACAAAATTGGCAATTTATTGTACAGGCATTAGTATAATTGATATTTCGATCCACCAAATAAGTAATTTTGTTATCTGGGTTGATTAATTTCCTAACCTCTAATGAGGTATACATTAAATCGTTTAAATCACATTTATCGTATAGCAATGTGGCCTCATCCACACTTAATCGATATCGAAAATTCAAAAGTTTTTTCTCTAAAATACTAGTTACATCAGACAAAAATATACCCCTTAATTACCAACAATGTTTTCAATTTCTTCGGGAGTTTTTGGGCAGTTTTTCGTTAATACAATAGGACCCGTTTTTGTAATCAATATATCATCTTCTATTCGAACAGCAATTTTAGAATATTTTGGGGGGAAAGTAACATCACTTCGCCATGAGCCAAAGTATAATCCGGGTTCGACAGTTAGTACCATTCCAGCCTGTAATTCAGGCCCAGGGTCATTACCACGACCCCCGCCAACATCATGAACATCGAGGCCTAGAAAATGTCCCGTACCATGCATGAAGAATTTTCTGAATTCGCCATCACGTTTCTTTCCTATCGCTTCCTCGAATGAACAATCTAGAATTCCTAAATCTATCAGGCCTCGGGCTATCACATTTGATGCTGCCTCATGCATCGATTCCCACGGATTTCCTACTTGACAGGCAGCAATTGTCGCTTCTTGAGCACTGAGGACAAGATCATAAATTTCCTTCTGAGGTTCGGTGAATTTTCCATTAACAGGCCAAGTTCTAGTGATATCTGAGGCATAGCCCTCAATTTCACATCCAGCATCGACTAAAACCAAATCCCCATCTTCAATAAGACAATTATTTTGTGTATAATGCAGAATTGTTCCATTGTCACCACCACCAACAATCGAAGGGTAACTCCATTGACTACCTTTGGAAATAAAATACCCTTCAATTACTGCCTGTAATTCGAATTCATTTATGCCACTATATGATGCTTGCATTGCTAAAACATGAGCATTAGATGCCAATTCGGCTGATTTTTTCATCATATTTATTTCCAAATCAGATTTAAATACTCTCATTTCATTCAAAATTGAGGAGGGGTCAGTTAGGGAAGTTGTCAATGCTCGATTGATTAAATTATCAACTTCGCTAGATAAATTTTGGATTAAATGTACTTGCTCACAATCCTCGAGAAATCCTTCTAATTTTGGAATCAAATCGTTAAGAGAATAAGCTTCATCAATAGGCCATTCTGATACTGCTCTTTCAGTACCAATACGTCTACCCTCCCAAATCTCCTTCGTTACATCTTTCGGTTGAATAAAAAGAGATGTTATCCAATTCCCGTCAATATATTGAGCTGTTAATACGGCTCCCTCGGAATTCCATCCAGAAAGATACATTTGGTAAGAATTGGCTCTGTATGGATAATGTACATCATTAGATCTAATCGCCGATGGATTTGCAGGAATTATTAATAATGTATCTTTTGGGAGTTTAGAGTAAAAATTTCTTTGTCTCTGAATATACTCCGAGATTGGAAATGCTAATTTCGCCATTAGGTCACCAATCTTCCGAAAATGATTGGACTTATATCACTGTGCATTAGAGAGATTGATAATTATTTTTTAACATCCCATTTCGGAATTGATTGGGTATTTTTATTCCTATAGAATATTGAGGAAATTAAAAAGCCAAATGCTAATATTAATACTACAATTTGATATGGGAATTGTTTAGTAGCATTCGGATGAATTAATTTCACATTGATTGAATCAAACTCACCATTATCATCCATCACGTCTAATCTTAATATTAAATGGTCATTTGATGAATCCGGCCAAGTCAAAATACGTTCACAACCCTCATAGACAGGTATGTCATCGATAGACCAGCTACACCTTAATTTAGAAATGTCATTACTTGTATCATATTCATTGGCATCTAAGTACCATTTCTCAGAATCTGTTAACTTAATTTCCATACCATCAATAATTGGTTCAGAATCAATTGTTAGATTAGCAATTGGTGGTATGTTTTCGATTGAAAAAGTTTGTTGAACAGAAACCATTTGACCGCCGGCATCAATAACCAATAGATTCAATTGGTAAATTCCAGATTGAGATAAATCGATTGTTAGAGAATCAAATTTCAATCCTTCTGCCACCACGATATTACCATCTGAATCAGATAGAGACCAGATATAATAAAGATCGAAGTCACTCCAATAGGGTTCAACGAAATCTGATGTAATTAACCCAAAGCCATCGGATTCTATGATATTAGACATGGATATTATGGAGCCAATTGGCACCATATTATTCATTTTAACTGGGGTACATAATAATATTTCTAACTCTTCACCTTCTTCATCGGAAATGAAAAATATTAGATCATGCCATCCTTCAAGATTGGTTGAAACATCAATGACATCTGAAAATTCACCACTCGAATTATCAGGAAATATTACAAAATCTACTGTATCATCGAATTCTAAACAAGATTGCCCGATATTGTTTATTCGATTTATTTTTCCGTATAATTTTTCTTGATTTTGATAAAGATTACCAACCCAACCTTCAATGAGCATTTCGTTACTAATCCAATCTGAATCGGAGGGTGAATCGAGAGTTATGCCCATGTGTGGGTTTACTTCATTCGCAACAAAAAATACAATCGATGAAGATGTTTCGTAATTATTGTCATCCGAGACTGTAATCGAAAAATAACATGCGCAAGATGAATAATGGGATGAATTTAATTGAACATCCCACAAATACGTACCTTGTGCCGAAATAACGCCTATATCAAAATTAATATCACCACCATCAACAACCAAACCATCCGACCGATAAATAGACCAAGATATTTGTAAATTCAACTCTGGAGAGAGGGGGGAAACGGTCCCGGAGAAAGCAAAATCACCATCGGCAACATATCCATTCTCAGCATCAATCCCAATCGAAAGCGTTTCAAAAGTAACTGAATCTTGTGCATGAGTAGTCGAAATACCGAACAATGATATCGAAAATAACAACACAGAAGCCATTATCACCTTGCTCTGCATATAATTATCGAAAGACCTCGGATTATTGAACCCAATCGTTTCCTGATATTAATTCAACGTTCAGAGATTTGTAATTGCCAAGATAAATCATCAAGCCAGAGGCTTAATTCATTCCTATCTACAAATTCATGGCTGGCTTCAGCGGATAAGACACAATCACACGCTGCAGAAACTAAAGCCACCGCATCAGTCATAGAATATTGATGTCCCAAAGCTGCTGCAAGCGCAGTTGCAGCAGCGTCGTGTAAACCGATTTGTTGAGTAGGAGTTTGAGCATTACATTCGTGATGTTCTACATCCCCATTGGATTGGTATAATGTCACACCATTTACACCACCTAAAATCACCAAAGAATTCCACTCATATTCGTCGATTAAGTGCTTAGCAGTCAAGGAACTATCTTCAAGCATTAATCGTCGTCTCAGTAATTCAAGACCTCTAATTTCGAATAATACTACCGTTGCACCACGACTACGCTCAAGGCCAGTTAATTTCGGATCTACAATAGAAGGTATTTCATGTTCTTTAGCTGAATTAATCAAAATCTGAGCACCTTCATCAGACAAAACTCCCTTATCATAATCAGAGATCACTAAGGCACAAGAATTTGGTATAGAAGTTAAGGCAGAATCAACTAATGAAGAGCTAATTGATTTATCTAAATCATCAAGAGGACCTCTATCCGCTTGTAATAATATCTGTTCTTGATCTAACAAACTTTGTCGACTACCATAAAATCTTATTTTCGTTAAAGTCTTTACTCCATGGATTGATTCAATACCTGAAATATCTATCCCATCCTCATTGAGTAGAGACTTTATTGTCTGACCTTCTGAGTCTCCACCAACGCATGAATAAAACGCAACAGATAAACCAAGTGAATGAAGTCCTCTAGCAATATGTGCTGCAGCTCCGGGTGATTCTTCTGAACTAGTAATTTTCAAAACAGGGACTGGGGCAGTAGAATTCAAATTATTCGCGTAACCATGGTGATATCGATCCAACATTACATCGCCGATTAAAGTCACTCTAGATGATTCCATAGAATCCAAAAGGGTTCTGAGGTTTTTTAATCGATTAACTCTTTCTTGACGCTCTTCGTCTATCATACAAAGACTGCGTGTAGCATCCCATGAATGATATTTTTGGAACCGACTAGATGAAAAAAGGAATGCTTTAGTGAGACTATGGAATTCCGGGAGGGTTGTTGGAGTTATGACGGCCAAGCTGCAGATAGGCTTTGGAATAAATCAGCTTTAGGGAGGCCAAACCAAAATGGTATTCTGCATTTAACATCTTCAGAATTATTGTTTTGCCATAAATACCGACACATCGATTTACCATCTGCTAATTGGCTAATGGAGATGCTCTCTTTGGAACCAAATTTAATTGACGAGTTTTCAATATTAGAAGCATTACGTATGCCAGGTAATCGTATTGTGTTACACAATCATCTACATCAAATGAATCATTCATTCGAAAAAAGCACTTGGGGATTAAGATGGGATTCAAATAGCCATCCAAGAAATAGTGATCCCGTTTCAGAAATACGTTGGTTTCGATCATCTGACCCATTCGACCCTGTTGAATTAATAAAATGGAGCGAAGTAGTGGAAAAGAAGAACAGAATTGCTGAAATATTAATTGTTGATGAAGAACAAGCCGTTGTAACTTATAATTTATCTAATAAATCACCCAATGGGCAGTTAATTCCGCCATCACAAGAGTTACTCCAAAAATTGAATGCAATAAATAGCATTGACATTGGTGAGGGAAAACATTTTTTCAATACTACCAAAATTTGGCCAGTGGAGCAATTAGGTATCCCAATGGACGAAGGTAGATTCTTAGATTCATATTCTGTAGAATTAATTCAAAATCAAAATTCTCTTTCCTCGGGTGCAAGAATTCTATCTGATCTTTTATCTAGAGGATTACATCCAAGACCTGGATTCAAATACGGCACTCGATGGAGATGTTATGATCAATCAATAGGCCAAGATCACGCCCCTTGGTTGATATCGGACCCTGACGAAAGATCAATGGATTGGGGAGATGCATGTTTGACATCTAGGTTGTCGTCGGGTGTTAACAAAACATGGCTTTATCCAGTCGAAAAAAATGAGATTTGGGGATTTCTAGCAATTACTAGACCTCCTGCCAATGCAAGATGGAATAATCCGATTAGAAAATAATTATTCTTCAGTTTCATCATTTGACGGAACTTTCCGATTCGTTTTTTCACTACCACTGATAATTGAAAGAGAGAGAAGAATTGTTATCATAAAAATTCCATTAGAAGGTTCTGAAAGCCATGAAAGCATTGGATTCGAATCAAAAGATGATTCGGCTTCTAAAACAATTTGTATTCGTTGTTCTATTCCGAAATCGTCGACAAAAATTATTTCCCCTCTAGCCACCATACCTGGAACCAATAAACCATCAGGGTCAATTTCGATTGCTATTCCATCTCCAGAGGTTATTTTACCTTGAGAAAGAACAGTAGAAATTCTTGATGCTGCCCCATCTATCGTGATATCATAATTTCGAGAACCTGTTCCTGCATAATCAAGATTAACAATAATTTGAGATTTATGTTTAGAATTAATTTTCAAATTAACCTCTTTCGTAATTATTCGGTTGCCAACTCTATACCAATCTAATTCAAAATTTGTTGAGTCTGAATTTGAACATCCAATCAATCCATTGATTTTTCCGGCTGAAGGAGAACTGCTATCGACTTGGATTATTTTGATTAAATTCAATCCTTCAGGGATAATTATTGTATCAATAAAATTTTGCTCGGGAAAGGAGGAAATATTGTAATTTAGATTACAGGGAATGGGGGCGATGACGTCAACAAAAGCCGACTCACCATCCAATAATTCAATCGGTGAGCGTGGGGGTATCACTTTTACAGAATCAACAGATTGAGTTGGAGAGATTGTAATTACCGCACTATCAGCTGTTATTTGATAAACTTCGGCAACCCAATTAACTAATCTACCCCGATGATCCCTGAGTGACATCCCATTTTCATAATTAATACCTCCAAATACATCTCCAGATTGAAATGGGTCCCCAGAACTACCACTATCTCGATTACGGATTAACGCATCATCACCATCTGCTTCGATAATAATTACCCAAGCATTTTTCGGATCGGTATTGGCTAAATTATTTCTTTCATCACCATTATTTCTATTTTGATGCTCAACCAAAATTCCTGAGCCTGGTAAACTTGAATCGAAACCATGATTTGAACGATATGAAATATGGAAATATTCATTTTCTGAACTTTCAATTGTAAGATAATGCCCTCCATTAGATAACGGAGATAGTTCGAAGTCACCACCAATATATGGATCGATAATAATTGATCTATTAGCACCTATAATATCCAAGGTCGAAGCAATTGGTAGTGCGGGAGAGTTTCCATTTCCATTCCAATTACCACTGGCCATCAATCCCCAATCACCCACACCATTCCAAGAACGAGTGGGCAATTCACTATGAACATCATAGAGATCTAATGCCCCCATCTGATGTATCATTTCATGAGCAATAGTCCCCATTCCCGACTCAGTGGAAGCAATTGTGTAATGGGGAACCGTCCACCCCCCAAGTTTGATCGGTTCATCTAATTCAGAAAAATGACTCCAAATTGAATCTGTATCTCCGCCTATTTCTTGTGGATTCGCTGAATGGAGAATTAATAATCTATCAATAATACCATCAGAATTTAAATCCCACTGGGAAAGATTTTTGCCAGTCAATCTAGATGTCACAACCTGTTTTACCAATTCACCGACTCCAGCACCATCAAGTCCGTAATCTCGTTCATCAGAACTATCTGCACCCCAAAATTTCAATGATTCGGTAGATTCCCAAGTTTCTCCAAATAATGTAGTTACAACGATTGAATTATTAGCAGAAACTTGAGAAATATAAGATTCTACAGAGCCAGAGCCAGATAATTGTGACTGGGCAGCATTTTTATCGAATTCATTAGATGGAAAAGATACTTGCAGAACTAGCCAATTTTCTCTAGGTTGAATACCTACTAAAAAATTATCTTCATTTATCGGGTCCTCTGCATTTGACTCTAACCAATCATCGACCAATGCGGGATTTAAATTCACAAATAACCCGAATAACAATAATGTGGCAGCAGCAATGGCCCTCGCTGCATTCATACTTCACGCTCATCGATACCTGCTTTCAATCCAATGCATCCATGAACTACTCTTCTGAAGAAAACGGGAGTGATTTGAGCATTCCATCGTCGTTAATTGTCGGATTGTCAAGCCAACTCAATCCAGAAAACTCACATTGATTATTTTTGATTCTTTCTTGCATCCTAATTGGCAACGGTGAAGCATCACATCCGGTAATTACCAGTTGAGTTAACTTCTTTCCTATTATTAAATCTATAATTGCATTTTGTTCAAATGGATTTAAACAGATTGCATTACACTTTGGGTTAGCTATTCCTTCAAAATTCCATGATTCTGGGGTTTTGGGGGAAGAACCTTCACAAGAACAATCAACAACACCGACCCTCTCTATATTTCCATTGAAAGAGACATTAGATACCTCAAATATTCTTGTACCAAGTAATGGGTTGGGCAATGTTGCTGAAATACGATCTGCGATAAGAATGGTGAGGATAGAAATAAAAACTCTCAAACCATCATAAACCAATGGAAGAGATATAATTAAAATTGAGCTAGATATTAGTAATATTCGAATTCTGAATTTAGCATGGCCATTTTCAACCAAACCAATTAACCTAGCGAATCCCAACGTTATTATCACTATGGTGCCAATCAAAATTACCCAAGAAATACCTATACCAATACCTAATATTGATGCTGCATCATATCTTTTCCCAACGGATTCAACAAATGATGAAATTTCAAATAATTCGATCCATGATGGAATTATGTAAATCCAGACTAAAATGAAAATCAAAGGAGTGAAAAGTGTGCAGAAGAAAAGTGTTAGAGTAAACCATAAGTTTTCTTTAGTTGTCATTCCGATAACTGTAAATTTACGTAGCATTATTGAAAAAAATGGCATCGCAACTAAACATGCTATTATTAAGACGAGAGAGAATCTAATACTTAGCCAATCTGAAGGCGAATAATTTGTTAAATTCAATGAGTTATGCCCGATATTGATCGATTCAAACCATAATGAAATTATATCATTGATAAAAAATGAGAGAATCACCGAAGAAATAATTACCAGAATCGCTGATTTTTGAAAGATGCTTCTTAATTGAATGAGGTGGTTGGAAAAATCGAAGCTAAATTCGTTTTTAACAAGTGATGACATATTCAAAGTATATCCTTGATTTCTGGATTAACAGAGGATGATAAAATGGTTCGGTAAATTCCGTAAAAAGCCCATCCACTGACGAAAAATGCCACTCCAATGAAGAAATCAGAAACATTTCCTTCTGATAACCACTTTACTCCAAAATAGAATGCTAATATGGCAACTACTCCTCTCCGAAATCCTTGTGGATACGCTAATTCTAAAGCGAGATGTTCTGGTTTTTCACCATACTTTCTATCAAATATTTCTCTCTGAATAACAGATCCGATAATTAAAAATGTTAAGCTGAACCAATAGAATAAATTCCCTTGAGAAAACACTCTTTCGGATATCGCCTTCTGGTGCGCAGCTTCTATTTCAGATGCTGATTCTTCGATGACAAACAATGAATCATAATCACCTACTGATATAGTTCGTGTAGAAAGCACAGCACCACTTTCATCTTCAGAAATTGTACCTGGTGCAGTAATTGAAAAACTTAACAGATTCCAATAATCTCCTGCATCAGCACCACCACTACCATCAACTGAATTTCCGGCGAGATAAAAGTGAATTGAACCCACATCAGCCGTTGGGGCACTCCAAGTTACAACCCAAATTCCATCCGTATCCACATCTGAGTGAGAAATATCGTCAGGGTTACTGTCCGCATTTCGAATGTCTTCATCATCAGACCAAGAAAATTGGCCAAGAGAATTCGAAGATAATAGGAACCCCGCTTGTGTATTTCCATCGCCACCAGAAAGTGTTAACGAATCTGCAACGGTTATTGTAAAGTTGTAAGAGGAACCGACTTCATACATTACTGGGACACCAGTAATCATTACTACTGCTTGATTTGAGGGGGATCCGGAATTATGGCAAGTACATCCATATTCAACGGTAGAATTTCCTTGATCATTTGTTCCAGGAGGCCCATTACTGCTGGCTAATGATGAAAAAGAAAGCATTCCCACAATGAGTAATACGATTAGTGCTTGCATTACTCGGGACCGCATCCTAACACCTTCAAAACTTTGGAGAATCATTCATCTCATAACCATTACTCGGAACCTTTGATTTAAAGTATCAAACTCAAAACTCCTTAATGGCTGAATTTAGTTCGTTCATCATCTTTTTACCATCGCCGAAGAGCATCATAGTTTTGTCTTCAAAAAAGAGGTCATTATCAACGCCAGCATAACCAACATTGAGACTACGCTTGATGACAACGACAACACGAGCCTTGTCGGCATCAATAATTGGCATTCCACCAAGTGGGCCCTCTCCTGAACGAGCAACGGGATTGACAGTATCGTTAGCGCCGATCACTAGTGCAACATCACATTCAGGCATCTCTAAATTGATATCGTCCATTTCAATCAACTGTTCGTATGGTACATTAGCCTCAGCAAGTAACACATTCATATGCCCTGGCATTCGACCTGCGACTGGATGAATTCCATACTTTATCTCAACTCCTTGAGACTCTAGTAGATCAGCGAATTCTTTGACTGCGTGTTGTGCTTGGCTAACAGCCATCCCATATCCTGGGATAATAACACAATTACTGATTCCATCACAAACCATAGCCACCTCTTCAGGGTCACTACCAACTTTTGTTCGTGTAACGGTTTCACGACCGCTGCCACCAAATGATTTGAAGAGAACAGCAATCAACGTACGATTCATTGCTTTACACATAATGAATGTCAAAATTAACCCTGCAGCACCGACCATTGAACCTGCAATAATCAATACATTATTGCCAATTACGAATCCTGTGAATGCAGCTGCTATTCCAGACATTGAATTCAACAAACTAACAACAACCGGCATATCTGCGCCACCAATTGGCAGCACGAACAAGATTCCGAGCAAACAAGATGATGCGACTAGACCGTAGATATAATCGGTATTTGTCGGCTCTTGAATTGTTAAAACCACTAGAGCAAGAGAAACAAATAACATTGCAACCTTGACGAGATTCAACCATGGAGGACCCCATGTAGGGAAATTTACCCACTTGCGGCGTCCACGTGAATCCTTCTTTGTGAAAGGAATGTAAAATCCACCCATCAACTTGCCCATTGCCATCAGACTACCCGTGAGAGTTAGCCAACCAACAAGACCCGAAAGACCAATTGCAACCCAGATTGCATACAATTCGACACCAGGTTCGGGAACATTGCCACTTTGCAGACGGGACAAAACTTCAGAAAGCCCAACAAGCGCTGAAGCAGCACCACCAAATCCGTTGAAAAGAGCGACTAGTTCGGGCATACCAGTCATTTCAACGCGGACAGCCATCCACCAACCGATGAGTGAGCCAAGTGCCAAACCACCAACAATTAGTTCGTAACCAATGATGCCATCAGTATACATTTTCCCGAGTGTAACAAGAACCGCTAGGAGCATTCCTTGAGCACCCATTTTGTTACCATCAGGAGCAGTTCTTGGACTAGATAATTTCTTGATCCCCATGATGAAAAGTGCAGCAGAGACTAGATAGCCAATATCCCAAACAACTGCGTCAACCATTCTATTCACCACCTTTCTTTCTGTGCTTGCCAGCAATCATTTTCAACATCTTGTTGGTAACCATGAATCCTCCAACAACATTGATTGATGCCATTACTAATGCAGCAAATGCAAGCCAAGCAGCTGTACCTGGATTTCCATTATTGAAAGCTGCGTTAGATAAGAAAAGTGCACCTACAATTGTAATTCCTGAAATTGCATTGGCGCCAGACATCAATGGAGTATGCAACGTTGGAGGAACCTTGCTAATCAACTCAAAACCAAGGAAGATTGCTAAAACAAAAACGGTGATGCTGCCGATTAATGCGGCTAGTGTGAGGCTCATTCAACCACCCCAGCAAGACGCGATTGCTTCTCATGTATTGCCCCGTCTGTGCAAATCAAGACCCCACCCATTCCTGGGATGTGGAAGTCACTACCTTCTGGAGCACCAACAAGAATATCGTCTTCTAAATCCAAAGATAATTCTCCATCTTTAACAAGTGAGGTGACAAATGTAGTGAGGTTGTTTGAGTAAAGCATACTAGCTGAAGATGGTAATTGGCCAGGTAAATTTGGCGAACCAACTATTGTTACCCCGTTATCTGTGACTATAATTTTTCCAACTTCTGTAAGTTCACAGTTTCCACCAACATCAGCATTCATGTCGACTACGACAGAACCGACCTTGAAATTCTCAATAGCACTCGCTGGAATGGTAATTGGGGCAGGACGACCAAAGATTCTAGCAGTTGTAACAATGACATCTGCATCTGAAGCCACTTCACAAACTGTGTCATTGACCTTCTGAATAAATTCAGGAGTCAATGGCTTTGCATATCCGGATTCATCTTCAAAATCATCCATTCCATCAACTTCAATGAATCGGCCCCCAACCGATTCTATTTGTTCGGCAGCGGATTTCCTAACATCTGAGGCAAATACAATAGCGCCAAGTCGCTTTGCAGTAGCAATCGCTTGCAAACCTGCAACGCCTGAACCCATGATGACAAATTTAGCCGGCCGTATAGTACCAGCACTAGTAGTCATCATTGGAATCCCTTTAGGCACTTGAGCAGCCCCGGTTAGTACCGCTTTGTAGCCAGCAAGATTGTCTTGACTACTGTTAACGTCCATCGCTTGTGCACGAGAAAGTCTCCGGGGAATCATATCCATACTGAAGAGTGTAATCTTCGCAGCCATTGCTGCCTTGACCTTTTCGGGACATCTGAATGGATCAGAAACACATGCTACCATTTTTCCCTCTTTCATGCCATCTAATTCAGGCATATCGATGGAAATTACAATATCTGCGGACAAAGCTGTTGTTCGGTCACAGATAGTAGCACCTGCGTTAGAATATTGCAAATCTGAATGGTAAGCATTTACACCAGCCCCTGATTCAACAAGAACATCAAATCCTAACTTCTTTAATTTCTTTATCGAATTTGGAACAATAGCAACTCTATTTTCACCATCTGGTTCTGTAATAACTCCAAGCAGCATATTTTCTCACCCCTCATAATCAGCCTAGGCTCATCATAGGTAGACTTCCGAAACGAAGTCGATTATTGAATCAAACGGATGACACAGTTCAGGTATGGTATTGAATGAGCTATTAAATTATAATTTAGAACAGTAAAACATACCCTATTCCAAAGATTACAATATCACATATTGCATGCGATATCCAACAGACAAATATAGAATTAAACCGGAGATAGAGCCAGGACCAAATAAGTCCTGCGCCTAATATGCCAATTGTCGATAACAATACTTGCCAAGGTTCAAAATAATACGCCAGGGCTAGTGTGTGATGGACAGTAAAAAATATTGCAGAACCCACTATTGCTAATGGTTGATTATCGGTTATTTGAAATAATTTTGTGGTGACAAATTTTCGGAAAACGAATTCTTCGGCTAGCGAATTCACAAATATCCAATACACTACACCTAAAACAAATATTTTTGGCGTCAATAAACCAGTTTCTCCAATCTCAAATTTCATCAGATCAAGATTAATTGTATTATAAAACAAGAAGTAAACCATTAAAATAATTGAGGCCATTACCATTCCTGAAAAAAATCCATATTTGAGCCCTAATGATTTGGGAATTGATAAATCAATTTTTTCCCTATCTACACATAGAGTCCAATAGATTGGCACCCCTATGAGAAGAATCTTTAATGAAATAAATGCAAATTGGGAAAATAACACCGTATATTCTAAACTATAATTAATGTAAATTGACAAAGATGGAAAAATTCCAATTAGTAATAATGGTAAGTAAGAGTTTTGAGAATCTTTCATAATTCCCCCTAAATGACACCCCCGAATCAATCTTGCCCCTGTACATGTTGAGAATGACTCGTTCACTAAAGGCTAAGGACATAGGGCGGGCGCATTCAAAACGAAGTGAGTTAATGACACGCGAAGCGAGAAAAATTACAGTTATTGGAGCCGGGAATGTGGGGGCATCTTGTGCATTCGTTTTAGCTCAAAGAAAATTGGGTGAAATTGTCCTATTGGATATTTATGAAGGGTTCGCTAAAGGTAAAGCTCTAGATATGAGTCAAGGTGGACAGGTTTTGAATTACGATGGAATTGTCACTGGAACTTCGAGTTACAAAGACATTACTGATTCGGACGTAATTGTCGTCACCTCTGGCTTCCCAAGACAACCAGGGATGACAAGAGAAGATTTAATCGGTAAAAATGCAGAAATTATCACTCAAGTTGGAACCGGAATTAAAGAGCACGCTCCGAATGCTATCATAATCATGGTGACCAACCCACTAGATTTAATGACATTTCATATGCAAAAAGTCACGGGATTCCCTTCAAATCGAGTAATTGGTCAAGCAGGAATTCTAGACTCTGCAAGGATGACGCATTTCGTTTCGGATGCAATCGGGTGTTCGAATGAAGATGTTCAAGCAATGGTATTGGGAGGACATGGAGATACCATGGTTCCACTACCAAGATATACAACAGCGGGTGGAATTCCAATTACACAACTTCTAGATGAAGAAACAATTGATGCGATTTCGAAAAGAACCGCGAATGGAGGGGGAGAGATTGTCAAATTACTGGAACGTGGAAGTGCATTCTATGCACCCGGAAGTGCAGCAGCGATTATGGCAGAAGCCGTGTTAAATGATAGGCGAAGACTATTGCCTTGTAGTGCTCTCCTAAACGGAGAATATGGGTTGAATGATGTATACATCGGAGTGCCAATAATTCTAGGTAAAAATGGAGTTGAAGAAATAATTGAATTAGATTTAGAAGAACATGAACTTATTAGTTTACAAGAATCTGCAAATTTCTATAAGACTCAATTAAGCGAGATTTTAGGATACTGAACATCCGTTGGGTTCTTTGCTGAACCTTTCTAACATCAGTATGGAGATTACGTTGCGACGACACATCCATCTTGAACATGATGGAAAATTACTACTCCTAAATATTGATGGAACTGGACCAGCGATACCTAGGGCGGGAAGAACTACTTGGGATGGTGGTGAATTTCTAATTCGTTTACCGTCGCCGACAGAAGCAGAAGATCTAGGATTAACTTGGACAGAAAAGCGCCGTAATAATTTCCAATTAGGAAATGATGAACACGAAATTATCATTGCATCACCAAATATTCAATGGCCTGAAAATTGGGCATGGAAGGATGCTGTGATCAGTGATAGTGCAGTTGATCCTGTTGCTCGAGAATCTGTTTACCGGACTTTACATCGAGTTGTTTCGAAAGTTATTATTCAAAATTCGAAAAGTGAAATTCTACTTGCTAAAGTTAGAAGAGGGTTTTTCACAGGTTGCTGGACACTTCCAGGTGGATTTGTTGATTATTCAGAGCACCCACGAACAGGTGCAGTTAGAGAAGTAAAAGAAGAATTGGGACTTAATATTACCATTGCGGATCCAAAATCAGAATGTGGTGAAGAAATTCCAGGAATTGATGGAGCACTCATTCAACAGGCAATATTTGGCGAAAATGGATTGAGTTGGCTTTCTTTTTCATACCACACTGTGATGGACATTCAAGCCGACCAAATAATTCCGAAGGATGATGAAATTGAAAAGGCAGAATGGTTTTCTCCTGAGGCAGCTCTAGAAGTTGCAGTCAGCGCCTTCGATATCGAAGCGATAAGGAGAATTTTGGAGAAATAATAGTTTAAATTATGAATTTATTATTTATTAAAAGATGATTTTTACATCAAATAATGGTGGGCCTGCCTGGATTTGAACCAGAGTCTGTTCGTCCCAAACGAACAAGCATAGACCAGACTAACCCACAGGCCCTGTGAGTAAACCGCCCACCAACGATTGGGTCATGAACTTAACCCAACCAATTCCATGTATCAGAGTCCACCCTAATCAATAGTCCCTGCATTTCTGCTTGACCAATTATTTGTTCGGCCGTTGTATTATCAAATCCCTCTATCATCATTGTATTTATGACCGACTCCAAACTTAGATCGCCATTATCTCCTAAAGAATTTTTTATTATTCTAAGCATCATTTCCCCTCCACCATCACTATTCGATTGGGATTTGATATTTTTCTGCCGTTCAATCTCCATCTTTTTAGAAAATTCTTTATGGAGTCCTTTTGGTAAATTCATTGCAGATACTGCCAAGGCTAAATCAGAATTTGTCTCAAATTTAGCAATAATGGATAGTTTTTGATTTGAATGGCAATGATAGCAATTAGCATAATGCAAATTCTGGCTTCCAAAAGAATGACCACATTTACAGCGAATCAATAACCATTCGCCGCCCATAACCAATAGTCGGAACTAATAGTCGATAAATTGTTGCTATCGGCGATAGTAATTTCAAACAAAGCCATGACGGAGCATCGTGTTCGGAACGATCAAATCATACATCATTTGGTTTTTCACTGGAATCTTACTTGCTCTTTCTATTAATTCATTCACAACAGATGGCCCTTCAGTTGAAGCTTGGGCGTATCTAATGTTGACTCCTTTTCCATTATTCTTTATTTCAAAAAGTTTGGAAAAAAATAATATTAATAGCGACCTTGAAGAGGTTTTTCGAGGTGATGAAGGAGATGAGAATATCGAATCACCTCACGCCTGTGACCCTATTAATGAGGGGTTTGATACCCCACTTTTGTGATCAAAGCAATCTCAGAGTCTCTAAGTTCGCTGGTGCATAAGTTTGAACACGAAATTTCTCTCTCAAGCCCTGCCTAAATGCATTACATGTATGCGCATCACCATGATGACAAATTATCTTTCTCGGCGTCGGATTTAGCGCGCCAACATAATCCATCAATTGTTTTCGGTCGGAATGTCCGCTAAATCCGTCGATTTTTCGAAGTGAACAATTCACTTGGATCATCAATGTTTGACCCTTATCTACGAGGGGGACGGTAGAATGTCCATCACGAAGGCGACTTCCTAGAGTACCTGAGGCCTGGTAACCAACAAAACAGAGGGTATTCGAAGGTTCAGGTGCCCAGTATTTGAAATATTCAACGATTGGCCCTCCAGTCATCATTCCACTAGTAGCCAAAACAATACAAGGGCTAGGATCTAAAAGAATTGACTCTCGTTGATCTCTCGACTCGACCTGCTTAAACCACTTCGAATGGAAGGGATTATCATTACCTCCCTTCAACATTTTTTTCCTTAAATCTCGATTTAAGAATTTCGGATGGCTAGAATGAATCGCTGTAGCTTCAGAAATCATTCCATCTAACCAAACAGTGCATGGGGATACTTTACCTGATTTGAACAATTCATCTATGGCAATCATCACTTCTTGAGAACGTCCAACTGCGAAAACAGGACAGAAAATTTTTCCACCTCGTCCAATTACATCCATGATTAATTCTTGTAATTCATGAGAAGCGGCTTCCCGAGTTGGTTGAAGATCTTGGGGGCCGCCATAAGTAGATTCAATAATCAAGGTGTCAACCTTTGGATATCTTACTGTTGCCGCATCGAATAACCAAGATTTTTCATATTTAATATCTCCAGAGAATAATATTCGATGCTCATTTTTACCTTCTCCAACACTCATATAAACACTCGAAGAACCTAAAATATGCCCCGCATTTTCCATCGTCATTTTGATATCTGGTGCGATATCTGTTTTTTCTCCCCAATTGACATCGACTACATGTTTGATACATTCTTGAATATCAGCCTTCGAATAGGGAGGTTCATTTCCTTCCGCAGCACTGACTTTGATGTAATCAATTTGTAATAATGTCATCAAATCACGTGTTGGTGGAGTACAATATACAGGGCCACGATAACCATAACGGAATAGAACTGGTAACATTCCGATATGGTCTACATGTGCATGGGTAATCACAATCGCATCCAAATTGTCCAATGGCATCAATTCAGGAGCGGTGAAAAATGGCTGGATCTCATTTTTATTCGTAGTTGGTTTTGCTCCAACATCGACTAAAATCTTTGATTCGTTGGTGGTAATAAGATGCATTGCTCTACCTACTTCACGATACGAACCTAGGGCAGTTATCCTAACCCATGGTTCTCCTGGTCGTTGAGGACGATATATTCGAGTACCGAATTTCCTCATCAAGGCCTTACGTTCATCCCCCATCTCTTTTCTATATCTGCGAATATCATGTTGGGTACGACTCTCAATTGAAGGAGCACGTACTACGTTAACCAGCCAACCAATATTATCCCTTAATTCCAAAATATGAGCCCCCTTTGGCCCTACTGCAGCAGTTGGATTATCACACTCTAAAATGACCTCACTTAGAGCGGGGTCAAGCCAAATTTTCCTTACTTCCGCTTCTGGAGGAATTATTTGTGAAACTTTGTCATGTACCTGTTTTTCATCGACTAAAATACTTGGATGAGGTCTGACTACTATTTTTCTTTTCACTAATTTAGCAATTTTTACAGTTAAATTTTCAGCACCATCGACAAATGACTTTGGAGTCTTCGTAATAATCGAAATAGAGCCAGCTTCAAGATCGACCTCATAGTCGATATTCTTGGGAACGACCGTTGCAATTTTTTTCTTTAGTTCAGTTAATGTTAATCGCATGATAATACCTCTCTGCGAGCCTCACGACTATTGTGAAATCTCCACTGAATGGAGTCGCTCAAAAGCGTCGTGAATTTTAAAATGAAGAAAGCAAATCCGAGATTTGCTCGGGTGAAAGTAGCTGGAATCCATTATCTGCTGTGATGACTGCTAGATCCATACCATTTCCACTAGCAGCATCTCTTTGAGCAGATGCTAGTAATGACTTAGCAGCAACTTGTAAAGCAGATTTTTCAGTCATCCCGTCTCTATATTGGTCTTCTAGAACACCGTACATATACGGCGAACCTGATCCCGTTGCACAGTATACATCAGGAATTGAACCACCTGCTGAATCAATGCTGTAAACGCTAGGACCTGAATCATCAACGCCTACAATAAGAAGTTGGACGTAGTGGGGACGTCCGACCAAAATATTAGCAGTCAAAGTCGCTGCTCCTTTCACAGTCATTAAGTTCCCCTGTTTTAGTTCGTACAAACGTAATTCTGCAGCAAGAGTTCTAGCAAGAGATTGTGCGTGTCCAACTAAGCCAGCGGTTGTCAATGCCATATTATCTGCAATTCGAAATAATTTCTGAACACTTTTATTCGCAATAAAATGACCCATAGTTGCTCGGTGATCGGCGCCAACGACGACACCACCATCAAAGGTTATTCCAATTGTGCTGGTTCCAGTCTTTACCGCTTCAGAAGTTGTGTGCATGAAATTCACCTCGCCTAGGGGAGGTCCCCGACGAATCAAACTCGAATCCGCTCCCTTATGAATGCGTTGGGAAACGATTCGTCGAAACTTCAGATAGTGAATAAATGAGAATTGATCAACCTTGTTCACCGCAGATGTGAAAGGATAGAACTTTTACCATAACATATGGTGAAGGGTATTGATGCTGAACCTCGTTGGATAAACATGCCTAGCATCCCAAATGAAACAAATACTAATTTAAGTCCTGAACAAGAATATCACGACTTAGCAGACAAATATCCACAAGCACCTGTGCCACGAGTTGGTGGAGACATCATAATTCACAGGGCGGTACTCGATGATATTACCGGCACATCTGAATTGATGAATTGGGTCTCGGACGGAGATGTTGTGATTGTAGAAATGAGTGGGTTGGTGAATCGTGAAGTCGAATTACATGCTGCAGTGAAAAAATTACAACAATTCATTGAAGGTGACCTTTCAGGCACCGTATTCGGCATAGGTCGAGAAAGATTACTGCTCTTACCTCCAACTTTTGGTACCAAAAAAGGAAAGGAATGATCGGGCTGTGATTTGTTGGAAAGCATAATTGAACAACCTTGTCCGATTTGTTCATCCAATTCAGGAATAACGATGATCGTCCATAATTCAGAAATACCTTATTTTGGAGAACACACTCAAATGACAATGTTGTGCGATATTTGTGGATGGCGGCATACTGATTTCATTCCAGCAGAAGGAAAAAAACCAGGGGCCTGGGAAATCAATGTAGATAGTATTGAAAAATTAAATGTGCGAATTGTTCGTTCATCATCTTGTACAGTAATTATTGATGAATTAGGTCTAGAGGTTGAACCAGGGGGTTCGTCAACTGGATATATATCAAATATCGAAGGTGTGTTAAATAGATTTAAAGATGCTGTAAGTCTCATTTACCGACAATCATTAACCGATTCTTCCGAAAGAGAAAATCAAGAAAAATGCAGTCAACTTTTATCTGAAATAACCCTAGTAAAAAATGGCAAAAAAACTGTTAAACTACAATTATTGGATCCAATGGGACATAGTCAAATTCTAGATGTATCAGCAAAACCTAGAGAATTATCAACTAATGAATTGGAAACTCTTCAAGTTGGCCCTACTATACCCGTTTTCGACGCAGATGATCTAATTTAAAGTGCATCTTCCGCTAAAAACTCGTCAAGTCTATCTTCCCAAGTTGCTCTCTTTTCGGCTAAATCTTCTAGCCAAACCGTAGCACTGTCAATGCACAATTGCTTGATTTCTCCAGCTAACATTCTTCCAGATTGATACTCACGGCCAATTGAAGCTAATTCATCATCATCAGATTCAAAGAAGTATTGTAAGTATTGAAATGCAACATCCTTTGTTAGATCTCCACCTAGTCTACGGTGTTCTTCTATTGTAGCTTGGCCACCAGAAAATGCACGCTTGACTTTTTTAGACATTACATCAATCGAATCATCAAGGAAAATTGTCGTTTCTGGTTTAGAAGAGGACATTTTGTCCCCCGTCATCCCTACAACAAAACGATGGTAGGTAGAGGATGGAGGCATCAATCCAATCCCCCCCATTTTTCGTTCTAAAGATAGAAGAGTAAAACGAATTCTGAAACGGTCAGTTAAGGTAGCACCGGGTAAATCCAAAGTCCCATGTTTAGGATTTGCTAAAATATCGGCAAATCCTAATTTTACTAAAGACGCTTGAATTTTATCGAACATTCCAGCACGGGCTTTTCGATCCACTCTACCATTGGAATCGATGCCAAATGCTTGAGAATTTTCATCTTGAACAGATAAGGCAACTGTCAAACCACCGTTTTTTCTAACATTCACATTGAACCAATTCGATTTGCTAGCTAATCCTCTTGTTAACCTTAAATGAGGATCTTGATCAATGCCTACTGGGACAACGATTGGCCTTAACCCACCATATTCATCCAACATTGGATGAAGAATATCTCCAGCTTGAATTAGAGGGGCTTGGACGTGTGCCAAATTCGTTTCTCCTCTAAATCCATATATCGACTCGAACTCAGATAAGTTAGTTTTTTTACCTAAGGTAAATGCTAATCGTTGCACTACAGACCGTGTACTTTGGAAATACACATTTGTATTATCTGGGTCAAGTCCCATCGCAGCATAGTTGATTATGTACTCATTTAATGCATTTTTTCGACCCTCTTCAAGTGAGATTCCTCTTGTCGCTAGAGATTCCAAATCGGCAACAGTGACAGTGACGTCGCCGCCCTGTTCTTGGAACCATTTAACTTGCTCAATTACCATACTGTGACCGAGATGCATTTTCCCACTCGGCATTAATCCAGTCAACACACCGAAGGGATTAGCTCTCTCAATCGAATTGAGAATATTACCAAAATCACGATGAGCGAAAACAATTCCTCTTCGATGAAGTTGATTAGGATTAGGAATTTTTGATAAATCAATTGGTTCTAATCCAAATTGATCAATCAATTTTTTGTAGTCTGTTGACTGTTCTGACGACCAAGGGTCAATACGAGAGTCTGTTGCCACGGCGTTTCGTCTGCATTATCCTCAATGAAGGCTGTGGATAAAAAGTATGGGAAAAGCCCGAACCGTTACTGACAATACCTTAACCGATAACCGAAGGGTATGGCTAACGTACATTGTCTCGGGTGTGGATTGGTCGGTACATTCGTAGTAAACAGATTAGCCAACCTTGGACATGTCATTCATGTCCACGAAATTACCGAGCCAACGAGGCTTGACAGTTGTGATTCAATTCATGTACATCTAGGAGATGCGATAGAACATTCTAAACATTTGAAAGAATTTGGCGATGTTGATTTTGTAGTGAATATGTTGCCAGGAGATTTAGGACATCAAGCAACAATAAATTTAGTTGATGGAGGTTATCGAATCATCGACTTAAGTTTTAGCGAAATCACACCAGATAAACTTCATGAAACAGCAAAAGAAACAGGTGCGCGACTCCTATGGGATGTTGGAATAGCTCCGGGACTTTCAAACATGTTAATTGCATATGCTGCAAGAAAAGGCAAAGGAATCGTCAGTGCAGAGGTGAGGGTCGGAGGTAATCCTAGCGAACCTGATTCGGAATGGAGTTACATGGCGCCATTTTCACCAAGTGATGTGATTGCTGAATATACTCGCCCTGCCAGAATAATTCGCGACCGTATGGAAAGTATACTTCCCGCTTTGAGTGAACGGCATCGAATCAATGTGGAAGGAAAAGGAGAGATGGAAGCCTTTCTGACCGATGGGTTGCGCAGCCTTCTCGATACAATACCTGCACAAGACATGGCTGAATATACCGTTAGATGGCCAGGTCATATTCAGAGATACATCGATGAAAAGAAAAGTGGGAGATTGGATTCCCAATCACTTATCCAAGACTGGAAATTTGATCAAAATCGTCCAGAATTCACTTGGATGGAAGTCAAAGTCGATTGTGAAAATGGAGAGTATTTTCATTGGATAATCGAAGATCATGGTGGATCTGATGGGTCATCAATGGCTAGAACCACAGGCTTAGTAACCTCCTCTTGTGTTACTGAGTGGGCAAAAAGTGAAAATATCATTGAAGAAGGATCATATCCACCTGAAATTCTAAGTGATACTGTAATTTATTCAATCATCCAAACAATGAAAGATTCAGGAGTTGAAATAAGGGGACCAGATATTCAACTCTGATTAATATTCTGAGAATCTTGGTCGCGTTGAACCAATTTTTTGATAATTACAGGAGTTGCAATCAGAACACTTACTGCGATAATTGGTAGAATCCAATTCATTTTTATCGCAGCCGGCCTTTCTATTAACCATGTAAAACGAAGTTGGGAATCGTAAAAATTTGAACTCCATTTGTGTAAATCTGTAACGTGATGGCCGACGATTGTTACTGAGTGATGTAGGCCGTTAAATGTCAATTGTGGAGTGATTAATAATTGAGGTGCTGGATCTATGAATTCCAAAATGATTTCTTGACCTGGACTAAGAGTTAGGTAAGCCCCACCATCAGCATATCTGTAACCATTTCTCAAAATTTTATCATCGGCTTCAAGATTGCCCAAATCGAGCCAAGAGGTAGGATTAGCTCCATTCCACTCAATAAATACAGTACCAGGAACTTGCCAACCATTTGCATTTGAATAGTTATTTATGATGTGAATTCTAGAATACCCGTCAGTGGCATTATCATCTGCCAATTCTTCAATATAAGAATATATATTTTCACCCGAATATTTGTGATTATACCATTCCCCCCACGTAGTATACCAGACATCTTGAGAAACCAATAGTGTAATTGCGTCTTTGTCTTCACGGATTTTAACATCATGCCATTTTGCTATCCAATAAATACTCAATAATTCATCTTTGGCAACATTGGTCAGAAATTCCATTTCAACTTGATTTTTCTCCAAAGTTGTCGTACGCGAAAACACATGGAGATCATTTCTTTCAAGTTCGGAGGAATCTCCAATGATTGAAAAATTATTTTCTATTAATGTGGAAAAGACCACTTCATTTTCGGTCCCATATGGTAAACCAAAGGAAATCGGGTTAGAACCCCATCGTGAAGCATTCGTGAAACCCATCAAATAATCTCTACATGCTTCGATAATCCATTGTTCTACGTTGATATCTACCCCCTCGTATCCATGACAACCAAATTCATCACCTAGCGCTAAACGTTCCGGACCAATAATATTCCAGAGCCAATTATCTTCATCCCATTCTGCAGTAGTAATAGGTGCAAGAGTAGGAATTAAAAATAACACTAGAAGGATTACCCCCACTCTCCTCTCGGCCACATACAATGGTTGGATGATGAATTGATGAACCCTCCCTATAGTCGGGAAACTATCAAGTCTAAAACTCATCTGGATAGACTCGTGAATGGCTTATCTGAGGCGAGTCTGAATTCAATTTCATCAAGAGTTCAATTACACGGTACGGGTGATAATTTCCGGACACCGTTCATGTATCGTATTCTTCTTTTTATTCTACCGCCAATTTTCCGATCATTTACGAATATCAGATTTGTTGGTTTGGAAAATATCCCAACGGATGGTGCAGCAATATTTATTGGAAATCACACATCACACATCGACCCGTTTGTCAAAATTATGGCAGGTATGAGACCTATGCATTTTTTGGCCAAAGAAGAACACTTTGAGAAACAGAATACAAGAATATTGATGGAAAGTACTGGACAAATTGAAACATTAAGAAAACAAGGTGGGACTGAAGCGCTATCAAGGGCTGTTGATGTATTATCCGCAGATATTCCAATGGCAATTTTCCCTGAAGGCACACGCTCGCGACGAAAACAGGCACCGTTTCTTGCTAGAGGCAAAACCGGTGCAGCACGGTTAGCTGCGAAATTTCCAAACATACCTGTTACCCCCATGGCGATTATCGGGGCAAGAAATTTTATGTCACCAGGAGATAAAATATTCAATCCTTTGAAGAAGGTAACAGTTAATGTCGGTCGACCAATTTCTTTTGGTGATTGGATCAGTCACTCAGAAGGTGGTTCTCTTGATGATGAAGATATACGGAACATATCGGAATTAGATGACCATGGCCAACGATCGATTATGAAGAGTTTATACCGAGAGTTTACAGATCAAATCATAGAGAGTTTGAGAAGATTAGGTGCACCTTGAGTGATTTCTCGAGAGCATTGTTGAAAGACTCCCGCTGATGAGCGATTGTAGATAACATGGAAGAGTACCTCAATTTCTTACGCCACATTCTTGAAAATGGTGAAGATAAAGGTGACCGGACCGGAACCGGAACGACCTCTTTATTTGGTTATCAAATGCGTTTTAATTTCGAGGAAGGGTTTCCTGCAATAACAACGAAAAAAATACATTGGCCTAGTGTTATCCATGAATTATTATGGTTTATCTCCGGTGAAACAAATGTTGAATACCTGCAACAAAATAAAATCAGAATATGGAATGAATGGGCTGATGAAAATGGAGATTTAGGGCCAGTATATGGCAAACAATGGAGGAAATGGGAGGGAGAAGATGGGAAAATAATCGATCAGCTTGAAAATGCCATTGAATTAATCAAAACAAATCCAAATTCAAGGAGAATTATCATTTCAGCATGGAATGTTGGAGAATTAGATAAAATGGCATTGATGCCTTGCCATGCTTTTTTCCAATTCTATGTAAATAATGGAAAATTATCATGTCAATTATACCAAAGAAGCGCAGATGCTTTTCTCGGTGTACCATTCAATATCTCGTCATACAGTTTGTTATTGCTGATGATTGCTCAATTATGTGATTTAGAACCGGGTGAATTTATCTGGACTGGAGGGGATTGCCATCTATACAGCAACCACCTCGAACAAACTAGGCTTCAAATTGAGCGAATACCACTAAAACTACCAATTGTCAAATTGAATTCAGGAATTAAATCAATTGATGATTTTACAGTAGAAGATATTGAAATTATTGATTATGAACATCACCCACACATCAAAGCACCAATTTCCATATGAGGAATCAAAATGAAAATTTCCATGATAGTTGCGATGGATGAACAAGGATATATTGGTCGCGGAAATGATCTACCATGGAAAATATCTTCAGACATGGCTCGATTCAAACAATTAACCGAAGGTGATGGTTCGAATGCGGTCATTATGGGGAGAAGAACTTGGGAATCATTACCAAAGTCCTTCCGGCCACTTCCCGATAGAACTAACATCGTAATGTCGAGATCTACAAATTGGTCAGATGATGGAACCGAAAATGCGCTATACCCAGGGCGGGCAATCGAAATTGCATACGCCCAAGGCTGTGATGAATGCTGGGTTATCGGTGGAGCACAAATCTATGCAATGTTTCTTGAATTAATTAATGAAATTCATGTTACAACCGTACACACATCAGACAGTGGCGATGTACTATTCCCTGATTGGGATCGTTCTAATTGGTATGAAGAAATTATCGAGAAAGTCGATTCAGACGAACGAAATGAGTTTGAAACTACTTATTCGTTATGGAAAAAAAAGTAATTTTATTCTCCGGAATATTCTGTAACACGAATGCCCAAGTTCCCTCTACGGGATTTACGTTGCATTATTATAGCCATTTTCTTGTGAAATTCAGATTCAAGGTCAATTTTCATTGCAAGAGAATGGCCGAGAATCAATATTAGTAAATCAGCGAGTTCCTCTGCTGCTTCTTCATCAGGTTTGCCTTTGGTTATTGCAGCAGCAAATTCTCCTAATTCCTCGACAGTCAAGGCGATTCGATATCCCATATCGTGACCGTTGTTTTCACTATTTTCAAAATCATGCTTGTCATGAAATTCAGCTACCTTTCTCATCATCGAATTCCATGACCCTTTTCTGTAATCATTTCCTTCAAGATTCATCCATTCATCTACACTCAATGGTTGTGCCATAAATGACCGGAGTATTACTTACGCTTCAACGTAAGCGCCGATATGAGTTGGAATCTAAATCACTGCTCGGCAATATCAGAATTAATCCAGCGAGACTAGAAATCATGAATCCGGATAAAGTGATGAGGAAAATTAGTAGATTGAACTCTTTCGCTGAAAGTAATTCTTCACATAATTCTGGATCAATTGAACCTATCGTTTGTATCATCATTCTAGTTTCAACATCACAGTTTTGTTTATACTCAACTTCAGATTTATCCCATTTATCAAGAACAGACATAGTCGTAGGTAATAGAATCAATGCTAAGATTACTAAAACAAAACCGCTTTTATAATTCATAGAAAACACTCAAAATAATTGAATTAGAGAATCTAAACATTTTAAGATTTGTGACCTCAATGTGCCTGCCATGGAGTCTACGGAATGATGATCAATTGGAGCTATCGGGTCACCCGGTTCTCTTCCAGCAGCCCAATTAGATGAGCAACAAAGAGCTAAGTGGGGAATACCAGTTTCACAAACAAGCCTTTGTTCTGGGCCTAAAGTCATACCGACCACATCGGCCCCAAGCTTTTCTAGAGCATCAATCTCGACAGCAGTTTCAAATTGAGGTCCAACACACTGTGCGACTATCAAATTCTTGATAACGACACCGTCTTGTGTTGAAAGAGCCTTAGTTGCTATTGAAATCGCATTTTCATCAAAGGGGGATGTTCTGTCAAAATGTGTATCATCGTCATGAAATGACCATGGACGTATTGAAAGATCGAGAACATCTCCTGCGATTCCAATATTTCCTGGAGGTAATTCATCATTCATTGAACCAACCGAATTGATTGAAATTATCAATTTAGGATTGGTACTCGCGGCAGCATGAACATTAGCTCGGTGTTCAATTTCGTGAGGAGCGATTCTTGAGCCATCGGGTGAGTGATGGCGATCTATAATCACTATTTCACCATGATTAGTTTTGACAAGGTTAAGTGGAACATCGCCCCATTCAGATGATGCCCTGATAGAAGTTACTGTGTTTTTTCTAGATAATATGAAGTCATCCGTAAGTGAACTCATCCCAGTTCCGCATAATATCGCGATGCGCGTCATAACCAACCCTCGATGATTTCATTCAAAGGGCTTGTCGCCACAGAGAGATTATTCATTGAGTCTATCGATGAGGACTGATTTCTTTCCAGAAACCGCTTTTCCTTGGGATTTAAGTAATTCTTTGAGTTCAGTAACCTTCATCGAGGAATAGTCGATTGATTCATCTTCAAGTTCTTCTTCTAGTTCTGATTCTACGGAATCTTCAACGATTGCATCACTAACGTCATCGGCATCTTCGTCCGCTTCATCTACATTTTCTTCAGTGTCCGAAACATCTCTAATCTTAGCCTCTTCTGCATCTGCAGATTCTTGAGCATGAATTTCATCCAGTGTTGGTCCATCCTCGACAAGAACGCCTGATTGGAGAAGTTGGGTCCTACGAATAATAACTGTACGGACAGGTTGAATTTTAGATACTGATTCTTTAATTGTATTTTCAATAGAGCCATCTAACACTGCTTTTTGCAGTGCTAGCCAGGTCATTGAAGCACCAGTAGTTAAAATTGCATCTCTTGCTATTGTCCTCATCTCTTGCTTCTGGCTTGATTTAACACGACCCCTTGTGATGATTAGAGGCTTGAATCGAACATAATATCCATCTTCAGTAACAACATCTACTGTATCATCGATTTTCCCACGATCTCGACGAACTTGTCGGCGAATCTGATCCTTCAAATGCTCATGACCAACAAATTCAGTTAATGCATCACCAGATACGACGTCGATAACTCGAAACTGAATTTTTACATGCATCTTAGAAAAGTCGCCGTCTAGTTCATTTTGCATAATTTCATAACTACGGCCAATCAAAAATTCGTTATCCTCAGCGAGTGTTTCGCCAATAACTCTGAACGACCACGGATTACGAGGCGCTCTAATAGTGAACCAGCGTTTTGCCTTCCACTTATCTTTCTGTTTACGTGCCGCTGCTCTTGCTGATGCTCCTTTTGCCATTTTCAACGACTCCGTATATTTCGGGGGCTACCCCGTATGCGAGCCGAGCGAACTACATTCAGTATATGAACGAGACGATGAAAATGAGGATGAAAATTCCCTCGACAGCGGCGCATTCAAGGGCAGGGTGTGTTCGCGTTTAACTATGAGTTTGCATAACGCTTCTTGGAGAGTCAATGCAAGCGCCATAGATGATTTAGAATTATTAGAAACAACCATTGTCTGGTTAGCTGGAAACAATTCTAAATTTACCCTCAAAAAGGACAAATCTTGGCATGGTTCCCCTCATCACACACTCGTTGCAACAGTAGATAAGCGTCGGCCATCGATAGAATCATTGGCGAGACTTGGTAACAATACCTTGCAAGAAATCCTTGAGGGAGATATTTCTCAAAGAATTGATGAAGAAAAAATACTCCATATTCGATTGCGACTTGATAGGCTAGTAAATTCGGAAGCTGTTCTTGTTGAAAACAAATTCAAAGGTGCCTCTGTAAAAGGTAAATTCAAAATTGAATCATACCCGGGTGACAATCCAGAAATAATAGTTACTGAATTAATCAATAAAATTGTTAATTCGTAATTATTCGGAAATAGTAGAAAGCAAGATTTGATACGTAGTTGGCAGAACCATAGGATGAGGATTAAGATGACCCACGTAGTTACCGATGCATGTGTGAATCATAAGTACCAAGATTGTGTTGCAGTTTGCCCTGTTGAAGCATTTAAAGAAGCCGAGAATTATCTCGTTATCGATCCAGATGAATGTATTGATTGTGCTGCTTGTATACCTGAGTGTCCAGTAGGGGCGATTTATGCAGATACAGACTTACCTGATGATCAGGAATCTTGGCTTGATAGAAATGAAAATGAGGCAATCGATCTTCCTATTGCTGAAGGTGACTCTCCGGTCTTAGCAGATTTGTGAGTATTCGTTGCACCTAAAGAATTCGCTGAACATAGGTTATTGAACTATTGAAAGTGCGGTATGCACGATGGCAAATCCACTCGACTTCCAACAAATGAGACACGGTACCGCTTTGCTTAAGCAAGGATTTGCAAAAATGCAAGAAGGAGGTGTCATCATGGACGTCGTAAACCCTGAAGAAGCGCATATCGCGGAAGATGCGGGTGCAGTTTCAGTAATGGCATTGGAACGCGTGCCTGCTGATATTCGAGCAGATGGTGGGGTCGCGCGAATGAGCCATCCTGATATGATTAGAGAAATTATCGAAACCACGAGCATTCCAGTCATGGCCAAGGCACGGATTGGTCATTCAGATGAAGCAAAAGTATTGGAAGCCCTAGGAGTCGACATGGTCGATGAATCAGAAGTATTGACTCCTGCAGATCCTTTCTATCATATTCCAAAAAATGACTTTTCTATTCCATTCGTCTGTGGCTGTACAAATTTAGGAGAAGCAATTAGAAGAGTTGCTGAAGGAGCTGCTATGATCCGAACAAAAGGAGAAGCAGGTACCGGAAATGTAGTCAGTGCAATTCAGCATGCAAGAGTAGTTGCTGAAGAAATTAATCTAGCACAAACAACTGATGCAGCGGGAAGGGAAAAAATGATCAATCAAATAATGAAAGGTTTCTCCCAAAGATTAGAAGCAGCTTCAGAATTCGGTTTTACTGTGAAAAATACTCCTTTTGGTTCAATGGATGATTTGCGAAATGAAGCCTCATTAATTCTTGAAGAAGTAGCATCGATTGGAAGGTTACCGGTCGTTACATTCTCGGCAGGAGGAATAGCCACTCCATCTGATGCTGCACTATTAATGAATCAAGGAATGGATGGCATATTTGTAGGATCTGGCATTTTTAAATCATCTAATCCAGTAGTAACTGCGGAAGCAATAGTATTGGCAACTCATCATTACGAAGATGCGACTGTTGTAGCCGAAGCTTCGGCAATGATGGGTGATGCTATGCCTGGTTTAGAAATTGAAAGCTTAGATGTTCGTTTAGAAGAACGTGGATGGTAAGACTATTTTTTCCCTCGAGCGGTGCCAAATTTCCTTCCACTTTTTTTATTGATACCAGCATCTTTTGATTCGGTTAATTGTTCATCTGATTCCCTTATTCCACCAATAATCAATGAACCGCTATTCAATAATTGTTCAGTAAGAGAATCGGCCATGCCCTCATCTTGATCAGGAGTCCTCAATGCATCTTTAACAGATAGATTATGATCCCGGATAACTCTTTCACGCTCCTCATTCGCCGCTTTAATCTCATCTCGAATTTCATTACATTGGTCAATTATTTCTTTCATGTTTCCATGGACTTCGTTGGCAGCTTCCCGAGAAGTGATATAGGCTGCATGTAAGCGATCGCCCTCTGCTCTCAAAAAATCCCTCTCTTGTAAAATTGGCTTAACATCTTCCCAAATTTCATCTGCTTGCTTGTGGCAATCAATCATAGCCTGATGCTCTAAATCTGCCTCCGACTTCAAAATAAGTATGGAACCATCCATGTCATTGAGGTCAATTTTGATGATTTCAAATTCAGCCACCGCTGGTAATAATTCATTTCTTCGAGAAATCAAAGATTTCAGTTTTTTTAACAATTTATTTTCTGACTCTAGAGTTAATCGACCATCGGTCATTATAGTATTTTCAATACGATCGATTTCGCTAACAGTTTCAGTCAATTGAAGTACGATGGATTTAGAATTATTTTCATCAGAACGACGACCTTTCTTTTGGTTGATTAATTCTCGAATCTGGTTTTGGATCTCGTCTCTCTTTGCTTTGTGAACTTTCGCTTGGTCTCTAATGGATTTTTGCTCATCTAACTGAGCCTTAATTGATTCACGCAATTCTTTTCCTTGTTCTTGAATTGCATTCCGAGAATCTGCAGCTCGTCGAGCGTCTTCATTGTGACCATTACGCTGATCACGCATTCGGCGTATGCGTGTTTCCATAGCATGTAGACGGGTTCTCAAATCGTCATCGGGCTTCTCAGCATCTTCTGGCACAACTCGCCGAGAAGGGAACCCTTCTTCAATGAAACTACTTGAATCAGAGCCCAATTAATGAAGTGAAAAATGGTAATATAGGTGAAATAACAACAATGGCTGCACCTGCTAAAAATAAGCCACCAACTGTCAATCTTAGCCTAGTAAACATGTCGGGACGATTTTGAACTGTTAATACACGTCCAGAGATTAAATTCCCATAAATGTCTTCGAGACGTACGGAAACTGTCGCCTCTCCTGTGTGGGCTGGCAAAAGACTCTGCCAAATGATATCTGTGGATTTTAGCGCATCTGGTAGTTGTTGAATGATCGAAAGGTTGCTTTTTCCGATTTTTGAAGGTTCGTAAGGATCAATCCGAAGGTTGTAAACACATTCATTAGGACGGAAATCTGGAGTCTGAACTCGTAGAATTAAATCGACAGAAGAGTCTCCTTGATTTAGAATGAAAGCGAACAAATTTGCTCGGCCAACAACTAAATTTTCCATGTCAACATCAAACCAAATATTTCTCGAATGCCCCTTTTCTAAATGCATTCTCATTCGGTCATGCAATCTAAAAAAAGGCGCACAACGGTTTCTAGCACGTATCAATAATCTATCCCACGTCTCTTCACCTAATTCTGGGTGATTGAATAATTCATCAATAATTTGAATCGGCATCAATAATTCCAATGAACTCCTGAATTCATTTTCGTTCATCAATCCAGCTCTACGAATATGCAATAAATGTAACAAACCTTCTTGTAAATTTGTCATATTTCTACCGTCATCAATATTTTTCTGAACAAGCCTGAGATAATCAGAAATTTTCACTGCAAGGAGTGGATCCACATGCGCTTTAATTACATCACTAAATGGCCGACGTAAAAGAGCAGGATGAACTGGAGGGGAGAATGCATCGAGCATTCCCCAAGGTTCTGATGCGTTGAATCGGGAGCGATTAGACACCATATGAACACCATGACCCGACAACAACGCCCCTGTTGAAAGTGCCAAGAGAACAGGTGTCCCCCTGGTAAAATCAGAAAATTGTAAACTGAGCAGTAGGAATATCCCAGACAAAAACATCAGAAGAGTTGTAGCTCCGACTTGGCGAATTGATCCTTCAATAGTTTCTTTCATCTCTGCATATCCATGAGCACTTTTGAAAGTAAATCCAGATGTAGTCAATCGCTCTGATTGAAGATAAAATATTTTTCTTGTTAGAATTAATAGTCTAAATAATACGATTAATAATCCAATATCTGCAACCAAAATAAAAAGAGCTAAAATGTAAAATCCACGATTTACATTAACCTCTCCAATCAAAGGTTGGGCATTTTCAACCCACCAATTTGGTGCTGAATTAGTGAATGATTGCGCAAGCCCAAATAATAATATCACCAGCATTGGCAAAACGGAAACAAATCTTGTCCCTCGGCTAATAAAGAGTCGATCAATACGAACTAAAATTGACTCATATGATTGATATTTAGTTATCATGTCAGATTTGTTTGGGTGTCTATGAATTGGATTATCTCTATTCACGGTAGAATCTAAAACTGGTGCCGAAGGAAGGGGGGTTTCTTTTGAGTTATTATTTTCGTTCAAAATGTCATTGAATTCGTTCATTATTTCACCTCAAATTGTTCGAGCAAGGATACGGAAACCTATTTTCTCTGAGAATTGGAGGGTTTTTTCTCCAATAAAATATTCATTATTTGAATTAATTATTTTTTGACCTATTTCTATACCTAAATCATTAATGGTTCGATTTTCAACACCACCAAGCAAAATTACCTCAATTATCGCAGGAGTATCAGGCGGTAATGTTTGGATGGGAAGAAGCATACCGCTATCCACCAGTATGGGTTGTCGATTGATTAAAGGAATTTTTTTACCGTCTAAACGAAGTTCGGGAAAGCCCAACAATTCTTCTAATCGTGATTCCAATTCATCATTTACTACGTGTTCCATCCTACAGGACATTTCGTCAATGTCTCCTTGAAAACCAATAATATCCCGCAATAATATTTGTAGAAGAGATTCTCGACGTTTGATTTTTGCGGCATGATGGAATCCTTCAGAAGTTAACCTCGAACCACGGTATGGGATGTGCGTGACAAATCCCCTCCGGGCAAGACGTTGTATCATTTCAGTTGTCGACGCAGGGCTGACGTTCATCATCTCCGCTAATTGAGTAGTCTTGACTATTTCATCAGGTTGTTCGAAGTGTGCTTCAAAAATCCGTTTGAGATACATCTCTTCGTATTCACTTAATTCACTCATCCAAATCACCCAATCTCTGAAATAAATTCTGAACGGCAGGCAGGACATCTAGATCTAATCGGGCGCTTAGCAATTGGAACACGTAAAACTTGGTCACATGTTGGACAAGAAAGGATATCATCCATTGATTTAGAAGTGAGTTTCTGTTCTGGTTCAAAATTATCCGATAATTGATTCTCTAAGTTTACTGAATCATTCAAAACCTTCGTTTGGAAATTATTTACGGAAAATTGTTGAGTACACGCTGGACATTTCACATCACCTTCATGAGTTGATGGAATGTTCAACCTCTGATCACAACCAGGGCATTGAATTTCTTTTTTAGATTCAGTTTGGTTTCGTCTTGAAATTCTAGTTTCCGATAAGCGTTTTGATTTGGCATCAGTTGTAGAAGGGGTTCGTTGAGAAAACGCTCGATAAACAACAGCACTTGCCATTACCAGAGATAACCCCGATAATGATCCATAAACAGCAGCAGCCATATTGAATGGTAGAACTATACCTGTATCGACTTTTTCTTCAGCGATAATAGATATTTGCTCCGAAGTTACTAAACCTCCCATCAGCCAAATAATTTCTATATCGACGGTTTGAGAATAGCTCCACGAAGGAATTAGCAGTGAACTAGAAAATGACCCACCGGGTCCAACCGGAGAAACATTTTGTTCAGCGAGGATTAAGTTATCTGCGACATTTACTATTCGAATAATTCCAATTTGTGAAGATTCTGAGCCAGAATTATTTAACCAATAATTAATTGAAATAGGTTCTGATAATTTGGCTTGTGATGGAATAATTTCTCCGATTTCAACGGTTGTTAATATAGCAGGGGGCTGTAATTCAAGAATTAAAATTGCATCGCCATCAGATGCAAACCATCCATTTGCCGAACCAATTATCTGTAACCGGTCCCCACCAGGGTGACCTAGAATTACTGAAATCACCCTTATTCCAGGAGACATTTCAAGGTTTAATGATTGGATTTCAGTGTATTCATTATTGTTTTTTAATTGAATTGAAACATCGATCTCTCTCTCTTTTCCATCACTCATCAACAACTCAAAATTAATAATCAATCCATCATCATTAGTCCAATCCATGTCCACTAATTGGATAGAAATTTGTTGTGCTTCTAAAATCACTAGATCCATGGTTCCATTCAAGTTGACTGAAACTCCACCTGTTGGTGAAATTATTCTCCAATCTATAGACTGTGGTCCATCTTGTCCAATCAAAAATGTAGTAATCACCTCTCTGCTTGAACCTGGGAAAATATATACCGAATCACCAATTGAGATAATACTTCCATCCGGTTTGTAAAGACCCAATTCAACTTCACCACCATATTCACCATTATTATGAACAAGAATAGATGCAACTAACTCATCTCCGACATGTGCGGGTTGACCGATGATTGCAACATCAGGAGTTCCTGCTGCAGTGAAATTGATGGGGTTGGGGCCAATTCTCAACTCAAGTATTTCAAACACTTCTGAATTAATAAGTTCAAGTTTACACAAGAGGTTTCCTTCGTACACCGGTCCAAATTGAATCTCGATTATAGAATAATCATCTTCATTCAATATTCCACTATTACCACCATACCATTGGCCATTAAATCCAAAACTGAATTGCCAAGAATCATTCCCAACTGAAATCTGAGAAAGTTCGATACTCAATCGGACAATATCACCAGAAGAAATTGTAGCGTTTTCATTCTCTAACCCAGTTGAACCGTCTACAATCCTTACATCCCAAAGAGATGATTCTTCTATAGAATAATTACCGACCTCTGCATGGGTCTCACTAACAAAAATTAATATTATCAACAATACTATTGATGAACGAGAGATAGAAGTCAAACTCTCACCGATACTCATCAATACTCGTCGAATCAATTGTCCGTATCAATGAAACCCATGTTCTAAGTCACATAGTGACCTTTATGCACACCATCCAAGTGCCCCGAATCCAATGGATACCGATGCACTGCTGTCTGTCGCACCCACAGATATGGCGAAAGCCTTACTTGCCCGTCGGCAGATGTTGAAAGAACAATTACCGACAGTAATTCGAACACTAGAAGCAGAGGAACAATCGTTGGCTCCAAAGGTCGATCGAGTAGTGAATTCACACCGTGTATCGAATACTAAAGTAAGTGAATTAAAATCAATTAGGAATGAGTCTCAAATCAAGGCTGGAAAGTCCCTTAAACAAGTAAAACACTCACATGAAAAATTGCTTTCATCAGGTGGAATGATAAATTTAGATCCTACGTGGGTTAAGGAAAAATTACTTGAAGAACTTGAAGAAATAGAAGAAAAAATCCAAACATCTGCACTTGACCACAAAGCTGAGAAAAAACTCATCGACCGCAGAAAAAAATTGGTTGAAAAGAATGAAAATTGGTTAAAAGAACGCAGAGATTCGAACCCTGAGATGGCAATATACATCGAAGAAAGGAAAAAAATGAGTGAATATTACCGGGAAGCAGACAAAACTCACCAGAACATGTTAGCCATGGTAAAAAAGGCTCAACCGCTTCATAAAAAACAGTTATTATTGAAAAATGAACTGATTGAGATACGCAGGCAACTCGACCGGGCAAAGGAATTGATGGCTCAATCTGAACGTACTATTTCATACTGGGAAAGAAGATTGAATGATGGATTTGGCGAGTTAGATACAGGTTTCTCTGATTTATTAATTGCACAACAAAAGGTAGCCTCTGGTGGAAATTCTAGTTTCGCCAGAAAAAAACAGAATAATAACAAGAAACCCCCCGGAAAAAGCAACTCCACGAAAAAATCTCCTAAAAAGATTGAAGATAGTTCAAATGGAGGTGAAGAAGAGTGAGTAGCGAAGCAAAAGAGGGGATGTTTTCGGACCTTGAAGAATTATCACATACTGAAGTGAAACAGCTGGCCAAGGATGCAGATATTCAAGTTAGATCCCTTGAACAAGAGCATCAAGATATTCGAGATGAACGGAAAAACCAAATTACTCTTGTAAAATCAATGCGCCTAGCAGTTGGAGATATGGAAGAGGGAAATCTGGAGCGGAAGAACTTGCTTCAACGATTTCATTCTGTAAGGAAATCTTCAGAAATCGCGCGAAATCAAAGAGATGCTGTAAATAGAGCAATTCCCCCTCCAGTTAATATTCTAGAAGAATGGTTGGGGGAAACTCATCAAAGGTTAGTTACGATTAACAATGATTTGACAACAGTTCCAACCTTAAATAGGGAAATTGAGATGTTCAAACGGTTCTTCGAAATACAGGCATCAGTTGTAAGAAAATATGATTCAGAAAAATATCATTCCCAATATGTGAAACATATTGAATCGATAAGGGAAATAACTTCAGAATTGGATAAAACTAGAAAACCTAAACCTTCAAAATCAGAGCAAACAGATGTGGAAGAGGAAAACAATATATCTCATTCAGAACTCAGAAAAATAAGTAAACGAATTTCTAATATTGATAAAAAATTAGATTCACTATACTCAGAGGTAAAAGAACAAAAGAAGGAACTTAAACGGCTGCGGTCGTATGTAAATATTACAAGAGGAAGAGGGAAACCGATTAAAATCGCAGAAGTAAAAAGTCGTGCGCAGCGTGGTGGCTCACTAAATACTGCTGAACTTGGAGCCCTCCTCAATTCAGGAGGATTAACTGAATTAACAAGCGGGGATACTTCAAAGACATTAAAATCTAAACTAACTAAATCCAATTCAAAACAACCAAGAAAAAAAATTGGAGTCGCCCGCCGAGGAGCTAGGAAAGGAACTCTAGCTACACGCAGAGATGAGTAAACGCTAGGACGAAAACGCCGCACTGCTACTATGGTATTATATGCAACATGAATGCGCCGAGAAGACAGGAGAGGAGTGTTTGATGGATTACGCAGAAGTTCGAAGCACCCTTATTCCGAAGAATAAATCATTAGATGAAAAATTAAATTTATTCAGAAGCGATAGAGACGAATGGAATTCCAGAGTGAAGAAATATTTGACTGAAAGAAACGAAATCAATCGCCAAGTAAAGGAATTAATTTCAGAAGTTCAAAAGCAGAAACTGGTTAGAGACGAAGCAAATTCTAGCGTTAAAGAATTAAAAATCATAAGGGCAGAACATTCAGATAAACTTAAAGCGTTACGTGTAGAATTAAAAGAGAAAAAACCTGATGAAAAAGAAAAGTTCGAATCTAAGAAGGAACGAAAAAGATCTGAAAGACAGATTAGTAATGACATTGAGAGCTTAGATAACAAATATCAAAGAGGGGCTTTTCAGGATAACGAAAAGAAATTCGAACGTAGTATGAAAAAATTATATCAAGAATTAAAAGATGTCAAAGCTAGTAAAATGTTGAACAAATTCGCGGGATTAGAAGCAGACATTCGTGCTGCCTCTTCATTACAAGAAAATTCCCATAAGACCGTCGAAAGGGCTGTCGGTACGGCTCAAGAAGCCCATGATCTAATGATCGAGTTATCCGAAGAGGTAGATCGTTTGAGAGAAATAGCAAATTCTGCTCAGGAAGGAGTAATTCGCTCAAAAAGAGAGGCAGATGCATTGCATAGGAAATATATTGTATCACTTCGAAGTATTCATTCAATTCAAGATTTGTTAAAGGCTATGAACAAGCATGAACGTGAGAGCGAAGAAGATGGGAACGAAAAGTTAGAGATCAATGATTTGATGACTAGATTGATGGCCGGTGACACACTTTCCACCGAAGAATTGATGGCTTTACAACGAAATTAATCACTTTTTGTCGTATAATTTTCCATTCCGACCATGTAGGATTTGTTCGTCTCCTCCTTCAAATTGTAAATTCCAGCCAGGAATTAGTAAGATAGAGCTAGACATTGAAATTGTATCTAGATTAGCTCTCCACCATTCGAGTAACATACTTTTTACTTTGGATGATGATTCAGAACCTTTCTGAATCATTCTTGTGTCTAGTAAAGGTTTGATGTTTTTTAATAATTTTTCATTAGATAACCAAGGATTACTAGGTTTTATTTTCCTTAAATTAATATCTGATTCTAGAACCTCGTCATTAGAAAACTCACCGGTTGATTCAGACCAAGGGTCTTCGATTATTTGCCAATTCTTGGATTTTATTTCCCCACTAGGGCTAACTAAACTTCCAGAGATGCTCCATAATTTACATTCTAAAACAATTGGGATGGTATTCACGGTTGCCCAACCCCTGTTATCAAGCCAAGACTCTAAATCTACAATTGGACGCAGAAAAATAGTCTCAACGTCTTGATTATAGATTGATTTTGGATAATTCTGAGTAGTTAGATCATCTGTTTTTGAATTAAGAATTGACTCTAAATCACCATTCAATACCGCTTTACCAATCCACGAAGAAAACAGAGGAGAATCCCAAAATTGAATGTTATCTAATTTGGACAAAAGCAGTTCCGATTGAGATGTCAAATTACGTTCACTAAGGAACCAATGATTTCCTTGGGGAGCATCCACTAACCATCTCTCGATTTCATTTACATCAATGGGTAAAATTCCCTTTGGGATATACCAAACAAATATTTTATAATTTCCAGAGAAATGAACTTCGGGTAATGCAAAGATTGAGCCAATGCACTTAAAATCAAAAGGAGCAAAATTCATTTTCTCCGAATTAAGGATGTCACCCCGTGAAGCGAACAGTGCTCGCACAGTCTCTTCCATAGTATGGCATCGCTACCATTGCTATCAAACAAGCGTTGAAATCAATAAAGAATAGTATCATTCAAGATAGAATAAGCAATTCCAATTCAAACATTCGTTGACAAATCAAGTAATTCACTCTGTCCAGGATCGATAACACAAATTGTACTCACAGGGAACGGTTTCGCACAGGCAGCACCTAGTTGTCGATTAACCATCGTGACCTGATGAATTATTACATCAGGATGATTGGTTCGCAAATCACTAATGTAATTTATTGGACAGTTTGCTGCGACTAAGATTAGTCTTGCATCACCATTTGAACATGCACCCTTTGCTTGGCGTTGACCAAAAAGAAGATTTCCAGTATTAATTCCTTGTTTTAATTGACGTGATATATCCATTCAAAATCCCCCTCAAGCATCCTCTGGGATGTAATAAAGATCAACACTGCCAGTGCCGAGAGCGACTGGTTGACCAACGATGATGTTTTCAGTCACACCACGGAGCTTATCTCTCTCACCGATAATACCTGCTCTAAGCAAGTGTGTGACTGTTACTTCGAAAGCCGAACGAGCTAGAATACTGTGTTTAGTACCACTAACTCCATGACGTCCAATCGCTCGTACTTCTCCTTCGCTGGTCATAACATCAGAGACCATCAATAAGTGACGAATATCTACATCTAGGCCTGCGCCTTGTAAAGTATCTAACATTTCATTGATGATCGCTTGTCGAGCGGCTTCAATTCCCAAGTAGGCATAAATCTCAGTTACGTTATTTGTATAAGTTCGTGCTCGATCAACTCCAGCAAAAATACTCACCTTAGCAAGATTAGAACCGATTGTAGAGATGTAATAGTCTCCAGTTTCCTTGCTAGGTCCCTGCACATTAGCTCTAATGACGTCCGGTAAACCTTTTAATCGGAGTTTTTTGATTTTCTCCTCGAGTTGAAGTAACGCGGTGTAAGTAGGTGGATCATTAGCTAAATCAGCTAGGTCATCTTCTTTGATAACACCTGGAATAATCTTCAAATTCTTAGGTTTGTCTTCATTATCTGCTTGAATATATAATCGGAGAGCGCGAGATAATTTATCTCGAACTTCTGCTCCATTCATCTTTTTCAAACGAAGGTTTCGAGCATTCAATGACAAGCTAATATATCGTTGAGTGATATCTACGTCAATAGAAGCGATGTCTACGGTCGTGGTTGTTTCGAGACCAGCAGCAATCTCTTGGACGAGTTTTTCATTCGTTCTCAATGGTTTACCCTTAGCATTAAATTCTTCTAAATAAATTCTCATTGTAGGAGTCTTAGGAACCTTTCTTGCATCTACAATTTCAATAATTCTTGGTAAACCTTGTGTGACGTTGACAGTTGCAACACCAGCATAGTGGAATGTTCTCATCGTCATTTGAGTTCCCGGCTCACCAATAGATTGGGCAGTTGTAATACCAACTGCTTCGTGTGGATCTACTCTCGCCTTAGAAAGGTAATACGAAGCTGATTTAATGACCTTTTTTGCTTTTGCTGGAGTCAATTTCTTAACATCTCTGGAGATTAATCCATTAACAAGATCGTTTACAATTCTAGGGGACATAGATACATTCATCTTTGCAGCTAATTTTGATAGCACTTGATACATTTCTGATTCGACGTCTACATCCCTTAGGATTTGGACCATCTTTGAACCGCTATCATAGTCTTGAATCGGCAAAGATTTCTTAGCGCGAGTTCTAGAACGAGCACTTGGTTTTCTACGTACTAATGTCTTGTCAATTCTAGCAGCAGCGCGTTGGGCTGCCTTGGATGAGCCTGCCATTACTTCGAAGATTTTTGACGCTGTTCCTGAATCGGTTCCACATATCTGAGCAATTTGAGCAGAGGTTAATACTTTCACATCATCCCATTTCTTATCATCAGCAAGTTTGTGAGCGTATTCTTCCTCAATTCCGAGATCCATCAACTTCTTCTTTGTTGCACTCTTTACTACCATCAGTTTCCACCCCCAATAGCATCATCTAGGACTTGATTAATGTCGAATGGTTCACCTTTGCGGCTTCGAGCAGGATCGATACTATCTTCTCCATACTCGAATTGAATGATGCGATCAGCAGTATTTCTGACAGATCTCATGTCATCATTTGAAACCTTCAAATCATCCATCGCGTTAATCAACCGGCGTTGCATATATCCAGATTTAGAAGTACGAACTGCAGTATCGACCAAAGATTCCCGACCAGATACTGACAACATGAAAAACTCGGTTGGTTCAAGCCCACGCTTGAAAGAAGAAGATACGAAACCTTTCTCTTTAGCACCTTTAACTCCACGTTGGAAGTGAGTTAGGACACGCCCATGATAGCCGCGTTCCAATCTCTTACCACGAACTTTTGGTTGCCCGATTGAACCTGCCATCATAGCCAAGTTATCCATCGAACCACGTGCACCGGATGTTGCCATCAGAACTGCAGAGTTATCATCTCCAAGGAATGTCTTTGCAACATTACCTGATTCACCTTTACCTGAATCGAGAATTGTCAAAATATTCTCTTCAAGAGTCTCCATAGGTGTTCGGCCAGGACGAGCTTCGTAGCGGCGACCATCTTTTCCGAATTTTAATAATTCTTCATCGACAGCATCGCTAGCGCGCTTGTTAATTGCATCAATTTCTGCTTTTGCTTCCGGAGGCAAATCTTCGTCATCAATTCCGGTTGTGAATCCCATCGAAGTACAAATTGCAATCGTCATCCGTGTCATACGATTGATGAATTCAGCACCAACATCTGAGCCATGAGTTTGAACCACTGCATCGAGTAATCGACCGTCTTCGGCACCAATCCCTCGTTTATCGATAGTTCCCGTAACTTTTCCATCTTTGACAATAACGTTATCACCAGATCGGCTCGTATAATCTAGATTAAATCCAGTAGGTACAATCAGACTGAGAATATCAGTACCAAGATAACCAGTGACACCATCTCTTTCAATAGATTCTGGTAATTCACCATCCCATCCAACCGTTCCTAATACTTCCATCACTAATTTTTTCGGGAGGAATCTGTCACCATGTGTCAAAAGATATGCACCAGAAATGTGATCGTGTATTCCACCGATAACAGATCCACCATAACGAGGTGTGATGATGTGTTCTTGGACTCTCATTAATATCTTAGCTTCTGCACGTGCTTCTTCAGATTGAATTACGTGAAGATTCATTTCATCTCCATCAAAATCCGCATTGTATGGAGTACAATCTGCGAGGTTGAATCTGAATGTCTTACCAGCCATCACTCTGATTTCATGAACCATCATCGACATTCGATGAAGAGATGGTTGCCGATTGAATATCGTCACATCACCATCAATGAGATGGCGCTCAACTACAACACCAGGTCGTGGATTTCCGTCACGGTCGAAAGTGCTTAGTCGATCTTCAACTTCAGTATGGTGGGACTCTCCGAAATCATTCTCAATAGAAGGGCTTCCACAGTGAGGGCAATTAATTTCAAGATGGGCAGGGAAGAATTCATCTGGATTTGAGTGTTCCCACTTCCAACGATAGTAAATTAGAGCACGTTCATCATCTTCTGCCAGGGGCTGACCGCGTTCATCTTCACCTCTGAGGTTAGCAAGAGTTTTTTCGAGATCAACACCCCACTCTTCCTCTAATTCACCAAATGAATTTCTTCTCATTTGGCGCTTTAGCTCAATACCGGGGAGGAAATTAGGAGCATGTAATACTTGGTCAAGATCTGCACGATATCCGTTGTATGGTACGTCCTCACTATCCGTAAGACAATCCGGGTTGAGACATCGGAAACCGGCCCAGATATATTTTGTTCGATCTGTGATTCGAACACGTAATCTATCTCCACGAATAATATAATTGACTCCTGGATGTACATCGGGACCTCGTAGAATCATCTGCCGTAATTGTTCTCTATTTCGACTTGTAATTCGAATAGGGACGGTTAATTCTTTTGCAGTCTGAACTGGAATTCCAACTTCATTGATACCAAGGTTTGGATCTGGAGAAATAACAGTACGCGCACAGAAATTAACACGCTTTCCTGAAAGGTTACTTCGGAATCTTCCTTCTTTACCCTTCAACCGTTGAGTCAAAGTCTTCAATGGACGACCAGATCGGTGTCGAGCAGGAGGGATTCCTGCGGTTTGGTTATCGAAATAGGTAGTACAGTGGTACTGAAGTAATTCCCAAAGATCCTCTACAATCAATTGTGGGGCTCCAGCGTCACGATTTTCTCGTAGTCTCTGATTTATTCTTAGCACATCAACCAACTTGTGAGTTAAATCATCCTCTGATCTATCTCCACTATCCAGCGTAATTGATGGCCTGACCGTAATTGGAGGTACTGGTAAAACCTTCATAATTGTCCATTCAGGGCGGCTAGAGTGGTAATCCATACCAATAAAAATCAAATGTTGATCAGGTATTCTTTCTAACCATTCTCTAATATCACGAGCATTGAGTTTATGCTCACCCTTATTTTCTCTCTTTTCTTTGTAAGTTGAAGGTTTGTCTAGAATGATTTTACCTTGTTCTGAACCACAATGCATGCAAATAGTTCTCTTTTTGCTTGAACATTCTTTCTCAATATCCTTAATGATTTTTTTGAATTCACGTGATCCGACCCCATGTTTAATCATTACATCCTTCACACGATCACGATAGTAATCTTGCTCAGATTTCTCTGGGTCTAATGGGTGAGAGTTTATTTGGCTATGCAGAAGTATTTGACTACATGAATTACATGTAGATTTCAATGACATTTTAATTAAATCAGTGAAACCAATGTGCATTACGGGAAGTTCAAGAGCAATGTGACCAAAGTGGCTTGGGCACTCTTCGTGCTTATTCCCACAAGTTTCACAACGCACTCCCGGATCTATTACACCCATTTTTGGATCCATCAATCCCTGCTTGAATGCGTGACCATCGTCACGATAAGTATCTGCAGTCTTGACCTCGACAGAGGACATCTTTCGAATCTCATTTGGATCCATTAGACTGAATTTAATTGAGTCAATCCTCTTAGGAATTTTTGCAACATCTTTAGTACTCATTTTCGGTCCTCCAGCTCAAGTCTCATAGCGACCCCTAAACTCTTCATCTCGTCTAGAAGTAGCTTGAATGCATATGAAGTTTGGACAGTGTGAACATCAGCACGATCACCACAATAAGGACAAACACTAGTTCGGCGTTTCCAATCATAGTAAGCGATATGCCCACAACCACTAGTGTTACAGACCATTAAGTTCCATCCATCAGACTCATCGAGTAATCTATCTTTGATAACCATCGATGCACCGTGTGAAATCAAACAATCACGCTCCATTTCACCAAATCTTAGTCCACCCTGTCGTGCACGTCCTTCGGTTGGTTGACGGGTAAGAATTTGCACGCGTCCGCGACTTCTTGCGTGGATTTTACTACTTACTAAGTGGTGCAGTCTTTGGTAGTAAATTACACCGACAAAGATATCTGCAGGATATTCTTCACCTGTTTCACCATTAATCATTATTTCACGACCGGTATGGTTGAAGCCATTACGTAAGAGACCGGCTCTAACAGATTCTTCCTTTTCACCAGTGAATGCTGTTCCATCGACCTTTCGACCTTCCATGGAACCGACCTTTCCACCAATCATTTCGAGAACGTGAGCGACTGTCATTCGCGAAGGAATAGCGTGTGGATTGATAAGAACATCAGGTACGACACCGTCAACAGTGAAAGGAAGATTTTCTGAATCTACCAATCTACCAATGACACCTTTCTGGCCGTGGCGCGAAGCAAATTTATCTCCCAACTCAGGGATTTTATTAGTACGTAAAGTGATTCTAACCAATCTTGTAGAATCAAGTGATTCAGTAACGAAGACATTGTCCACCCAACCGTATTCACCGTGACGAACCATCATCGAAGATTCACGACGTTCTTGTGCTTGTAGGAAAGCTCCTGCCGCTTCCTCAAGGAAACGTGGAGGACTAGTCTTCCCAACTAATACCTTAGAATCCACCTTACCACTTGTTAGGAATTCTTCAGGAGTAGGTAAACCATCTCTTTCAAGATGCGAATAATTATCCCATGATTTTAATCCTTTAATTTCATCGAGCCCAGTGCCTGGAATTTCGATTCTCTCTTCTTGACCACCAGGGAATCTTTTATTCTCAGCGGTATAAGTTCGAATGAAAGAGGAGCGGCCTAATGATCTTTCGACAGATGCACGATTCATGATGATTGCATCCTGCATGTTATATCCATGATGACTCATGATTGCGACCACGTAATTTTGCCCTCCAGGACGACGCAGGAAACCAGTTGACTGCATTGCTCGTGTACCAACTATCGATCGTTGAGGGTAGTGCAGAATATGCGCTCTTGTATCAGGACGCAATCTGTAATTAGCACTTGGTAGTCCAAGGCTCTGTTTGACCATCGCCGTTCCACCCGTAACTCTTGGTGTTGAGTTGTGCTCTGGATATGGTACTAGAGATGCACAAACACCTAAAATTAGTTGAGGATCTACTTCTACATGAGTATAAACTAGGATTGTGTGATTCTTTTGTTGTTTCTTAGCTAGAATGTCAATATCAGTCTGATAATAGCTAAGTGGAACACTGAAATTTTCAATTTTCTTTTCACCGTTTGAGAGTTGAACTTCAACACGGAGTTTCGCCTTAGAAATTTCTGGTTCACCCAAGTTCATCCATTCAACCTTTGCAGGGTTAATTGGTCGGCCAAATTTTGGTGATGCTTGAGGAATATCGAAAGGACGTGGAGCGACCAATAAATCCTCTTCTTCTTCAGCATCTACCCATTCTACAACTCCTGAAGACACCAAATCATTGAAGATGATTTCACCAGTTCTTAGACCTTCTAAATGTTGTTTTGATAATTTTAAACTTCCATGCTCGAGAACTAGAAGTGGACGAAGAATTCGTCCACGATCGGTATTTATGAATACATCTTTGTTTTCAGTATCATGACGAATACTAACCTCATGTCGAATACGACCAGCTCGTCGGCGGGCCTTGAATTGAGCGACCAGTTTCTTTGGACGCTTGTGTAGACCGAAAATGTCCCCATTGACGTGAATTCTGGAACCATCTGCCCAACCGGCGGGTGAATCATCAACACCTGCTTCCTTTAGTAGTTCTTTGACATCATCTGATGGCACGTCTTCAGAAACGTCAATCATCTGAGCTGCGTTCTTTACAAGACCGCAATTTTGACCTTCGGGAGTCTCATTTGGACACAACCTCCCCCAATGTGTTGGATGAAGGTCTCGTGCTTCGAAATGAGGTTGACTTCGAACTAATGGACTGGTAACTCGTCGCATATGTGACAGAGCGGACAAATAGGTTGTTCTATCTAGTAATTGGCTAACACCTGAACGACCGCCGACCCAATTACCTGTAGCGAGTGCATGCATGATTTTTGAGGTCAAGACATCAGGCCTTAGACAAGCATTAATTTTGAGATCTCGCTTACGGTTGTGGTGTCTTTCTAGTTGATATTTTAGATCTCTAGCTAATTGTTGCAAACTAACTCGGAAGAGATCTTCAATTAAATCTCCAGCCAAGCGAACACGCTTATTTGCGTAGTGATCCTTATCGTTTGGATCTCGATTTGTAATTGCCATCTCGAGGACTTGACGGACAATACGTCCAAGAAAAATTGCTTTTTTCTCACGTACATCAGGACCATCACCTAGATGAGGGAGAAGTTCTTTGTCCAACATATTCTGAATTCTAGATTCACGATACTCCTTCTGTTGCCCTGCTGCGAATTTCTTCTCGAGCCACGCAACTGCTTCGTCTTGAGTTTCCACACCATATTCTTCATTGTCTTTGACGTCGTTAAGGTTTGCAACGGTATATTTCATTGCTGCGACTGGCCCTGCGATTGCTGCAAAAATCTCTCGGTCATTTTCCATACCTAGTGCTCGCATAAGAAGAACGACTGGAATTGCAGCGGTTCCGGCACTTGGAATTTTTACCATAAGCATGCCATCACGACGCTTTTCCACGTTCAGAGGTTTTCGAACACCGTCTTTTTGAGAGAAAATCTTAGCAACTTCAGTTTCATGGGCATATTTTTTATTCTTTTCTACCGTAACTCGATTGGGTGCCAAATCTTCCATTGAAATTAGAACTCTCTCAGTTCCATTAATGATAAAATAACCGCCCGTATCCATTGGATCCTCTCCAGCTTTTTGCCTCAGAGAAACAAGATATTCAGCATCTTCTTCAGATGTATGAGGTGAAAGTTTCCGATTCTCGTCGATGTGATCGGAATGTACATTACATCGAGCGGATTTCACCATTATAGGTAAATTTCCAATGTGAACACTAGGTTCATCGACAACTCCGTGAGTATCTCCTGCCTCGGGAGGGATATCATCACGATAAATTTTGAAATCCATGTAAATAGGTGAAAAATAGGTGAGCTTTCTGACACGGCATTCCATTGGAGTAGCAGGGTGTTCAGCACCATTTGCTTCCCGTATAGTAGGCTTGCCTAATCTAAGACCCTTCAATCGAACAAAAATTTCTTTGTCTAAAACGTCGAGTTTGATTGCGCCCCCGCCAGTTTCCCCGCCAGGAATCATATCTAGGGGTTCATCAGTTCCAATTCGGATATTTCTAACGATTTTTTCCATACGGCTTGCACGTGCTTCACCGCCTAGAATACAATCGTTATATGATGCAAGTTGGTGGTTTACCATGCTTCGTCTTTGAAAATAACTCTCTACAATTTCCTTCATTTAATCAACCCCTCACGTATTCTCCACAATTAGTCGGAAAGCAGTACTTGAACCTGCAGATCTGCTATACCTGTCGACCCGCACAACCCTGTTAGTTAACCATCCAGCAGGTAATTCATGGTTATCAATTTCTTCTGTTTCCTTTATTGATTGAATTGCTGGATCTGTAATCAAAATTTTAGGAAGTAATTCTTTGGCCAATCTGCTGGTCCCATCAACATCTGGTTGAATCAGATTCCAAGGAGCTAATACTGATGCTTCCTCTTCGACAGGAACTAATTCGTGATGAGGAACCAAGAAGTGATTTAAGACATTAAAACGGTCAATGCCTTGAGGGATATCTTCATCGAGAATAGCCTTTCTAGATATTGTAATTCTACTACTACGACTTCGCTTACGGGATGCCATTTGTTCACGGATAATTCCCATGATGTTTTCCAAATCAGAATCGCCAGATTTGAGATCAACCTTCTTTGCAACCTGTTCAACGGTCATACGCTTAATTGCGTCCATGTTTGCGTCGTCGGCAAGTTTGTGCGCGTGCTCCTCAGAGACACCCAATTCCATTAGTCGCTTTTTTGTTGAACTCTTAACTGCCAAATCATCGCCCCGGGCCAGCAAAAACCGTGAGCCTGCGGCTTAGTCAGGCGGGCCCGAGGGGATTCGAACCCCTGGCCACCGGGTTAAAAGCCCGGCGCTCTACCTGACTAAGCTACAGGCCCATAGCTGATGCTGGGCTATCGGCGGACTGAAGGGGCCTTTATGAAACTGATGGTAGAGGCATGGCTAACACTGAGGGAGGGGGGGCTCCCCCGGAAGCCGGAGGGACGACCATAATTGAGGCACTGCTGACATAAAGGTTTGTGAAAAATAGGGGGATTTGATATGAAAAATAGGGATTTACCAGAGATATCATTCCCCAAAGCAGATGTGGAATCAAAAATTATAAATTTCAAAATTTCTGAAAGTATTTCTTACGATTTGGTGATACCAAAATCTGTTTACCCACCAAGGGAAGATACGCGACTCTTGTCCAATACTTTGAACATGTTAGATGGCAAGGTTGGAAATGCAATTGAAATCGGATCTGGATCAGGGATATTATCAATTCAATTAGCAAATTTAGGCTGGAAAGTAAAAGCATATGATGTAAATCCACTAGCCTCAACAGCAACCAAGCACAACGTTGCAATAGCCGGCCTGAGCAAACAAGTAGATGTTGAAGAAGGGGGATTAGGAGATTTTGAATTCAACCTCAATAATACTGATTTATTAATTTGGAATTTACCTTATCTGACTCCGCCATCCTCTGATGAACAACACCTTGAGTGGATAGAAGAAGCCTCGATGTCAGACTTACCCGGTAGCGGTTGGTCAGGAGAATTGATAAATTACTTGGATAAACATAGAACTAATATTAATCCCAATTTGCTAATACTTTTATTATTTCGGACCGAACCTCAGAGTCCGAGTCTACCAGCGGATTGGGCAAATTCAGGCTGGTCGATAAGACAAGTAAATAGTGCCAGAATTCAAGATGAAAAATTAGATGTATATGCATTTTGGAAACCTGGTCTCGATAGCAATCCACATTTAATAAATTCTTGTGAATCCACGATGGATGAGGCGAAAAAATTACCTAGGCTAGGGTGGCAAAGAATTAGGGCAAAGCATCAGACAGGAGGGCGAGGTAGAAGGAAATCCATCTGGAAATCTAATGATGGCGACATGATTGCAACTTGGAATATTTCTTCAGAAACATTCCAAATAATGGCACCGGGGATGATTCAAACTATCGTGGGAAGTAAAATTGCTGAAATTATGGGATGTTTTATCAAATGGCCAAATGATTTAATCAATATTAATGGCCATAAGTTAGGCGGGATTCTAATTGAAACCGATTCCTCATCTACTAATATTCGAATTGGTATAGGTATCAATAAAACTCAAGGCGAACACAATGGGAAGAAAACATCGGGTTGGCAAGAATTTCAGCCAAATTTGGAAAGCCGACAACTCTTTCGGCAAATTGATTCTGTGATATCATCAATTTTCGAAACACATCCACTCCTACCCCACACCATTAATTTGGAGAATGTACAACTAGAATCGTGGAAAGGGATTTCTAAATCGATCTCTCGAGGCATCTGTACTCACACAAATAATAAGAAATCACGGATTGTATCAATCAATCAGTCGGGGGAACTTGAGTTTGAAATGAGCGGTGAAAAAATTCTATTATCGGACATCGACTCAATAAAATGGGAATTTTAATTTCTATCGCTTCTTCCTCATCACTTTAATCCCTAAACGTTCCCTTACTAGAATGATTTTTCCTGAAGAAGTAATAGTCTTGAAAGTGCCATGGTGGTTTAAAATTACTAAAGATTCACGATAAATTTTTAACGGCACTTTAATTATTGCTAATAATTCATTTTCGACAATAATAAAATCGAATAATTTAAAGTTGAAATATTTGAGTTCTGACTCGAGTTTCTTCTGACAATCCAATCGAGATAATTTCCTATCTGATAAGCTCAAACCAATCCAACGATGCTTGCCTCTAGCGACTTTATTCAAACGAGCCACGGTGCTCCGATGAGTTTCTCCTTAACGAATAGGTCGGTGAAAAACAGTCATAGTCCACTGACTACGGCTGTAATTCGAAGTTTTCCAATCAAATCTTCACCTACTCTTGCCCCCATTATAACTTGGCAATTCGGACTGAGATTTGATACGAATTCGTCAGTGACCTCGTTCAGATGTGAGAGTGTCATGTCGGGCCCCCCCTCGACCTGGATCAAACAGCCACTAGCCCCATCTATATTCAAATCATAAAGAGGTGATTCGCGAGCAATTTGAACAACTCCTTTCGGATTTCTTGTAGTGCCGGTTCCTACAATCAACGTAGCGTTTCCCTCATGGCCAACAACTGACCTTAAATCCATTAAATCGAGATTGATTTTCCCTACTCTTGCGAGAGTCGACACAAGACCCTCGACCAACTCTTCTATCCAACCTGCTCCTGATTGCCATTCCAATGCTCTCTGTTTCGCCTGCCATGCTAAGCGTTCTAGACTAATTCGAATACAAACATGAGAATTTTTATCTAAATCTTCTATAGCATCCTTTGCTAATTGCATTCTCACTGGTTGTTCAGCGAATGGAAGGCTAGCAACTGAAACTACTAAACAATTTGTAGATTGTGCTATTTTGGCAATTTCTGATGCGACACCTGAACCAACACCCCCACCTAATCCAGTTAGTATCACAATCATCTCTGCAGCCTCTAGTAACGGTCTAATCGAGTCAAGGCCATCCAGGAGCCGGTGGGCAGCTAGTAGTGGTAATGCAGCAGCACCACGACCATCACCAGCCGCATCGAGGTGAAGACAATGAGCTTCGGCTGAACCAAGAAAAGAGTGCTCGTCTGCATCGATCAGAAGCAGGTCTGCTAATCGCGGGCAACGAGAATGGGCATTTTGAGCCCAAATACAACCCAATCCACCAACGCCTGTAATCAGCAAGTCGCCCTGTTTCACAGACAAGCCAGACAAGTAGAGCCGTTAAGATTTCTTTAATCATATGTAAGGTAACGACTGTATTTTCTTCTTTCATCTCTCGCCCAAGCGTTGTCGGGTTCAATTTCGAGAACTTTTGAATAATACTCTACAGCAGATTCGAAATCAGAAAGGTGTCGACCATACATATGAGCTAACACATTTAGTATGGGAACGCAGTTTGGATCAGCCTCATTCATCTGCAATAGTAATAATTCTGCTTTTGATAAATCCATCATATCGATAAAATCTTCTGCTTGATTTAAGTTTGAAATTTGGTCTTCGCTCAGACGGTAAACATTCTTCCAAGCAGGCCCTGACATATACCTCCCTAGGTGCCCATAAGTAAGATGTTTTCCAATCGTATTATCTAAAGATAAAACTAGATTTAAAAACCTCTCAAGGAACTATCCTAACTGGAACTTTAATATCCCAAGTTCAGGTCGCTCTGATTATTCAAAAGAGGCGTATAGGTGTCAAGTCAAAACCTCTCAACTCGACGCATCTTCATTCTGAGCGTTCTAGCCATATTCTTGGCCTCCACCACTCAAGCATATCCCACGGGTGTCGGTGGTGATACTGACAATAAAGGAGAAATTGCAATTGCTGGTTGCACGTGCCATTCTGGAGAGCCAGATAACTCTGTCACCGTCGTGCTAGACAGTGTTCCGTATCACTATGAAGCTGGCACAGTTTACGAAATGAAAATTCAATTAATTGGCGGGGCAGAAATTGATACATCCTCGCATACCGGAGGGTTTTCAATGCTTGTCAACATCGGTTCACTATCACCATCTGAGGGCTATGAAAACGATGTACAAAACTGGGAAGATGACGAGAAAAAATTGACTCATACCAACTCAGGGTCAAAAACAGAAGAAAGAATTTGGTATTTCACCTGGACTGCTCCCGAGAGTGAATCGGGAGTCGTAGAATTTTGGATTAGTGGAAATACTGTAAACGGAGATGGAATTCCATCGGCCTTGGATCGATGGAATAGAGTAACCACCTCGATATCAGAAGGAACTGATGACGGGAAGACACGCACTATTTTTTCGGGCAACGGAGAAATTACACCTCCAGCACCAAAAGACAGTCACATCGATCTACATGACATGGGTGCACCACTGAAAGCACATTGGTTAGGTTTGCTAGGATTCGGAGCAGTAGTGTTAGTAATTGTCTTCTGTGGATTGTTCCTTAGATACGGCTTATCTCATCACTATACTGGAAGAACGAACCTACTTAAATTAAGAATTAAACATCTAAGACGAGGTGACCAAATATGAAAGAAGATATGGTTCTAAAACTTCTTCGGCAAGTAAAATCAGGCGAAATTTCCATAGAAGATGCTCAATCTGCTTTAGAGGGAGTAAACATTTCTGAAGAAGCGTATGAAGTCGCAGTAGATCATGGAGTATTCAATGAACCCGCACCAGGCACAATAGTCAGAGCAAGTATCCGTCCATCTGGAGGATCATTCTTAGTAGTCCTAATTGGACTCTGGGGGGTTCTTTGGACATTGTACTGGGCAGGTTCACTGTCTTACGGACTTATCCACCACTGGGATCAGCAACTTCTATCATTTTTCCTAGCCATGACCTTATTGACAGTAATTATTCTTGGCATGGTCTATCTCAGATTTATAATGCCTGACTTGATCATTGTTAAGCATCGTAGAAATAAGTTCATTCCACCAAACGACCCGGAAGGTTGGCGGCAATTCGAGGTATAATGATGGCTAGGCAATTCAAATTACGGCCAATTCCCGGTGAAGAAGCGGGCACCACAGAACCAGATAGTATGATCGATCGGAGATCATTTCTTCGTTATTCGTTCAATACTGCTGCTGGTGCAATTACAATGGCAAGCCTCGGAAGCATCGGGTTCGCATCTTTGTTAATGGGTCAAGCAGAATCATCAGGCGGTGATTCTGCTGTCAGATTCTGGGTCCCATCTGGCGCAGAAGATTCAGCCTGGTATGGAGATAGGCACTTAGATGCGATGAATTATACTTCCTTCGTTGAGGCTGCAGCAGCAACAAACACAGGGATGGTAGGTGCGCAAGGCGTATGGTCAGGAATGCCGGTGAGTGTCATCTATGTACCCCACGAAGAAAATAAAAATTTGGGATTGATTGAAAATAAACCTAGATTTCAATTCTTAGAAGGATACACATCGGATGGCAAATACGTAGGATCAGGCCATGAGATCAATGAAAAAGAAGAATTCTCGGCCCTTTCAATCCATGATAACCTAATTATTATCTTCTCAAGATGCCCTCATCTTTGTTGCATTCCTGGATGGCAACTAGTCTCTAATGATTTCACAAACGATAATTGGACATCTGGTGGTTCAGACGGAGGAGGAAACAAATTATTTTGCATTTGTCATTCGAGTAGATTTGACCCTACCGTTATCGAAAAGAACAAAAATAGAAACAGAACGAACGGTTCAGAGTTCGAATTTTTTGGCGTGAAGAGATCGGGTGGACCGGCGCCAGTCGGGATGCCACTCATTCCATTTGTCCTCAATGGCGATTTACTAGAAGCCCTTCCGGACTTCAAAGACTGGTACACATACTGCGACTGAGGTGAAAAAAAATGATACAATTTTGGTTCTTATGGATTTTTATCTCAATCGTTGTTGTCCTCGTGGCTCTAACATTGCGTAAGGAGCGTGATGAAATGCCACGAACAGATATTCTCCGCGCAGTAGAAACTAGTGCCTCTAGCATGGGTCTTGCAGAGAAATTATTTCTATGGGCATTTTCTTGGCTTGATACACGATTCCGAATTCAAGATTATTGGGGCATGAGTAGAGACACCTATCACAGCATCCATCGACAAATGCCGTTAACCCATGCAGAAAAATATAAATTACGAATTATTTGGTATTGGTATCCACTCTATTGTTTGGGTGGAATTTCGTTCTTGGCATTTATCATCCTCGTCATCACAGGGACTGTTCTCGGACTTTATTATGTCCCAGGTGGAGAAGGAGATCCGACCCCCGCTTACTCATCGATGGAATTCATCATGATTCAACTTCCATTCGGCTATATCATTAGATCCATTCATCATTGGGCTACCCATTTCATGGTTGCATCTGTTTTCTTACACATGTGCCGCGTTTACTTCACTGGTGCATACCGTAACCCTCGTGAACTCAATTGGTTAATCGGAGTTGCATTGATGTTCTTCACAATTTTCTTTGGTTATTCAGGTTACCTCCTCCCTTGGGATAGCTTGGCATTCGGTGCTGCAACTATCGGAATTAACATGGCAAATTCCACACCTCTTATCGGAGCATGGGTTGCAAAAGCAATGTTTGCTGGGACATCCCTCTCAGGTCAAACTGTAACCCGAATGTATTTCCTCCACGTATTCATATTACCTGTTGTTGTAACTACACTAATCATCGCCCATCTGTTTATCGTTTGGGTTCAAGGAATTGCGGAGCCACATTGAGGTGATTTAATGGGATTAATTGAACGATTCGGACGCATTGCTGATGTATATATCAGTGAGAGAGATCAACTTGTCACCGCAGAACATGAACGACGACGAGTATTCACCGGCCAACCATTTTGGCCAACAGAAGTATTGAGAGACACAATTATTTTAGCTGCAATGGTAATGGTTCTTGCATTCTATTGTTGGTTAATTCCTCCACCTTTACATAGTGCAGCAGACCCATTTGCACAGGCAGGCTTTGTATTCCCTGATTGGTATGTTTTATTCTCTTATGGTTACTTACGTTGGGGAGAATATCTGCCACAATTCATCATCCCAGCCGGGCCAATTGGTGCTTTCTTAGGAACTCCTGTAATCTCATGGAACGCAGCATGGTGGGGAGCTTTTATCACCGGATTACCAGTTGGAATTCTAGCATTACCTCCATTCTTAGGAGGTCGAGAAAAGAGACCAGCGGAAGATCCATGGTTCGCGACGGCCGGGGCAGTTTACCTTGCTCACGTTTGGTTTATTTCCGTATTTTCAATTAACATATTCTTACAACTCTATTCAAAGGATTTGACAAATTTTTGTTGGTTGAATTCTAACGAAGCTTTATTCTGTGGTAGGCAAGCACCTTGGACAGCTCAAGTTTTCAATGCGATACCTTGGTTATTAACCGGTGTTTTCATATTCGTAGTGATTTATTTTGTTGTCCGAAAATTTGGACTAAATTCAATGGGGGCAAGGTTAACACCGGCGCTTGGAAAGCAAATTGCAGTCGGATCTGCAGTTGCAGCGGTCCTAATTTGCACAGTAACATGGCCTATTTACGAAAGCGGCTTCTGGGATTACGGAGGATTAGGAGCCATGGAGGATATCGAAGAACTCGAAGGACTCCGAGGGCAACCATCAGATACTCTCATTCATGCTGAAAAAGGCAATGCCTGGAGCGATTGGGGGAACGAGTGTTTACCTTACGAAGATACAGGGAATTTAGCAATTTGGGAAAGTTTGAGTCATGGTGAAGATTTTGCTGATTATTGTGTACTTCCAGCAACACATTGGGTTAATTGGGGAATATTCCAACCAACGCGAACAACGCTTCTAGATTTCTCAGGAGTAAACGAACATATCGATACAAATAATGGGATTAATGGAGCTTCGATGGATTATTCTTATGACGGGAGTGGCACAATTACAGAAATAAAATCATTCACAATTGAAAATTTTGGAATTGGCTTAGTTCCCGTAGACATTGGCTGTAACTTCCGCACGACAGTCCGTGGAGCAGGCGTACATTCTCAATCCCTTACTCTAAATGATGCAACTGGATCTGAAATCTGGAGTACTAGCGATGGAATTTGTAGTTCAACCACTCTGAATCTTGATTCGGGATCTTCTTATTCATTGCATTTCTCCAGTATTAGTACAGATGTAGATTCATCGGTCACAATGATAACTGGATTTTCAGCAACAGCATTCCAACCTCTTCTGCTGGCCGAAGACGGCACCGCGCTTTTGAGATCTGAATCAGACAGTAGTCCATCAGAGTTAATTGCTCAATCTATCGATAATCCTACTTATCATAAAAATCCGAAAGCCTTGGATGCGAAATTAATCTACTCTCTATTCATCCCATGCTTAGGTGTCGGGGCGATGGTTTTCATGTTGATGAGATCATTGGCTAAGGGATATGAGTGGGAAATGAACAAATGCTACGGCTGCGATTTATGTGATGATGCATGCCCTGTTCGATTGTTTACTGCCGGAGACAAACTCAACATCATTTACAATACCTGGAACAATGAAGATGACGGAGTTCCCCTCTATTCTTGTTTGACGTGCAGTGCTTGTACAAATGCTTGTCCACAATTAGTCGATTACGACTCTTATATCGATATTCGACGAAATCTAATCGTAGGGGGCCCGCCTGCTGCTGAAATACCACACTCTGTCCTGCAAGCAGTTTTAGCTGCAGAAGCGGAAGAAGATGCAGATGAGTTTTTCATCTCAATAGAGGATTACCCCATCGATTCGAATGTGGGTTATTACCCGGGTTGTGTTGATTACATCGATCAAGAAATGATTTTCAGTAGTGTCAACGAAGGTAGCATGGATTTGGGAGATACCACGACTGCGGCATTCACATTGTTTGAAGAAATGGACGCAGAGGTTACCTATCTTGGTAGAGACTTCTTGAAGTGTTGTGGGCATGACCAGAAATGGCAAGGAATGACCGAAGTCTTTGAAAAATTAAAGGCATATAATCAGAAAAAACTTGTCGATAGTGGAATAGATACTTTGGTGACATCTTGTGCAGAATGTTTCCGGACTTTTGCGTTGGATTACGAATTAGAAAATATGAAGGTAATGCACACTACTGAATATCTAATAGAAAATGGATTTGACATGGAATTGTCAACAGAAGAGGATATGACAGTCACGTTCCACGACCCTTGCAGGCTCGGAAGGCAAATGAATATCTATGAAGAACCTAGGAATTTGATAAGGGCAGTCGATGGTGTTGAATTAGTCGAAATGGAACATACAGGAGAAGATGCTCTTTGCTGTGGTGTATCCAGTATGATGTCTTGTAACGAGGATAGTCGTGCGTTAAGAATCCAAAGATTCGATGAGGTAAAAGCAACTGGTGCAGACATTATGTTGACATCATGTCCCAAATGCGTCAGCCATTTTGAATGTCTGAAGTTTGAAGGAGACCCTTCCAATAATATCGAAATTCTTGATGTTGTTTCATTCCTTGCAAACCAAATAAATAATCGAAAATAATTTTTGGTTTTTAATTAAAGGCGATGATACCAGAATATGTTGCAGCAATAAAGTTTAACAAAACACCCAAAATAGTCATTTTTGCCATTTGAGGATTGTTATAGCCCATTGCGATAAGCCATAGAAAGAAACCGATTAAACCACCACATGCAAATGAAATCCAAGCAATTTCAACAGAGATAAAAGCCGCCATCACAAACCAAATGGAGATTGGTAATAATAATCCCAACCAAGCGGTTGAATACTTCCACCAAGGCAACTCCTCAACAGAGATTTCCATGGTTAATCCAAACATGTCCTCAACATCAAACTAACGCAGCAACCATAGACTTGAGAAGAGAAGGGCTCTCGTTCTATCCAATGACCAATGTCTCAGACCTCTCTGAGCGGCGTTCAAAACAAAAAAAACGTATAAGGCAAATGTTGAACACAGTTCGAGCTGAAGATCGCCTCAACCTCAAAGGTGGTGAAGATGCTGTCGCCTGGGTCAAAGAAGAATTATGCATCGGTTGTGATCAATGCACAATCGTCTGTGATGATGATGCAATCGAATTATATGATACCCCGTTGGCCAGTCCGATTCTCAATATCGATGTAAATCGGAAAGCAAGGGTATTGAAAGAACCCTGTACTGGTTGTAAATTATGTGTTCTCGCTTGTCCGACGGACGCGATAATAATGATCGATAGGTGAGAATATGAGTAAAGAAATAGAAGAAGAACCCCTTAGATTCGGAGCAGAGTTTGGCCCAAAACGTACCGACTTAAACAAAGGAGTCTCATTATCGACGTTTAAATCACTTGTTTGGGTTTCAAATTTAGGTGGATTGATTCTGTTCGCAATCGGTTTAGAACTATTGGTGGTCCAACAACAATTCTATCTAGCATTAGGCTGTTTAGTAGCTGGAGTAGTCATTGCTCTTTTCCCTTCAAACTATGAAATTGTAGGGATGGAAGGAATAGAAATAGATTCAGGGGACTCAGAAAATGAAAAGGAACGAAAAACTTAGCATGAATCTGTAAATACTTCCTAAATCTATGAAAATGCATTAACGGAGTTTTACATGAACCAATTATTTCGTCAAACATTAAACACTCCTTTGGGGAAAATGTTTGTCGAAGCAAGCAGTTATGGATTGACACAAGTTGGTTGGGGAGAAAATGAGCATTCAGAAATAGTAAATATTCACACACAGAAAGGAGTACTTTGGCTAAACAGATATTTCGAAAAGAATGATACAGAGATGCTAGTATTTGATACAAGAAGTTTAACAATCTTCCAAAAATCTGTATTACTGAAATTAAATACTTCAAAATTAGGAAGTGTGATGTCATATGGAGAATTGGCATCAAAGGTAAATTCATCAGGAGCTAGTAGAGCAGTGGGTTCAGTGATGGCCATGAATCCTTGGCCGATTATCGTACCTTGCCATCGAGTAGTAAGATCTGATGGAATCATTGGGAATTATAGTGGAGTTGGTGGAAAAACAACAAAAGAATGGCTTCTGAGCCACGAAAGAATTGATTCTGAAAATTAATTTTCTAATTCTGCATATTCTGCAGACAAACCAAGGAGGGCCAATTCAGCAACCAAGGTATGCCAACCAGAAGCATGCTGAAGAGCCTCTTGTCCACCCTCGTCCTGCTTGAGTTTTGATGGTGCAATAAAGCGTGTCGAGGGAGTATTCAAATTTGTGAGCTTGCCTTTTTTGCTATTAGCTCTGTAAAACCAAGCATCGACATCACCGCCAACTGAATACATGCATGGTTCAATGACATTATTTCCCCATTTCAAACGAGTTGGAACTCCTTCTTGGATCAAAAAGTCAACAGCTTCCGATCCTCCTTTACCATAGGTTAATTTATTCATTTTTCTTTTAGATAATTTCAATAATTCGTCGCCAGATGTAATTTCTAGAATACCCAATCCATAGGTTCCAGAATCATTTTTTACAAATAATTTCGGTTCACAATCAATTCCTAATGAATTATATTTGTCCCGCAACATATCTAGGCAATCATTAACAGCATTTGCAAGGGATTGACGGCAAGATTCCCGTTCTAGGCATTTATTTTCGCTAACAAACCAATGTGTCCCTAATATCCAAGGGTCAATTTCCAATAATTCTGCTACTTCGTCAATGAAAGGTTGAACCACTCGGAAGTGATTAGATTTTTTCCGTTGAAACCACCCTAAACCCTGAGGAGGAGCGACCGGGATTGTGCCAGATGGTATTTTTCCAGAAGTAAGATCATTATTGCTGATAATCAAATCTGGCCGTTGCCCATTTACCAATACTCCATCGGAACACCGGGTTACAGGAGATAATGGAAGAAATCCAGATAATGCCTCAATTTCTGCAAAGTCTGCTAATTCTACCGATCCAACTCTACATTCCCTGCCAGCAGATTGTATCAAATTTTTTATTACTAAGATATTTTCTGCATAACCTGGATTGCGAGTATTTGATTCGGGCCAAAGTAACACAAGATGAGAACCTGGATATTCGTTATCCAACCAATGTCGCATAGGTCCAACAAGACGTTGTAAATCATCTTCTTCAATATTATTGAATCCGGCAGGAAATGCATTAACATCGACTGCAGCAACCTTCCAACCCGAATCTCTTACATCGACCGACCCGTATAGTGGAACTGGATATTGGGTACGTTTGTGTTCGAACCATTCGGTAAGCATTTCTCGGTTTTCTTCTAATCTTGGCCGCAATTCATTCAATAAATCCGAATTTTTAAACAATTAAATCACCCCAATTACTTACATCATCTAAAACATCTAACAAAGAACCACTACGCATACCATTTTTCGAATCAGTAAAATGCATTGCGTGGAATATTCGTAAACCTATCGCCATATCAGGTTGATCCCTCAACATTGGTGCTAGATTTCCATATTCTGAAGCCCATTCTAGTGCTCTCGGCTTTAATTCATTAATTAAATTTGAAATTTGTGAAGGAGCTGTAGCCGTACCAGCAGGGATTTTGGGTCGATGAATAATATTATTAGGTAAATTTGTTAGTTTCGCAGCTTCGCGTAAAGCCATTTTTTCATTATTTTCTGACAAACGCCAATTCAATGGCAGATGATGAGAGGCTTTTCGATGGGCCGCGCCGAGGAAAGGCACTCGCAACTCAAGCCCATAGGCCATACTATGTCGATCACCTAATCGCAATTGGAAATTTGCTAACTGACCGCGATCCATCTCAAATTGGAGGGTAGAAGTAAGGTCGGTCATATGCTTTTTTGGATCGACAATGCCATCTACCCAAGGTTGAGCCAATCCTACTGAGTTTGCATCGATTGAAACTTGTCCGCCTAAATCCATGCGGTTTTGAATCAAATCCGCATGGGAAGAAATATCGCGAAATCTAGGATAACCAGCGTGTAATTCATCTGCTCCTTGACCACACAACCCAACACGAACTTTTTTAGACATTTCTTCAAATAAAGGTTGCCAGAATAAGACAGTGATGTCTAAATCTTCCCCACTCCATACAAAAGATGGTAATCGCCTCCAAAAATCATCTTCTTCGAGAATCTTTGTGTGATGAACTAATTCATGGTTGGCAGTAACCTCTCTGGATGCTAATAAATCAGGATTATCTTCACTACCGGCAACCGTCCAACATTCAGGAACTGGATTGCCAGTAGAATCCGCAGCATTATGAGCGAGAGCAGCAACTAAACTTGAATCCAATCCACCTGAAAGTACGATACCTACAGGGACATCAGCCATCAAACGATCTTCAAGGCTATTACACAAACTATCGAGAAGTGGTTGCGCCCCTGTTGCAGGATCCCAAGAGTTGCTAGGCGAGACTATGTCTTGAGAATACTGAGCAACCCCTGTGAGTACTGCTTTTCCATCTTTATCCAAAGACCATGTTTCAATTGTCCCTGGGCCCACTGAACTAACATTGGCAAAAAGGGTAGTTCTATCCAATGGATATTCGTAAGCCAATCTGACATGCAACGCAGTGACATCTGGAACTGCTCTAAATTCCGGATGCCCCCAAAAACATTTGACCTCTGAACCAAATAATAATGTCCCATCAGCTAATATTGTACGTACTAATGGATTAACTCCCATCCCATCTCGACAAAGAATGAGTTGCCTCGCACTATCGTCCCATATTGCAAAACCCCAAACTCCGTCGAGTTGAGATACCCATCCAATATGTTTTTCTGCTGGGTTTCCAGGTAAAGTTACACCCTGAGTGCAGCGCAACCCACCTATTTGGATAGATTCAGGGATTGTTGAAGCAATGTTAGAATCCCAGCCACCTCTCTTGTGAAGTGCTAGAATAGTCTCTGCATCTCCAGATGTATTCCATGGATAATTTGAATTGTTTTTCCTAATGATTTTATGATTGTAAATTTCACCATTTTGAATCAATACACAATTGTGTTCAGATTGAATCGGCTGCCAAGAACCATTCAAATCGACTATTGACAAACGTGCTTGTGCTAAAGCCACAGCACCGGCTCCTACATCAGCATCAAATTTCCCAGAACCATCTGGACCTCGGTGTGCTAAACGAGCAGCCATGGAGTTAGCAATTGACGAATCACCATTACCAAGTAAGCCACTTATCCCACACATAGATATCCCTCTAGCAAACAACAATTATGGTCATGAAAATTGATATTTGTCAGAAGAATTTTACAAAAATAAACAGGGAAGCAATCGATGCAATTATCCATATCGTCACATAACTATTTTGGGATAATTGAGACTTAACTATCCCACTCTTATCTTCATCACTCATGTCTATCAAACCTGCGAGTAGCATTTGGATTGTAAAGATAGCGCTAATCTACTCAAATGAAAGGTTGAAGAAGAAATAAAATTGTTAGCGGAACGAGAATCATCGTTGCGTTATCATCAATCCATTTCACTCGAGGCAATTCACCGAGAACGGTGAATGGTGCTAAAATTAGTGCTATCCAAAGAGGTGTCCCCAACCAAAAAGAACTACCTATCCAGATAATAAAGGAAATAATGAGTCCTCCAATTATTGCTGCTTGAATCCCTTGTTTTTTACGTTTAATTTCACCCATTATCGGGTCGACAAATGTCAGCCCCCAAATTATCGGAGCCCCATATAATCCTGATTTCATTCCACTTCCTTCTTGTGGAGTAATAAGCAATGCGAGACACACAGCAAATGCACCCCATGCTAATGCTGAAATTTGTGTCTCTTCGTATTCTCGTTGGCCAATAATAATAATTCCAAATTTCAATCTAATCGCTTCTAGTGATAATATAGTGAAACAAATTAATATTACCAATTGAGTAGGAGAAATAGAAATTATACTAGATATATCTTCACCTTTTGTGTAATAAAGAACTGGAATTACAGCCATGCTAATATGAAGTAGACGGCGGAAAAAGTGACCTCCTGCTCCACCAACAGAATGAATCACATGATCTATATCGACCGGGATTCCTTCATCATTCATCTTTAATCCATCCTAATTAGTGGGTTAGCTAATTTGCTCGAGTGCTTCATCAAGTGTGATTGTTCCGGCTGAAAGTGCTCGGATAATCTCATTGAATTGAGGATGAGAAATAAGCCTAGAATCCCATGCAGACAGTAATCTTTCACGAAATCGAATAGTGTCGCGATTTGAATCTGTCTTGATTAGTTCAATTGATTCCACTAATTCAGCAACACCATCCCCTAAATGAGCGGATACCAGGCAAACCTCAATGGCGGTTTCAGTTGCTAATGATAGTGAGTTTCGTAACGAATCCGCTGCTAATTGTGCACTTGGTAAATCAGACTTATTTATTGCGATAATGTCTGCTAACTCAATTATTCCAGCTTTTTCTGCCTGAATAATATCACCTCGATCGGGCCCTTCGACCAGTAATACTCTATCGGCAAATGCAACTATTCTGATCTCTGATTGACCACTACCAACCGTTTCAATGATTATTCTAGTCCATCCACATTGGCTTAACAAAGATATCATCGGTGCTAGGAAAGAAGTTAATCCACCAGGATGATTTCTTGTCGCAAGTGAACGAACAAAAACCAAATCATTTGCATCACTAATCGCCATTCTCATTCGATCACCAAGCAGAGCTCCACCACTTTTTGGTGATGAAGGATCAACTGCGAGTACTGCGACTTTCTCACCACGACTTATCCATTCAATAATCATCTTTCCAATTAGAGTAGATTTCCCAACACCTGGTGGCCCGGTCACACCTAATGTCCATGCACCTAAATTATTAGTTGGAATACTTTTTCCAGATTCAATTATTGTCAGTAATTTAGACAAACTTCTACGGTTACCACCTATTGCATTGGAAATTATTTCTTCGACATTCACTACCAATGCCACCCAAGTTCTTCACCTACACCAACCGGTTCACCATTTTCTTTTCTCGAGTTTACATCTTGCAAAAAATTGATTATTTCCTTAGTTTGAGTTCCCGGGCCAAATATTGCCCTTAGACCTTGAGAAAACAATTCATCCCTATCGTAATCTGGAATTATCCCTCCTGCGAAAACAATCACGTCGTTCATTCCTTCGCTGCGCAATAACTTACATATTTTTGGTATTAAAACATCGTGCGCGCCAGATAATGTAGACAGGCCCAAACCAGTTGCATCCTCGTCTAACACCGTTCGAACGATTTCAGCAGGATTTCGACGTAGGCCAGTGTAAATCACCTCATGTCCCGCGTCTCGCAAAGCCCGAGCGATTACTTTCGCACCTCGGTCATGACCGTCTAAGCCGGGCTTTGCAATGACAATTCTCATCCCCATCGTAGTCTTATCGGATAGGTAGCACAATTTCAATCAACCGATTAAGGAATCAAATTCAATTTCAACTGTTCATGAAATTTACTATTCTACTAAATATTTTGAAGATTGATGTTGGGCAATGCTCATGAGTCCTCTTCTTCCATTAGTAGAATAGAACATGTCTGGAGTCGAGGAGCGCGTCGATGATTTGCGGCAAAGAAAGGCGCAAGCAGAAGCTGGGGGTGGACAAAATCGAATCGCTGTTCAGCATGCAAAAGGTAAATTGACAGCTCGAGAAAGAATTGAACAATTACTCGATGAAGATTCCTTCATGGAAGTAGATAGCCTTGTCGAACATCGTTGTCGTGATTTTGAAATGGACAGAAATATAATCCCAGGAGACGGAGTTGTTTGCGGTCACGGGACTATCAAGGGTAGAATTGTATACTGTTTCGCACAAGATTTTACAGTCTATGGCGGCTCTCTTGGAGAAATGCACGGATTGAAAATTTGTAAAATTCTCGATATGGCTCTAAAGACTGGGGCTCCAGTTATTGGTCTGAATGATAGTGGTGGAGCTAGAATCCAAGAAGGTGTCGCAAGTTTAGGATCCTATGCTGAAATATTCTTCAGAAATGTCCGTGCGAGTGGCGTTATACCTCAAATTTCTGTCATTATGGGACCATGTGCGGGTGGCGCAGTCTATTCACCGGCAATCACTGATTTCGTCGTGATGGTGGATAAAACCGCTCACATGTTTATCACCGGCCCGGAAGTTATCAAAACTGTCACGAATGAAGATATATCATTCGAAGAGTTAGGTGGAGCAGGAACTCATGCTAGCAAATCAGGAGTGACTCATTTCACTGCTGAAAACGATGAAGATGCATTGTCGATCACTAGGGAATTAATTGAATTATTACCTTCAAACAATTTAGAAAAGCCCCCTGTAAAGTCCACTTCCGACCCACTTGATCGTATTTGTGATGAATTGACAGAGTTGATCCCAGATAACCCATCTCATCCTTACGATATTCTTGATGTTATCGAATCGATTCTTGATGATAGGGCTTTTTTAGAAGTACAGGCAGAATTTGCTCAAAATATCATAGTAGGTTATGGGCGACTCGGTGGTCATACAGTTGGTGTCGTCGGAAATCAACCAAAGATTTTAGCAGGCTGCTTGGACATCGACGCCTCGGTTAAAGCAGCCCGTTTCGTCCGATTTTGTGATGCATTCAATATCCCAATCATCACCCTAGTAGATGTCCCAGGCTTCTTACCTGGGGCCAATCAAGAGTGGGGGGGGATCATCAGGCATGGTGCGAAATTACTCTACGCATATGCTGAAGCTACAGTTCCAAAAATCACTGTAATTACACGTAAAGCATACGGAGGGGCTTACGATGTTATGTCCTCAAAACACATACGGGGAGATTACAACATTGCTTGGCCTACCGCCCAATTAGCAGTGATGGGTGCCGATGGTGCGGTACAAATTATTCATCGCCGACGAATAAATAGTGCAGGGAATCCAGAACAGGAACGGGAACGCCTCGTCGATGATTATAACGACACATTTGCAAATCCATATCAAGCAGCAGCACTCGGCTATATTGACGATGTTATCCAACCAAATCAAACTAGAACAGTTCTAACACGTGCTCTGGGTGCCTTACTTGAAAAAGAAGAAACACGGCCTGCTCGTAAACATGGAAACATCCCCCTCTGAGTTGATATTATGGTATCAACAAATGACAGAAATGAAATTTTACGGGCAGCAGCAATTGCTGCTGTGATATTACATACGGAAGAAGGCAAAGCATTGGAGCCTACCAAATACCGACAAGGAGGTTCGGATTGGGCAATGGATCATCGTCTAAATTTAATCGGTAGACGTACCCTCTCCGAAGCACGTTCTCGAAGGAGTACTACGAGGTGAATTCATGACAAACAAACGAATAATCACTGTCGATGGAGAAAAATTCGAGGTGGATTTAGAACGTCAAGGTGACGAATGGCACGTTGTTATCGAAGAGAAAATTTTCCGAATTAATATTGATGGGGGTCATTCGAATGTTGGTCAGAAACGTCAAAGGGGTGGAAAAAAGAGAAAAATGTCTGGAACGATTTCTTCCTCTATCCCTGGAAAAATTATTTCATTATACGCTACGATTGGTGATATGGTTGAAGAAGGAGATGTGATAATGATCCTCGAAGCGATGAAAATGCAAAATGAAATTCAAGCACCATTATCTGGTGAAATAATTGAAATAAATTGCCAGTCAGGAGATAGTGTTGAAGCAAATATGCCTTTATTGGTCATAGAGCCTATTGAAAATTCAGATAATTAATTAAAAATAAAGTAAAGGGATTGTTATGGTGGAATGCGACTACAAAGATTGCTCGAATAATGGAGTAAAAATAAGCCGATTATCCCCTGAAGGATTTTTGGTAGCGACTGGAAATAAAGCTTACTCATTTAGGGAAGCGTATCGAAGATTCCACTATTGTAATGAACATCATTCACAGCTTATGACGACAGTTTGGAATCGTGTCCGAGCGATTGATGACAAGGATGATGACCACGTTGCCCCAACAGCCATTTGAGTAGTATGATTCATTGACCTAGCAGCATAAGACCGGTTATGTCCGCCACCTATGTCAGCAGGTTAGAATGCGCTTTTACCGGTGAGGAAGTTAAGAATAACATTCCTCAAACTCTTTCACCTACTGGAAAACCAATATTAGTAAAATATGATTTAGAAGCGATTAGAAATAATATCACTCGCTTGGATATTGAAAATTCGGAAGACCCAGGATTTTGGCGATATGCACCACTTTTACCGGTATCGAAGGAAGTGAATCGAGTTTCATTAGGAGAGGTTATTACCCCTCTTATTACACTCAAAAATTCTGTTAAAGACTTAGATTCACTTCCAGGGGTGGTTGTCGTCAAAGATGAGTCTAGATTACCCACAGGTTCTTTCAAAGCTCGAGGATTGGCTCTCGCAGTCTCGATGGCAAAGGAATTTGGTTTCGATCATTTATCAATTCCAACAAATGGAAATGCCGGCTCAGCACTCGCAGCATATGCTTCTCGTGCTGGAATGAAGAGTACCATTCTATGCCCTGATGACACACCTGAAATCAATACTTCAGAAACTCTCGCACAAGGTGGAGATACATATCTTGTCAATGGATTGATTGGAGATTGTGGAAAAATTATTGGTGACGGAAAAGAAAAACTGGGTTGGTTTGCTGTTTCGACATTGAAAGAACCTTATCGTATTGAAGGAAAAAAAACAATGGGGTTAGAATTAGCAGAACAGTTGGGTTGGAATTTACCCGATGTGATTTTTTATCCAACAGGAGGAGGTACAGGTCTTATTGGTATGTGGAAAGCTTTTCATGAATTAAAAGAACTTGGTTGGATAGATTGTAAATTCCCAAAGATGGTTGCTGTTCAATCAACCGGATGTGCTCCAATTGTCAAAGCCTGGGAAGAAGGTGTCGAACATGCTGAGTTCTGGGAAAATGCAAATACTGAAGCTGCTGGAATTAGAGTCCCTTCAGCTATCGGGGATTTTTTAATTATTCGGGCGATTAAGGAATCGAACGGCTTCGCTATTGCCATAGACGACGAGGACATTATGAAGGCTCGAAAGAAAGTCGGTAGAGAAGATGGATTATTGATGTGCCCTGAAGGTGCTGCAACTTTTGCTGCATACGAACAATCATTGAAATTAGGTTTGGTAAAAAAAGAGGATAATGTTATTTTATTCAACACAGCTACAGGATTAAAATATCCTTTACCAAAAGTAATGAAAACTATCGATAAGAATAAAATATTTAATGAAGAAAATTTCAGATAAGATATAGCGCATCTTCAATTCTATTCAATTCAGGTCCTGTTGATCCTGAACCGACCAATGCATGAGTATCAGAAGTAACACAAGCTGCCCCAACATGTGGAGATCCGAAGCAAACAGTTCCAACCATAATATCTACTTCCATAACTGATTGAATTTGTTCAACCTCATATGCAGTAATATCTGGATGAGCGAGGATTCCTTTGTTATTTGCAACCATCAATGAGCCAACTGTATCTTGTCCGGCAACACAGCTTCGTACTGCATTAACACCGAGTACCTCGCCGATTAATTCAACACCAGGTCCAGGAATTGATTTACTTACTACTGCACCAAAGTCGTTACACTCAATAAGATTTCCAGCAGCATTTACTCCACTCTCTAATATGACTACTTCCCCAAAGCTTGTAAGGGCATCTAAGTCTTCTTCGGTGGCAATATCAGCCACAGCAATACCTTTCTTATTACCTCGAATTAAACTTCCAAGAAGGGCTGAACCACCAATAAACATTGGAGCCATCTCCAAATCAAAGGCTTGTTCAATTTCCTCGATGGCTGGAGCATCAAGAGACCTAGGATAAAAGAGAGTGTTTCCTATCACACTCAAGTATACACCAACTTGAGTGTGACCGAGTATATCGCCTGTGCTAATAGTCATGATCTGTATCTCCTATAGTATGCATGGCTCTGCCTGTGATTAGTAATTATTTGTGTGCGGGGAGGTGAAAGAGAGTGTGGCACAGCGACAAACGTTCCCGTGGGCTTTCACACCACAGTACAGGAATTGACGCAGGAGGGCTTGACTTCCGGGTTCGAGATGGGACCGGGTAGAACCCCTTCGCTATGGCCGTGCACAACTCTCTTTCGAATATAATGGAATTGATATGCACTGTTGGACAGAGGCTCACAATGAGCCCTGTGCTAGTAAAGTGTGTATGAAAATTGATGATGCTCGGGGGGTTAGTGCAGCTGGGCTGAATACCTCGGGCGAACCCTCGGTACT
>CAWVXH010000004.1:0-92223 GCA_963934165.1 uncultured Candidatus Poseidoniales archaeon
TCGCATCGACTGCTGGGGCTGATGAATTCATTCGATGTGAGCATGCTCACGTGTCCGGGGTGAGTGTAATCACCGGTGGACACGGTTTACGGAAGTTTTTGGCAGATATTTCTGGTGATTCAGAGGGGCTAGTCTCGATTCCAACGACTTTGAATTCTGCAGGATGTGACCAACATAGAATGGATGAGATGGGAATTGATTATCCTGATTTTTTAGAGCATCAATTCGAAATAATTCACGCCTATTCAGAACTTGGTATTGAAGCAACTCTTTCTTGCACCCCTTATGATAGTGAATTAGACTTGGTAGAGGGAATCGGTTCGTGGGCCGAATCAAATGCAGTATGTTTTTCCAATTCCTACACATCTTTGATTACAAACCGAGAATCTGGGCTGTCAGCCCTTGCTACAGCATTAACTGGATGGACACCTTATTGGGGATTACATATTGATTCCAATCGAATGCCAAATATCCTCGTTGACGTTGAATGTCCTATGGATGATTTGACTGATTGGAGTATTCTTGGTGATTGGATTGGTAAGCAAATTCTCCCGAATTGGAATCTACCTTGGGGAATGATGCCACGGATTCGTGGATTGCCTGAATTCGCAAGTTTTGAGATGCGGAAAGCATTAGCAGCTGCGGCTGCGAATTATGGTTGCCCCTTATTGTGGGCAGATGGTCAAACAGTCAAAGCGCCTGCAGTTGAATCATATGAGGGGGATTTGACATTTTCGGATGATGATCTTCGTGGTAGATATCGGGACTTAGCGCCAACAGGAATTGTTGACCTAGTAGTCATCGGTTGCCCCCAAGCCAGTGTTGGTGAGGTTCGAGCTACTGCAGCAGCAGTCAGAGCAAGAATGGAATTAGGTGAAAAAATTTCAGATCACCGTTTGTGGATATTCACCAGTGGACATAATTATAAATTGCTTGAAGCGGATGGAACGATAGATATTCTCGAAGAAGCCGGGGCTTTGGTATTGCGTGATACATGCCCAGAGGTAACTCCTTACAACCGGGAAAAATATAACCACATCTTGACCAATTCTCTCAAAGCAGAACATTATTTGACATCTGGTTTGAATAGAATGCCGACTAGTGTTGCACCCATTTACGAATGCGTAGCACACGCTTTTGATTCTACACTGATTGAATCTATACGACCAGTTTTGAAAACCAAAGCCTCGGTGCCAATGCATTCCAACAAAACATACCAGAGTGGAGATTGTGAAATGATTGGCTCGAGTTTACCGAGTCAATCTGAATGGCAGATACAAGGAAAGGCTTTGGTCAGCGATGTTCCTATCACCTATCTTGGATATGTGAATCGTGACACTGGTGTAATTGAAGATCCAGGGCATCCTCTTGATGGAGTTGCGATTGAAGATACGATTTTTATCTATCCGAAGGGTTCTGGTTCGACCGTTGCACCTTTCGTATTGATGGGATTAATCTATACAGGTAAAGGCCCTAAAGGGATAATCAACAGAGATGTTTGCCCATTGACTCTACCCGCAGCTTCACTTCTCAGCGTGCCATATGCTCATGGGTTTGAGGGAGATCCGACCCTCGCAATTAACTCTGGCGATGAGATCTGTGTCGAACTTGTGAATGATAAAGTCAAGTTGAATGTTATTTCTCGCTCAAGCGAGGATTGATGACTAATTGTCCTCGCAATGCCTTTGTGAGTAGCAGACCAGACCCGAATCCATGTAGGCCTCAAGACCTCGGAAAGTTCGAAATTGTCAAGGCAGATGGTGCTGCGCGTTTAGGTAAACTTCACACAAAACACGGCGTTCTAAACACACCAATGCTTTTACCCGTCGTCAATCCTAACATTCGGACGATTGAACCCCGTGAAATGTGGGATCGATATGGTATTGAAGGATTGATTACAAATTCATATGTTATATGGAAACATGAGCGATTGCACAAACCTGGGTTGAAAGATGGTGTTCACGCCTTGTTAGATTTCCCTGGAGTAATCGTGACCGATTCAGGTACATTCCAATCCTATGTATATGGAGATGTGGAGGTTGGCGTTGAAGAAATTGTCGAATTTCAAAAGAATCTTGGCGTAGATATCGGTACGATGTTGGACGTTTTTGGTAGACCTGACATGACACGTGAGCAAATCGAGCACGCAGTAGAAGAAACAATTTCGCGTGCTCCGATCTCATTGAAATTAGCAGGAGAAAAATTATTGCTTAACGGGCCAATTCAGGGTGGATTATACCCCGATTTACGAGCAATTGCAGGTGAGCAGATGGGGCAGGTTACAGGGGATGTGCGTGGTTTTACAGTGCATCCAATCGGAGGGATAGTTCCATTGATGGAGCGGCAGAGATACCGAGAATTATTCGAAATATTACTAGCAGCGAGGTCAACGATTCCACCAAATCGACCCATCCATCTATTCGGCTGCGGCCATCCTCTGTTATTCCCATTGGCTATCGCCCTCGGCACGGATTTATTTGATTCAGCCGCGTATGCACTTTTTGCTAGGGATAATCGGTTGATGACGCCAACAGGAACTCTAAAATTAGCTAATTTAACTGAGTGGCCAATTTCATCATTAGCATTATTTGGGAAAACTCCTGCTGAAGTTAGAGCCATGGGAGATAAAGAACGGAATGTTCTAATCGCTCATCACAATCTCGAGATTACACAAGCGGAATTGGCACGTTGTAGAGAGGCTGTTCGAAATGGAAAAATTTGGCAACTAGCTGAGCAGAGAAGCCATGCTTCTCCTCAATTACGTGAAGCTTTTCTCTGGGTGATCGATCAAATGATATCACCGGATGAGGGTCCGATTGGAATCAGTTCACTGCGAGGTATTGCATCAACAAATCCGATTCGAGATGGCGGTGAAAATCTATCCGGAGATATTGAATTTAGGCCCCATATTTTACATCTAAAATCATTGTTAGCGACTAGATGGCGTTTACCTGGAAGTTGGTGGGATTCATCTACAGGTGAGCCAAAGCGAGTGGTGATAATTGAGGGTGTTTCCCCCCCTTGGCGAGAAACTGCATTACACACAGTAATATCATCTTTAATCGAAGATCCCAAGTCCGTAATTCTTCTCTCAACACCTATTGGATTACTGCCATATTCTCTAGAAGATGTCTCACCATGGTGCCACATTGATTGTAGTGATGAGATCTGGACAGAATTCTCTGATGTCGATGACATCATCGATGATTTAGTCGAGTTGGGACTAGATGGATTGCCAGTTGAGAGGTTGATTCCTGAGCCTATTCCTGACTCCAATCCTGCCCAAACTATTGAAATTCGAAATTGGCTCGACCGATGTACGATTGTAGATAAATTATCGGTTCTGAATGGAATTCCTCCTCATGATGGTTGTAAAATTACTGAAGGTATGTTTAGTCGCCGTTCTAGAACCGATCGAATGATTAATGTTCATTCAAATGATGAACACATTATTTCTCCACGTTTGATGGATGGAGCAATTTCATTGACATTATTGGGAGCTAGACGTCTTAATTTGTTGACCCCCTCACCTCCTCTTGAATTTGGGGAGGAATTTGACGGTGAGGAGGTTGACCACCCTGGAATTGCTCGAGTTTTATTACGTGATGATGCGATTCCATTCGTCGGAGTTGGTCGGAATGTCATGCAAGGTTACGTTATTGGAGCCGACCCTCATCTAACTTCTGGCCAACCTTGTTTAGTCGTTGATTCTGAAGGTGATTTGGTCGCACATGGAATCGCTGTTACGGGAGCTAGGGAGATGGCCTTCCTCACTAAAGGCATCGCGGTACGTGTTCGTGATGGTGCTCTAAAGGATAATCAATAGATTTTTGACAGCCCCGCCGGGGATTAATTCAAGTGGTTTCAGTGTGAGCGCTACACGACTCCTTTAGGAGTCGGCGGACTAACCATGGTAACTTCATCTGAATCGAACCTTGTTATTGAGACAAGAAATCTCGTGAAAATGTACGGCCCGCACATGGCACTAGATGGTGTCAATTTAAAATTAAAAAGAGGAGCAACCGGTTTCCTTGGGCCAAATGGTGCTGGGAAATCGACATTTTTCAAATGCATTCTCGGTCTGATTAAGACGACTTCAGGGGATGGCCGAGTACTCGGCTATGACATTCAGACTCAAGGTGAAAAGATTCGCTCGAGAATCGGTTATATGCCCGAATATGATTCACTTGATCCGGATTTATACGCCATTGATCAAGTTCGATTTTCGGGTGAATTACTTGGCATGAATTCGAAACAAGCGACTCAAAGAGCTCATGAGGTTTTGGAATATGTTGGGTTAAAAGATCAACGGTATCGTAAAATCAGTACCTTCAGCACAGGAATGAAGCAGGCAACTAAATTAGCGTGTGCATTGATTCATGACCCTGAAATATTGATTTGTGACGAACCTACGAACGGGCTCGATTCGAGAGCTCGTAAATTCATGTTGGATACGTTGAGGAAAACCGTGACTGATGGGGGTCGATCGGTTTTGATGAGTGGACATGTAATGGACGATATTCAAGAGGTATGCGAAAATATTGTAATGATCCATCAAGGCAGAATTGTAGTTCATCGACAAATCGATGAATTAGCGAAACAGGTTGATGTTGAAATCGAGATTTCAGTTTGGGGCGGATCTTCAAAGATGCAAAATGCATTAGAAAAACAAGGAATGTCGGTTAGACGGCTTGGAAGGGTGATGAGGATCAAACAAGAATCTCCTGAAACAATCAATCTAATCTTATCTACTGCAGCAGATTGTAACGTTCAAGTACGTAAATTAAACGAATACAAACCTGATCTTGAAGATATTTTCCTATTAATCATGGAACGATTGGGACTAGAGGTTAAGGGTACGAAGGATTTGATGACTGGAGGGCATACTGGAGGTGATGAGTATTTCTGAAGACGAGGTCAATTTGGAAGGTGGCCTGACTAGGATGGAAGTGGCTTATGGCTCTGGGGATGGCGACGAAGAAGCTTCGGCTAAAGTCGCCTCTCATGAATCTTCAATGGGAGCAATTTTTGAACAAAAATACCGACCATGGGATGGTGAATTAGGGCCTCGATGGATTAGAAACTATGCGATATTCCGTCATCATGTCTACGGATTATTTACCTCAAAGGGTCATCGTCAGTATCATCCTTTTGTACGATTATCGATTGTTGTAATTTTCCTCGGTGCACTTACTCCAATCGCGATGTTATTCCTTTCCTCTCTATTCGGGGGTTCAGAAGATGAACTAGCTAGGTTGTGGGGTGTGAATCGTTATAATTTATGGGGGCAAGTATTGGGATATTTCCCTCGAAACTTATGTTTTTGGCCGCTTTTAACAGCGATGGTTGTAGGTGGTATGATCTCTGATGATCGAAAAAATGGTACTAGCGCGATCTATTTCTCAAGACCGGTAACTCGAACTGATTACACGATAATGAAATTCATCAGTGTCGCAGTAATATTAGGATTCGTCATCATCTTCTCTTATGTTGCATATTACACTGCTGCAATAGTTTTCCGAGGAGAAGGTTGGGCTTATCTCGTAGACACCCTGCCATTATTTTTCGCCGGATTACTTTGTGGAATTTTGTTAGTTTTAACCTATACTTCGATAGGATTAGCGCTATCTAGTATAAGTCAAAGTAGATTTTTCTCTGCTATTGCATTCTTGAGCGTAATCTACGGCACAAAACTCGTTGCACTATTGGTCGATGCTCAATTCGAGTCTTCAATTCTATATGTTTTGAGTCCGTACGATTGTCTAGCTCATATCGGCCAATATCTTCTCGGTATCGAATTGAATTATGATCACCCGTTGTCATTATCAATAGTTTCAATCTTATTGATGAACGCAATTTCTATCGGAATACTGACTACTCGAGTCAGTTCATTGGAGGTGACTAGGGAATGAGTGTTGATGCAGTAATTCCAACCGTATTGATGGAAAATACTTCGAAATGGTATGATCAAGTAATTGGATTAAATGATGTTTCTTTAGCAATAGATGGGGGGGTCACGGGAATTCTTGGGCTAAATGGTGCTGGCAAATCGACGTTGTTCAAACTTTTAATGGGTCGATTGAAACCGAGCCAAGGCAGCGTTCGCCTTTTCGGAATCGATCCATGGAAAGACACATCTCCATATCGCAGAATAGGTTATGTTAGTGAATCAGAAAGACTCTATGATTGGATGACTGCTCAAGATTTTGTATCAACTCTAGCAAGGCTTCATGGAATGACAAGGGAAGAAGCGAATGAACGTGCGGAGCATGTATTACGTTTCGTAGGATTACATGATGTTCGGCATAAGGAAATTGGAAAGTATAGCAAAGGCATGAGACAACGGGTAAAAATCGCACATGCATTGGTTCATGATCCGGATTTATTAATTCTAGATGAGCCATTGCATGGATGTGACCCTATAGCTAGAACCAGCATAATGAATGTAATCAGGGAACTTGGTTCTCAAGGCAAGACTGTTCTCGTCTCAAGCCATATTCTAGAAGAGATTGAAAGGATTACTGAACAAATCGTAATTCTTCACAATGGTCGATTACTTGCACTTGGAAATTTACATGCGATCCGTGGATTATTGGATAAACATCCTCACAGAATTATGTTGACTACGGATGAACCAAGAAAATTAGCTTCCGCATTCATCAGTGAGAAGCCAATTTACGGTGTTCGATTCCCTGATGACGGCAAGCTTGAAATCCAAACCAACAATCTTTCAGAGGCTCATTCGGTATTACCAAGAGTCATTGTTGAATCAAAGATTGCAGTAACTTCAATTGATAATCCCGATGACAATTTAGAATCTCTCCTCGGATATTTAGTTGGAGGTGATACCTGATGGATGAGAAAGGTAGAGCACTTTCTGAAACCGTGTGGACCAGGTTGGATCGTAAAGCCGGAGCAATCGTTGAACTGACTATTCGTCAACTACGACATAGGATATCTACTTGGGTTGTCTTCGGTGTTGGAATGCTTCTCATGGTGATGCTTCTAGCATTTTATATTGATTCAATTCGGGATGATTTCGATTCTATAGATAATGATGGTGATAGTGAAGATCCGGATGGAGATGGTTATCCAATTGGGCAAGAAAATAAGTATGGAACAGATAATTATAATAAATTTTCTTACCCCGGATATCCTCATTTTATCTTTGAAAATGATATTGATTGGAATGATCAACCGAGGACTCATACAGGGAATCATACATGGGTAAATGTAGTTGGATATTTTACACCAACTTGGATAAATTATGACCCTCCTATTTGGGATCAGTGGTCGGAAACTGTAGCTTGGAATGATGTTGAAGTTTGCTCTGACGAGAATTCAGATTTTGATTCGAACTTAAGATGGGGAACTGCTTGTAAATTTGATAATGGTACATATCAAATGTATGGCATTGGATTTATTGCTGAAGGGACTCTTGAAGTCCCAGATGGATATAGTGCTAGTTGGGGTCGATTGACAGACTATGTTGAAATTGATCCTGACCCAGCTTCAATGTATATTGACGAAGACGACATTGATTGGGATTTCAAATTGGGGACATCGAGTCAGGGATTCGATGACGATGGCGATTGTTTGAAGATTGGTTGGATAGATTCTCAAGGAAACCCAATTCAAGAGAATATGGATCAAAATCGTAACGGAATTCCTTGTGATGTCATCTGGACTGTGAATGATTTAGGTGAAATTATTTCAATAAGTGCAGATTCAAGTGTCGACGAAGATCCAGATGATTCTAAGTTTCTCGGCGAATCAAGTCACCGCACCTTCATTATTGGCACTGGCAAAATTGCATTTGTCATGATTCTTGGACTTTTTTTACCCTTGTTCCTTGCCCTAGGTTTAATCCGTGATGAAACAGAAAATGGCACTTTGCATTACCTCTTATCTAAACCAATTCATCGTGCGGAATTCATTCTTTATCGGTTATTAGGCTACTTGACTTTGGTAGGAACTTTTGTGTTTATCATGGTATTTATGATGTCTCTAGTCACTTCAGTCATAGGTCCAGGGGACGACCTTATTCGATTGGGAGATTTCCCAGTTTGGTTAGGAATTGCATTTGCTACAATTCTCGTTTTGGCCGCTTATGGTGCAGTGTTCAATACTTTAGGCTTAATCTCTCCAAAATATGGTGTCTACATCTGCATTATTTTCGGTGTGTGGGAATTTTTGATGGGATTATTTACGATTACAATACCAAATGCTACAATTCCCGTTCTCTCTGTTTCACATTGGGGGATACAGATGATTGATGCAGTAGTACTAATCGTTTGGCCAGATACATTACAGTACCAAGAAATGTCTTCAGCATTCAATCTAGAAACAGGAATTTCTTTCTTTTGGCATCCTCCTGTTCATACACTCCAAACTGGTAATCCAGTAGTTGCTTTGATTGTGAGTATCGTTCTACTGTTGGTAGTGACCATACTAATGATTGGTATGAGTCAGGCAGTTTTCAGAAACCAAGAAATCATGTGAGGCGGTTTTTTGAGAGAAAGATTGTCTAAGTTTGTCGGAGATTTTTCATCTTTATGGCGATTAGATGTCATGCCACCTCTTCGCCGTCTCTCTTGGTGGTGGTGGTGGGTAATCATCTTCATTCCGAATCCGGATGATCCTCAAAAATCGAAACAATTGATGGTTCTTTGGTCATCAAAAGATACTCCTATCATCCGGGTAAACGATTATTGGTGGCATCCCAAATATAGAATGAAAATTGATGAACATGGTGGTCAAATCATTCCTGGAATGATTTGTTCATGGTGGTATGATGGAGATAAAATGTACGAACCCATGCTAATGCGTGAATGTAAAATGGCTTCGATTGATGATAAGCATCCTTTATGGCCTGGTGAAGGAAGTGGCCTCGGTGCTGGAGCAGTTGTGCCGTTCACTGATGAAGATATTTCTATAGGGTTAGATGAAGGCGAGAAGAGGTTCTGGTTAAATTTGGTCAGTGATGAAAAATCTAGAAAAGAAGGTGCTCCTGCTACTTTTGAAGCAGAATTAACACCTACTTGGGGTCCACCTAGCACTCTTACGTATAGGAATAATATTTTCTTCGCTAACATGGGTTATGATATACTCCGTATCCAAGGTACAGAAGCAAAATTATTGGTGGATGGAGAGATGATGAATGGTACTGCCTATTTTCAGAAGGTCAGCGTTCAAGCTCCAAGTTTTCCCTGGTTTTGGGGTATGCTTCATTTTGATGATGGTTCCTATCTAGATTGGTTTATGCCCCATGTCTCGATGACTTGCTTCAACGTCGACGACAGACCGTGGAGGCTTCGTGATATTTTCCGTAATCCAAATGTTGGAACCGGAATTTTTCATGATGCTCGGAGGGATAGAACTGAGAATTTCAAACGATGTGAACTTGAATTAATTGAGCCGAAGAAAGGAGAAACCCCTCTACGCGATGAAGAAGGAAATTCATTACCCAGATTTAGAATTAGAATTTGGAATGGAAGAACTCAAATTTCTGTCGAAATCCGAGCTGTTTCTCGCGCACGATGGACATTTGATCAACCAACTCGAGCTGGAATGGTCAGCCACTTAACTTACAATGAATATCCCCTTGAAGTGGAGAGAATAGCGATTCTAGACGAACAGGGCCTTCGCACGATAAAAGATTATGAATGGATGGTTGGAAATGCCGAACACGCTTGGGGTTTACTCCATTAAATTATGACTATGAAATTAGTAAATATCTTTGAAAATAATGTTTTAATAAATGAGTGAGTACAATGATTCAAGATATAGCCGATGAAGCTAAATCTGAATTAGACGAGGAGATAATAAGAGGTAAATTTTCTAAGATCTCAGATGAAGAAGAAGTCATTTGGGCGGGGGTTCCATCAGCTTTTTCGATGTCAGAAAGATATTTTTTAGTGGGACTGATTTTTCTGATACATCTGTTATTCTTTTGGGTAGCAGAAGAAGTGAAATTTCAAGGACAGGGCTTGAATATTATACTAAGAATGCTACTGTTAGTTTTCGATAAAATCGATATGCTAAGTTTCGTTTTATTCATGTTGATATTTGCAAGAATAAATCATTTTTTGAATTTCTCAACATCTGGAAGGTGGACAACTACTTACTTGATAGTCATAGGTTTAATTCCATCAATTTGGGTTATTTCTCACTGGATTGAAGTAATTTTTGAATTATTTGGATATAATTTTTCAACCCCCTTTCCTTTATGGTTAGATCATTGGTTCCTAGTTTTAGGTGTAGTGACGAGCGGATTAATGTTGTTTGTAACTATTTTATACCAAATTTCATTTCAATACGTGGTGACTGATAAAATGATACATGTTCGTCGACAAATATTGTCCATGGGAGTTTATTCTCGAGTAATCCCTTACAATATAATTCTGAACGTTAAAACACAACAATCATTTATTGCGAAATTAATCGGTTTTGGCAATGTGATAATCCTGACTGAAGATGAAGATAATGTTGCGGCACACCATTCCGACGAAGATAGTAGTGAATTAATCAATTATGAGGAAGTAAGTACGACTAAGAAAATTTTCAAATTATTGAAAGTATTGTTGTTCGTTCAACGGGAACGAGTAGATTTGGTCCAGAGTCCAGCAAATAGTTTGTATGGTGTTAAAAACCCAATGCTTGTTTACAAAATAGTTAATGAAATGATGGATAGGAAGCAAGGAAGACCTGGACTTTTAGAGATGTCTCGGTCCAATGAATGAAGGTTTGATTCCGCACCGTTCATAACCGAATAGCGTTCGACCCGAGTTAAGAGGATTCGACATGTCTGAAGAGGATGTTATTACAATTGCAGCACAACACATCACCCAAGGCGATTTTATTGGGGCTATGGAAATTTTTGAATCACACATTGCGACTAACCCCAAAGACCCTGCTGGTTTCCATGGTTGGGCTGAAGCGGCAATGTTTGAAATTCAAGAAAATGGTAATATGGATGATTCTGGTAAGGATAAAATCAACGAAGGAAAAGTTCAATCATACTTGAGAAAGGCGACTGGATTAGATCCAGATAATGCAGATTATTTGGCAGCATATGCCAATGCTCTAATTGAATTCGATAGGGTTCCAATGGCTGTTCGAGAATTTCAAAAATTGAAGATACTTGGAGATTCACAAGACGATGTTGATGTTTCGTTCCATCTATATGAAGCGGCAAGAATGTTGATGGAATCTATCGATTTGAAAACCAACTTTGATCGAAGTCATCCTTTCGCGAAGCAATTTGTGGCAGTGGCGATCGAATTCGCATTGCTAGGCCTCGGATTCCCTTCAGCAGAAGAAGCAGTCGAGTACCTCTCTACCGAGGAATAATCGGGGGATTCATTTGCACCGCGGCCGAATCATGGTCGCCTTTGGATACCATGGTGAAGCGTTTCATGGCTCCCAAATTCAACCTAATGTTTCTACTGTTCAAGGGGAAATTGAATATGCACTTCGCAAGATTACTTGGTGGGAGGATGGATGTTTAGAAATGTCAAGCAGGACGGACGCAGGTGTGAATGTCAGAATGAATTTAGCCTGCATCGATATTCCACAAAAAGTATATGAGAATGTCCCCAAATCAACGATAATTAGAGTTTTGAATAATAAATTGTCTCCCTCAATGTCGGTTTGGGATTTACGTTTTGTCAATTCAACGGTTAGGAGCCGGGGTGCGATTAGCAGAACATATCTATTTCGAACTGAAATGAGTGAAGAATGGCCTGAAATTGTTGATGAAGATTTGTTTAGGGATGTTTGTGATTTATTTGTTGGCAACCATAATTTCACAAATTTTTGCCGTCTTGAGAAGGATATTAACCCGAATAGAACCATAGATAATTGCGAACCATGGTATAGTGAAGAGGGTCGGCTTGTTGGTTTTTCCATTAAATCTGAAGCGTTTTTGTGGAATCAAGTTAGACGAATCGCTTCAGCTCTCACTGGAGTAGTTTCAGGCAGAATAAATATTGAGGAGGTTAAATCTGCTCTGAATTCTCCCGAAATATCTTCCGATCTCGGAAGGAATCGATCACATGGACTCATACTTTGGAAAATTGAACACAAAGATTCTGATGGTATGGGATTAGATTCAATTGCACAAACATCCTCATTTACAGTCCAACCTCAAGATAAAACTCGATACAAAAGGTGGCTATCGATGGCAAAACTCGAAATGGGGTTACTTTTGGAACGAGAATGGTTAATTTCTCTCAATTCAATCTAATTTGAACTTCATCGCCATCGGAACAAGGAAGGCTTTCGCGAAGAAAAGATCCTGAGATAATCTCTGCAATTTTTGTGTGTCGGGTCAGATCAGGAATTAATATGGCACATGAAATCCAATTTTCCCTGTCGATCGAAATTTCACCTCTGAATGCAGTCGCACCCCCGAATGATTTTCCATCTCTCTCAAATCCTTGTATCCTCAAAGGTTTTCGGCCTAAATCTGCCTTTCCTTCATCTAAACCTGCAATTATTCTCAATTTTTTGTAAAATTCTAGGTTTTCTCCTTCTAAATCTAAATTCAAAGTACCCGGCCAAGCCCCTGCGTTGAGAACTTTCTTGAATTGATTTTGATAATGAGGCTGAGCCATGAAAATATGAGCTCTGCCTAGCCCACTTGCGACATTGCCTCTCATATCCATGGGTTGCGGTTTAGTCATCTGTTCATGAGCATTTCTCGACGCTAATTATCAGAGTTTGATAACATCTCCTCTTCGGCCAATGCCCCAACCCTTCGATTTGATCTGCTGCCACTCTTCACTTCTGTCATCACATACTGGGTTCGTATGGTTGAAGTGGATAAATTTCACATTAATATCATTACATTCTTTTTTTTGTAATCTCATCAAACTCTCCTCGATAGTTGGATGAGGAATTTTTGACATATCACGATTGGATAATTCCTCCCCATTCCAAAAAGTTCCGTCAATCCAAGCTTCATTAATTTGTAATTTTTCAAAAAATTCTCTTATGTTTCTTGAATTAGTTGCGATAAGAGTTTCTTCCCAAGTATCGTGATCGGGTAGAAAGAGGAGGGCGTTTTTTGGTCCTCGGATAATGATTCCAGCCGTATCTCCATTTTCATTTCGATGTGGAATTTCAATCAATTCTATAGTAAACCCACATTCTTTAGTCGGTTTGAAAGGTTGTTCAAAATCTATCCCAACTGGGTTGAAATTACCATCGTCCACCATTAGTTTGAAATCGATCCGTTTCCCCAAATAGTCGATATTTTTCCGTGTAGAATAAATTGGTACGTCCTTCATCGCCATAGCGGGTTTTCCAAATTGGCCTAAACCTTCTATGTGCCCCAGGTGAAGGTGAGTGAATGTTACAGAATCGGGTGTTATTGGTATTTTCTCGCCGAGTGATGATGCCCATTCTGAAAGTTGTGCAGGCAATCTTCTTGTGACTTCGATGAGATGATTCGAATCATCTAGGCCTCGAATTCCTAAAGATACTGGGAATCGAATTTTTGATGAATCAACATGAGCAAGACTACATCTTTCACAACCACAACCAGCTTGTGGGAGTCCAGCATCTTGGGCTGTTCCAAGCAATGTGAGAGTGACAAAATGGCTCATCTTAGAGGTCGGTTACTCAGGTACATGATAAAATCTTAGTGGAGTTAGAAATCAGACTATTGACCAGCGAAGAACCAATGAACTGTAGTGTTGTCAGATGTTCATGCCCGGCGACACATCTTGGATGTCTGAGAAATTTGCTAACCTTCAGCGAGAAGGATTGGATTGGAATCCTCCAACTCTCGAAACTGCGAATGAGCCCAGATGTATCATGAATGGTCGGCCAACAATAATGTTGTCTGCTAATAATTATCTTAATTTTACAAATCATCCAAGGGTTGTTTCGGCGATGATTGAAGCCACTCAAAAATACGGTGCAGGAAGTGGCTCAGTCCGGGCAATCGCTGGTACTATGGACATCCATCTTGATGCGGAAAAGAAAGTTGCAGAATTTAAAGGCGTAGAATCCGCTCTGATATATTCATCAGGCTATACTGCCAATGTAGGTTTAATTCCATCACTTGTCCAAGGGCCACAAGATGTAATTATCAGTGATGAATTAAACCATGGATCTATCATTGATGGTGTACGTCTAACTAAAGCAACTAGAGGAGTATATTCTCACAACGATATGGGAGCCCTAGAGGCGGTTCTAAAGTCTCATGAGGATTCCGATCGTAAATTGATTATCACTGATGGAGTTTTCTCCATGGATGGTGACATCGCACCGTTAGATGAAATTACTACATTAGCGGAAGAATATGGTGCGATGGTCTTTGTTGACGATTGTCATGGAGAAGGTGTCCTAGGAAAAGGAGGTGCTGGAATTGTCGATCATTTCAAACTTCAAGGTAAGGTTGATTTTGAAATCGGTTCATTTTCTAAAGCACTTGGTGTTCAAGGTGGAATAGTTGCAGGTTCAGAAGAAGTGCGTAATTATGCATTGAATCATTCTCGTTCTTGGCTCCTATCTGGTAGTCAACCACCTGGTGTAGCCGCTGCACAAAAAGCATCAATAGAGGTCTTGATGAGCGAGCCAGAACATCATGCAAAATTATGGGAGAATACCATTTATTTTAGAAATGAACTTCAATCTATGGGCTTCGATACTGGGTTATCTGAGACCCCAATAATACCGGTAATGTGTGGCGATTCAATCGTAGCAAAGAATTTTTCTCAACGATTAGGTGAGGAAGGGGTAATGGCTGGTGCGATAGTTTTCCCAATGGTTGCGAGGGATCAGGCGAGGGTTCGAACACAGATGTCTGCTGGCTTGAGTCAAGATGATCTCAATGAAGTGTTAAGATTGTTCGAAAAGGTAGGACCTGAATTAAGATTAATCTGATTCACGAGTTTATAATTCAGATACAACTTCTTCAACTTCGCAATCAGATTGGATTCCTATGTTGATAGTTTCGATTTTATCAATAGTTCTAGACATTCCCTCGAATGGGTCAAGTTCTCTATCAATTCGGTCAAGCATTCTCCATCTTGGCGCGTAAGATAGGTGAATGTATAATGGTCCTGGAATAATTAATAAAATTAATCCCAATGAGTTAATCCAGCTTTCGAGGTCATAGAATGTTGTTAAAGTAATAATAATCATACCGATGAATGGAAATGGAAATAGATATCTTCTTCGATTTTCTAAGCGAATTGGAGGCCTTTTGAATATTGACGAAGCGAGGCTAGAGAATCCACCGAGAAATGAGCACATTGCAATTATGCTAATCATCAATAATATCCATTCTAATAATAATTCATTGAGGGTTTTCTCTATGGAGTATGCCTCATAACCCAGTGGTAATATCAAAGGAAGGCTGATTAATAATCCATAGAGAATGCCTACAAAAACGGGATGGCAAACAGTCAATGGATAACGAAGAAATAACTGGCTGAGAGAGCCACCTTCGAACATGTGCCGATGTTCTTCATCGAACTCAGAGAGTCGGTTACGCCACCCATCCACAGTAAATCGTGAGTGGTGCCAATTATTACCATTGTGCCCTTAATTTTAGTAAAAATCGGTGTTATCAGAAAAATATTACAACCAGTCAATCAATTTTTCGAATTGTTATTATCGGAGGGATTATGATTGATTCCTCGCATGGTCAATCGAGAGGGATGGCAATATGGTAGATGGTGAAGATTTGTTCACAGTGACAGACAAGCATCTTGATACAGGATTAAGAGGAATTCCAGTAGGTACTTGTCAGACCTCTTACGTCGATCCCTTTGAGGGGATTCATTACGTCGGATATCCTGTAGAGGACCTAGTGGATTTGGAAGAAGAAGATGTTATTTTTCTTCTGATGTACAAGAGATTACCATCTGACCATGAATCGAAAGAATTCCGTGCAGAACTAGCACAACGTGGTAAAAACATTCCAACTGGTGCATTGAGAGTATTGGAATCATTAACACCTGGGTCGGGCCATCCGATGGACTGGTTATCGATTGGAATAATGGCTCTTGGTACTGCGGAGACGACAGGTGACACTCGAGCCGATGCGATGAATTTAATTTCTAGAATGCCTGAATTAATGGCGAGAATTTTCAGATTGAGAAATGGGGTTAAAGACAAACTTAAGCCTCGTAAACCAGAACTTGGTCTTGTTGAAAATTTTGTTCACATGATGGGTTATGAAGGTGAAAGAGCAGAGAAAGTCACACATGTTCTCAGGTTCTTCTTCATTTTACATATGGATCATGGGGGTGGCAATCTTTCGACCTTTTCAGGGAAGGCAGTCGCATCTGGATGGGCTAGTATTTACTCATCACTTTCAAGTGCAATGAATGCACTTTCAGGACCATTACATGGTCGTGCAAACCAATCTTGTTTGGAGTTCGTTCAACGAATTGGGACATCAAATCATGAAGATATTGAAAAATTTGTTCGTGAAGAATTAGCAAATCGGCGGCCAATTTATGGATTCGGTCACGGTGTTCTCCGAGCTGAAGATCCTCGGGCGAGACTACTCATCGAACTCGGAGAAGAAATATGTCCAGATGACGATAATTTTCAAATTGTCAAGGCACTGAGAGAAGTAGTTCCACCAATCTTATCTGAAATCCCAAAAATTAGTAATCCATACCCCAATGTTGATATCGCAAGTGGAAGTTTATTAAATTCGGTTGGATTTAGGATGCCAGAATACTATACGACTTTCTTCGGGTGGGCTCGTGTAGCTGGAATAAGTGCCCAAATTCTTGATGAACGAAATGCTCGTGGTGGCCGAGGAACGCCAATTTATCGACCAAAATATATTCCAAAAAATCAACCTCATCGCAGATTGGAATAATTTGGGAGAATATTTTTTCCAGTTCCTCGATGACCTACCATTCGAACCACTTCCCATGGCAATCGGTTAGAATTAGAGATATCAAACAACTCATCGAGGCTTTTTTCCCAACACCAATTCTTTCTCCAGACCGATAGGTGCGCACGCCTCTGTGATGGCGACAATTCGTGCCAAGGGGTGACATTTGACCTCAATTCTTCAATCAATTCTTTGTGCATCTCAATGGGTGCTAATTCCAATTCGATTTTTTGTTCCGGTGACAACGGTTGTGTAGCTGGCTTAATCCACCGTGCATCTCCTCCTGGAAGTGTGTAGAGGTTTGGATCTAAATTGTCGGTTATAGTTGTAATTCCTGATTTTTGTAATGTGTGTTCGATTTTGAGATATGCCGGCCAAACATAAATTGGATAGCCCTTTCTTGTTTGATTCAATCTCTCAATCGATGCAGGAGTCAAACTAATTGTTCTTCCAAGAGTAAGATGGCGACGAAGGCCGAAAAGATATGTGGAAGCGCATGGTAGGAGGGGTGAGCCTTTTGCTCGATGCCGTTCAACTAGGCGAGGTAGAGAATGAGAGATGAATGAAGGTGTCCCCATCATTCGTTGAACTGTAGTCGTCCCCCATTGTCGTAGATGTGGCATTAATTGTGCAAAATCATGTTCATCTCCAAAGGCTCGAGCAGCTTTCATTGTGAGGGGTTCAAATGAGTAAATTACTTTGCTCGTTTTTGGGATGTCAAACGCAGATATATTTTCATTTACTAATTGAATCATATCCTTCATATGGTTCACACATGCTTCATTTCCGAACCAGCCCCCCCCAACTCTTGATTTCGGATGGGGTGCCTTTAATTCGATGCAAGAGATTTTTGCTTGATCTATCCAAGGATCGACAAATTCTGATTTTTCTAATAACTCATCAAAATAAATTAGTCTATTGTCGAGTTCGTCTGATTCATATTCCTCTAGATAACGATTATCTGAATCGCGTGGATCGTGATGGAGAATTAGTCGTTTGTCTTTGGTTAAGCGTAAATCAAACTCAACCCCATCGCTATATTTCATTCCATGTAGAATGGCATCCAAGGAGTTTTCAACAGGTTGAACCCATAAATTGTCCTCTGCCACGTATACTGCGCAGGCATTCTTCATTTAGAACAAGACCTATTCTATACTCTCCTAAGCCCCAATGCTAATACCCTTAGATGAATACCGACCGTTAGGTATTACCATGTCAGAGACAACTCAACTAGACCGCTCATCAGACCCTAAAGAAGTTCGAGGTTATGCATTTTACGACTGGGGGAAGTCCTCATTCGAGACTTCGGTAACCTCTGCGGTCGGACCTGCCTGGTTCGGATATCTATTCTTGAAAGCGAATGGTTTGGACACCGTTATTCTCGGTCAATCCATGACTGGGGATGCGGTTTGGTCCCTCGGGGTCACAGCCGCAGCCTTGCTTGTGGCTTTGGTCAGCCCGTCTCTTGGTGTCATTGCCGACCGGCGGACAATCAAGATGTGGTGGTTACGAGTTTTCACGATAATTGGAGCAGGTTCGACCTTTTTACTCGCTTTTAGCCCTATGTTTGACGTATCGAGACAATGGGTTTGGTTAGTCATAATGTTCGTCATCGCTAATATCGGACTGAATGGTGCAGGCGTTTTTTACAATGCTTTACTACCTCATATGGGCACTGACGATGAGATGGATAGAATTTCCAATTTAGCTTATGCCTACGGATATATTGGCGGTGGTCTGCTGCTTTTATTCCACTTCATTCTCTTCGGCCTCGTTGAAGGTGATTGGGTAATTCCATTCATTATGGCCACCTCCGGTGTTTGGTGGATGGGATTCGCCATGGTGACGTTCAAGTATGTGCCAGAACCTCCCATCGAGAATGAAATGGAGAAGTTGGGCGTCATCGCTTCTGCCAAGATGGCGACAGGTGAAGTGATTAAGACAATCAAGTCAATGAGTTCATTCCGAACTCTTTTCATCTATATGTTGGCATTCTTCTTCTTCATCGATGGAATCAATAGCGTCACGGCTTTGGCCGGAATTTACGGAATCGTCGTATTGGGATTGACAGCTGGGACGCTGATGTTGACGATTCTCATTATCCAGTTCGTTGCTGCTCCATGCGCTATAGGATTTACGAAATTAGCCGAAAAGACGAGTACCAAGAATGCCTTAACCATCTCTTTGGTTGGTTGGGTCATCGTCATCGTTGGCGCAATGTCTTTCGCTCCTCTCACCCTCACCGACCACGTTGAACATGATATCCAATTTGATTGGGATTCTGATGGCGATGGAATAGCAGATACATACGATGACAATATAGATGGAGATTGGTATAGTAATGAAGTGGAAATTGCCGCTGGAACCGATCCATACGACCCTTCGAGCCATCCGGATGGGCTTTCCACTACTTGGGTAGAGCAGAGAATTGAGGGGGCTGGTCAATACGTTATCACGATTGGCGGAACCGCCTACGACCTTGGGATTGCGGTTGAGGGTGGTGAACAGGATTGGGCTAACGAATGGAACGATATGATGGCTTTTCATGAGAATGAGTATTACACCGAGCGAGTCGTTTATTCCTTCAATGATCCATTGGATTCTTCAATGATAGTTTCCACTTCAGATGTTGACCGAATGACGGATTTCTTCGCCACTTTCGATGCTAAGAATCGTTTCAGTTACTCTGTCAGTAATGGCCCACTCGATGCAGAAAGAGGCATGGGAGATAGTCATCCGACCAGCATTGGCGATGGGCCGGTTGACATCATTCCTGAGAAGGTCAGAGCATCTGTTTGGGAGCCTATGGGTATAGGAGTCAATATACAATTCCTCCTCCTCGGCTGTATGGCCGGTGCCCTCCTCGGTGGCTCACAAGGCCTCGCACGCTCTCTATTCGGTCAGATGGTCCCAGAAACTCGCAGCGCCGAATTCTTTGGCTTCTTCGGCTTCTTCGGCAAAGTCGCCGCTTTGATGGGTCCTGCTATGTACACTTACCTAACTATCACATACGATAGCAGAGTTGGTGTTGCTAGTTTCTGCGTCCTCATCATTATCGGAACCGTATTGATGCGAAGTGTCGATGTTGATGCTGGCCGCGCGGATGCACAAGCAGAAGATGCCCGCAACCGTGGTATCAAAGTCGAATGAGACCGGTTATGTTTGGAAATATTTTTCCGACAATAACGCAAGTTCGATAAGAATCAAAATTGGACCACCGACAAGGAATAGCGAGAGCGGATCTGGCGGTGAGAGCATAGCGCCAAGAAAAAGTGCACTGAACCAAAACAGTCCTCTATTCTCAACAATCGTTTGATGCTCAATCAAGCCGGCACGCAGAAGGAGTATGACAAGAATTGGAACTTGAAATCCGATTATTGATCCAAAAAATAACCCTGCGATAAATCCTATCCAGGATTGTAATTGCCAAGTATTTGACAATCCTGATGAGGCAGCATCCGCAGCCAAATAATCTAGTAACATCGGAATTAAAATTTCTTTCGCATACAGTGCCCCGAGTAATCCAAGAATGAAGATTGCGATTAATACCTTAATGAGTGGCTTAAATCGAGTAATTTTCACATCGCTGACATTTCTTCGCGCCTTAGCTAATATCGATCTTCCATTCCACCCTAAATCGCAAATGATTGTAAAAAATACGAGAGAAAAACCAATCTGAGTCGCGATTCTCAGTTGCAATAGAACTATTTCCATCGGTTGCAAGATGATGACTTGAACTCCATCTGGAAGAAAACCATCTGCTTGTAATAACCAAGTTATTGCCTCGCCAGCCCCAGGGTAACCACCGATGAATCCGATAAAAAACATTAACAAAATCAATTTTGCCCTTGACTGAAAATGTCCGATTAAGCCAACGATGTCGGCTTGAGAAAAGAACTCGCCGCCATCATTGTCCACGAGTCTCGGAACACTTACCATTCCTCAATACATCGTAAGGGTAAATCTGTGAATATTACCTTCTAAGGATTATCGAAAGAATGTCCTCATCTTTCAATAGGTGGTCTAAACCCACCCGTTGCCAATCGAATTTTGCACTAGGTCCCTTGACCCGAGCATAACGATATTTTCTAACAAAATCTCTGTGTAATTTCGCACAAACATCGCGTACAGTGGATGTATCTTTGACAATAAGAGGTTCAATCAAATCTGCTTCTTGACCTTGAGGTTTGAGATATATTGACATGAAGTGTAAATTTTCGAAAATGAAATTTTTCATGTCGTCTATTCCTTGCCCCGTTTTTGCGGATACTTCAAGAATTGGCCAATCGAGAGGTATCATATCTCTAATTTTTTGCAAATCTTCTTCGTTGGCTAAATCGACTTTGTTAATGACGATTACAGCGTTGTTATAGATTCGATTACCAGCCAATGTGTCGACGATATGGTCATCGGTGACATTGGTACGCAATGTGACAGTTGCCGAAACGATGCCGAAGGTTCGTACGATTAATTGAATTTCTTCAGTTGTTAAATTGGTTTGCTCAACCGTGCTACGAACTACAATTCCTCCCCGGCTAGTTCTGGTGATGAAAACTTGAGGCTTGGGTTGGTTCAATCTTAACCCAGACTTCCATAATTCATGGTCGAGGATATCATAGTGGGACCCTTGGAATGGATCTAGAACGTAGAGAACCATGTCTGATCCACGTATGACATTGAGAATTTCTCGTCCTCTTCCTTTGCCGTCAGAAGCGCCTTTGATTAGTCCGGGCAAGTCTAGAATCTGAATTTTCGCACCGCGATGTTCCATTAATCCCGGTATGCATGTTAGTGTAGTAAAGGCGAAATCACCTGTTTCTGATTTCACATCGGTCAATTGAGAAATCAGGCTAGATTTTCCAACACTCGGAAACCCAACCAGTGCGACCGAAGCATCGCCAGATTTTTTGACCTCAAATCCATGACCTCCACCACTAGCTTTTGCGTGGGCGTTGGCTTTCTCCTTACGTTCGCGGAGAGCTGCAATTTTCGCCTTAATCTTACCCAGATGACCTTGTGTTGCTTTATTGGATTTTGTTTTGGTAATCTCTTCCTCAAGGACTTTGATTTGCTCCTCGATTGTTGCCATTCAAGTTCCACCCACATCGGTTGTTATTGATTGCAGCGCCGAGCCCCCAGTTCTTCAATCCGATGTAACTTCAGACACTGAACCGTGGGAAGCATTCTATCCAATACACTCTCTCGAACGAGATATGGATTGGATCAAGAATCCCGCATTACTCCCACTATGGGAGGTGCTGAAGAAAATCGCGAAGGAATTGGAAGGTTCCAATGTCTCACTCTATCTGACTCCGCTTTACAGAAATCAGCACCTTGTTTTAACGATGCCACAACCAATGCTGAGACATAAAACTGGAAAGTGCACTTTGCGCTTCTTCTCTGAAGACGATACAGCCATCGAACATTTACCAAAATTATTACAAGATTGCCTATATACTTGGGTTGATGCAGGGATAATCAGTTAGTTAATCGAGGTCGGTTTACTAGAGGTAGTCAAGGGGGAGCAGACATGGTGGATATTTTGCTCTACTTGGTAGAAAGAAAATCGTATTTTCTCCTTTGTCACAAACCTCTTATGGAAATATTTGAAGGAATGAAAACACGAAGTTTGAGGGACATTCGCCCAATTATTGATGAAAATTTTCATCGGGAATTTGATGTCGATTTAGAGGGTGAAATTCTCGAATGGTTCGACTCAAATCTAGAAATAGTTCTAGATATTTCTTTAGTTGATCAGGCGATGAATGTTGAGCGAAAATCCGAGTTGGCAATTTTATTTGCTAGATGGTGTTCATACAGTGAATGGCGTTGTTGGGATGCTAGATTATTTTTGTATGTCGAGCCAATAATCGGGCGAAAAATCGAAGATGTTGATGAATTTTTGGAATATTCAATTTGGTCTGAATTTGCTTTAGAATTGATGAATTTAGTCTCCACCGAGTATTCCGAATCAGTAATTAGCGATTGGATGGGTCGAAGGGAAAAGTTAGGTGAGACGATGGAACCTTCTGAAGATCCGAGGATTTTACCAACTATGGCTGCACATCGTCTCGCCACAGAATCCTTACAAGAATTTTTGAAATCAGTCCAGAATGAGGGAAATTCTCTTTTGATAGGCCGAGAATTCTTGAATTCTCAGTTATGGAAATTCGACAAACTTTCTATGGCAGAACAGGTGGGGGTGAATCGTTGACGGAGTTGCCATTAATCCCAGTGCCGCCAGCGCGAGAAAAGGAACCCGGAGTAGTAGTCTTAGGTCGATTTCAGCCATTTCACTGCGGACATGCACTTATGGTTGAGGCGGCTGAGAATTGGCGGCGCCAAAATTTACCTTCTAGCAAATTAATAATCGCGATTGGTTCTTCGAATCGATCTCAAAGTATGACAAATCCATGGTCATGGGAAGAGCGGGCAGAGATGATTCAGATTTGGCTTAGTTCGGCGGGAATTGATTCAGCTGTTATTATTGCAATCCCCGATATCGATGACCCACCAAATTGGGTTGAACACGCATCGCAATATCATGGTAAGGCAGGAGTCTTTTTCACCAGTGACGTGGCTAGTGCGAATTTATATGAAACTGCTGGATGGCAAGTCGAATTGACTGCTTTAGAAGCAAGAGAACAATACGAAGGTTGGAGGGTTCGAGGTACTGCGATGATGATGTCAACGGTAACTGATCCTGATGCTATATTGATGGTTTTATCGCCATCGATACCGATACCTGTTGTGAGACATTTAATCGAAATTGATGGTCTCAGGCGCCTTGCATTCTTGGGAGAGGGTGGGGAACCAGTTGGTTAATCTAATCAACAATTTGTACAATGAACATCTTCGATATTTTCACCGTTTACAAAAGCGGTAAACCAATCTACGAACAGAACTCCTTCGACTTCTAGGGTATAGAACCTATCAGAACCCAATATCGTGTGATCTGGCCCTGGTGCGATAAATCCAGATACATCGATTCCTGCTTCCTCAATCTTTTGCTCGCTAGCAAATACTTGGCTTGAGTAAGTGATCCTGATGTCATTTCCGAGTAATGCATTGAAGTATTTCATTGTGTCATCTTCGGTATTATCATATCTTCCAAACCTAATCAAATTATCATGGTTCCAAGATTGAATAACCATATCCGCACTGTCAAAGAAATTGAAATCCTGAAATTCATCTAAGAAGTCACCCATCGTTTCATTCAAATTCCAATTGCTGACTATGTCGTAAGTCCCATTTGTGTACACACCGCCACTTCCATCGTTGAAAACAGTGATTTCGGCATCTGGGTAAGAATTTGATGCGAGGATACCATAGAATGGAGCAGGGAATGAACCAGCACTAGAGCCTGTTACGAAAATTTCACTCGCATCAGTGAAGTGTGAGGTCAAAAAATTGTACGCTGCCTGGGAGTTCTTGTGGCCACTATGGTTAACTTCCGCATATGCATATTCAGTGACTGCATTACCTAAGTGGATATCACCTGTGCAATACGGGACGTATACCATTGACCAATCTGCGAAGGGATTGGCAGGGTTTCTGAAGTTAGATATCCCACCTAAATCCGAGTTGAAGACTGAACCAACAGCAGGACCATCAGAAGAAATTGATGTTTTGAAAGTACCACCTTGGTATTTGCAACCTTGGTCCTCAAAGCAAGCGCCACCACCTTCAAAATACAGTAAAACTTTGCTTGGATTAGCATCTCTAGACCAAAAGAACCACTCTGTCCCATCTGCACATTCACAATCCCCCCCGGGGAATTGCTGTACCCAATTGACGCCATATTCCGATTCCCATGGAATTAGGCAAGCCCCGTCATCATCAGTTGCGAGGGAGTCGAAATTTGTCGCTTCAGAATCCATGCATCCGAGAATTTCATCGACATCTCTAATCCCATCATTATCAGAATCCGCGTATTCACAAGAGTTGGATATCTCAACTGTCGCATCAGGATCATAATTTATCGCTTGATTATCCATACAACCGACGATGTCTTCTGTTTCGTCGATTTTTTCACCAGTGCATCCAGCCAGCAGCATTGAAAATACCATTAAGACAGTTATAATATGGGTTGAAGTCGATGCCATTATTTAACTCGGGTATAGTTGAATTTATAAATTCCTGTTTTTATGTCTAAATATAATTCAACTTTCAGAAACAATTACTTTGACTGGTCGAATAACTCTGTCTTGTAGAGTATATCCATCCTCTATTACTTCGATAACTGTGCCTGGTTCGGTACCTTTTGGTGCCGGGATGGTGGCGATAGCTTCCATGGTCGAAGGATTGAATATCTCACCTTGGGCTTCAACCTTGACAACACCTTCTGATTTTAATGCTGATTTTAGAAAATTTAGGGTCATTCTGACTCCTTCGTTTAATGATTCTGATTCGCCATTAGATGAATTAAGAGCTTTTTCTAGCCCATCGAGAACTGGGAGAATTTTTGTAGCAAGATTCACGCTTCGAAATTTGAGAATCTCAGATCTCTCACGTGCCCCCCGCTGCCGAACATTGGAAATTTCAGCAGCGCTATATTGTAATTCTTTTTCCAAATTTGCAATTTGTTCTTCGAGGGCTACGATAGGGTCGATAATTTCATTTTCTTCGAGATTAATGTCTTCATCCAGTTCTTCTGACTTAGGTTCGGGCTCTGAATGGGCCTCATCCCCGGTATCTGACACGGTGTTTCGTCGAAAGCCTCATTCAAGAATCCGATGGTTGTTCTCATTCGGCGTAGAAGTATTCACCAGCTGATTTTTGTTCACGATCTTTGCGACTATTTTGTTTATTAATTCGGGGGCGGTGTGATTCATGATCTCGTCTGAAAGTTACATCTACTTCGCTGAGGAATTTATTCATTCCCTTTCGTAGAGATAGAGGGCCGACGGCATTGCCGTGTTTTCCACCTATGCCGTCGAAGACAAGAAGAGAATCACTGACAATATCAATAAAATAAATATCGTGGTCGATTACCATCGCGGCTTTTTCATTACTTTCCATAGTTCTTCGAATCGCTTTAGCGGCTTCCATACGCGCATTAGCATCGAGATGAGCACTTGGTTCATCTAACAAGTAAAGATCTGCATCTCTACCTAGGCAAATCGCAATACTCACAGCTTGCAATTCCCCTCCAGATAGTTTCTTAGCTCTGTGTTCGAGTATTTTGTCAACCTGCAAGGGTCGAATCACTTGCGTTCGAAATTCTCCACTCGTCCACCTGGTGCCGATTTCAGCCATCAGCCATTCTTCGACTGTTCCATCGAAATCGGTAGCAACATGCTGTGGTTTGTAAGATACTTTAGCATCCATTGTACACCATCCTTGATCTGGCTCAAACTCACCTGCGATCATTTTCACCATCGTGGATTTTCCCGTTGCATTCGGTCCGACAACGCCAACAACCTCTGCACTCCTTACCATACCTTGTCCTGTTTTGAGATAGAACTCTCCAAGTGTTTTCTCCATATCTCCCCATTCAAGAATTGGTTGACCTATTCCTTCACCTCGGACTCTACCTCTTAAAAACTGGATTGGTTTATCTCTGATTCTGACGTTTTCTTCGACCAAAAACCCATCTAAATAAGCATTGATTGCTGTTCTTGTCGATCTGGCAGGCGTGAAAATTCCATAGGCGGCTCGTTCACCATAAACGATGTGAAGTAAATCACACATTACATCGAGAATAGCTAAGTCATGCTCGACAACAAGGATTCGTTTACCCTTTTGAGCTAATTCTTGGATGATGCGAACCATTCTCATTCTTTCATGGATATCGAGGTATGAGGATGGTTCGTCGAAGAAATATACATCTGCTTCTTTCAACATTGTCGCACATATGGCGACCCGTTGTAATTCTCCACCTGATAGTTGGCTGATTTTACGCTTGAGAATATGGTCGATACCTAATAACTCGGCATATTCTTGTAATTCCCCTCGGTCATCTACCTTTTCGAGTAATTCTCTAGCATTTCCATCGAATATTTTCGGTAATTTGTCGATATACTGAGGTTTCACAGCGATTGTAACACCTTCTTCAGCTACCAACTGAAGGTAATCTCGTAATTCTCCGCGAGGAAATGATTCAATGATATCAACCCAATCAGCTGAATTAACTGTCCAGTCACCAAGATTGGGTTGAATCGTCCCGGATAGCAGGTTGATTGCAGTTGATTTTCCCATTCCATTTGGACCAAGAATCCCAACGACTTGTTCTTCACGAGGAGTTGGTAATCTGAATAAGCGGAAACCATTTTCTCCATATCGATGAGTCATTTCTCCTTCCAGTTCTTCAGGTAAATTTGTAATGATTAACGCATCGAAAGGGCATTTTGTGACACAAATCCCGCAACCTATGCAAAGTGGTTCAGAAATCAATGGTTTACCACTTGAATCATCTAGAATGATACACTCGATACCGTTACGGACGGGTGGGCAAAATGCCCAACATTCATCATTACATTTCTTGGGTTGACAACGCTCTTCCAAAAGAACTGCAACCCTCATACCATCACCTCCATCGTCTCTGATTCAATATCTCTTCTATTCAATTTACCAATGCATATAGATTTCTATCAGAGACCGAAAAATCGGTGTCGGATGTAAATATAGGCTGCTAAACCGATTTTCTCGGTCTTTGACAATTGGGTTCGCTCACTGAAGACATCCCCCTTATTTTTGTTGATTTTATTCATTATTGATTGATAGAAAATGGTCATCGCAGCGGGCGAATACCTACTTGATTTGTCAAGTAGAGGGAATAATTTTATCGCTCGCTCGCGGTATTTCTCAGCGCGAGCGATATACTCAGAAACAAATGGTATCCAACCTGGATGTTTGAGGATTTCTTTGCCACTACGCAAATCATCTTCGGAAATTCCGAAGCGGGCAAGATCTTCTATTGGCAAGTAAATGCGATTCCGCTCAAGATCCTCAGCAACGTCTCTAATAATATTGGTTAATTGCATATAAATCCCCCAAGATTCAGCAAATTCACGGGCTAGAGGGTCATCATAACCGTATATTTCGATACATACAAGGCCGACGGTCGAGGCAACTTTGTAGCAATAGGTGTAGAGGTCTTCGAAGGTGTCGTAGCGATTTCTATGGAAGTCTTCTTCCATCCCGCTAATCATATCATCGAGTAATTGCCGTGGGATGCCAAATGTATCGACCGTATCTTTCAAAGCAATGAAAATTGGGTCAGTAGAAGTAACTTCCCCATAGGCAGTCGACAATTTTTTTCTGAAGTAAAATAATTGTGACATTTTGTCATTATAAGATGAGCGCTCCACAACTGGTGAACTATCTATTAATCTCTCAATCTTAGTCCGATAATTGATGGATTCTGACTGTTCACTCGATCCACCTGGAAAATAATCGATATAATCTCCATCGGCGATGTCGTCTGCGCGTCGGCAGAATGCGTAGTATGCCATTATAGAGCGTCGTTCTAGATCAGGAAGATACTTGAAGGAATGATAGAAGTTTCCTGCTTCTCTTCGGGTTAATTCTTCACAGAAATCATAAGCAGCGTCAATCATATTTTCGGGCAAGTCATTTTCTGACCAAATCGCTGCATCAATATGTGAAAATGGATTGACTAACTCCCCTCGGGAACCAATAACTCCCATGAAAACCGCTCCTTCACGAATTGTTTCTAGAGCGGTGATACTGATTGCATGAACAGCTTCTTTTGTTAGATTCACTGCCGATCGAACACGCTCGATTTGTATCGATTCAACATCGGTATCGATGAGACTAATCCTCTTGCCGAGATCATATTCGACCTCCGGTTCGGAATCACTCAACTGACGCTCAGACATACTATCACCAGTCGGAGCCCTCAATGTCAGCATTTGAATCTCACCCCCGTGCGCGCGATGATCGCTTCATTCCAGATTACACTTTTTGTTTCTATGTGCCGCCTTCCATGCGCGTTTAGCTCTGAATAACAACTTCAATTGTTTAAATTTAGACACAGTAGGGCGTTTTTTCCATGTATTATAATTCGATTTCCGAATCGATTCTAACACGGCTTGACCACCCCAACTGAACATCATCAAGTCGACGGCTAATCTTGGATCACAATGTTGCCATAATTCTACACCTGCATCAAACCATTCCTGGGCTCGATCTACTTCTTCTTTCATCAGTGCGCGCCATCGCTCATCGGCTACTCGTGCATGATAATCATCGTAAGTATATCCGTGTTTTATCATCGTTTCTTCGGGTAAATATATTCTGTCTTGATCCAAATCCCGGGCAATATCTTGCCAATGATTTGCTAATTGTAATGCGGTGCAGGTCCGGTCAGATAATTCTCTCAACTTCTCGTCATCATGACCATAAACGTAGAGGAATAAATGACCAACCGGGTCTGCTGAAAAGTAGCAATATTCTCGTAATTCGTCAAAATTTGCAAATCTAGTCTTTATTTGATCCATTTTGAAGGCTTGAATTAATTTCCAAAACGGCTCAAGAGGAATTTTGCACTCACGAGCGGTAATTTGAACAGCGATTAGAATCGGATGTTTTGGGCTACCGTTCCAGTCATCTCTAGCTGCTTCAGACAGGTCATGTTCCCATGTATCGAGTAATTTCCATCGTGTTTCATTATCGAAAGGTGCATCATCACCTAAATCATCACCATATCGAGAAAATGCGTAGATATTTTGTATATGCTGAACGTACTCTGGAGGGGTGAATTTGTTAACAACAACAAAATTTTCATAATGCGATTCAGTAATTTTTTTACAATATGCAAGTGCCGATTCCACGGACTGATGTGTTTCCCAGCCTGCTAATGAAACGACTTCTCCTTGCTCTACTAAATGTACTCCAAAATTGAATTTTTCGGCCACATTCACCACTCGGTCCAACCTTTTGAGCCACGGCGAGGTGGTTCGGGCCAATCTGGCCAATTCATATCGTGATGCCAATCATTCATCTGTTCATCACCACTAACAGCGAGTAAATGCGCGGCAGCAGATAGTCCTCCACGGACTGCCCCCTCCATTGTACTCGGCCAATCTGTGTCTAACCAATCCCCACCTAGGATAATGCCGCTTGATGCATCATCGGCGTTCGGTCTGAATCTTTGAGTCCCTGGCCGTAATGCCGAAGTTGCTCGTTTTGCTCTAACAACATGGAATTGAATTAATTCTGGAGAGTTGGGGAATGCTGTTTTTACGACACGCTCATATTCTGTTCGAATTTCGGTATCTTTCATTGAAAGATATGGGTCGGCGAAAGATACCGGCACAGAGATCCAGTGCCCTGGAAGTCCAGCTCTTTGAATTTCATCAAGTTCACCAGTCCTGTCGAAGAGCATCTGGATAAGTGGTTCTTCGATACATGTGACGAATTGGGTGTTTTCTGGTAAAACAGGCCCTTCGTGGAATGCATGTAAACCCATCAAAGTTGTATTTCCTATCGATTCTAGATTATCTGCAATCGAATTATTAATTTCGGATGAATTTCCTCCTCGTAACAGTCTGGTGGTTGGTTTTATCGGTGTGCAGAGGATGACCGTGTCAGCAGGAATTTTTTCATCACGAGTACTGACTCCCGAAATCATTCCATCTTTTGATAATATTTCCATAACTGGAGATGATGTTCGTAATTTTACACCGACTGAACTCAATGTCCTTCGGAGTGCAGGATCCAATACTCCTGATAAATCTCCGGTAAAAGATACAACATCAAAAGAATCTGTGTTGCTAAAAAGACCTTTTCTGAATAAAAATGCAGCGGAAGAACTACTCGCATTCGCTGAATCAATATTGAGTGCTGCCATGACAAGTGGGTCCCAAAATCTTTTGATTGCTCGCTCGGTTTGGCCATTTTCTTTCAGCCATGTCAAAAAATCGGTATCATCTAGATTGCGGCGCTCTTTTTCGGTCATTTTTTGTAGAGCTTTAACAGCCTTCTGCATAGCTATTTTATCTTTTAAACTGAGGAATGGAGCGCGTAGTAAAGACATTGCCAGATGATTTGGTGGTGGTAATTTACCTGATTTCAAAGTTGATATCCTGCCTTTATCTACCTCGAGATAGGGTAGTCTAGTTTGAGATTGTATTCGCAAAATTTCTCGAGCATCGCAGTGTCCTATCAATTGTAAAAAACGGTTGTAAACACGAAAAGCTGCGTGTTGGCAATTATCGATTTCCCTATCAATTCCTCTCAAACTAACCGATTGAACACGACCACCTAACGTCGCACCCGCTTCGACTAATGTGACATTGATTCCACGTCCAGCTAGTGCGATAGCGCAAGAACAACCAGCTAAACCAGCGCCGACGACTATGACCTTGCCGGCTTCAAACATGTTCCATCGGGATGCTTCTCCCGTCTTAGGCTCTCGCGCTTAGAGTTCGACTTAGAGAATCGATTCAGAGTAGGCCGGCTTCTTTCAATGCGACAGCTAAAACAGCACCGATTTCAGATGGATCGTTTGCGATATGGATTCCTGCTAATTTGAATGCTGCAAATTTTTCTGCAGCAGTGCCCTTTCCACCAGAAATTATCGCACCGGCATGTCCCATTCTTTTTCCAGGAGGTGCGGTTGCACCCGCGACGAAACCGACGATTGGTTTCGTAACGTTTTCAGCAGCCCAAGCAGCAGCATCTTCTTCAGCAGTCCCACCTATTTCGCCAATCATCACAATCGCTTCGGTTTGTAAATCAGCTTGGAAACCGGCGAGGCAATCGATAAACCCGGTGCCATTAACTGGATCTCCACCTATTCCGATACAGGTCGATTGACCTTCACCTATGCTCATTGTTTGAGCAACAGCTTCGTAGGTTAGAGTTCCTGATTTAGAAACGATCCCAATTCGTCCCTTCTTGTGTATGTGGCCGGGCATGATACCAATTTTACACCCCCCATCTTTTCCAGGGGTGATGATTCCAGGGCAGTTTGGTCCGATGAGTCTAATGCCCGGTCTTTGGTCGACATAAGCGACCGCCTTTACCATGTCTAGAGTAGGGATTCCTTCTGTAATACAGACAACAACTCCCTCACCTTTGATTTGGTCAAATGCATCCGCAGCTTCCATAATTGCTTCTGCTGCGAATGGTGGTGGGACATAGATTACTGATGCATCAGCATCGGTTTCTTGTATCGCTTCGAACATGCTATCGTAAACCGATACTGACTTTTCAGCCATGTCGAGTAACAATCCTCCTTTTCCAGGGGTAACCCCGCCGACAATATCTGTCCCATATTCTATCATTTTAGTCGCATGAAAAGTTCCTTGTGAGCCTGTGATTCCTTGAACGAGAACTTTGCTATGTTCGTTAATCCAAATAGGCATCATTGCTCACCTCCGATAAGTCCGACAATTTTTTTTGCTCCTTCTGCAAGAGTCTTTGCCGAGTAAGTTTGTAAGTCGGATGCGTCAATAATCGCTCGTCCTTCTTTGTAATTTGTTCCTGAAAGTCGAATGACAAGTGGCACTTCGAGCCCCATTTTCTCAACCGATGCGAGGATTCCTTTTGCAACAATATCACATCGTTGAATTCCGCCAAATATATTGACAAGAATTCCTTTCACATTAGGGTCTTCAAGAATAATTTCGAATGCGGCGTTGACTGTGTCTTCTCCAGCTCCACCGCCGATGTCGAGGAAATTCGCCGGTTCGCCACCGTATAATTGGATGACATCCATGGTTGCCATCGCGAGTCCGGCTCCATTCACTAAACAGCCGATGTCGCCATCGAGTTTGACATATGATAACCCTAATTCTTTGGCCCGAACTTCAGCATCATCCTCTTCACCTAAATCTCTGATATCTTCCCACTCTTTGTGCCGGAACGAGGCATTCTCATCGAAACTAACCTTCGCATCGAGTGCGATGATTTCATCATCTTCTGAACGGACTAACGGATTAATCTCAATCATTGCACAATCATTCATAACGAAGACATCATACAATTTCCCTAGAATGCCAAAAAAAGATTTGAGGGCAGCGCCTGATAATCCGAGATCCATACCTAAATTTCTCTTCTGAAAGCCCAACAGTCCTGCTGCGGGATCCACCCAAACTTTGTGAAGAGCTTCAGGAGTATTTTCAGCAACCTCTTCGATATCCATTCCACCTTCTGTGGAAGCCATAATCAAAACCGCCTTAGCCTCTCGATCAACTAAAATCGCCAAATAATATTCGTGAGCTATCGCACAACCGGCTTCGACATAGAGATTGTTGACAATTTTGCCGTCTTCCCCTGTTTGAATTGTGACTAATTTATTTCCGAGAATGTTTCGTGAATACAATTCAACATCCTCGCGAGAATGCGCAATTTTCACGCCGCCCACCATCACTTTTTCACCGGATTCAGGAGAGTATAATGTGCCCTTTCCGCGACCACCTGCGTGGATTTGTGACTTCACTGCAACTACTTTTGAGCCGAGGGAATCGTATGCAGAGAGTGCATCTTCAATGCTTGTGCAGTGAACGCCATCGAGGACGTTAACTCCTGCTTCACGGAACATCGACTTACCTTGGTACTCATGAATATTCATCGCTATCGTGCGTGCGACTCGACCTCGCTCTTTCAACGATGCGCTTTGAGGAGTTCTAAGTCGTTGACGCGAAGTGCTGAAAATGGGTCCTGCTCCCGCTCGTCCATGGACGTAGTAGTTTTGGCCGGAGGGTTTGGTACAAGATTACGTCCTTGGACCGAAGGGAGGGCCAAACCTTTGCTTCCGCTTCTAGACAAGACTTTGCTCGAGCGTGTTGTAGAATGCGTCCCGCTCGAAATGATCGATCGTGTGGTTGTCGCTGCAGGCTATGGAATTGAGGAAATGCAGCGATTCTCCGACTCATCAGAATTGCCATATGAGGTGATTCTTTCTGTTGAAAATGAGGCTCTTGGCACGGGGGGGGCGGTCGCACTCGCCCGTAAACATTTGACGGGTAGTGGCCCAATTTTGATTTTAAATGGTGATTTGGTTTCAAGCGTAGATGTTGCAGCTCTTGCCAAACATCATTCATCTTCAGGAGCGGCCGCGACCCTTTCACTTTGGCCTGTTGATGATCCGAGTCGATTCGGTGTGTGTGAGTTGGATGATTCAGGTTTTATTCGCCGCTTTCAAGAAAAACCAGAGCGAGGAACAGAATTTTCGAATTTGATAAATGCAGGCTGTTATTTACTTGAGCGAGAAGTTCTAGATTCGCTCTCTCTTAATCACCACAGCATGGAGCGCGAAATTTTCCCCAGCATTGCTGAATCTGGACGAATGGCGGGTCTTGAGTTTGAAGGCTTCTTTGTCGATGCAGGAACTCCCTCTTCATTTCTTGAAGCGGCACAAGTTTGCATCAATAATGGCAGATTTTCTACAGGTGTAATTTTCGAAGATTCATGGTTTGCCGATACAGTCATTGATGGTGGGCAAGTCTCGGGTTCTGCGATTGGTTCTGAAGTGAAAATCGGAAAAGGTGCAAATTTGATCAACTGCGTTGTCCTTGATGGGGCAATAATCGGTGAGTCAGTTCATTTAGATCGATGTTTAATTGGTGAAGGTGCGACAATTTCGGGTGGATGTCGCCTCAATGATAAGGTCGTAGGTCACGGCGAGATAATCTGATTTATCCGTTAGCGTCAAAGAGGAATTGCTTCTCGCCGAATCATGGGTGGGCAATTAGTCGTAGTCAATTTCAAGACTTATGAAACCGCTCATGGCATCGCTGCAGAAGAATTAGCTAGAGCGATGGCTAGTATTGAAACGGATGCGAGGATGATTGCGGTAGTCTCCGCATTCGATCTTTCAGCGGTTGTTGATGCAGCCCCCAAACTCGAAGTTTGGACCCAACATCTCGACCCAATAGGTTTCGGATCAAATACTGGTTGGTTACATCCTGATACTGCTATTTCTCGAGGAGCTAGTGGGACAATTATCAATCACGCAGAACACAAAGTATCTCTCGAACATGTGGCGATGATTCTTGATTCCGTTCCAGAGGATTTCACAGTCTGCGCATGCGCAGCAAATATCGAGGAAGCCAGAGCATTGACAGCATTACAACCCGACTATGTCGCTGTCGAACCACCTGAATTGATTGGTGGAGATATCTCTGTGACAACCGCAGACCCTGATATTGTCATCAGTACTGCTGCAGCAATCTCAGAGATTAACGAAAATGTGGGGATTCTTTGCGGTGCTGGTGTGAAGAATGGAGCTGATGTAGCAATGGCAATTCAATTGGGCACATCTGGTGTTCTTCTGGCTTCAGGAGTCACAAAAGTTGCTGACCCCGTTTCTGCTTTGGCTGATTTAGTGTCGAAGATTTGAGCACTGCCCCAGGGCATTTTTGTTTGAAAGTACAATTCCTGCATCGCCATTTACTTCGAGATCGAGGTAATTCATCGATATCTCCTGAGAAAATCATCAGATGGGCCATCTGTTCAATATCCATCGCAATCATCGACCTGGATTCGGCCGCCCACTTAGAATCCGCTCTTTTCTGCCACTTAACCCATCGAGTTCCGAGCCAGCCAATGCGAATTACATCCATTTGCTCGACTGGGACGGTGATCAATGGATTTCTTTCAGCCCACAATATCATAGATCCTAATTCCAAGAATACAGCGGCTTTGGGAATACGAGAATTCATTTCCATCGTTATTCGTACCATAGTCAGTCTATCACCATTCCAAATCATTAGATCAGGTGCACCATATTGACGAGCACCATCGAGTAAAAGTGGTTGCAATCTATCAACTGCCTGCCAAAGCCCCGGATTGAGTCGTTGAAGTCGACCGATGACGGGTGCGTTTCTGATTAAGGAAAATCTGTGCATCATCATTTTGACCATCGAATCGATCCCGGAGTGAGGATTCGATTCTATGACTTGATTCGATACAATGGATGCTAAAATTGCCCGGTGAATAACCATTCGATATTCTTCAATATCTGGATCTTCGTTCACCGACCAAGATTCTAACATCGAAAAAAGTGCATCTCGCAAACCACGTCTAGCGTGGTCACCGAGTGGTCTTTTCTGACTTTTTTTCTTTATTTCAACTGAATTATGAGAGAGTACGTGCTCTAGCACGTATTTTCTAGTACATCCATCCAGTAATCTTCCTCGAGTAGGGCTCCACGATATTCTAGGACTATTCCACATGTCGTCAGACCTGAAAATTCAGAGTCTATGAGGTTATCCGAAAACTCACTGTTTCGCACGCTTGCGAGAAGCCTTTCGCCTTCGCAACTTCTTCTTGCGCCACTTCCAGCGTTGATTACCCTGCTTCTTCCAAGCACGTGAACCTCGCTTCATGCAGCCCGCCGACTTACTGCCCCTATATGAGTGGAACGCACCCACACTCGGAAATAGGCTTCAGCGTATGAGATAATTCTACTTCAATAAACTTATGTTAAATGGTGGGCGATACAGGATTCGAACCCGTGTTCTCGGATTAGAAATCCGAGGTGATATCCAGACTACACTAATCGCCCTTGAGCCACGGGCGCGGTCTCCCTTTCATGAACCCTGCACATCGAATTGACTCAGAATATTCATCATGATTCGTTCAAGGTATTGCTCTGATTTAATTTTCCATCGTCTTGGATATCATTCAGAATATCTTCTTCCGAACGTCCAGTTTTAATAGCCACACCCTTTAGTTTTTTTTTCAGTTGCCTTTTACCCCAAAAAAAGTTATATAACCCATTTATTGCCCTTAATATCACTTCAAGAATCGATAGAAGAATCAAACTATTCCACCAGGAATTTGCCAATTCTGGCCAACTTTCAATCAAAGAAATGATTGAATCTATGTGAACGGCCGTCGAGTCGACAAGGAATACACCGAGAACAGCAAATGGCAACATTTTCGCAACATCTCTAGAGAGTTCTTCTGTCCAATATGATAGAATTCTGATGGCTCCCACTACAGCTGTTGCAATCAATGCGTTTCGGGCATGATCGGGGTCACTTGCGAACAATGTCAAAATCATTGCTAAAATAAGAGTCCAAAATGCAATTAGTATTGGGATTAATACAATGTAAAGGCCGATATGGAAAACGATTCGAAAATATAACCGAAATTTTCCAGAATAATTTTTCTCAAATTTACTCAAGTCGAGTGTCAGAATGTCCTTTCGAGCTAAGAATCGATAAAACAAAAAGACAAATCCTGAATATAATGCAATAGCGATTACAGCCAGTATAATTGGATAGGTTTCTGCGATGAAGTTTTCAAAAATTGTTTGAAATTGATCTAGAGACCGGGGGACGTCCATGCCCTTGCACGAAAGAGAGGTGCAAGTTAATTTTCCTACTGTGAAGTGAATTTTGAGGCACATTTAGGGCATCTATTAGGTAAGCTAACTCTTTTGCGTTCCCAAGAATAACCACATTTAGAACAAATCCATTGTCTTTCGGGAAGATTTTCGAGAACTGCACTACGCATCTTTTGCAGGACTGGTGAATCAGCGAGTTTTGGAGGGGGGGCCATCTTTTTGACCAAATCTGCATGTGTTGTACCGTGGTCGAGAAGTCCAACTGCATGTAATAATTCGTGAACGAGAGTATGGCGGAAGAGGGTATCATCATTAGCGAGGATGGGGTTTAATCCGATAGTGACTGGGCCGGGCGAAACTTTCAATCTACGTCGCCTGAATAATTCGTGATGGTTACATTCGAAACGCGTCATACCTAATCTTGAATCAGATTCTTCCAACCAGATTGTGCTGAGATTTTTTTTTAGAAAACGTAGAAATGGTGCGTCAACTCTGGATAATTGTTGTTCTAGTTGGTCGAAAATATTGAGAGGAATCTGGGGTGGAATTGAAATATTGTTGCCACGGTTTTCCTCTTCATCGACTCCCGGCATGGCTGTGCCTACTCCATTTTCCTTAAATGGTCGTCGAAGGTCGCTTGTTCCCTGGGCGTGTGGCGCAGCTTGGAAGCGCGCTTCCTTGGCATGGAAGAGGCCCCGAGTTCAAATCTCGGCTCGTCCACCATCATTCTTAACGAGTATGAAATTTGTAAATTTAGTCTTGTAAATTGAATGGTAAATACTTTGTTAAAACAATCTTATTATTCTTCGCTTCTGTAAATAAAAAATAATGAATGTTATTTCTAATGAATTATCCAATCAGAAATGAGTACTGCAGGTCATTATGTTAGGCGAAATCAATTTCAAAAGGTATTGAATTCGGCAGATTTTGGACTCAACGGTTAAACAATCTCTATAACAGGTAGTGAACTGGGCAGGCTCTGGAGCGTGTAAACAAACATGACAGATAAGAAAATAATTGCAATAATGATGACACTTGGAATGCTCGCGGCTGCGTTCGCTGGTTGCCTAGGTGGAGAAGATGATCCGGAACCAGTTCCGGAAGACGTAATGGGTTGTATGGACGCGACAGCGAACAATTACAACGCAGATGCGACAGCGGATGACGGTTCGTGCACATATGATGCAACAACAACGACCCTGAAAGTCGGATTCATGAATCCGCTTACAGGACCAATCGCTGTTTTCGCACCGGCATTCACTGATTCAATGATGCTGGCAAAAGCAGATTTGAACGCAATGGCGCCTGCCGATGTAGTAATCGAGATAATTGAAGTTGACTCAGGTTGTGACGGTACAGTCGCAGCTGGCGCAACTCAATCCTTGGTTGACGCTGGTGTGGTCGTAATCGCAGGAGCTGTATGCTCCGGCGGAACAATGGCTTCAATCCCTGTAGCACAAGCTGCTGGTGTTCCAATGATTTCCTACGCAAGTACTTCGCCTGCAATTACTGGCCTCTCGGACGACGATTACCTCTTCCGAGTGGTTCCTTCTGACGGACAGCAAGTACAAGCCCTCTCTGCTGTAGCCAATGATAACGGTTTTTCCAACCCTGGTATTCTCTACATGACTAACGATTATGGTGCTGGACTCAAAGATGGTTTCGTAGCAAGTTTTGGTGATGTTTGCACAACAGTCGGATATGACCAAGATGCAACTGACTTCGCGGGATTAGTATCACAAATAGCTGACGGTGGTTGCGATTCAGTCGCACTATTCTCATATGCTGTTGATGGTGCTGCAATTCTAGAGGAAATGTCTGCACAGGATTTAGACATTCCAGTATTTGGAGCAGAAGGTGTTTCACCTGACGAGTTATCTGATGTTTCAGCAATCGATGGTATGATAGTAACTCAGCCACGTTCTGGTGGTCAATCAGATGCTGCTGATGCTTTCGATGCAGCTTATGCTGCAGCAAATGGTGCAGATGGTGGAATTTACCATCATGAAACATATGATGCAGTAATGATTGCTGGTAAGGCAGCATTGGCAGCTCACGCAGCTGGCAGTGATGACCTCCGCGCTCACGTCCGTGCAGTAGGTACAAACTACGTAGGGACTAGCGGAACACACACATTCGATGCAAATGGAGATGTCGCTGGTTCAGGATACTTAGTCTGTGAATTCACAGTTGATGCAGTCGCCGAACTTTATTGCTACGGGCAATGGATTCTAGGGGAAGGACTCTCAATGAACGCAGATGCTGGTGATGCACCAATTATGGATCAATACGAAGATGGTGAAATGACATACGCAGAAGCATGGACAGCTCTTGAAGGTGTTCGAGCATGCGTAGAAACTGGATCCAATAACCCATGTGAGATTGTCTCGATGGGCTACGGAGATGCAGCAACTCTAGATCCACACGATGCATACGATAGTGCATCTGGTGACATTATCGAAAATGTATATGATACATTGTACCGATATGAAGGAGATGGCGACGGAAACGCAATCATCGTCCCTCGTCTTGCAACTGGATACACAGTCAGTGATGACATGTTGACCTACACCTTCACTCTACGTGATGATGTACACTTCAGCAATGGTGACTCAATGACTGCACATGATGTTGTATATTCCTGGGAACGCGTAAATGAATACGGCGCACCTGAATCACACGTTGCATGGATTACTCAGCAGAATTTCGATACTGATGGGCTAACATACATCGATGACACACACTTTTCAGTGACTCTATTCCAGCCATATGCTGGTTTCGTTTCGACAATCGCTTACACTGTAGGCGCTGTTGTCAACATGGATATGTGTGAAGCAAACCGTGTAGTTACCGCAGACGACCCAGCAACAACTGATGCTGATGAGAGTTCTGATGATTGGTGCCACGGCTGGATGGACGAAGCTCCACTCGGTGCAGGTACTGGTGCATATATTCTAGACACATGGTCCCGTGAGGACAAGATTATCCTTACTCCAAACTGGATGCACTGGGACGCAGGTAACTTCAACATCAACAAGTTTACTGAAATGACAAACGTCGACGAATCGAACACTCGCTTGCTCGCATTCACTGACGGTGAAGCTGATTTCGGTGCTCTAAACTTCGAGGATTTACCTAACTTCTGCTACATCGATGCAAACGGAAACGGAATGTTCGATGCTGGTGAAGATGATGCCCTCGATGATAAGCCGAACATCGCAAGCAAAGATGGATACATTTGCACTTACAGAGAATCATTCACGATTACTCTAGCTGCTTTGAATCTTGATCCAAACGATGCTAATGAAGACCCTATCCTAAACTATGATACAGATGGAGATGGTGTAGATGACGCTAACGTTATGGCTAATCCAAATGTCCGCACTGCAATTGCTTACGCGTTCGATTATGACACTGCTCGCAGAACTACATATGACAACAACTTGGCACCTGTGTACGGTCCAATTCCTAACGGATTCCTATATGACGAATCTCAGTACGAAGTTTTCACATATGATTTGACATATGCTGAATCTCTTCTAGAAGATGCAGGATTTACCCGCCAGTACGATTGCGCTGAATTGGCTAACAACAACACCGTTGTTGTGCCTGTAGCTGACCGTGATGGAGATGAATGCCGCTTACCATCGATTCTACGAATCATGGCTAACGAAGGAAACGATTACCGTATCGCTATGGCTGCACAAATCGCACAATCATTAGGTTCGATTGGTGTTGCAACAGATGGTGATGCAAAGCCATGGGCTGAATATCTCGACATGTACTACACTGGAACATTCGAGATCAGGTTCAGTGGTTGGGCTCCTGATTATCTAGATCCAGATAATTACTGGTCCCCATTCGCTGCAAGCTCAGAGGATGTTTACGGTACTGGATACAACAATGCAGCATTAGATGATCTGCTTCAACAAGCAAAGGTCTCAACCGATGACGCAGAACGTCTCTCTCTTTATTCACAGGCGTTCGACCTATGGGTAGAGGATCCGAACATGATCATTATCGGTCAAGGAAATGGTATTGGTGCAAAGCACAATGATATCTGTTCAGCACCTTGGGCTGCTATCGGCTCAGCACACTGGTTCGACTATGATAAGCTACCAATGGTAGACGGCGCACTTGTTGGAAGCTGTTCTTGAAAAATTTAGATAATTTCTGAATTACGTAAGGCCGGCGACCGTCGCAATTTGCGGCGGTCGTCGAGCTGTTTCATTTCTTTTTATAGCACCCAGAATTTCAATGTGAATTTTTTTTATTAACATCGACATCAGCAATCCGATGAACTGATAACTCAAATGCCTTGCCAAAAAATGGAGTTGGTGTAAGGTGAAGTTACACGAGTTTATCGCTCGAAGAGTAATCTTACTAATCCCTGTAATGATGGGAGTTTCAATCCTCACGTTTTCATTGCTAAGCCTTGTCCCTGGCGACGCTGCTGCATCTGCTTGTGGAGATAAATGTGGTGTAATTGTAGATATTGGCTGGTATGAAGTCGAAAATGAAACCACAGGAGAACTTGAAATTGTGAATGTGTCCATATCTGCTGTTGAATCAAATAGAATGAGGATGGGGACAGAGGAGAATATCGTTGAGAAATACATGAAGTACATCGGAGTAGATGGACCTTATCTGGGGAATGAATATTTAATATTACAATCCAATAATGAATTGAAACCTGTTCATGAAGTGGGAGATATCATTGAAAGGACGGGGCTCGTTGACGGATATTGGGGCGATTCAACATTATATCATCGCCCGGTAGCAGAAGTGGTCAAAGATGTCGCACCTGTGACCCTTGAGATGTCTTTTCTTGCTCTAGCAATTGCATATCCACTCGGTATTTCCCTAGGGATCTTGAGTGCGGTTTGGCAGGATAAAATTTTTGACCAACTATCCCGGTTGATGGCAATTGCCTTTGTTAGCTTACCGATATTTTGGTTGGCAATTTTATTTCAGAAATTATTTGCTACAAAAATTGGAATTTGTGATGATTTATTTGGAACCTCTGGAGGATGTTTCCCAATATTTGGACGCCACGACCCAAGTTTGGCATTTCCCTCGACTGGCTATGTAAATTATTATCCGTCAGAAGGAACAGGTTTCCATTTAATCGATAGTTGGTTTGTTTCTAGTGAAACTTTAGGTGGATTAGGATCTGATTATGACACCAGATGGAAATTATTTAAAGATACATTAATGCATCTGATGTTACCTTGTTTGACTCTAGGTATCGCAAGTGCAGGTAGTTTGTTACGGTACATGAGATCGAGTCTTCTCGAAGTGTTACGAGAAGATTATGTTCGTACCGCGAGAGCAAAGGGGCTATCTGGTTCGAGAGTAATTTTAGTTCATGCTTGCCGTAACGCTCTTGTTCCAATTGTAACTTTACTCGGTTTCTCTATCGGTGCAGCCATCGGTGGAGCGGTATTAACCGAAACGATATTTGCATTTACTGGTATGGGGAGAGTTGCTATTGAGGCAATTCAATATGATGACCAAATAGTGGTGATGGGAATTACCTTGATTACTTCTATTATTTTCCTTCTAGCAAATTTAATAGTTGATATTTCTTATGCGATCGTTGATCCAAGGGTGAGACTAGAATGATGTTAGATTATCTTTCTTCATTATCCCTATATGTGTTTCTGTCGTTCATATTTGCTATTGTTTTCGGCGCCACAATGAAGCCACGTGATACTGGAATTGCAGGCATTATTTCTATTCTATTTATTCCTATTTCTGATGTTTTCCTTGTTTTCAGCATTTGTACAATTATACTGAGTGGAATTAAATATTGCCTGTCCTATTTTGGATATTCATGGAATGAACAATATGCAAAGGGTAGAGATGATCGTAAGGAAAGTATCCGTTTAATCGTTGAAGGATTTGAACAGAAGAAATCAGATATGCGGAGAAGCATTCTGATTTTCACTAGATCTACATTAGCAGTTGTTGGGGTATTATTAGTCATTACAGTCTCAATGTTGGCTGTTTTTGCTGAAGATATCGCTGTTGAACACCCAACTAGGGATTTACAGGACACAGAAGATGTATGGAGAATCGATTACGAACCACGGGCAGCTGAACCAGGTTCAGATGAATGCAGGGAACGTGAACAAAGAGTCTCTCTCACTGAATTGAGAAGATATGATACGAATATTACTCCGGCTGTATCGGCGGATAAAATCGACCCAGATACAAAGTCATTCTATACTGACCCAGTTGATGTCTTAAACATTATAAAAATTGTGGATACAAAAGGATACAATAATTCGAATGGCCTAAATTTTTCTGAGCACGTAACAATTTTCACCGATGAAAATGGAACCGACTTTCTTTTGGTTTCAGAAGAATTATTTGATATTCGTCAAATAACAACAATTTATGTCACCTATGAATTTGATAATAGTGAGATGGAAGTTTGGTGGATGCCGGAATCACATAATATCTGTATCCTCGGGACAAATTTTGAAGGTCACGATTTGTTCTCAAAAATTCTTTATGGGGCGAGAATTTCACTTAAAATAGGAATCACAGTTGCTTTCATGACAGTAACGCTCGGGACCATTATCGGCAGTATCAGTGGCTATTACGGCGGGCGTGTCGATGAATTTATCATGAGAATGACAGATGTGTTCTTTGCAGTTCCAGGACTTATCTTAGCAATGGCATTTGTTGCAGTTTTAACCGCAATCCCTAGACTCGCTCTACCAATGGAATTTGCAGTGCTAATCCCATTAATATTCTTAATTTTTCAATTCCAATCAAAAATTGATGAGTTAACGTCTGGTGAAGTTAGGGCACAATCCAATGAAGATAATTCATTATCACAACTGTTGAATGTAGTCGGAATCATGTCATTTGTTCTTGGATCTTTATACTTATTTTGGTCGTTTTGGCCTCAAATACCATTTGAGAATTCGTTAGAAGGTGCTACAAATGATGATGTTAATATGAGAACATTATTAATTTGTTCCACTTTCATCTTGGGTGTCATTGGAATATTATCTGTGACGATGGAACGTAGAGGGGTCAATCCCAAATCCGCTCTAAGTGGTCTATTTAATTCATTTTCATTTAATAATCCAGTTTCATATATCACGATGCGGACTATGTTATCTGCTCTAGCAATTTTCATTCTCATCAAATCTCTCTTCACAATTGAACCTAAATGGATAATTATTCAGGACTTCGATAGACTCTGGAAAATCCAGGTTGCATTAATTTTCACAGGTTGGCCGGGGTATGCTCGCTTAATTAGAGGTCAAGTACTCTATATCAGAGAAATGACTTTCGTTGAAGCTGCAAAAAGTGTTGGAGCCCCGTCATCTAGAATTATGTTTAGACACATTCTTCCCAATGCTTGGGCCCCCCTTCTAGTTGCATTTACACTAGATATAGGCGGAACCATACTCTCAGCAGCAGGTCTGTCGTTCATTGGTCTGGGGGCAGAGATGCATTCTGCTGAGTGGGGGAGAATGGTCTCAGATGGTAGGAAATGGTTCCTTAATGAGTGGTGGTTAGTTACTTTCCCTGGACTGGCAATCGCATTCACAACTTTAGGGTTCAATCTACTAGGTGACGGACTAAGAGATGTTGTGGATCCAAGGAATAGGAGGTGATTTGTTGAGTGACGAAGTATTACTAGATGTCAAAGGACTTAGAGTCCATTTTGATACTCTCACGGGACCTATCGAGGCGCTACATAATATCGATCTCAAGGTGATGAAAGGTGAGATTCGTGGTGTGGTGGGTGAATCAGGATGTGGGAAATCAGTAACTTCTCTTACCGCAATAGGTCTGGCAACTTGTAAAGTTGATGAGGGTGAAATTTTGTATGATGGATACGATACTGTTTATCGTAGACAAGATAGGGAAAGATGGTTAATTCGACTTTCTACAATTATTTCTTACGTGGGAGCATTACTTATTATTTTCAACGTATTGAGAATTATTTTCGATACATCGGCCGTTTATGGTATCCTGCAAGGAGCTGCCATGATGCTCTTCGGTACCTTTGTTGGTTCAATCGGTAATTTATCGATGTATCGACATGAAAAGGAAATGAGGCGGATTCGAGGTAATGAAATTAGTATGATATTCCAAGAACCGATGACTGCATTGAATCCATTATATACAGTTGAAAAACAAATTTCTGAAGTAATGAAGGAACATAACCATCTTGTAGATAGAGAAACCTCGTATGTGAATAGAATAATTCGGGCATTATTGACTCCATCCACAACAATAATCTCAAAAACAAAGGAAAATCCAATTTCAACTTTAATTCCATTTGCAGTTTTATCCTTATATTTCTTGGTAATATCTAAGGGTGCATCAGATTCGTTTGAATCAATCTCATGGTACTCCTTGCCACTCATTGTACTAATTGGCATTTTCATCGATGTAAGGGATAATCATTCGAAAAATTGGAATTCGAATGATACAATAAATTCTCTTAAGGCAGGATTATTTATTCTGCCGAATGCCTTTGCCTTTGCTCTCATCCTATACATGATGTTCTGGATGCCAATCGCTGCAATCATGGTAATTTTAATTGGAACGTTTATCACGGCAATTACTGTAATGGTTCTGTCTGATTTACTAAAACTAGATTCGGCCCATTCCCGTCAAGTGGTCCAAATTATTGAAGATGTTCAAATTCCGAATCCCGGAACTGTAGCTACAATGTACCCCCATGAATTATCTGGGGGAATGAGACAAAGAGTGATGATCGCTATGATGATGTCTTGTGAACCGAATCTGTTGATTGCGGATGAACCTACAACTGCTTTGGATGTTACAATACAAGCACAAATTCTCAAACTAATGCGAGAAATGAGAGATAGGAAGGGTACATCGATCATGTTGATTACGCACGATTTGGGAGTAATTGCAGAGATGTGTGATACAGTTTCTGTGATGTATGCTGGAACTATTGTCGAATCAGGCTCTCTCGAAGATATTCTGACAAATCCAAGAATGCCGTATACAATCGGATTACTGCATAGTATCCCTCGTATCATCAAAGAATCCGAAGGTGATAGAAAAGACAGCCTACCAATAATTCCAGGCCAAGTCCCTAGTCCTAACGAGCACTTTGATGGCTGTAGATTCCATCCACGATGCCCATTTGCCGATGAAATTTGCATCTCAACAAAACCTGAAAATGTAATGATTAAATCTGGTCATTTTGCAGCTTGTCACCATGTTGATAAAACCAAAAATATTCTTGAGGTTGAATCTGCCTTTGAGAATCTTGCGAGTAAATTGATGGAGGTGAACTAATTGTCTGAACCTCCTCTGATAGAAATGAAAAATATTAAAAAATGGTTCCCGATAAAAGCCGGAATGCTTTCAGCTGTAAAATCACATGTCCGCGCAGTAGATGGAGTCAATTTATCTGTAATGGAGGGAGAAACTCTTGGCATCGTAGGGGAGTCTGGCTGTGGGAAAACTACACTTGGCCGTGTTTTATTGGGTTTGACTCCGATTACTGAGGGGTCAGTCGAATATAATGGGGTCGACATCAGAATGATGAAAAATCGTGAACTTCGGAAAAAGATGCAAATTGTCTTCCAAGACCCAGGTGGATCGATGAATCCACGAATGTCTGTAAGGTCAATCGTCGGAGAACCGTTAATCATCAATGGAATGGCAGATGGGGCTGAACTGACAAAAACTATTGGTGAATTATTAGAATCAGTCGGGTTAAGCAAAAATTTGATGACTCGTTTCCCTCATGAATTTTCAGGTGGCCAGAAGCAGCGAATTGCCATAGCACGCGCACTGGCTCTAAATCCTGAATTTATTCTCTTAGACGAGCCGACAAGCGCGCTCGACGTATCTGTCCAAGCACAGGTGTTGAATCTGTTAGAAGATATTCAGGGAGAAAAAGGCTTGACATTTGTATTCATTACTCATTCTCTTAACGTGGTTCATCATATTTCTGATAGAGTAGCTGTGATGTATCTCGGAAAGATAGTTGAATTATCTGATACCGTAGGATTGTTTGAAAACCCAGCCCACCCATACACTCACGCACTTCTTTCTGCAATCCCTGAAATTTCCATTGAGGACTCTGATGAAAGAATAATTCTTTCAGGAGATGTTCCAAGTCCAGCGAATCCACCCCCTGGCTGTGTATTCCACACAAGATGCCCGATAGCAAAAGAAGGAGTTTGTGATGTTGAAGTCCCTGAATTATCATCGATTTCTAGTGGACATTTAGTTGCATGCCATTTCCCAGTTGAACCAGGGAAATCACTTCCAATTGTCAATTAAGTTGGGAAGAAATCAAGACTAAGCTCATTTTCGTGAGTTCATGAAGGATGGACACGAAGATGATTTGTTCATCGATAATCGAAAGGACTCAGAGTCAGCATTTTGGAGAATTAAAAATGCGGCTGACGCACAGAGGGATGAGCGTGTCCATCGAATTCTAGCGCAAGAAGGTGAGAGCATCTGGCTAACTCTAGGCCGACCTCTCTACATATCAATCTGCATTTTATTTGATTTTCTAATATTGTCTGAAATCATTTTTCTGTTCGAAAACTATTATGTCGGCCTAATTTTATTCGCACTAATTTTAGGATTTGTTATGACCGTTCAAAAAAGGTTCTACGATGACAAATTCAAATTGGATTCGGGACTGAATGATAAATAAAAAAAATCATACATCGTTTTATTGAGGAGTTATTTCAGACAGATGGCTCAGATGGAATAATTGGAAATTGTTCTGTCGCAACTCTCTCAAAGCGTCGAAACGATGGAACGATTATTCCAATTATCGTCGAAGCAACCATAATCGAAACGGCGATGAATACTGTTGCAGTTAAACCAATTCCATCAATCAAATATCCCCCCATAATCGGAGCGAATGGAATAAATAAGAATGAACCGATAGCATCAATCGAATTGACTCTTCCTCGAAGATGTTGATCTACGCTATCACCAATCGTAGTATTCCATATCACTCCAAGGACTCCTATGATTAATCCTTGAACTAGTGCGATAAGTAAAATGCCGAAGAACCAAGGTGTCATTACATAGAGAATATCAAGCCAAGCAGCTATGCTAACTGTAACATAAAATATTGTTCCACGGATTGATTTCGGAATTGGTTTAGATCCTGCATACAATGCTCCGATAGCAGCGCCAATAGGAGTCGTAGCCCCCCATAATCCATAATGAATTGCATTCCAATCATTTTTTTGGACAATAAAAGGAATGCCGATGTCCATCACTGCACCTCCAATGTGGAATACCATGAAAGCTAAAATACCAACCAATAGCCATGGTTGACTTAGGACGAAATCTCCTGCTAACTTCATTTCAGTTTTGAAATCTCCACCGTCTCCATTTTCTTCTAGTTTTTTAATTGGTACCTCGTCAATCTGCATCAAAAATGCAGCGCTAATCAAAAAGGTTAGCAAATCGATCCAAAGGGCGAATTGAAGCCCAAAAAAATGAATTGCTAATCCACCGACTAATCCTCCAATAGACCAAGCAGCAGTACGGGAGGCATTGTGTAATCCAGTTGCTGCAGCCAAAGTTTCTTCATCAACTAAATCTGGGACGAGTGCCTGAATTGCGGGCATCGAAAAAGCAGTCGAAGCACCCATTATAATAGAGGCAAAAATCATTACTTTTACGATATCAATTCCGATAATTAGCATCATTATGAATACAAATGCAGAAACCGCTTGAATCAAATCCATGGCTAATGCGACTCTTTTTCTTGGCACTCGATCAACTAACATCCCCCCTACCATAATCAGAGGGAGATGTGCAAGAAAATATGCAGTCATTATCATGCCAAAGGCTTTCGGACCACCAATTTCTGCAACTTTCCAACCCACTGCTGTCATGAAAGTTGCCCGGCCGAATTTACTAGCGGTATCACCCAGCACAAATAGGCGGAAATCGCGAATTACCCATGCGTCACTCAAAGCCATGACTGTTCGCCCAACATTGGGCACTTGAATCAATGGGGATTTAATTATCCAATTAATAAGCAAAAACAAGTCATTTGAGAAGTTTCATCCTATTGGGGGACGGACTTTTGGGCAAATGTATAGTAAATCGACAAAACATTAGTCGAATGTATATTATTATCAATTATTAATGTTCGTTAGGTCAATAAATTGAGATTTTCATGTCTATTTGAGCCAATGATTATAGTCGAATTGACTCCGCGTTAGAAGTATAGGATGAATTCTATGTTGACATCGGAGAAAGCGAGTGGTTCAGTTATTTCAGAAGGTCGATTGTCTATGGAATCATTCGAGACAGAATCGGCACGTCGAGGGAGACAGATGGCTGATCTTTATCATCGCTATGGCATCGATACCGAAGAGATAGATGATGTACAATCTTTACCAATTCGATTCCTTGTCGAAGTCGGGAAGGTTGGCCTGGCAAAGTATATTTTCAAAGAAATAATTCACTACAAAGGAAACGCTGAGGTCATATTGTCTAGGCCTTGTACTTACGGTGTCTTCTCTGGGCCAGTCGGGGGTTTTTCCCCTCGTCCTCATCTTTGCGTAGGATGTTTACGATGCACAATCCAACACCCAGAATTTGTCAAAGTTTTGCCAAATCCTGAACGGCTTTCACTGGGTGATTCATACACCACACATGGGCACATTGCTGCGATTGATGAAGAGGCGAAGAAAGGCATGGTTCCAGTTCGTGGGCAGGGTTATCGGGGTAGATTTGGTGGCCCTGGATTTGATGGGATGTTAACTGATATGTCGGAGATTGTTCGACCGAGCAGAGATGGAATTCATGGGCGTGAATTAATTGGAACTTCGGTTGACATCGGCTCTAAACCAATGCACCTATCCTTTGATGAAAAAGGTGAAATAAAAGGAATACAACCTAAAATGTTCAGCATCCAAGTACCATTTATATTCGACCTTCCACCAGGTAATTTGGGCACTGAAAAATTGATTCGAGTAATCGATTTAACGAGTAAAGGGATTGATACTTTAGCATGTGTAAATAGTAGTGATGTTGAACGAATGGCAATTGATTCTGCAAATATTATTCCAGTTCTTTCAATTGATGAGGCCGAAAAGTCCTCGAATTACCCCAATGCTCGCCTTATTCAATTAGATGGATGGGATAGTTCAGCAGTAGATAAAGCACGTTCGGTTAGTGACGCTATGATAGGTGTAAGGATAAAATTCGAAGAAGGATGGCAACTTCGACTCGATTCTGCGGTAAATTATGGTGTTGAAGTGATTCACCTGCTAGCAGACCTACATGGTAGAGGTGAAGATGGCCAATTCGTCACCGAATTATTCAAAGAAGCTCATTTGAGATTAATCGAGCAAGGTCGTCGCGACCTTGTGACATTAATTGGTGCCGGCGGAATTGTTGGAGCCGACCACGTTCCTAAATCGATAATCAGTGGGCTTGATGCAGTTGCACTAGATCTTCCAGTTCTTTTCGCATTACAAGGTCGTTCAGATGGATCACTGGTTGAAAGAGCAGGAGTAATCGGTAATTTACCAAATAAAATGGATGAAGGATGGGCCGAACAACGATTGACCAACCTTTGTGGAAGTTGGCGAGATCAATTGCTCGAAATTCTCGGTGCGATGGGAATTAGAGAAGTGCGTCGACTCCGTGGTGAATTCGGGCGTTCGATGATAGTTGAACACCTTGAGGATGAAGCTTTTGAAGGAATAGCAGGTTATGTCGGAGGTGGTAATTAATGACGATTGTAAAACCTAGTGATATTCTAATTGAGAAGACGACAAATCTGCTACAAAATGGGATGAATGCACGAGCTTTTGGCGACTTTGGTGTCCCTGAAGCATTGGGTGATGCCCGTTGGACGGATGAGTTAATTCTCTCGACTTGGCACATGGCAGAAACAGGTAAAATTCCTGAAAAATTAAATTTCAAAACCGGAAATTCAGGTGGTGGATTTGACCGACTTAAATTCCAATTCCTCGATGAATCCGAATGGCTCGAGCATTCTGAAAAAATTTCAACGAAACTCGATTTGAATCGCCGCGGAGATGAGAAGAACAAGATTTCCATCGACATCCCATGGTATGGCGGCGGGATGTCATACGGGTCGGTCTCGGTTAACGTAATGATGTCACGAGCCCGAAATGCTCGGAGATGGAATTCCTTCATCTCGACCGGTGAAGGTGGTTATCCTACTGAATTAAGAGAGGTTGAAGAGAATGTTATCACCCAGGTTGCTACAGGATACTTCGGTGTCGAAGAGGATACGATTCAAGCTGCACCGATTATTGAATTCAAGTATGCACAGGGAGCAAAGCCAGGGCTTGGAGGACATTTATTGGCTGCAAAAGCCGGAGAGGAAGTCGCGAAATTACGGGGCAGTGTTCCTTTTGTTAGCCTATTCAGCCCCTTCCCATTCCATTCGACTTATTCTGTTGAAGATCACTCTAAACACTTGGACTGGATAGAGACAGTCAACCCAAAGGCCTTGCTTTCTGTCAAGGTGAGTACACCTCACGACGTCGATATGGTCGCTATCGGTTCATTCTATGCTGGCGCTCATATTATACATCTGGACGGCGGTTATGGTGGCACAGGTGCGGCCCCGGAAATTGCTAAGAAAAATATCGCAATGCCGATTGAGTTGGCTATTCCTAAAGTCCACAAATTCCTCGTTGCCGAGGGGGTTAGAGATAAGGTGACACTCATCGCTAGTGGAGGAATTCGAACGGCTGATGATATGGCAAAAGCGATCGCTCTAGGTGCAGATGGTTGTGTCCTCGGAACAACTGATTTGGTTGGCCTTGGTTGCACACGTTGTTCAAATTGTGAAGGTGGCCCCTCTGGCCGTGGATGCCCATGGGGATTAACCACAACCGATATCGAATTACAAGAATGGGTGCCTCAAGATTGGGCTGTTCAGCGACTTGATAATCTCTACGGCGCTATGCAGTGGCGAATGCGAGAAATCCTTCGTAAACTCGGTCTTGATGATGTAACTCAATTGCGTGGTCGAACTGATCTATTACAATATATTCCTGAGGAGGCGAGCGAATGATCGACCCGAACGTGATAATGGATGCTCGGCGTCGAATGACTGCTCGCCATCCAAAATTTGAGCGCCGTGATGAAGATGCTGCTGAAGGCGGTTGCGGAGTTGTCGGTCTAGCCTGCGAAATTCCGGTTGCCGGCCGACATCTTTTCGATTCTTTAGAACAGATGCGTAATCGCGGAAACGGCAAAGGAGGCGGTGTTGCAATGGTTGGGTTGAACCCCACTGATTTCGGTGTCAATCAAGAAATTCTTGACAATAATTATCTTTATGCAGTCGCATATCTTGACAGTAGTGTTCGCACTGCTGTTGAAGAAAAATTCATTAATGAAAATTTTGAATTAATCCATGTTCACGACATGCCAACTCTGTCATCTTGGGAGAACGATTTACTTGCCTTAGATGTTCGCCCACCTGATGTAGTGGTATATTTCGTTAAACCTCGGAAATATAAAGTCGATGAGTTTATTGAATCTAGATTAGATGCTATCATCGATGCTTCCGACCGGGAAGCGGTCGAACAAGAATTCGTCTTCCATGCAACTCATGAATTGAATGTGGAATTTTACGCAAAAGATGGCAGAACAGATGCCTTTGTTTTGAGTCATGGTAGAGACATGTTAATTCTGAAAATTGTCGGATATGCGGAAGACGTCATCAAGTATTATTGTCTTAATGATGTTACTTCTCACGTTTGGATTGGACATCACAGATATCCAACTCGAGGAAGGGTCACACATCCGGGGGGTGCACATCCGTTCGGGCAGGGGATCGATGCTGCACTCGTTCACAATGGTGATTTTTCTAATTATGTTTCAGTGAAGGATTACTTGGCACAAAGGGGAATGGAGCCACTTTTCTTCACTGATACTGAAGTTGCTGCACTGGCTTATGATTTACACCGTCGAGTCTATGGTTATTCTACTGAGCATGTGATAGAGAGTCTCGCACCAACTAGTGAACTCGATTTTATCATGCTTCCAGAAGAAAAGCAAGTTGTTTACGAGGCGATTCAGAAAACCCATATTCACGGCTCGCCAGATGGCCCATGGTTTTTCATCATCGCACAGTCAAGTGGTACCACCCACCAATTGCTTGGGATTACTGACACTTCGATGCTGCGCCCGCAGGTATTTGCATATCAGCGTGGTGAGGTTGGAATTGCATTCTGTGGTTCGGAGAAACAAGTCATCGATGCAGTTCTCGATAGTTTAGCTAGTGAAGATACACGATTTTGGCGCAGAGCCGATGAATATTGGAACGCCAGAGGTGGTTCATACACCGATGGCGGGGCCTTCGTTTTCGATGTAGTTCCAAAATCAGATGGCTCAAAGGAGTTGATAATGTCGGATAAATTTGGTAAGATAGTCAATACTCACCCTAATGGTGATTTCGAATTAACTTCCGCAACAGAGCAATCTGGAGTCGATATTTCTGGTGAGGGACAAGTGGTTTTCAATTCTGTTATCGAAGCATTACCTCATCTCGGTTGGGGCGAGGCTCGTGCTGTTTTGGATGAAATTGAAGCCAATGTGAAAACTGCTGGACGAATGTGGGGTTGGGATATATTGACGTTATTGTTGGATAGAAAATACGACACTGGCTCACTTCGTTCCAGTCGTTGGTTCGATTTCGTTGAATCAAAACTTGTCAGAATAATCGCTTCATCTTCATCTCACCCTTGTGAAAATTACGTTGGCCAGAAGACGATAGGTCATCGTCCGAAACCGACTCATTCGAGCCAATCATTCGTTATCGATGCTAGAGGATATCCAATCGAAGGGTTAAATTCCTTCGCCCGGGAACTAGTGTCTCTATACGAAATTGGCTGGATGAACTTCGTAATTCTTCATTGCCGTGGTCATCGCTTCATCGGTAATGGATTTGGGGCTAATACCGATGGTGTTCGAATCGATGTCTTCGGTGCTGTGGGGGATTATCTTGGCAGCGGTAATGATGGAATGATTATTCATATGCATGGAAATGGCCAAGATCAGATTGGCCAGATACATAAATCAGGAGAGTTGATCGTCCACGGAGATGTAGGTCAGTGCTACGGTTATGGTTCGAAGGGTGGGAAATTATTCATTCTTGGAAATGCTGCAGGACGCCCTATGATTAATAGTGTGGGAAGTCCTAAATTAGTCATCAATGGTACTGCTTTAGATTATCTTGCTGAGTCATTTATGGCTGGAGATCCTCTAGATGGTGGTGGATTTGTGATTGTGAATGGAATGCAATTTGACGAGAGAGGTGAACTAATTTCTCTCGAAACACCATACCCTGGTGGAAATCTATTCTCTCTTGCAAGCGGAGGCGCGATTTACATACGCGATCCGCGCCAAAGATTATCTGATTCACAACTAAATGGTGGTGCATTTACCGATATGACCGATGCTGATTGGGAAGTTGTTCAACCAATTCTCTATAGAAATCAGGAACATTTTGGCATATCATTACAGCGTTTGCTAACCGTTGAGGGAGAAATTCGAAGCCCGGCTGAAGTTTACAGAAAAATCATCCCTGTGAAATCGAAGATCCTGCATGCAGAAGCAGCATGGGCTGGACATGCTGTCAATTGATTTTCAGAATCGCTTCGCTGAGTAATAAGATAAATCAAAGTCTGAAGAAATCCCTTCTACCATGTCCGAAACTAACTTTCCAGTTTGTGGCGCCATCGACATTCCTTGCATGTTATGTCCGGCAGCGATGATTAGATTGTCATGCTTTGGAGAATAATCAATGATTGGCATTCCATCTGGCGTCATCGGTCTCCAACCATACCATTTATCCTGGATCAAACGCTCACCCGGTGCTCGTAAGTATCGTTTTGCTCCACGTTTTAAAGCTTCAATTCTTGAATGATTTATCTTCTTGTTGAGCCCAGAAAATTCCATAGTTCCACCTAGTCTTAATCCACTTTTCCAGGGAGTCACGGCCATACTTGATTCGCTTAGAATCAGTGGTGTATCAACACATCCTTCTGGTCTTTCTAAAGTGATACTATACCCTTTTCCGGGTTGAATTGGAATTTTTATCCCAAGTCTTTTCCCAAGTTTAGGGGTCCATGAGCCAGTTGCGAGGACATAGTTTTCAGAACTGTATTCTCCATTCGAAGTTTTCACTGATGTGATCTTGTTCTGTTTTGATTCGAATGACTCAACTTGACAATTTTCAAGAATTTCCACTCCTGAAGATTCCACATGATTTCGCATACCGATCATTATATTTTCTGGCCGCATTTGTGCGTCAATATCGTAAAACCATCCTCCGTACAAGCCAGATTTTAAACCCGGTTCGAGCTCTAAAAGTTCCTCTCCAATAAATTCTCTACCTACTAAATTAATATCATCTAACATTCGTTGGAGTGGTATAAATTTATTGAAATCGGATTTAGTTGCATGGACTTGAATACAGCCCTTTTCTTCAAACTCGATATCAAAACCGTCTATTTCAGCCCATTCATTCCACATCGGCCGGGATTCATCCAAGAGTTGTTGACGGCCGAGCATCGCTCGTTTCATGGAGGCATTATTACACTGGCCTGCGGTTTTTACAAACCAAGTCAGGGTAGCCCAATCCATAATTGGATTAATATAGAGCGGAGAGTCTTTTTTGACCATCATTTTCATTGCTTTCAAAATTAAACCAGGCTGAGGAAGTGGTAAAGCATGACTTGGTGAGATCAAACCACAATTTTCTCTAGATGAACCGTTGGCGATATTTCCTTGCTCAATAACTCTTACTGAATAGCCACTATTGCTCAGATAATAAGCACAGGAAAGGCCGATGATTCCTCCACCAATAATTGTGATATCTTTCGATTCTGAATCAAAAAGACAATCATCTCTCTCATTCATAGATTTGCGATTTGAATCAAGCATATCATCACATCGGTATGCGAAGAATTTTGAAGGTAAATCGTTCTGAGATATTTGTAGGTGGTTCGGGTGCCGAAGGTTAAGCGACCAAAGAAAGGATGGTTTCGCCCGACTAAAATGAAAAAGCGCCGCGGCCCTTTGGTTGCACCGAGTGAACGTGGTTTACCACCTTGCCCTGCATGTGGAGAATGGAGTATGCAAAGGGATGCTAAGCGGAACGAGATGTTTTGTGGAAATTGCGGGGCAATCGTTTAATCGAGCAGATTCTAGCGAAATTCAATTTACTTGACCCCGACTTCAACATCTGTCGCAGTGATGAAGAACAGCACCGGGTGCCTTGGGCATCTCGAGTGATGGGCGATCTGAGCGGCAATATCCGGAATAATTATGGTCCGAATTATCACAAATAGAATGGGTCACAGTTATCGTGTATTAGAGCCCACTAAACTCTCTAAACCACCTGATGATTTGCAAATATCTCGGGCTCAAAAACCATGGAAGAGTTATTTTTCCCTACTAGGAAACACGATTTTGATGGCTCTAATTGTTCAATCATCAGCAACAATTCTAATTGGAATATTAGAATTTAATTCAGCGATTACTTTCGGTGGTGCGATTTGCACTTTACCATTACTTGCATTATTATTATCAATGCATAAACCAAAATTGATTGAAGTTCGTCTAGTCACAGTCAACGAAAATGGGCTGTGTGCACATGCTCTACCCGAAGGCGGCTCAATTATGACTCAAGAACCGAGTAATCTGCATCGATTTATTATTCGGGATGATTCAATATTGGACACCCCCCCATCTCGAAGAATTTGGCTAATTTTCACTACTCTCCTAATCCTCGCTGCAATTTTTTCAGTGTTCGAAAATATTGGAGGTACAATAGGTCTCGTCGCATCCTATGTAGTAGGAATCCCTTTGGTGTTTGCATTATTCTCGATTCCAGCATATGCATGGTTGGCTTCTTCTTCAAATTTAATTGGTATGCCAACTAGATTACGTGAGGCTGAATCGTGGCTTTTTGCTGGCATGGCTGCTGGTTTACCTGCTATTTTGATTAATAGTTGGTTGACTCCAACTCTCACACCATCTGGGTGGTCAACTTCAACCGGAGAAATTTTGACGATTGTGTTGAGTGCTCCGATAGGTGAAGAATTCTTTAAAGCCGTTGCAGTTGCCTGTTTCTTGCCAATGATGAGAGGCCCAAAACATGGTTTTCAAATTGGATTTACAGTAGGTTTAGGCTTTGCAATTTCAGAAAATTTACTCTATATTTCATCTGCTTTTGTGGCCGAAGGATTAGATGGATTATTGTTTACCTCGTTATTGCGTGGAATCGGTTCGATTCCTGGTCATGCGGTTTGGACTTCGATAAGTGGTACTGCGATAGGCTGGTGGGTGAGCGATTCTAAGAACCGGGCCCGTGTGTTGTTTTTCGTCAATCGGTTTTCATCAACTGCGATGGCCATAGTTGAGACGATGGGAATCGATGTAGATATGGATGGTGATTTTTCAGGTTATGATGGTCCTGAATATTCGATGATCGACGCTTTAGGTGAGGCAGAGGTGCCTATTTCTGAGTCGGATTGGACTATTTCTTCTGATGGAATCCCTTCAATTATTTCCTCATTAATTCCCAAATCAAATCAACACGCACGTCCAGAAGGTTCGGTTACATATGAGAAAATAACTCTTGATATCGAACATTATCGCTCCGGGCGACAAATCCAGATGCCTAAATCCATTCTCATTGGATTGTTATTTGCAATATTAGGACATATGTCTTGGAACGGATTGCTAATTTTCTCGACTTTATTATTAGAAAAATTGCATGCTTCTGAATTATTGATTGGGGTGGTTTCAATAATTTTATTGCTATGCATGTTAATCTTAGTATTATTAATTGCAAAATATACGATGCGTGGAATTCAATCGATTGCTTTTCATTGAATAGTTGCTAAAAACGAATAGAGGTCAATTCCAGAGGGAACCCTTCATCACCCGCGCTTCTCGCAGGATAGTTCAGTGTTCACTATAGTTCTTGGCGAAGACCAATTTATTTCGCTGATTTTAGTTGCATTTCTACTCTTAGCTTCTCGTGTGAAGGATATGCTAGATATGAGCGGGCTAATCGCTGCTACGATAGTTGGCTTGGTGGTTTCCTTACTCGGCCACTGGACCTGGTTAGTCACTTTGATGTCTTTCCTAATCATAGGTTCTACCGCGACAAAATGGCGATATGAAGAGAAGTTGCAATTGTCCTTAAATGAGGCTAATGAAGGTATTCGCAGTTGGAAAAATGTCATGGCTAATGGTGGCGCCGTGACGCTTTTGGCAATATATAATGCATATTCTGGTGGTTATGATTGGATGTATTTAGCTGCCGTTTCGAGTATCGCAGTCGCTTCGTCCGATACACTCGCATCAGAAATAGGCTCACTCGATCACCGAACTAGGAGCATAACCACTCTAGAGGCAGTTCCCGCTGGAACCAATGGGGGGATGTCACCTACTGGGACAATAGCCGCAGCCGCAGGTGCCATTTTCATTGCGACAGTCGGCATTGCATTATTCCCATTCTCAAACCATGTTATTGCGATGCCTATTTTTTTCTTTTTCACCGCCTCGATTGGTTGGCTTGGCTGCCAAGTCGATTCTATCCTCGGTGCACTCCTTGAGAATCGAGGATACCTTGGAAAACATAGCGTAAACTTCCTTGCAACACTATCTGGTGTGGTTATGGCAGTCATTTTTTACAATAATTTACTATGAGCGTAGTTGCGAGGGGTTTGTGTACACTCGAATGAGGCAACCAAAATGATGGGGGACCGCGGAACTCAGTTTAGGGCGATTTCCTTCGCCCTCATTTTGGTTGGGTTGAGCCTAGCAAGTACTGTCATCGCTCAGCGAAACGCACCTGATGGACCCGGGGTGGAGTGGGAACTTCCGCAGAGTAATATGCTTTTTTTGAAGGGCGATTCCAGCTCACCTTTCTTAGATCGGAATTGGAGCGTCTTGACGGGTGAACCTTTGGGTGAAGCTCAATTTCAGAAAACTTTAGGCTATCAAAATTTAATCAATATTCAGTCTGCACCATTAGTCGAAGCGGCTCGATTCGAAGGAAATATTACAGTTCATCTCTTCGCTGCATTAGAGACATCAAATGATGGTTGTAGATTCACAAATCCGGTTCCCGGTTCTCCTCTAGGCGCGACGACAACATTCTCCGTGTCACTTACCTTGGGTGGAGTCCAAGTTCTGACAAATGCAGAAACAGAATCAGTTGTTATGACTGAATCATTTACCGTTGCTCATGAATTCACCGTTCGAGCCACAGATGTAAACGCCAGCTTAGGGCCTGGTGATTTGGTAGGGTTGAAAATTGATGTTAGTCATGATTGCCTTCAGAGTGGAGTTCTCTATTGGGACACTTACGATGCTCTGACCGGAATCGAGTTCGAAGGGAATCTTCTCGAACCCGAACTCGATAATGCAATAGATTCAAACGGTATGATTAGGATTGAATTCACTCCAATTTCTCCTTGGGGTGGTGATGATTATGTCTGGCAGGTTCTGGAAATTATTGGACCGATGGACTATGCTCAAATGATCCATGGGAACGCACCTGAAGATTTACGTCTCGATCATTTCGAATCTCCTCATGGAACTCGAATCGGAGATGCGAACAGAACGGTGTTAACTTGGTCTGCAGACAAACCATTGGCACCAGGGACCTACATGGTCGATGCTTGTTTTGCACTTTCCGACCATAATCCAAGTGAGCCTTGTGATGCTTATGCAGTGATGCGATTTGAGGTTCCTGAACCTCAATCAGCCTTACTAAATGGGTTATGGGCAGCAATTTTAATTCCACTAGCAATAATTGGGTGGATAGGCATTTCCATGCGGGATGCGATGTTACCATTACCTGCATACGGTGTAATTTTACTGTTAGCGATTGCAACATTAGGTCCAGCGCTTTACCTGCCAGATATTGAAATAGATTCTCCTCGAACCGATGGCGCGGCGCCGTCATTTGCACTTCTTTCACATGGTGAATCTGCTGAGATGATCACTCTTACCGATTTGATTAGCGATTCGGATGCAATCGTTGTTGGTTTATTCTCTCCGAGTTCACCAAATGCCGAACGCCAACGTAGTGATTTCCAAGCTGCATTGTTGATGATGGAAAGCAACATTAAATTTCTTCAAATCGCCACTGGTGAAGGCGTTCGCGCAGTTGATCTTGACAATTTAGCCGAAGCGGTCAACGAGAGTTGGCCAATATTGATGGATGAAGCGGATTCAAGCGTTGGAAAAGCCTTCCCTAGTGGTGCAAGTGATGCTGTAATCATCATCGATTCAGCGGGTTTTATCTCAGAATGGCGTCCTGGGACAATGTCAGCCCAAGAGATTCTTGACGCAGCGGATAACGCTGCGAAAGGCTCTGGAAATAATCCGATAAAACTCCTCTCCTTAATTACTACAACTGCATTTTTACCTCTCATAATTCTCTCGATGCCCCGAGAAAGAAAATTCGAAATCCCTACCGAACCTTTGATTCCCGGCTCTGGCAGTGCGTTGACAATTGCAGCTTCAGGTCTCGGTTTCGCATTCTGGGCATTACCAATATCTCTCCTTGCTGCTCTGGGGCTTGGCGCCTATTGGATTTGGATTGAAGTCATTCTCTCAATCATTCTAATTTACCACGGTGTGTCAATGTTAACACGAGGGTCGCTTAAGGAAATTGAGATAATTGGGGAATGGGCATATGGGAAAATACCCGAAAATTACCAAAATTGGCGTTCAAAATCGAGTTTTATCGATGATGTTCACCTCGGGCTTTGGGTCGCATGGCTTGTCTGGCTAAGAATTCCTAACTTGATTCCACAAGGGGTCGGCTCACTCGCACGTTCAGGATTAGTTGGTATTCCCCTATCATTGATTATGCTTGCCGGATTTGTTTTTGTCGCCGGTTTGTTAGTGGTTTTCTCGAGAATTATTGTACTTCTTCCTGGTAAGTTATCGAGACTTCTGGGGTCAGTCAGCGTTGGTCTAAGGCCTCGAGCATGGGGTTTAGCCTCATGCATTCTAGGTGCTTGGATTCTGATTAGCCTAATACTTGGGCCTATCCAAGGTTCGATGTAATTATTGTTTACCAACGGTGTCCATTCAACCGTGATGATGATAAGAAGAAGGTCTCTCGTCCAGCATACCCTTGGGGGTATAGTATAACTTGGTAGTACAGCGGGCTCCAGTTGCACGGGAATGACGACGAAATTGTGATCTGATAGGTTTTTGATGACCAACTGGAGCACTGACCCGTCGCGACCCGAGAGCGTGCCGAAACTAAGAACACGCTAGGCGGAAGATACCCGCTGATCTGGGTTCAAATCCCAGTGCCCCCACCATATTATTGAATCAGATTATATCTTTGAAATGGTTAATTGAATATGCTCCTGAATCGGTTGGGTTGAAGGACTAGATGTTTGCGGAATCAATTGATGAGCACGAAGTCGATCGCTGTTTTCCTCGTTGCGATTCTAGCAATTCCGCTGGTTGGAAGCTTAGGTTCTTCATCGGAACAGGGGATTTCGATTGATATCAGCCTTATTGCTGATGGGCAGACAACTCAAATTCCTAGTCAGGATGAGATATGGTGGGATCCTTCAATCGATTGGTGGGAAGTGACCACGCTGGATTCGGATCGAAATGGAATTCATGATTCTCTACAATCCGCGATTGGCAGAGTAAATGTTGTTCTTTCTTATACACGGGATGTCACGCAATTCGATATTGATGTTCTTGCCGCACTCGGTTATGATATTCATCAAGAACTGCCGAGTGTCGATGCGCTTCTGATAGGTGATATTGATGCATCGCAAATTTGGCAACTTGCTGAGATTGATGGAATCATCATGGTCGAGCGATACGGCTCGCTTGTTTTCTATGGCAATGTTCAAACTTTGACTGTGAAGGCAAGAAATTCTACTGAATATCCAGTTGGAGCTTGGAATTTAGGAGTTTCAGGGGCCGGTGTAAACATCGCGTTGACCGATACTGGTGTCGACAACGAGCATCCTGGTTTGTCGGGAAAATTCGTCGCAGGTTATGATGCTGTTTGTTACATCACTTCTGATCCAACATGCATCCTTGCCGGAGGCCGGCAGGATGATGGTTCATTCGACCCCGACGATGGTAATCAGCATGGGACAGCCTGCATGGGAATGGCAAGTGCTACCGGAATTGAAGCAGATGGTTCTCAATCTGAATTTTATGGAGCAGCACCGAACGCTTCTCTTATCGATGTCAGAATCGGTACTGATGTTGGCGCAGGACCGTTCGAAAATTATGTTCTTGAACAAGAATTTTATGAGTCCGCTCTGAACGGTTTGCAATGGGTTATTGATCACAAAGACGATGCTTGGCCAGGGGTTGGCGAGGAAAATTATGGAATTGACATTATTTCTCTTTCATGGGGAATTACAAGCCATGAGAACGGTGGTTCAGATGGTTCCGATGCACACAGCCGAATGCTCGATGCAGCGATGGATGCTGGTGTCACTGTCTCCAATGCTGCTGGAAATGATGGCGAGGATAATGATGGCCTTTCTGGAATGAGTTCCTCTTCACTTTCGATAACCGTGGCTGCAACTGATGACCAAAATACCGTCGACCGTTCCGATGATACGATTGCAGGTTATTCTTCACGCGGCCCTCGACGAGATAATGGCGATGGGAACCCATTGAATGAGTTGATTCCTGAGGTTAGCGCACCCGGATCGAATATCATTCAAGCAGAAGGATGCGTGACAAGTGGCGGCTGCAATAACAATATCCCGGGTCAAGATGCTTCTGGCAATACGTATACTGGCCGGGGTTCTGGTACTTCCTATGCGACACCTTCTGTCAGCGGAGTTATCGCACTGTTAATTGACGCGAATGCGAATTTGACACCGCTGCAAATTAAAGAAGTTCTGAAGCAAACAGCGGAGCGCCGCGGTGAAGCGAGCATACCTGATGTTGATCCATATTGGAACCGTGAATTCGGTTATGGTATGGTCGACGCCTATGAAGCGGTCCGACTAGCATTATTCCTCAGTGAAACCGATCAAACAACATCCATTGATCCAAATCTACAGAATCATTTGTTGAATGTTTCAACCAATGGTTCAATCGAAATCAGTGGTCATGCATGGGGTCAATCCGGTGATGTTGAGAGGGTAGAATATCGGATTGATAATGGAGAATGGCGACAAGCGTTTTACAATGAATCTCAGTTAACGGTAGGTGGACTCACTCCATTCGATTGGTTTGTTAATTTAGATGCAAGTAAACTCCTCTCGGGAAATCATTCTGTCGAAATTCGTGCCGCCTCGAGTGACATGCAATCTCTGCCGATTATCGTTCAAGTACAAGGAAAAGATTCCGGGCTGTCTAAAGTATCTATACCTCCCTTCGTTTTCGCTCTTGTGGCGCTAGTAGGAATTACTTGGATATCTGCTCTAGTCTTAATTAGAGTTCGTTCAGATGATGAAATTGATGAGATGATAACTAATTTGCGAAAAGATTCTGAAATCGATAATATTATCGAAGCCGAACTATTGGATTAATGTTGAATCAAATAGTCCATTTTCACCGTTTCTAATGAATTCGGTACATATATTTCATATCTTGTTGCAGATGTCAGCGAGATATGGTGCGTTTCTCTGACCGAGCGATTAGCATACGACCAACCGGTGTTCGTCGTATGTTTGACTTAGCTGGAGATGACTCAATTCAGTTTGGATTGGGTGAACCTGATTTTCAACCTCCGCCTGTTGCCATCGAAGCTTTTTCTAGGGCAATGAACGAAGGTCGTAACAAATATACGACTACTGCTGGTTTACCTCCTCTTCGCCAAAAAATAGCAGAAAACATGCATCATCTCGATCCAAATCTCGATAAATCGAATGTCTGCATCACTATGAGTGGCACCAATGGACTTCTCGACATTTTTCTCGCTTTGGTAAATCCAGGCGATAATGTCTTGCTACCTGAACCGTATTTCCCGTTATATCCAACCGATGTGGTGATATGTGGCGGAGAAGCTAACATGTATCCTTGCACTTTTGAGAATGATTTTGTTCCGACAATTTCCGATCTGGAATCAAGGGTTGACGAAAACACCGTGGCAATCCTCTATAATTTCCCTAGTAATCCTACGGGTGGCAATGTTACCGAAGTTCAACGTGATGAATTAGTAAGTTTTGCCCGTGATAATGATTTATGGTTAATCACCGATGAGGTCTATGACCGAATAGTCTACGATCAAGAACATGTTTCTTTCTTAGGTGCGGGCTATGATAAAGTCATTATGATTAATTCATTTTCTAAAACTTTTGCGATGACCGGCTGGAGAATTGGATACCTTCTTTCTCCTGATGATGAAGCGATGGCACAATTAACAAAAATGCAGTATTATGTCACAGCTTGTAGTAATGATGCGATGCAATACGCTGTGCTAGAAGCATTAGAACATGCTAGCGATTACCCAGCCAAAATGCGCGATGAATTCCAGGCGCGACGAGATTTAATCTGTGAGCGCCTAAACGCGATAGAAGGTGTATCTTGCCATGTTCCAACGGGAGCATTCTATGTATTTCCTAAATTCGACATTCCGGGAGTGACCAGTGAGGAATTGGCAATAGCTCTCCTTGAAGGTGGCGTACTATGCAGCCCTGGGACTGCTTTCGGACCTGCGGGAGAAGGTCACTTACGATTTGCATATACAACCGGTCGAGAAAATATTTCTCTTGGGATGGATCGTGTCGAGATTGTTCTGAACAAATTACGTGGAGACTGAGGAATTCGAATGACTCCTCTTTCCGCTTACACATTTGGGGGAATGGCATTATTTTCTTGCTGGTTTTTACTGAAGGACAAAGATATTCGGTACGCTCTGGGAATTCTCTTTCTATCGGGAATCGGTTTGTACATTTATGGCCCAAACTCTGTGCTATTCGGGACTTTTCTGAGTTCAGGTTGGATCGCTCTCAACCAAGTTGTTTTCAAGGTGGAAATCGTAAAACCTTTAATCATCGAATAGGTTAAATGGCATATCGATCATTCTTTGAGATTGATCATCTTCACTTGATTCCTCATCTACATCTATGGACTCATTTTCAATTTGTTTTAAAGAATCCTCGAGCTGTGGGATATCGAAGAGGTCATCATCTTCATTTTTATCTTTTGGAGCAGGTAGAGAATGGCCAGATAAATTTTCCAATTCCTTGTCTTTTATTTTCATCCAAGGGGACAGGCCATTCGATCCACCAAGGACACTAATTGTAGTAAAAGTCGCCATAGGTAGCACAGAAATGGCAACGAGGAAATCAATGATTGCGGTTGGCGGAATTTCAGCTTCTGGTGCGACTAAATTGAGGATAATTCCCTCCAATTGAATATCGTGCCAGTGGTTTATGTCTATACTTAGCCAATTGAGAGATGCTGCGAGTACTAGACGAGCAATCCCCCAAAAAATTATCACAGGTAAAATCCAAGAAATTTTTGTTATTCGCCATAGAATTTTACGGAATAATGCTGCGATTCTAACCAAGCGGGTGGAAATAATTGGCTGAATTCTAAACGAAAGCCAAAGAGCGATGAGATATCCAATCATCCCAAGTTCAAATGCCGAATTTGGTTGTATGTATTCATTTGGAATTCCTTCCATAATCAATATAGGGATTGAGATGAGAATAACCTGAGAAGGTACTGCGAGCAATTGCAATCCTCCATGGACTGCGATAAGGTCATTATCATTTTTCCCAACATGCTCGTTGACCATTCTAGCCATTCTGCCATATGGGCTTGAATAGGCTGCCATACGAGAGATGTCAATCAATTCAGGGTCATATTTTCTCTGACTTAATCCAAGGGTTGCTGCCCATCCTCCTCTCTCTACAACTGAATTTGGTCGATAGCCGCCAATCACTAATGCGAGCAAGAGGGACACAGTTCCATACACCAATCCAGCAATCAAAATCCAGTGAAATAATTCAGTTCGAATTGCAATAGTGAAATTTTCTCTATCGATGTCAATAAGGTATGTCAATGAGAAGCCGATAATAGGTACGAGTGTAACTTGAACAAGTAAAATCAAGCTTAATCCAATACGATGGGTTAGATTACTCCGCCCCTCCATGATGGTTACGCCACTAGATGCATCCATAAGTCCTTCATCCATATCCTTGACAAATATGTGAGTTATTCAATCTTGTATTAGAATTCAAATAGGTTTCATTCGCCAACAGGGCGGCAAACGAACTCCCCCAATCTTCATACACAGATTGAAGACCCAATGGGATTGTTAGTCATGCGTAGTCTGTCACCAATGTTTGTATTATCTCTAATGCTTTTGATGAGTCTTTCTCCAATGCTACTCCAATCTGACCTTGGGGAAAGGCCAGAAGAAAGTTCTGCAGTACCAAAAGCCCTAATTGACTTTGAAGTGACTTCAATTGAGATAGGAAATGCATCTCGCGACGCAAAAACCTGGCTTCAACCAGATGGCTCAGAACAAGAATACGTCATGAGAGACGAGACGATTCAAATCAATGTTACTTTTACTCAAGCCGGCTCATCTGGTCAGCCTGCTGCTGCTGAAGGATTTTTACAGATTTGGCATCCAGTCGGATTTCTGATTGTAGAGTTCAATGTCAGCATGATTTTGTCAGGTTTCCAGTCTTCCAAAGAAGAATTTATCTGGACTCCAACAGCAGCTCATAGCGCTCTTGATGAAAATGGGTTTTTAGTTGGAGGTATTGAACTTAAAGGAATCATTGACGGTGGATTAGGTGATGATAATGAAGTGAATAATAACCTGCTCCGCAACATTCCAGTAGCGCTATGGCATGACCCAATGGAGAATGGATTTTGCGGTGATGTTGATAATGATCAAATCGTTGATTGCCCAAACCAATTACAATCTAATATCCCAACCTGGGTAGGTGCTGGTTATGATCCGGATGATTCACTCTCGTCAGACCCTGATAATTTCGGACACTGGCGTATGGATAACTCAGAAAGTGCTGAAGGTTCCCTTCATTGGCGAGTCTCGCGGTCTGGTTCTGATTATGGAAGTAATCGCCACGACCGCTTGTGGTGGGGTTGGTTCACCCCATTCCAGAGTTGCGAAGATCCAGGGCATGGCCTAGGATATGGGACTCTTGACCCAGCGGTGACCAGTTCATACGGTAATAATTTCTGCAAGATTAGAATACGTGGGTTCGATTTCTTATCGATGCATTTGGTTACCAATGCTTGGGGTGAGATGGCAGCCGGCGACCAAATTCGCCTCGAAGCCGATGCCGGCCCTGAAGAATATTACAATTACACGTCTCAGTCATTATCTACCACTTCAGGCGATTGGACACAATTGGTTTGGGATATGACTGGTATGCATCCGTCTGCTGATTTTACGATGGCTTTCTTATTCGATTCGAATAGTTCCTATGCGAGTCAGGGAATCCATCTTGACTCATTCTTACTTTTCGGGATAGAAAAGGTACCCGAATACACTCTTGACGTAGATTGTGATGATCCATTGCCCAATTCTTACATGGTTATTCCAGCTGATTCTGCTCCTCCTTCCCTTCATTGCACGATAAAAAATAATGGATATATCGATATCACACTGCGACTTTATACCGAGGTAACAAATCAATCTTGGATGTGGGGATTCCCACTGAGGATAGATTCGAACAACAATGTTGACCACGATAATTTTGTTGTTACAAAGGTCATTCATGCATTGGAGACGATGGAGACTTGGTTCAATTTGAGTATACCTGATGGTGCTGGAGTACAAGATTTGGATTGGGATGTTTGGGTTAATGACGGTGTGACAAATTTGACAAAAAATTACATGCGCTTCCCGGTTTCCGTCATGGCTTCGTATTCGTGTAAATTGCAGCAGGAATCTCTTCAAAATCCCGCCGCGACCTTATATCCCGGAGAAAGCGGAGTCGTGCCGATGATTTTGAAAAACACTGGGAATCAATTAGCAACATGGAATTTAGGCGTCTCATTCCCCAATCAAGATTGGACAAATGATGCTGGGATTGAATGGCAGTTAAATGGCTCTGAGATAACTCAAACCGAGTTGTCGATAATCGACGAAATAGCGATTGATGCAATTATTACCGTGCCAGATAGAGTTGAACCTGGTACTTACGAAATCACGTTGTTATCGAGCGGACAATCTCCTGCACAGTATCAAGCTGAATGGCTTATTTACATCGTCGTTCCAGTTTACTACGAACTTGATATTGAATCAGAAGTCAACAATATGGTGGCGCCTGCTGATGATGCGTTACGATTGATTGAATTCAGATTAATCAATCATGGCAATGCTGAGGAAGCTTTCGATCTAAGTATTATCTCTGATTGGCATCTTGATATCTCGATGAATACCGAGCAAACTTTCGAAATCGATCCATTCGGTGGAGATGTAACGGTCACGATGTTGTTGCCGATGCCTTATGGAATTGTGAATGAAACTTATTCCATCACTTTAGTTGCAACCAGTAAAACCAATCCCGATTATCAGGCAAGTAAGAAAATTTTCTTGACCGTCCCTGAGACTTATCTCGTCGAGGTCGAAGATATTGATATGCTCAATGAAGTCTTCCGCGGAGGTGATGATTCGAGGACAGTTAATTGGCGAATTTGGAATCGAGGAAATACAGTAGATTCCTTCCGAATCTCCTTTGATCACCTATCTGATGTATCGGTGAGTGACGTCGGATTGAACAACGGAATAACTCCCTATGTTGCCCCGGGGGAATCATTCAATCTGACAGTTCGCTATTCCTTTGGCGATTTGGCATTTGGAGATCGGGTCATCGAATTAACTGCTACTAGTATCAATGCTGAATCTGCCGGTCAATCTTCCTTCAACACTGGCGAAGCCGTTTTCCAAGTTGGGACGCAGGGTTGGATTAAACTACAACCACCAGCGCCATTGGTCATCGTTGAGAAAGGATATGAAATTGAGCTTGTTTTTACAGTAACAAATAACCATCCTACCGATGCACAGTTGTTACGTACTGATATTGAGCGAGACTCTCCAATTTTCAATAATATCATCGACGCTAGAGTCGACACAGGAGATCAGACATTTGTCCTAGATGCACAGGATTCCCGAACGATCACGGTTTTCTTGACTGTTACCGATGATAATTTGAAGTCGCTTTCTGAAAATGAAATGACATTTGAATTGATTTTAGAAGTCGATGGTGATATCGACAAGGTGTCAAGTTCAGCGACGGTAAGAATGCACAAAATTTCCCCGATAGAAGAAGGACCCAACAAGGGTTTCATCGCTCAAGTTGCGGGTAATATTCTGTTCATTCTTATCGGCCTCGGAGTGATAATTGGGGTAATGATAGCCGCATTCGGAATTATGAAAACAGCTTCGAACCCTCTTGAGGTAGAATCCTCATTTGGTGATTATGAATTGACCGTAGGTGGGGCACCGTCGTTCGATGGTATCCCAGAAGCACCTGAATTACCATCTGCAGATTCTGTTGCGAACTCAATGTTTGGTGGAACTCAAGATATGTTTGAGCAACCTGCCCCTCCACCAATGCCAGATCCATCAGAAATGCCAATGCCTGAATCAATGCCTGAACCGGAGCAACCTGCTATGACGGAACCCGAGTCTCCGCCAACACCTGAGCCTGTTCCAATTTTGGAACCAAAAGTGGAAGAAATAGTAGATTCAACTGAAATTAAGGATGAAATTGAATTGGAAGAAGAACCAGTTGTGGAAGATTCTACGGAGCCTGAATTACCAGCCGGGGTACCACCTATTCCAGATGAAGGTCTTCCACCAGGATGGTCTATTGAGCAATGGGTTCACTATGGTCAGCAGTGGGTTGACCAGCAAAATCAACAATGATTTGGCAGTTCTAATTCTTATTTTCATGTGCGAGTCCTTATGAAACCCCCTTTGGTGGGCGAATCCCGAGTGAAGAGTGATTTCCTATGTACAACGGCCAACAACCAATTTTCATTATGAAAGAAGGCACTGAAAGAACTAGCGGTAGATCTGCTCAAAGTAATAATATCGCAGCAGCCAAAGCTGTTGCTGATGCGGTACGCTCAACACTCGGTCCAAAAGGTATGGACAAAATGCTTGTAGACAGTATGGGTGATGTTGTTATTACCAATGATGGTGCAACTATACTCAAGCAGATGGATATTACCAACCCCGCAGCGAAGATGATTATCGAGGTTGCAAAAACACAGGAACAGCATTGTTACGATGGGACGACTAGCGCGGTTGTAATCGCTGGTGAACTTTTGAAGCGAAGCGAGGATTTAATCGAACAAAATGTTCATCCAACTGTAATTTGTGATGGGTTTAGACTTGCAGCGCAAAAAGCTAGCGAATTAATCGAAAATCATTCGAACGACGTTTCAGAAGAGATTCTAACTGAGGTCGCAAAAACAGCACTCACGGGTAAAAGTGCAGGGGCAGTCAAAGAATTCCTTGCAGATATTTCTGTTCGGGCAGTACTTTCAGTTTCCCAAGAAGATGGGGATGAAATAATCGTCGATCTTGATGATATTAAAGTCGAGAAAAAGCAGGGTGGCTCTATCGGAAGCAGCACTTTGGTCGATGGAATTATTCTCGATAAGGAGCGAGTTCATTCAGGGATGCCTCGCTCAGTATCTGATGCGAAAATTGCATTGATTAACTCTGCAATCGAGGTTAAGAAAACCGAAATCGATGCTAAAATTCAGATTACCGATCCTAAAATGTTGTCACAATTCCTCGACGAGGAAGAAGCATATCTGAAATCCCTTGTCGATAAAATTCAATCAGCGGGTGCGAATGTATTGATTTGCCAGAAGGGTATCGATGATTTGGCACAACACTATATGGCAAAGGCTGGAATCTTTGCTCTTCGTCGAGCAAAGAAGAGCGATATGGAAGCGCTTTCGAAGGCAACTGGAGGGAAAATCATCACTAATGTTGATGATCTTTCGTCTACAGACCTAGGTCTAGCTGCTAAGGTCGATGAAAGAAAAATCGGTGAATCGGATATGGTTTTCGTCACCGGTTGCCCTCAGGCAAAATCTGTCTCCGTTCTACTTCGTGGTGGCACCGAGCATGTCATCGATGAAATCGAGCGCGCTTTCGAAGACGCCATTGGCGTTGTCGCCGTGGCTCACGAAGATAAGGCAGTCCTAACTGGTGGTGGCTCAGTCCTCGCTGCGATTAGCCGTGATCTCCGTGCATATGCTGAGGGAATCGGCGGTCGTGAACAAATGGCGATCGAAGCATTCTCTGGAGCACTCGAAGTTATTCCCAGAACCCTCGCAGAGAATGCTGGTTTAGATCCGGTTAACACGATTATTGATTTGCGTAAAGCTCACTCAGAAGGTAAATCGAATTTTGGAGTTAATGTATATGATGGTGGAGTCGCCGATATGTCCGCAGCAAACGTATTCGAACCAAGCCGTGTAGTTGAGCAAGCGATTCAATCCGCAACTGAAACTGCGGTGATGATTCTGCGGATTGACGATGTAATTTCGAGCCGCGCTAGCAGTCCTATGGATGGTGGCGATTTCGATGGCTTCGATATGTGAGATGGGCTTAATTAGCAAGTTCCTTTCTATTGCTTTGCACGCTACATTCAATAATCGACCGTAGGTCGAAACAATTGTCCACTGGGCTGATTGGTGTCAATATGTCTGCAGACCGTTCACTCCTCGTTCTTTTTGGTTCTCAATCTGGAAATGCAGAGGACATGGCAGACCAGATTGGTAAAGCTGCTTCAAAGTATAATTTGGAAGCAACTGTCAAGGGTATGGATGAGGTCAAAATAGCAGATTTGACAAATTATTCGAGAATTCTCATCACCTGTAGCACATGGGGTGAGGGAGAGCAACCAGACAATGCTGAAGACTTGTGGCTAGATGCTGAAGCAGATGATTCCCCGTCAATGGCCAAATGTAATTTCTCTGTACTTGCTTTGGGTGATTCATCTTACGAGTTTTATTGTGAATCCGGAAAACAATGGGATGGCTGGCTCGAATCAAAGGGTGCAACAAGAGTATATCAGCGAGTTGATTGCGATGTGGAATACGAAGAACCCGCTGCATCTTGGCTAACTGAAGCATTAGCATGTATGGGGGCAGTCGATGATGCTGGAGTTTTCCAAGCCGCAGAAGTAGATGCGATGAAGAATGCAGCTTCTGGTAGTTCTAGCGCCTCTATTTCATCCGCGACTGAATCTGCCATCCCTGCTGTCGAACTCTCAACTGACCCTGATTTAAAATCTGAATCCATGCAGGTTGAGGTCAGCATATTCCGATACGACCCAACTACTTCGTCAACTGGCAAGGACACATGGGTTTGTGCATTCCCTGGCTATATTTCTGCCCTTGAAATGCTTCGGACTTTGAAAAATACTCAAGATGGTTCTCTGACATTCCGCGATGGGACTGCCGATGATCCATCGACGGCAATTTCCATTAACGGCCGCTATATCCTTCCAGGGAATTGCCGAATCGACTCTCTCGCACCAATCAGAAATGGTGGAATTCGAATTCGAATAGAACCGCTTCCTGGATTCGAAGTAATCAGAGATTTAGTCGTCGATACATGGCCTCTCGAGCAAAACCGAGAAATTTCTGAACCATGGATGGTCGCAGCTACTCGAACCGGTGCAAATACCCCACAAGGTCCAATCGGAACTATGGATTCGCAAATTGCAGACAAACTCCATTCAATATCATCTTTCCACAGCGCAGAAATTTTGCATGCTTCTTCCGATGCCACACCCCATTCTAACACATATCTTGGTCCTTCAGTAGTTCTACAATCTTGGGCTCGCCTCAATGACCCAAGATCCTCTGCATCAAAGAGAGCAGCTCTACAAATGGTTCTCGACGGAGAAGGTGGAATCAAATCGGAAACAGATTTAGCATCGATTCGCCGTCAAGGTAAAACTACGATAATTCACGATTCTCTTCTCGAATGTAAGATTGCTACGCTATCTCGTGATGGTTATGGTGGTCGACACGGTAAGCATGTTTGGTGGTATACACTTTCAGTAAAGAGCAGTGGGCGCGTGAATGATACGATGATTTTCAGACAAGTTCTCGGACCAATCGGCTTGATGGGAAATTTATTCTCTGGCGTTACAGCAAGAATGGCTCTCGGATTTACTCGAACTGGAGGCTCTATGTTTTACGATATGTTAGCACTTGTCGCTCCACCTGCTGGTTTAGGGAAAATGCCAAAACAATTCAATGCTTCAGTCGATAAACATCACGAGGTTGTCGCAATATTCAATGAGATGGATGGTCGATTTTGATGGTTCTGAAATACGCTTACCACCCTGGTAATGTAGCACACTCCGGGTCACCAGAAATTAATGAAACAATGATGCCACTGGCTCACACTCTTGGGATTAAACTGACTCCTCTCGATGGAGCTACAAGCTGTGGTGCTGGAATTATTCGCCAAGCAAACCACCGCTTGCAACTCGCGCTGAATGCGCGTATCTTCGCTCAAGCTGAGGCACTTGGATTAGAAATTATGACTCCATGTGCCGCAACAGCGGGGAATTTGTCAGAAGATTTGGCGACACTGCGATCCAATCCAATTCTTCTTGAAGAAATAAATGAGATTTTACAACAAACTAGTGGTTTGACTTTTAGTGGAGGCACTGAAGTCCACCATTTATTGCACGTTATCGTCGATGAATTCGGTTTGGATAAGTTGAGTAATTTTGTAAAAAACCGAGTTGATTTTTCGATCGCTGGTTATTATGGCCCAAATATGCAGCAATCTGGGGCATGCGGGGGGGATGATGTCTTCGATCCAAATTATTTTGAGCAACTAATCTCTGCTCTCGGTGGTACTCCAGTAGAATGGGAAAGCAGAACCCAGAGTGTTGGTGTCCCCGGTTTATTTTCTGAAGAATTAACGGTTCTTCGCCAAGCGGCCGCAGTTCTTTCTGATGCTCGTTCTGAAGGTGCTGATATGATAGTCAGCGCATGTAATCTTTCTCACTCAATACTCGATATCTATCAAGGAAAGGCTAGCCGAGTAACTGGAATTCAAACCAAAATCCCAGTTGCTCACCTTTGTGAAATTCTTTCATTTGCACTAGGCCATCACACGGATAGATTCGCGCAACTACGTACCAGAATTGCAGTTATTGGCGATTGATTATTGCGGTTTTTGTCTTTTTCCGAACATATGCAATAATTCTCTGACCTGAACTTCTGAAATTCCTTGAATTTCTTTAAGATCATCTTCTTCTGCCCATACAAGATTAGCAAAAGTTCCAAATTTCTCTAATAATTGCAAGGATAATTCAGAATCAATGCTCGGAATTGATTCAAGCATTGCTCGAACAGCAATTCTTTCATCGTCATTTTTGATTCTTATTTCACGGGCTCCGGCAGCAGCTTGAGTCACTGGATCTGACCAAAATTCCGGCTTTACTGCCTCTAATCTATCTTGTGCGCTACCACTTAAACCATCAAGCATTGATTCTTCTCTTCTGGATGCAACCGTTAGGAATCGAGCGGTTTCTGCTCCATCTTTGGTCGTTACAACAGGGATTCCAAAATCTAATGATAACGTTGTCAATGCTCCCATCAATGCATGTGGATGAACCCTTGGATTTTGGAAAAGTCCCTCTCCCTCGATTAGAATTAAGGTACGAGGTGCTGCGCCGACCAATCTACTGGCCTGTTCCAAAAGTCGGCCATCGATCAATGAATCGACAAAATCGCGCACAGTTTTTCTTTCTACTAAAATTCGTTCGCCAATTTTGTAATCCCCGGTAGCGAGTCTCTCGATTTTTATTTCAGCACCGAGTGCACGTAAACGTGAGATTACGGCGCTGTTCAATTCACGATCATCGGCTGTAATAATAGCGCCTGGCACATCAGGAGGGCCAATTTCTTCGAGAGCAGATAGGTCTTGGGATATCGATATGGGCGGGGGGCTGTTCACTATTTTTTGAGCTGGACTATCTGAATTTCCATCATCTTGCGATGAATTTTTTGAGGCTGTTTCAAATTGCTCCAATCCTGTTTGTCCACGAGGCCGGAACGTTTGAGGTGGTAATTTAGCAACAGATGTCATTTTTTCCTTCATTTCAACTAGATCAGTCTCAACTATACTCGGTCGAGATTCCTCACGAACTTTCATGATGAACTCTTTCGCTGAAGTTTTTCCTTCTGAATTTGAAACTATGAATTCATCAAGATTTGAAAGATCAATATGTGTGGATCTTGGTAATTTCCGCCGAACTCTCTGAACTGCTCGTTGCATATTTTCTTCTTTTCGCTCGGCTGCAATCTTTGCTCCTTCATCTTTAGTATCTTCAGCAATTAGTACGACCACTTCACCTTCACGGTGTCTGCCGGTTCTACCACGACGTTGGATTGTTCGTATTTCACTAGGCACTGGTTCGTAAAATATCACCAAGTCTGCGGATGGAATATCCAAACCCTCTTCCGCCACTGAGGTGGCTACCAATACATTGAATTCACCTTCACGAAACCGATTTAATCGGTCAATTTGCTCCTTCGGTTTTAATCCAGTTCGTCCATTTCTGCTTGATTGACCAACAAATTGAATCGCCTTGGTCCCATCTAATCCATCAAGAGCTAATTCGATAGCAGCGACCGAATCTCTGAAGGTAGCGAAAACGATAATCTTGCTCATCGAATCTCTTCGTAGTCGTGCTCTGACTAAACGCCTAACAGTTCCTACCTTTGTATGGATTTCATCCATCTGGTCCAAACTTTGTTTCAAACTTCGAATCCGTTTATCCCTGAGGAAGTTTTTTACAGATTTTTTTGATGAGTCACCATCCTTTTCCATTCTACTAAGAAATTCTCTTGCTGCAGCAATTCCTTGAGACAACAAATGGTTGAGGAGGTGATTTAAGCGCATAGCCATTGATAGATTTGAAACCGAGGAGTAAGCATTTGATTCTCCGCGTTGAATTGCTTCTTGAGCACGCCCCATCGCTTGGGTTAGGCCACGGTAAGAGGGATATCCTGAGAGGACATATCTCCCGAGGCGACGTTCTCTATCGATAATTCCATTCAACCATAATCGAAGCGGCTCGGCTAATTCTCGAATTTCGTCAGGAACGATTACTTTCAATTCTTGAACATCGAGACCGGCAAGATATGAGTTAAGCATTGCATCACTCGATGTCCTAATATGAATTCGTTCAACATCGAGACGACCACAAATTTCTTCGACTACTTCTGTGCGTGAACCCGGGCTCGCAGTTGTGGCAAGAATAAGCCCGTCTTCCGCCTGTGAATTGTATAATTCAGCAGCCTGAGCCATGGGGTGATTTCCCGTAGCGTGATGAGCCTCATCGACCACCAATAAGCAACAGTTTGAAAGATTGAGAATTCCCTTTACAACATCGTTGCGAACGACATGTGGTGTAGCAATGATTAATCGAGAAGAATCCCATAAATTTTCACGCTTTTTGGGAGTTATCTCACCTGTAATGGAAATTGGATTAAGATCGTGAATATGTTTCATCACCGGTTCAAGACTTTTGAGATGTTGATCAACCAATGCATTTGTCGGTGCCAGAAAGATTACTCCACCTGAATTAGTCCGCAATCTTTCAGCGATTACCATCCATGCGACTGCCGTCTTTCCAGCGGCTGTCGGCAACACCAACAACATCGACCCAGATAGGGCTTCATCGACCGCTTCCAATTGATATCCTCTGGCTTCGATTGAGCCCGCGATTAAGCCAGAGTGTTGAACTTCATCGCGCATTGCTATTTCACCTAGTGGTCAGGGTTCAAAATACTTGCACTGCCCCATGTGTTCACTTACACCCCTAAGGGGGTGGAATCATTGATTCCCGATTCGTTCATATATGGTAGGTAGGTCGCAAGGCCGCTCACAACGTGAGATACCATACACCACAGGGCAATGCACAAGTATCCCGGAAATCGAAACCACATTCGTGGAATCGGTTCGGTGCTACGGTATTTCCTTTGCGAAATGAGCCCGGTAAAACGCCGCACTGCGGCGTTGAACTGGTAAACGAAAATTAGGAGGAACCCAAAATGGCTGACCGTAGTAAACCCCGCCGTGGTAGCATGGGCTTTAGCCCTCGCAAGAGAGCGATTCGACCATATGGTCGTATTACATCGTGGCCGGAGACGAATTCAACAGAAATTAGGGTTCAGGGCTTTGCCGGCTGGAAAGCTGGAATGACCCACGTGTTGATTCGCGATCTTAATCCTAAGTCAACTTCCGCTGGTCAAGAAGTTCGCAAAGCTGTTACTGTCGTAGAAACTCCTCCAATGATTGTTCTCGCAGTTCGTGGTTATCGAATGACTCCATACGGTATGCAAACCTCTGGTGAGTTTTGGACCAATCCTGCCGATGATGGACCAAATGGATTAATGCCGCGATTTGCTAATCAAACACGCGGCGACCGAGATGCTGACGAAGGCCGCAAGCCTGAGAAGCGCGCCGGTCGAATTCCAGTTCGTGGAAATGGTTCAAATGAAGGTGCTTTTGAAGCACTTTTGAATGCAGATCTATGCGATGTTCGTCTTGTTGTCGCAACCCAACCTCAACTCATAAAGAGCATCAGTTCCAAAATACCTGAAATAATGGAAGTTGGTATGGTTGGAGGCGACAATTCGGAAAAGCTCGCCTGGGCAAAAGATCGCCTCGGATCTTCAATTACTCTCGATGATGTATACGATATCGGCTCTGATGTTGATGTAATTGGCGTCACCAAAGGAAAAGGTTGGCAAGGTGCGATTAAGCGTTGGGGAATCAAACTACTCAGTCACAAGAACAGCAAACGCCGCCGTCAGGGTGGAAACATGGGTGACTTCGGAACTGGATATGTTCGAAAGACTATCCGACAAGCGGGTCAAACAGGTTATCACCAGCGCACTGAATTGAACAAGAGAATCCTACGAATTTCTAACTCGGAAGAGTCCGATGTGACACCAGCTGGTGGATTCCTTCACTACGGTATAGTCTCCAACGATTACATGATTATCGAGGGAAGCCTTCCAGGTCCTGCGAAGAGGATGCTTCGCTTCCGTGATGCAATTCGCCCACGTGCCGAACAGCACGAGGTCAATCTGACATATGTCAGTACATCATCCAAGCAGGGGGTCTGAACTCGATGAAGGTCAAGATGTATAATTTGGTTTCAAATGTCGAGCAAGTAGAGTTCGATGCAGGTCTTCTCGCGGAATCCTATCTCGTTGATACAAAGGATGGAAAGAACGTTACTTTGCCTTCGATGTTCGAATCTGAGATTCGAGAAGATTTAGTCCGCTCTGCAGTTCATTCTTCACGTGCTAACCGACGTCAAGCATATGGTCACCGCGAACATGATGGAAAGCGTAAGCCACAAGCTGGAATGAAGCATTCCGTTGAATGGTGGGGTAAGGGTCGTGGTGTTTCGCGAATTATGCGTAAAACTGGTCAGCGAACCGGTGCTCAGAATCCCCATACACGTGGTGGACGTCGTGCTCATGGACCAAAGGTAGCTAAAGACTGGTCACAAAAACTCAACAGCAAGCAAAAGACGCTTGCACGCAATTCTGCCATCGCAGCAACAGCTGATTCAGAATCTGTTTCCACACGCGGACATAGATTCGATTCCAGCATACGATTCCCAATCGTTATCGATGGATATATCGAATCCCGCGATGGATCCGATGAAAAATACAACATTGAATCACTGCCTTTGCAGAATTCAACTCGCAAGTTCGTTGCTATGATGCACGGTCTCGGCCTTGGAGCCGATTTAGATCGTGCAAAATCTGGTCGCACTATTCGCGCAGGTAAGGGTACCATGCGCGGTCGAAAACACCGTACCCCGAAATCTATTCTATTGGTCGTCGCAAACAGTGACGGACTTCACAAAGCTGCACGAAATGTGCCTGGCATCGATGTTGTCGCTGCTAAGAATCTGTGTGCAGAGGACCTCGCCCCTGGTGGCGACATGGGTCGTCTTACTGTTTGGACCAAATCTGCAATCGAGGCACTGGAGTGAGAAAAATGGTTAATCCTTACGATATTATTCAGATGCCTTGGATTACTGAGAAAACGCTCGATGCCCGTCGAATCGCTGATGTTGAGAGCGGCTATCGAGAAAACAATAACCGAATCGAGTTCATCGTTCGCCGTGAGGCAACGAAGAAACAAATCCGTGATGCAGTCGAGCAATTGCTCGATGTGAAGGTTGCTAAGGTTAACACCCGGATCACCCTCACTGGCAAACATGCGAGCATTCGCCTCGCTGAAGGATATGATGCAGAGGAGGCTGCGCTCAAGATGGGCGCTTTCTGAGGTGGTAATTATGGGTAAGAGAACAAGATCACAACGTCGCGGTTCGAGTCCAAAGAACAAGGTCTCAAGTCACCGCTTCCCAGCTGCTAATAGATTGCCTCGTGTCAGCGATAAGATGGCGGAGGTTGTCGACCTCATCCACAGTCCAGTACACACAACACCACTCGCAAAAATTAAGTTCGATGATGGCGAAGTTGGACACATCGCAGCACCTGAGGGTGTTTCGGTTGGACAAAACCTCGCTTTCGGTGATAATGTATCATTACGCCCAGGGAATGTTACTACTCTCGATCAGATTCCAGAAGGGACTCCGATTTGTAACGTTGAAAGTCGCCCAGGAGATGGTGGAAAATTCGCTCGCTCCGGAGGTAACTCTGCTTTACTTGAAACCCGAATGGGTAAATACGTCCGCGTAAAACTTCCAAGTGGCAAGAGCAAAGATTTGCCTGCTAAGTCTCGCGCTACTATAGGTGTACTCGCAGGCCATGGTAGGACTGACAAGCCGCTAATGCGCGCAGGTGCTGCTCATCACCGAGCCCGGGCTCGTGGTAAGCAATATCCAACCGTTAGTGGTGTCGCAATGAACCCTGTTGACCACCCTCATGGTGGAGGGAATCACCAGGCTGTTCACGGACCTAACTCAGTTAGCCGAAATGCTCCACCAGGACAGAAGGTCGGAAACATCGCTCCAAAGCGAACCGGTCGAGGACGAAAGAGAATAGAGGAGGCATAATGAATGGCACGTAAATCCAAGAAAATCTTCCGCTCACCTAAACTCGCTCGCCGTCAGGCTCGCAAGCGACGTTCTCAAATTTCTGAACGCCGCCAAAAGGAATTTCTTTGGCGCGGTTACACCATTGAAGAACTCAAGCAAATGCCACTCTATCCTCCTGAGGATGATTATGACGCAGTTTGCATCGCTACCCTGATGCCTGCGCGTGCAAAGAGATCACTCTCCCGTGGATTGAATCTAGAATGTGATAAATTGCTGGAGAAGATTCGCGATAATAGTGACGGAAAGGTGGTCCGAACTCATTGTCGAGGGATGTATATCCTTCCAGAAATGGTTGGAACAACAATTGGTATTCATAATGGCCGAAATTTCGTGGAAATTGAATTAATTCCTGAAATGATTGGTCATGCATTAGGCGAATTCGCCCGAACACGTAACTCTGTGACACACACAGGACCTGGTGTTGGAGCGACACGTTCGTCTGGTCACGTGGCATTGAAGTGAGGTGAGATGAATGAGTAGAATTTCAGGAAAAGCACAATCCGGATACACCCAATTGCTCGAGGGATCATACCTCGTATCAGCTAGGGCGGTCGGCCTCGATGTACATCACAAGCACTGTTTGCATGTCGCAAAGTTCGTACGTGGCATGAATGCACAGGAAGCAATCGAATATCTCGAAGATGTAATTGCTAAGAAAAAGGCGATTCCATACACTCGTCGATCTCGCCGTGGTCGTGGTGGAAATACGATGGCTGGTCACCGAAAGGGCAAGATGGGCCCTGGTAAGTACCCTAACAAAGCATCAAAGATATTCATCAAATTGATCAATAGCGCAATGGACAATGCTCGTCAACGCTATGACACAATTGATCCAGAAGAGATGACGATTACTCACATGGCCGCACACCGTGGTCAAATTCACCGTGGATGGAGACCACGAGCCCAAGGCCGTGCAACTCCTGATAACCACTACAAGGTAAATCTAGAGATTTTTCTTGAACACTTTGGTGAAGATGATGAAGAGGATGAATTCTGAGGTGAAATGATATGAAGCAGAATACAGTTAGAACATTCATCAATAGAAATGTTGAGCGCCAGCTCGTCCGAGAATATCTCCTGAAAGAAACCGAGCGTGCTGGATTTGGTGGCCTCGAATTTAATCGAACTCCAGAAGGAACTAAGCTTACTCTTCACGCTGAGCAAGTCGGCCGAGTAATCGGTCGCCGTGGAAAAGTAATCCATGAACTTCAACGCCGACTTCAGAATGATTTCCATTTGCAAAATCCTCATCTTGAAGTTACAGAAATTGAAGAACAGCGCCTGAATGCTCAAGTTATGGCTAGTAGATTAGCTTCCTCACTAGAGCGTGGCTGGTTCTTCCGTCGCGCTGGACACAGTACAGCTCAGAACATCATGGATGCGGGTGCACGAGGTTGCCTCGTCACATTATCTGGAAAAGTCACAGGTGCAAGACATCGTGTCGAGAAGTTCCAGAAAGGACACATCAAGTTCTGCGGTGAACCAGCCCTTACCTTCATGGACAGTGGTTTCTCCACAGCTATCAAGAAACTCGGAACTATTGGGTGCTCGGTAAAGATAATGCGTGCAGGTGTTAAACTCCCTCACGAGATCACTATCTTAGAGCGCCATGAAGTTGGACTCGACCCACTCGATGAAGTTTCAATGCTTGAGGTATTGGATGAAAAACCCGAAGAAGTTCTCGAAGAAGTTACTGCAGATGTTGCAGATGTTGCAGATGCAGAAGATGTAGTAATGTCAGTCGTTCAAAAAATCGCTGACTTAGAATCGCAGGAGGAAGAATGAATGTCATTTATTTCGAGCCGTGATATCGCTTCAATGAACCGCGATCAACTTGAGCGCCGTTTAGTTGAGCTTCGAGAGGAAATGCTCCAACTGCGCGCACAACAAGCGCTCGGAGGGTCATTATCCAATTCTGGTGATTTCAAACAAACACGCCGCAGTATCGCGCGCATGTTGACAAAATTAAATGAACAATCTTAGGGGTGAAATGGAATGGCTGGAATTTGCAATCTTTGTGGTTTACCAGATGAATTATGCATTTGCCAAGAAATAGCTAAGGAACAACAAAAAGCAGTCATTTCAGTAGTTAGAAGGAGGTATGGAAAAATGGTAACTATCGTTGAAGGAATCGATGATCCCGCCATCGATATCAACCAACTAGCTAAGATTCTCAAAGGTGCTTGCGCTAGTGGCGGCACAGTCAAAGGACGTAATATCGAACTTCAAGGTGAGCACAAAAAGCGTGTCGCCAAAGTTCTCGAGCAGAATGGATACAGAGTAGAGGTGCGCTAAATGAGCGATTCGATTCACCTTCCATTCTTGGCTCGAAACCTAACTGTGGTCGGTTCAAATGACCCTAGTTTAGTGGGGATTTCTGGTCAGGTACTGGAAGAGACCCGACGCACGATTATTGTGCAATCCGAAACTGGTGAGAAAACTCTCGCTAAGACGGTAATACAATTCACACTCGATTCTGAGAAAGACGTTATCAACGGTGCCGCGGTAACCCAGCGTCCAGAGAATCGAGTGAACCGCAAATATAGGAGGAACTGAAATGCGTGATATCGGAGTAGATGTTAATACGCCGCAAGGCGAATGGGATGGGAATGAGAATTGTCCATTCCATGGAAGTTTGAGGCTACGTGGACAAATTATCGAAGGGACTGTTTATTCAAACAATATGTCGGGTTCGATTGTCGTTCAACGAGAAATGACCCGCTACATGAAGAAATATGAGAGATATGAGAAGAGAACACGCCGATATCCGGCACATTTACCTTCTTGTATTGGTGAATTAAGCCCTGGTGATAAGGTTCGAATTATGGAATGTAGACCTCTTTCTAAGACGGTTAAATTCTGTGTAATCGATACGGAGGATTCACAATGAAGGGGATTTCAAGTCGAGTAACCAAGGCTTTGCCTACACACTCGAAGATGGACTGCGCAGACAACACGGGTGCTAAGATTGTCATGTTGATTACCGTTCTAAACAAGGGTGGAGTCGCTCGTCGATATCCAGCAGGCGGCGTCGGTGATATGATTCGTGTCACAGTAAAGCGTGGCACTCCAGAAACACGTCGTCAAATCTTCAACGCAGTCATCGTTCGTCAATCACGACCCTTCCGTCGTGCAGATGGTACGTGGGTTCAATTCGAAGACAACGCATGTGTTCTAACAAATGAACGCGGTGATGTCCAAGGTTCAGATATCAAAGGACCAGTCAGTAGAGAAGCTGCTGAGCGATGGCCTAGAATCGCTGCTACAGCGAAACAAATTGTATGAGGTGAGATGGATGGCAAGTAATAAACCAGGCAAGAACCGACTAGAACAGATCAAAGCACCATTACATATCAGGCGCAAGCGAATGCGAGCTCGATTAATAACTGATGATCCAGATCTTCAAGCTGTTCGAACCGTTACCGTTCGTGTCGGTGATGAAGTTGAAGTACTCCGAGGAGACTTTGGTAATCCTAACAGTGTCAAATCCGATTCCCGCGGCAAGCGCCTCGGACAATCACGTGGCCGTGCAGGATTGAAGGCGAAGGTTGCCAGTGTCAACACGACATCTGGCATGATTTTCGTCGATGGTTTGACGATGACTACTGCCGATGGAAAAGAGGAAGCGATTCCAATCCATCCTTCAAACATAATTGTCACAGCTCTCTATGAGGGCGACCCACTGCGAATTAAGCAGTTATCAGACCGAGGGGGTGTACAAGAATGAGTAGCAGTCACATTAAGCGCCTAATGATGCCACGAAGTTGGCCTCTACCAAGAAAGTCAAATGTGTGGGTTCAGAAACCAGATCCATGTGGTCACAGCACGGATAAATGCATGCCGATGGCACTAATTTTGAGAGATGTTATCGGACTCGCTCACTCTCGTCGTGAAGCTAAGAAAATTCTCCAAACCCGTAAGGTTTGCGTTGATGGACAAATCGAAACCGGTTCTGGCCGTGGTGTCGGTCTAATGGATGTTCTAACGGTTGGAGATCAGCATTTCCGCTGTATCATCGATAAAAATGGTAAACTTCGATACAACGAAATTTCATCTAAGGCCGCCGGTAGCAAAATCTGTCGCGTGAGTGGAAAAACCACCATTCGTGGCGGAATTACTCAACTTCATCTTCACGATGGACGTAATCTATTATTCGATGAGAATCCTGAATACAATTCTGGTGACAGCGTGGTTCTCTCATTGCCGGATATGAAAATCACTGCCCACCATAAATTCGAAGAAGGAGCAACCGCTTACCTAATCGGTGGTTCTCACATCGGTGAAGTAGCGACTGTACGTTCTCATGAAATCAAGCGTTCATCGAAGGCAAACGAAGTTCAATTTGATGACTTTGGTACAATTTCTGATTATGCTTTCATCATCGGTGATACAAAGGATATTCCACTGGAGGTGAAGGAATGAGTGATTCTGTAAATCCTATGCTTACCCCACGTATCACGAAGGTCACCGTAAACATCGGTGTCGGTGAAGGTGGTTCACGTCTACAGCTTGCTGAGCAAGTTCTCAAGCTTCTAACTGATTCAACTCCTGTTCGTACAATATCCTCAAGCACAAATAGGGATCTTGGGACTAGAGAAGGTGCGCCAATCGGTTGCAAAGTTACTTTCCGCGGAGAAGAAAAGGTCCATGCTTTCCTGAAGGATGCATTCTGGGTTCGCCAAAATACCTTGCCTGTTTACAATTTCGATCAATCTGGCAACCTTTCTTTTGGAATATCGGATTATACCGATTTCCCAGACCAAAAATACAATCCGGATATCGGAATTTTTGGTATGGACATCAATATCGTACTCGAACGCCCAGGCCACCGCGTCTCTCGTCGTCGCCGACGAAGCCGCAAGGTCGCAGTAAACCATCGCGTAGAACGCGAGGAATCCAAGGAATGGTTTACTGAGCGTTTTGGGTTAACAATCGTGGAGGAGTGATGTATGGCACGTGATCATGGAGAAGAAATCGGCCGAACAAACGGTTGCCGTCGCTGCGGACGCAGTAGAGGGATGATTCGTCGACACGGACTACGTCTATGCCGACAATGCTTCCGCGATATAGCCCCGGAAATAGGATTCAAGAAATATAGTTGAGGTGATATGATATGCAATTTGACCCCTTAAATGATGCCTTTACCCGTATTTTCAATGCGGAAAACGCTGGTCACTATGAAGTGACTGTAAGCCCTGCTAGCAAGCTTCTAGGAAGCATGCTTTCAATCATGCAAAAGTCCGGCTATGTCGGCGAGTATGAGAAGCTAGATGATGGCCGTGGCGGTGGATTCCGCGTCGAATTAATTGGCGCGATAAACCGCTGTGGAGTTATCAAACCAAGACATTCTGTTCAACGGGCAGAATTTGAGAAGTGGGAATCACGATACTTACCTGCACAAGATTTCGGGCTTCTCATCCTAACCACCAATCAAGGTGTAATGAACCATTACGAAGCGAAAAAGGAGAGAATTGGCGGACGTTTGCTCGCCTATATTTTCTGAGGGGGGATGAAGTATGCCAAAGTTAGATCATATAGCGCACAAGATTTCCTTCGGCGAAGGAGTTAGTGCAACGATTGATGGTATCTCTGTTACCGTCTCGAAAGGTTCGAGTACACTCACACGAGAATTTCTTCATCCTCGAGTTGTCGTAAAGCAAACGGATGAAGGCTTAGAAGTATTCTGCGATCTTCCTCGACGAGCCGAGAAAGCACTCGCTGGTACCTGGGCTGCACACTTACGAAACATGGTTCACGGTGTTGATGCTGGTTTCGAATACAAATTAAAAGCAGTATATTCTCACTTCCCAATGACCATCAAGGTTCTAGGAAACAAAATGACAATCACCAACCTCTTCGGTGAAAAGGTTCCACGTGAAGCAAAACTTCCATGGTCACCTGCTGATGTTGAAGTTAAGGTGAAAAACAAAACAGACGTAATCGTATGCGGTGCTGACAGAGAAAAGGTTGGCCAAACTGCAGCAAATATTGAGCGTGCATGTGCTATCAAGAAGCGAGATCGAAGAGTCTTCCAAGATGGTATCTACATCACCTCGAAGGGTGTATGAAAGGAGGTAATGGTATGACATACGAAAAGATGACTGTTGCAGAATTAAAGGATTTATTGCGAGAAGCAGAGCTTCCGGTTTCTGGAAAGAAATCGGTATTAATCGAGAGACTCAACGAATCTTCTGTTGAAGAAGCCGTTGAAATTGTTGAAGAAGAATTCATCGATGAAGATTTCGAGATGGATGACGAAGATTTCTTCGATGATGATATCGATCAAATTCACACAGCTAGACAAAAGCCAGTCCTCGACGATGAGACGAAGGAGAATTTAGTTACTCGCGCTGCTGAAAAGAAGAAGATGCCAAAGTTCCGTAGACAAGAATGGTATCGATACTACCGTCTCGCCCGCTCAGGTTGGAGAAAGCCCCATGGATATCAATCAAAACAACGATTGAACATGAAGTATCGAACACCAATGGCTCGTGTTGGATATGGAAAGATTGCGTCAGTTCGCGGACTACATCCATCTGGATTCAAAGAAGTTCTAGTCAATCAATCGAGTGAACTCGATGGAATTGACCCCGAAACTCAAGCTGTTCGTATCGGTGCAACCGTTGGAAACCGCAAGCGTTCAACAATTCATGACCGTGCAGATGATTTGGGAATCCGTGTTCTCAATCGCCGCCGAATCAATAGGAAGGGGGACTTGCAATGATGATTACAAATCAAAAGCGCATGGCCGCTCAAATTCTAACTCAAAAAGAAGGACGCGCAGTAGGTGTTCATCGAATCTGGATTAACCCAGATTATCTCGATGACGTTTCAAGTGCAGTTCAGAAGGACGACATTCGCCGTCTTATCGAAGAGGGCCTCATCAAGGCTAAGCCGATTCAAGGTGTAAGCCGTGGCAGAGCTCGAAAGGTAGCTACTCAGAAGGCAAAGGGTCGTCGAAAGGGACACGGTTCCAGAAAAGGAACTGCTAATTCACGCGATCCAAAGAAACCACGCTGGATGCGACTTATCCGTGCTCAACGCCGAGTTCTCAAAGAATTTCGTGCTGATGAAACACTTACTCCATCGGAGTATAGGTATTACTATCGAAAAGCAAAGGGCGGTTCTTACCGATCTATTGCACACATGCAAACCAATATGGGTTTGGATGGAATTAAACTAGGCGGTGATGAGTGATGGCAAAAGGTAAGAATCAACGACTGAAATTCAAGCGCCGAAGAGTTGGAGATACCGATTATCGTCGCCGTATGAAATTGTTACGCGGTGGGATACCACGAGCAGTTGTTCGTATTTCTAATACTCAAACTACATGTCAATTAATTAATTTCGATTTTGGTGGAGACCATGTCCTTTCTTCTATCAATGGAAAGACTTTGGTCGACAAATTTGACTGGCCATTGGATCTTTCCCGCAAATCCGTTCCTGCGAGTTACCTCGCCGGATATGCACTCGGGAAATCTGCTCTCGCTGCAGGTCACGAAAGCGCAGTTCTCGATATTGGACTTTCAGCATCATCAACCGGTAGCCGCGTATTCGCTGCCCTTCGAGGAATGGTCGAGGCAGGATTAGAAATCCCTCACGGCGAAGATATTCTACCTGACGACGACCGAGTCAATGGTACTCACATTGACGATTCGATTGCGAAGTCCGTCGAGAAAACTCGAGCATCGATAGAGGAGGCATTATCATGAGTGATGAAAACACCCCTGAAGAAGTCGAATTAGCACCTGGTCTCGCAGCAGCTCTCGCACCTGTTGAAGAGAAGAATGACCGTCGCCCTCGTCGTGGCCCAGATCCTCTTGCTGGTCTTCGTTCCTGGTCTCCTCGTACAAGACTCGGCCGAATGGTCATGTCTGGTAAAATTCTCACATACGAGCAGGCATTGAATACTGGATTGCCGATTCGAGAAGTCGAAATCGTCGACGCACTTCTACCCGATTTGACTGATGATGTCCTCGGCGTCAATATGATTCAGAGAATGACCGATTCTGGTCGACGTGTTCGATTCAACGTTCTTTGTGTTGTCGGAAATAGCGATGGATACGTTGGACTTTCAATCTGCAAAGGAAAAGAAGTTGCGAGTACAATTCGTAAGGCGATTGATAAGGCAAAACTCAACATAATCCCAGTAATGCGTGGAAACGGTTCTTGGGAATCATCCGAAGGTCCTGCAAATTCTGTTCCTTTCAAGGTCACAGGTCGCTCTGGTTCGACTAGAATCACGCTGATGCCTGCTCCATCTGGAAAGGGATTGGTTATCGGCGACTATGGTCGCCGTGTTCTAACATTAGCAGGTGTTACCGATGTTTGGTCACGCTCCGATGGCCAAACTCGAACTACTATCAATTTCGCAAAAGCGACATTCAATGCTTTGATCGAATTGAATAAGACGCGCATCACCGATGGTGATCGCGAACGTCTGCATATTACCCAAGGGAGGACATTTCAATGAGTTACTTAGTTATCCGCGCTCGCAGTGACCGTGGCGTCACCAAAAAAATTCGTGACACCATGTTAATGCTCAATTTGACTCGTGTTAATCACGCAACTATCGTCCCTGATGCTCCAACATATACCGGAATGCTGCAGAAGTCGAAGGATTACATCACTTGGGGAGAAGTTGACGCTGACACCATCGAAAACCTCATCTTAGAGCGTGGACGAATGGTCGGTGACCACCCTGTAACCAATGCAACAATCAAAGCAGGTTCAGATTTCAAAACAGTCAAGGCATTCGCGAAGGCTATCGCTGCTGGCGATGCTTCGATGAAGAGCGTTGACGGGCTAAAGCCAATCTTCCGTCTTCATCCGCCTCGCGGCACGAAGGGATGGGGCGGAATCAAGAGAGCATACACCGTTGGTGGTGCTCTTGGTTTCCGTGGTGAAGCAATATCCGACTTAGTCGGAAGGATGATCTGAGGTGATTATGAATGGTTTCACGTACGAATAAATTCCGTGGTCGCTCTCGCTATCACGGCCGTGGGAAAAAAGCTGGTCGCGGCGCTGGAAAGCGTGGTGGTCGTGGAAATGCTGGAATCAATAAGCATCGCTTAATGACCCGTATCAAGTTTATGCCAGGTCACTGGGGGATGCATGGATTCAACCGTGACCCTAGTTTGAGAACTGTCAATGTATCATGTAATCTGCAAGAAGCAGAATCACTCGCAGAAGGAGATTCTGTCGATTTGGGCGGATTCGGATTTGACAAGTTGCTCGGCAAAGGACGCATCACCAAGGCTCTACAGATTACTGTAGCAGAAGCCAGTGCACGCGCTATCGAGAAGGTAGAAGCTGCTGGTGGATCCGTCACTTTAAGTGATGAAGATGATGGCGAATTTGGTGAATTGGAAGAGGAATAATCCTCGACATTAATGAAGGAGTGTTTTGAATGGTTGATCGCAAACCTAGCAAAATCGGAACTTTTCTGATGGCTGCAATTTATTGGGGAGCACTATTTTATTGGCTACGCGGAGATTTACTCGACGGTGTAGCAGATGAGCAGATGCGGGCTCTTCGATTATTCTTAGTCTCGATTCCCTATGTTGGTTTCGTCCTCTGGAGCGCAATATCTGATCTTCCTGAAAATATTCGCGATATTCCCTATGTAGGGAGGGCATTAAAACCCGTGACATGGGTCTTATTCGTTCTCGGACTTGCATATTGGGGTTGGGTCGATAAGGACGCAGTTGGCTTTTTGTTAGTTGGAGTTGCTCTTTTAGGTCTGGCAACTGCAATGGCTCTTGCCTGTTTCCTTTATTCAGGAAGTGCCAGCAGTCGTCTCTTTGGATTGGAGCGATTCGTCAATGTTTATCCAAGCATTACAAAGCCTGAGGGGCATGTCAGATTTAATCAAAAATTGTGGACAACTACTCTAGTTCTCATCATTTATTTTGGAATGACGAATGTAATGTTGTATGGGATTTCCGATTCAACCTTAGATATTTTCTCATCATTCCGAGCGATAATGGCTGGTGCTTCCGGTTCGATTATGCACCTCGGAATCGGACCGATTGTTACAGGTTCGATTATCATGCAACTTTTCGCTGGTGCGAAAATCATTCAACTTGATTTACAAGATTCGGCAGACAAGCAATTGTACCAAGGTGTTCAGAAATTATTGGTTATGATTATGATTCCAATCGAATCGATTCCTCAAGTTTATGGATTCTTAGATCCGCACGAAACGATGATTCTTCAATATGGAATCGGCTGGGCAAATGCGATTATCGTCGCCCAATTATTCATCGGTTCATATCTAGTATTCTTGCTTGATGAACTGGTTAGCAAGTGGGGTATTGGTTCGGGTATCTCTCTCTTCATCGCTGCTGGTGTCGCTCAATCGACTTTCGTTGGTACACTCTCCCCTCTAGCAGTTGTGCAAGGCTCTCCGCTATCGTTCGAGAACCCTCCTTCCGGCGCATTGCCTATGATATTCTACACTTTACGAACTGCGACCAATTCTCAATTAGTCTCACAGAACGGCTTCGAGTTAATATTGCTAAATCATGCGAATCCAGTGGCCGCTCTAGTTTCTTCAGTAGTCGTATTCCTAGTCGTTGCTTATGCTGAATCGAGCAAGCTCGAATTGCCGTTGACACACGGAAAGGTTCGCGGTCATCGCGGTCAATACCCTATCCGTTTGGTTTACGCGAGCAATATTCCGGTTATTTTGATGGCCGCTCTGCTCGCTAACATTAACATGTTCACACTCTTATTCTGGAGCCATCCGACGCTTTCAACAATCCCTATCTTAGGGAGAAATGCTGCGCCTTTACATCTCTTCGGAAATACTTACAATATGTCTTACGCCCATTTGTTCGGTTCTTATGAGCTCGGAGCCACAACGGCATCTGACGGATTTGCCTGGTACGCTTCTATGGTAAATGGGGTGGGTGATTGGCTGCTGCCATTACTAAATCAGACAGGAGATGCTTATGGCCACAGTTTAGGTCAAATTATGATTCACGTTCTCGTTTATGTCTTCGTTATGACCGCGGGTTCGACTGTATTCGCGAAGTTCTGGATTGAGACTACGAACATGGGTGCCAAAGATGTTGCAAAGCAAATCGAGCGCACTGGAATGCAGATTCCAGGTTTCAGAAAGAATCCAGTTGTGCTTGAAAGAATCCTTGAGAGATACATCCCTCCAGTCACTCTCTTCTCTGGTGCGTTCGTTGGACTGCTCGCTTCTGGTGCCGATCTACTCGGTACTGTAGGAAATGCTACGGGTACTGGACTTTTGCTGGCTGTAGGAATTATTCTCAGAACATATGAGCAAATTCAGAAAGAACAAGCTATGGAAATGCATCCTGTGCTGAGAGAGTTCTTTGGCGCTGAATGAATCGATTGAATTATCGTTAATTCAATTAGTTCGTGAAGTGTATTTTTCTTCAATATCAAATTATTCTTTGATGTTGATGGACAAATAAATTGTTGCAAATTTTCGTTTATTTGGTTTAAACGAAAAGCAAAATTTTTGTGTTTGAGGTAAATGATTCCAGAGGAGATTAACCCGTATGAAAAGAAACGAACATTTCAAAATTTCATTTCCATATTAACTGCCGAGCAGTGCATCATTTGTCTGCTGGAACCTGCGAGTCATATTCATATACCGGTGGTCGGTCGGCGGGATGCTACGATTGGCTGGCGTTGGGAACTGAGCACACTGTGCGATGATGTCTCCCTTCAAGCCGAACGTAAGCCGAGGAAGTGCGATCACGACATTTGTCGCGGTCAAGGAGGTTAACCACAATAACGACTTGACCCCTTTAAGGGGGTGCAAGTAAGCAGAAAATAATTTTCACATTCAAAATTTAGGAAATGTGTTTCTGCGCCAATTTACAATTTAAGTGACATAGCCTTGTGATTATTTTCACAAGAACTTCCGAAGGGATAACGATGATTCCGCTCACGCGAAATCCGGTTGATCCTGCCGGAGGCTACCGCTATTGGAG